>NZ_JBWDNW010000002.1:0-734974 GCF_056269405.1 Paenibacillus sp. J2L1-98 | reverse complement strand
AGTCTAGCCGTAAATTCATGGATATGTCTTCATACCACGAATGGCGTAAAACTCGTTAGCATCATTTCAGATAACACGGATGAGATTTTACACATAAATATGGACTTGACCAGAGCGAGGCAACCAGTAAATGGTAAGCTGCTTAAAGGGAAGTTGGTTCAAGCGCATACGATGAAGCCGAGCAAGCAAGCTTCCTTAGAAATAAGGAATAGGGGCTTGCTTTGCTCCCTCATTTCTTCCGCGCCTGCGAAGGCGTCATGCCTTTATATTGCTTATACAGCTTCGTGAAATAGTTCGGATTCTCGCAGCCGACCAGAGCCGCGATTTCAGTGACGGTATCATTGCTTTCGCGGAGCAGCCGCTCGGCCTCGTTCATGCGGCTTACGTTTACGTATTCGACAAAGGTGCGGCCGGTCAGTTTTTTGAACAGCTTGCAGAAGTGGTAAGGATTTAGGCTGACCTGTTTGGCTGCTTGCTCAATTGATATTTTTTCGCAAAAATTCGATTCGATACGCTGAATAAGCGCCTTAAAGCGATCGCGATTAACGAAGTACGGCTCTGCCGGCTTACCTGCAAGCTGCTGCTCCATAAAGGTGCGGGAAAGCAAAGTAAACAGGACATGCAGCTTCGACTTCACGACGAGCTGATAGGCAGGAGGCTTCGCGGCAAGCTCGGCTATCGCTTCGTCGAGCAGCGGGTAATAACAAAGGCAGCTCTCATCCTGCTCCGCCGGTTTTATGGGAAAGTGAAGGCGGCCCTCCAGATAAGGAGCGACAAATTGAGCGTGCACGGGATCATGGACCCAGTCGTTGAAGAGAGAAGCGTTTAAGACGACGCAATCATAATGGACATTTTCGTAGCGAAGCGCATAGCCGACATGAAGACCTCCGCCCGGTATGATGATGACATCTCCGGCATTAACGATATAAGGCCGGCTGTCGATATGGAATAATGCGCTTCCCTCCCTCATGACGATAATTTCGAAATGCTCATGCCAATGTAAATAGAGGATGCAATCATTAGGCTTTACATCATGACAGCGATTTTGAAACAGCTGAATCGGATATGATTTATGTTCGAGTCTGGTATTTTCCCAAAGCTCCTTTGGATAGGTCATCTTCTGCACCGCCATCACAAGATTCGACTAGTTTTACGCAAGATTGTGTAGAGAATTGTGCTAAACTCCTGGCTATAATGAAGTTGTTAGCAATACTATAAGACAATATTGGAGTGATTTACAAGGATGGAAAACAAATTACGCATCGGAACGCTTGTAGGCGGCGGAAACGCAGATCAAGTCATCCCGCAAATTGTGAAGCATGGTTTCGAATCGTTTAACTTAACTTTTTGGCAAACGACTGGCAGCACGGATCTTGCGGAAATGGCTAAGCGGGTAAGAGCGCTTGCGGATGAGCATGATTTTGCAGTGCCCGCTGTAAGCGTTTTCGGAAATCCGCTGACAGGCGAAGGAAATAACGCAGATACGCTTGCCAGCTGGGAGCGGCTTATCGATCATGCGCATTTATTCGGAGCTGATATTGTATCCGGATTCACTGGCCGGCTGACGGGTCAACCGATTGATGAATCGATTCCAAAGTTTAAGGAAGTGTTCGGAGAGCTGACGCGCAGAGCAGCGGATAAAGGCGTGCGGATCGCTTTTGAAAACTGTGATATGGGCGGTACATGGGCAACCGGCGATTGGAATATTGCGCATAACCCGACAGCCTGGGAACTTATGTTTAATGCGGTGCCGGAAGACAATATCGGACTGGAGTGGGAGCCATGCCATCAAATGGTCAGCTTAATCGATCCGATTCCGCAGCTGCGCAAATGGGTGGACAAGGTGTTCCACGTACACGGCAAAGACGCAACGATTGCATGGGATATTGTAAAAGAGCATGGCGTGCACAGTAAACAGCAGTTTGTATGGCATCGGACGCCTGGCTTCGGCGACAGCAACTGGTCGGATATTATTACGATATTGAGACAGAATGGCTACAAAGGAACGATCGATATTGAGGGATGGCATGATCCGGTCTACAAAGGTGAGTTGGAAATGACGGGACAGGTGCATGCCCTAAACTATTTGAAACGCTGTCGCGGCGGCGATTTTGTACCGAATCCAGTCTAATGAAACGAAACGGAAGCGAGGAGAACACACAATGACAATAAAGCATCGGGTGGTTGTCGCCGGCTGCGGAGGCATGGCGAATACTTGGGTGGACTATGCGAAGGACAGGGAAGATACGGAAATCGTTGGACTTGTCGATATCAAAGAAGAATTTGCGCAGGCAATGGCCGAACGCAAGGGACTTGATTGTCCTACCTTTACCGATATTAAACAAGCGATCGCGGAGACAGGGGCTACGATGGTATTCGATGTCACGATTCCGGCAAGCCATTATACGATTAGTACTGCTGCATTAGAGCTCGGATGTCACGTTTTTGGCGAGAAGCCGCTTGCGGAAACGATGAACGATTGCAATGCTATCGTGCGGATTTCTGAGGAGACAGGCAGGACGCATGCCGTTATGCAAAACCGCAGATTTGATCCGCGCATACGCGCCTTTCACAAGCTGATCGCGGATGGAACGATCGGCAAGCCGGGTTTTGTAGGCGCAGACTTCTTCCTAGGCGCGCATTTTGGCGGCTTCCGCGATGCGATGGAAAGCCCTTTGCTGCTGGACATGGCCATTCATACCTTCGACCAAGCGAGATATATCGTCGGGGCAAATCCGGTATCCGTTTATTGCCTGGAGTTTAATCCTCCCGGCTCATGGTATGCAGGAAATGCAATGGCGATTTGCATCTATGAAATGTCCGACGGTTCGGTATTTAATTATCGCGGTTCGTGGTGCGCGGAGGGCGCGCCTACTTCATGGGAGGCAGCTTGGCGTGTAACCGGCGAGCATGGCACCGCGATTTGGGACGGTCATGGAAATCCGTATGCGGAAATCGTGGCTTCCGGCGATCAGAGCAGCAAATTCATCCGTGATTATGAGCGGGTAGAGACGCAGCTTCCGGAAATGGCGAACACCTTTCATAAGGGCTGCCTGGACGATATGTTCGCGTCGCTTGAGGAAGGCCGTAAGCCGGAAACGGATTGCAGCGACAATATTTACAGCATGGCGATGGTGCTCGCCGCTCTCGAAAGCGCCAAAATCGGCAAAAAAGTGCTGATCGCCGACTTTATGAAGGAAGCTGCAGGCAAATAGCTGCTGTTTTGGGATGCACTTAAACGAGTAATAGAGCTATAGCTTCAAATGTATTTTGTTTCGTTTTATTTTACCATTGGGGGTGTTTTAGCAGTGCAGACTGCTGATGCATCTTCTTTGCTTTTCACGATTTCCAAAATAATCGATTTCTTGATAGATAAACTGAGCGTGTGGATCATTATGAAAACCAGGTGGCGGATCGCTCTTAGTATAGCGATCGTGTGAGGTAGCCGGCAGCGTATAACGGAGGTTGACAGGCAGCGCTTCGCAAGAGCAAAATAAAACATATCAAAAACGAAAAGAGGCGTAATTATTGTCATCTCTAATGGATAGAGTCAAGCAGCTTGCCGTAGGGTTCGATGAAGAAACATTACGTTCGATTGAAATTAATCCGCTTCTGGTTGAAGCGGGCGCCGTCCAAGCGGTTGCTCCTTATTTGAAGGAGCGGCGGTACAGCCGCGTCATTGTCGCGGCGGACGCGATTACTTATGACATCGCAGGAAAAAAGCTGGAAGAACAGACAGAAGCGCTTGGCATCTCCGTTCATGTCACGCATATAAAGCCTGACCGGCAAGGCGATGTTATTGCCGATGAAGCTTCGATCGTACAGCTTCTGCTTGATATTCAGCAGTATAGAGCTGAGGTCGTCATTGCGGCCGGATCGGGAACGATCCATGATATTTCCAGATATGCCGCTTACACAGCGGGCATTCCATTCGTATCCGTACCGACAGCGCCGTCCGTGGACGGATTCAATTCCAAGGGTGCTCCGATCATCATTCGCGGCGAGAAGAAGACGATTGCCGCTATTGGTCCAGATGCGATTTTTGCAGACTTGGAAATACTTGCGAATGCTCCTGCTGCGATGGTAGCGGCAGGCTTTGGCGATATGCTCGGCAAATATACCTCGTTGCTCGATTGGAGCTTTGGCGCATCGGAGGGCGGTGAGCCCTATTCCGAGGATGTAGCTGAAATTACGCGGATTGCGCTTAATAAGTGCGTGGAGCATGCCCCGCAAATCGCAAGCCGCGATCAGGAAGGCGTTCGAATTCTAATAGAAGCGTTAATAGAGTCCGGATTGGCTATGCTGCTGTTCGGCCAGTCGCATTCAGCATCGGGCGCAGAGCATCACCTGTCGCATTTCTGGGAAATGGAATATATCCGTCTTGGCAAAAGACAGCTGCTGCATGGCGCGAAGGTCGGCGTCGCGTGCGCGGAAATTTCCAAGCTCTATCACCGTCTTGCGGCAGAGGAGTCGGGTCTTGCATTTACGGCTAACCCGAACAAGGTTCGAGAGGCGATTGCTGCGCTTCCGGACGAGAAGACGATTCGAGGATGGCTGAAGCAGGTCGGCGGACCGTCTACGACAGAGGAGCTGGGCGTTGATGCGGAACTGCTTAAGCGCAGCTTGCAGGAAGCGCATCTAGTGAGGTTGAATCGTTACACTCTACTTCGGGCCTTCAATACCAAATAAATACGTTAAAGATTGAAATAGGGCAGTCCTCGTGTAGAATCAACTACATGCGGACTGCCCTATTTTGTATTGCGATTGAATTAGAAATTAAAGTTGTCCGGGTCTGGCCCGAAACGGTGATTGCGGTTAAGCGCGCTGATTTGAGCGACTTCCTCTGGGGTCAGGGCAAAGTCGAAAATATCGGCGTTTTCCTGCAAGCGAACCGGATTAACCGATTTTGGAATCGTAACGACTTCATTCTGAAGATCCCAACGCAGCACAACCTGAGCAGGAGATTTGCCGTATTTGGCGCCGATCTCTGTGAGAACGCTCTGATCCAGGTTTCCTTGCATAAGCGGGCTCCAAGCCATGAGCTGAATGTTGCTGCTCTTTGCGAAGGTGCGAAGCTCTTGTTGGGTAAGCAGAGGGTGATATTCCACTTGATTGACCATCGGAATAAATTCGCCGGTCATAATGATATCCTGCAAATGATGAACTTGGAAGTTGCTGACGCCGATTGCGCGCACATAGCCGTCACGGTAAAGCTTTTCAAGCGCACGCCACGTTTCGGTATACTTCTCTTTGACAGGCCAGTGAATGAGCAGCAGATCGATGACGTCGACACCAAGCTTTCGTCTGCTTTCCTCAAATGCCGTAAGCGAGGATTCGTACCCTTGATTCGCGTTCCAAATCTTTGTCGTTACGAAAATTTCGTCACGCGCGATGCCGCTGTTGCGTATGCCGGCTCCAACGCCTGCTTCATTATTGTAAGCTGCTGCCGTATCAATGCTTCTGTAGCCTGCTTCGATGGCAGCGGCAACGGTTCTTTCCGCTTCGCCGTCATCCTTAACTTTCCATACGCCAAGGCCGAGCCAAGGCATCTTCAAGCCATTGCTTAATGTGGTGGACTCAGTCCGTGCAATCGTCATTTATAAATGACCTCCAGTTATAGTGACAATTCTAAAATAGCTTTAACATCCTGTTTCTCTAGGCGCTTGAATGAACCGATCGCGCCGTAACGAACGGCTTCCTCAGCCATGCGATCGAGCTTGTCGCTTCCGATCTCAAAGTCGGCGAGACGTGACTCGGCGCCGATTCGCGTGAAGAAATCCCGTGTCGCTTGAATGCCTTCAAGCGCAATTTCTTTATCCGTTTTGCCTTCCGCATTCACGCCCCATACACGAGTCGCAAATTGAACGAAGCGGTCAATCCGCTCCTCATGCACGTATTTCATCCAGTTAGGGAAAATAACAGCAAGCCCTGCGCCGTGCGGAATATCGTAGATCGCGCTCACTTCATGCTCAATGCCGTGCGAAGCCCAATCATTGGTCATACCGACGCTAATGAGTCCGCCGTTCAAAGCCATTGTGCCGCACCACATTAGGTTGGAGCGGGCAGCGGCATCCTCCGGCTGCTCAAGCGCGGTCTCTACATTTTCGATGACCGTTTGCAGGATGGATTCGCAGAAGCGCTCCTGCAGCGGCGTATTTTCGGTTAAGCTGAAATACTGCTCGAAGACATGCGACATAATGTCGACGGCGCCGTTAACGGTATGATTGCGAGGCACGGTGTACGTAAGCGTTGGATCAAGTATCGAAAATTTTGGATACGTATAAGGGCTGCCAAAAGCGCGTTTCAGGTTTTCCTCCCAGTTCGTTATGACGGAGTTGCCGTTCATTTCCGAACCGGTTGCAGCCAGCGTAAGAATCGTTCCGAGCGGAAGCGCCTTCCCGATCACTGCTTTGCCTGTGAAGAAATCCCATACGTCGCCCTCGTAGAGGACGCCTGCGGCAATCGCCTTGGCAGCGTCGATGACGCTTCCGCCGCCAACGGCCAGAATGAAATCAACGCCTTCTGTACGGCAAATGTCGATCCCTTTGTTTACCGTAGATAGGCGCGGGTTTGGTTCGATATTGGGAAGCTCATGTACCTTGATGCCGGCTTCATGAAGAAGGCCGACCGTTTTATCGTACAAGCCTGTTTTTTTGATGCTGCCTGAGCCGTAAACGAGAAGAATGGTTTTACCGTACTTTGAGGCTAATTGGCCCACTTGACTGGCGGTGCCCTCACCGAAAACGATGTGAGTCGGGTTTACAAACTGGAATGAGTTCATGTTTTACCTCCTAAGGGTATTTAGATAACTAATAAAGTAACTAAATATCTTATAAGTTATGTATACGCCGTTTATTTTAGTGAAATCAATTATAAATGTCAAGCGAAATGAAAGACGAGTATTGAAAGGATAACTTTTTAGTTATATAATGAGTGGCAATTAGATAGAGGTAAAGGGGCAGCAGCAATGGAAGTGGAAGTAAGCAGTCGAAATATGAAGTTTCTTGAATGCTTTTCATCACATACACGGGTAAAAATGATCGAATTGCTTAGCGTTCAACCGATGAATATTAAAAGTCTGTCGCAGGCGCTAGATATAAAGTCTCCTATTGTAACGAGGCATATTCATATGTTGGAGGAAGCGGGAATTGTACGCTGCGAAAGTGTGGCGGGCAAGCGCGGCATGCAAAAAATTTGTCATCTGCAGCTAACGCAAGCTATGCTTTTATTCAAAAATGTGCCGGCCATGGACGAATCGAAGCGCTATAGCGTTTCGCTCCCGGTAGGGCATTATTCGTCGTACCAGATCAAGCCCACCTGCGGACTTGCGTCCGATACCCAAATGATCGGCATGTGCGACGATCCGCGGTATTTTGCCGATCCGGAGCATGTGAGCGCAAAGGTGCTGTGGTTTGGCTCAGGCTTTGTAGAATATCGGATTCCCAATTACATGGTTAATAATGAAACGCCGGAATCGCTTGAAATTTCAATGGAGATTTGCTCGGAAACACCTTGCAGCGTCAGCCATTTGCCATCCGACATCTCGTTTATGGTAAACGGCGCCTGTATCGGCACATGGACCTATCCGGGTGATTTTGGCAGCACGAGGGGCACTTATACGCCGGACTGGTGGTACAAAAACATTCATCACGGCTTAATCAAGACGATTCGCGTCAACAAGCAAGGCTCCTTCATCGATGGCATTCAAGTGTCGGATATTACGATTGAGCAGCTAATGCTGGCCTACGACAAAGAAATTTTGTTTCGCATTTCATGCAGCGCCACAGCGAAAAACTGCGGCGGTGTCACGCTGTTCGGCAAAGGCTTCGGAAACTACAATCAAGACATTGAAGTGACGCTGCGCTGTCTATAATGATGGCCGCTTTCTATACGAGCTGTAAAAAGGGTGCTCCATAAGGTCAAATTGACCTTGCGGGGCATCTTTTTTTATCGATTGGGGCGATTCCGATACACAATGAGTGCGAAATCAATTTGTTCACGAAATCATTTCCGTTTGTGTTTGAAAAATATATATTCAAAAACAAACAAATATGTTATGATCAATTCAAACAAAAACAAAACACAATTCGGAGGTATATCCATGGTACAAAGTTTATGGGAAAACGAAAAAGCAGCACAGCTTGAAGGCGGATTGGCAGAGCTCGTTTACCGCTCCAACATAATTGGCGCAGATCGCCGGGTTTGCAATTACGGCGGCGGCAACACGTCCAGCAAAACAACTGTGAAGGACTTCCGCGGCCGTGACGTTGAAGTCATGTATGTAAAGGGCAGCGGCTCGGATTTGGCTTCGATGAAGGCAGGCAACTTTACCGGTTTGCGCATGGATGATATTCGTCCATTGTTCGAACGCTCCGAAATGCCGGACGAAGAAATGGTTGCTTACTTGGTTAACTGCATGATCGATTCGAAGCACCCGCGTGCATCCATTGAAACGCTGCTGCATGCTTTCCTTCCATTTAAACATGTGGATCATACACACCCGGATTCCATTATCAGCTTGTGCTGCGCGGATAACGGCAAAGCGCTTGCGAGAGAAATTTTCGGCGACCGCTTCGTATGGGTTCCATATGTTCGTCCCGGCTTTAACCTCTCGAAAATGATCGCGGAAGGCGTTCTGGCAAACCCGAATGCAGAGCTTGTGCTTATGGAGAAGCACGGTCTTGTGACTTGGGGCGAGACGAGCGAGGAATGCTATGCACAAACGATCAAAATTATTTCCGAAGCAGAAGCGTTCATTGAATCCCGCTTTGACGAAGCATCGTTGTTCGGCGGCGTGAAGTACGAAGTGCTGGAAGCGGATGTTCGCAGAAGTGTGGCGGCACAAGTTATGCCGACGATTCGCGGCGCAGTCAGCGATGCGAAAAAAATGATTTTGACTTTTGATGATGAGGCGGACGTGCTTGCGTTCGTAAGCGGACAGAATTCACCGCAATTGTCCCAGGTCGGCGCGGCTTGCCCGGATCATCTGGTGCACACAAAGGTCGTTCCTTTGTTCATTGACTGGACGCCTGACGCAGAGGACATCGATGGCTTGAAAGCGAAGCTGACGGCAGGAATCGCGGCTTATAAAGAACAATATAAAGCTTACTTTGACCGCAATAAAAACGAAGGCGACGTAATGTTCGAAGCAGCGCCTCGCGTGATTCTTATTCCGGGTATCGGCATGATCAATACAGGCAAAAGCTGGGCAATGGCACAAGTGAGCGGCGCGCTTTACCACCGTGCGATCGCGGTTATGCGCGGCGCAACAGCGCTCGGCGATTTCGTATCGCTAAGCGAGAACGAGTCGTACAACGTAGAATATTGGCCGCTTGAGCTTTACAAATTGTCGCTTGCTCCTGCTGAAACGGAATTTTCCCGCAAGGTTGCCTTTATTACCGGCGGCGCTGGCGGTATCGGCAGCGAAACGGCACGCCGTTTAGTATCGGAAGGCGCGCACGTCGTGCTTGCCGACCTTAATCTTGAAGGCGCACAGAAGGTTGCTGCTGAAATAAACGAGAAATACGGCGATAACCGTGCGACAGCTGTTAAAATGGATGTGACAAGCGAGGAGCAGGTCGTTGCAGCTTATGCGGAATCCGCGCTTGCGTACGGCGGCGTAGACATTATCGTCAACAACGCAGGTCTTGCGACATCCAGCCCATTCGATGAAACATCGCTTAAGGAATGGAACCTGAACATGAACGTGCTCGGAACGGGTTATTTCCTCGTGGCACGCGAAGCATTCAAATTGATGAAGCAGCAAAGCATCGGCGGAAACATGGTATTCATCGGCTCGAAAAATTCGGTATACGCAGGAAAAAATGCTTCTGCATACAGCGCAGCAAAAGCGCTTGAAGCTCACTTGGCACGTTGTATCGCAGCTGAGGGCGGCGAGTTTGGCATCCGCGTGAATACGATTTTGCCGGATGCGATTTTGCAAGGCTCGGCGATTTGGAACGGCAGCTGGCGCAATGAGCGTGCTGCGGCTTACGGTATTGAACCGGATCAGCTGGAAGAATATTACCGTAAACGCACGACGCTGCTAGTAAACATCTATCCGCGCGACATTGCAGAAGGCATTGCGTTCTTTGCATCCTCCAAGTCGGATAAAACGACAGGCTGCATGCTGACGATTGACGGCGGCGTGCCTGCAGCGTTCACTCGTTAGGAGGCGGTGAACCATATGTTTCTAGCGCGTGGCGAAAAGCAGTGGTATATACCCGACGGCTTTATTCCGCCGGATAGCACGGGAGCGCTCACCAGCCATGAATCGGTTTGCGTGCTGAATTGTTCCTCGGAAGAAGCGCTTATTCGCTTTACGATATTTTTCGAGGATCGCGAGCCGATGGAAGATATTATGGTTGTCGTACAGGGCAGACGCACGAAACATATACGCACCAGCTCGTTGATGAAGGAAGGGGCGCCGATTCCAATCGGCGTTCCTTATGCCATCGAGCTGCTGAGCGATATTCCGATAATCGTACAATACAGCCGTCTAGACTCGACACAAGCGGAGAACACGCTGATGTCAACGATGGCATATCCATTGAAATAATAAACCAAACATGTGAAAGGGTGTTCGTAATGTCTGACCGCGCATATGCGTTTTTTGAAGAACAGCAGCAAGCAAGAGGCATTAATATAAATGAAGTGAAGTCGAGATTGAAAGCGCTCAAAATCGAGACGCCATCATGGGGCTATGGCGACTCCGGTACACGCTTCAAAGTGTTTCAGAAGGAAGGCGTTCCCCGTAACCCGTTCGAGAAATTCGAAGATGCAGCACAGGTGCATCGCCTGACTGGTCTTGCTCCTTCGGTAGCCATTCATATTCCTTGGGACAAGGTAGAAGATTACGGCAAGCTAAGAAGCCATGCGGAAAGTCTTGGGCTATCTATTGGAGCGGTCAATCCGAACCTGTTCCAGGATGAGGAATATATGCTCGGCAGCGTAACGAATTCGGATGCAGCGATCCGCCGGAAAGCAACGGATCATTTAGTGGAGTGCGTGGATATCGCCAAAGAGACCGGCTCGCGCGATCTTAGTTTGTGGTTCGCTGACGGCACGAACTATCCGGGTCAAGGCCATATCCGTAAACGCAAAGCTTGGATGCAAGAGGCTTTAACCGAAATGTACAATGCTTTGACGCCGGAAATGCGGATGCTCATTGAATACAAATGCTTCGAGCCTGCTTTCTATCATACCGATCTCGCGGATTGGGGCATGGCTTACAATCTGGCGCAAAAGCTTGGACCGCAAGCGGAGGTGCTAGTAGATACAGGCCATCACCTGCCGGGCGCAAACATCGAGCATATCGTTGCTTATTTAATTGACGAGAAGCGTCTCGGAGGCTTCCATTTCAATAGCCGCAAATATGCGGATGACGATCTGATCGTCGGTTCCGTTAATCCGTATGAGCTGTTCTTGATTTTCTATCAAATTCTAAGCGCTGCAGGCGACTCTGATGCCGCTATTCGCAGCAATGTTGAGAACATCGCTTATATGATCGACCAATCGCACAATATTGAGCAAAAAATTCCGGCCATGCTGCGTTCCGTTCTGAACGTGCAAACGCAATACGCGAAGGCGCTTCTCATTAACCATGACGAAGTAAACGAGGCTGCTGAGCGCAATGACGTTCTAGGTGCCGAGGATGCTGTCCGCCGCGCATTCGAATTTGATGTAACGCCATTGCTGCACGCGATCCGCGAAGAGCAGGGCTTGCCGCTTGATCCGATGAAAGCTTATCTGAGCAGCAGCTACGGCAAAGACATATTGGTGAGAGGCAAGGGCGGTGCCAGCTGGTGACCATTCTTGCTTACGATCTCGGGGCGAGCAGCGGAAGGGCGCTGCTCGGAAGGTTGATTGACGGCAAAATCGAGGTCGAGGAGCTGCACCGTTTCCCGAATGATCCGGTACAGACCTGCGATCGGCTGCAGTGGGACATTTTACGGCTGCTGCATGAGCTGAAGCAAGGGCTGCTTAAGGTGAAGCACCGCGGCATTAAGCTGGAGAGCATCGCTATTGATTCTTGGTCCGTCGATTTCGGCTTAATCGGGAGCAATGGGGAGCTGCTTGGGAATCCTTACCATTATCGTGATCATCATACGGATGGCGTTATGGAAGAGGTCGTCGAAAAGCTGAGTTCGCAGCGCATATTCGAGCGGACCGGCATTCAGTTTTTACCGTTTAATACGATGTATCAGCTGGCGGCCTTGAAAAAAGCTGATTCGCCGCTATTGCGGGATGCGAAACATTTTCTGATGATTCCCGATTTGCTCCGCTATTTTTTGACCGGTGAAATGCTTAATGAATTTTCCAATGCAACGACGACTCAGCTGTATAATCCGGTAACGCGCAGCTGGGATGAAGAGCTGATTCGCGCGATCGGCATATCGCCGGATTTGTTCGGCAAGGTTGTCCAGCCGGGAGCACAGGCTGGCAGCCTGCGGCCGTCCCTTTGCGAGGAGCTAAGCATCGACTCCGTCCCAGTCTATGCGGTAGCGGAGCATGATACAGGCTCAGCGGTTGCGGCTGTACCTGCGCTTGACCGGTCGTTTGCATACTTAAGCTGCGGCACTTGGTCGCTCATGGGTACCGAGGTAGAAGAGCCGGTCATTAACGAGCTGGCGCAGCAGTTGAATTTTACAAATGAAGGCGGCGCTTATAATACCTATCGCTTACTGAAAAACATTATGGGTCTTTGGATTTTGCAGGAATGCAAACGCTCGTGGGAGCGTGCAGGAATTTCCTACACCTTTCCCGAATTAGTTAAGCTCGCCGATGAGGCGAAGCCATTCGCTGTGTTCATTGATCCTGATGATCCTTTATTTCTTCATCCTGGCGATATGCCGGCTCGAATTGCGGAATATTGCGCGCGCACGGGCCAGACGGCACCCGAGAATGCAGGAGCGATTGTCCGCTGCATTTTGGAGAGCTTAGCCTTGAAGTACCGCAGCGTGCTTGAGCTTACGGAGCAATTGTCAGGTAAGACTTTCGGCGGGCTTCATATGGTTGGTGGCGGCATCCAGAATACGCTGCTGTGCAAGTGGACCGCGAATGCGATCGGCAAGCCGGTATGGGCAGGTCCTGTGGAAGGAAGCGCGATCGGCAATATGATCGTGCAGTGGATTGCCAGCGGCAAGCTTGCGGATATTTGGGAGGCGCGCAAGGTCATCCGGGAGTCATTCCCGGTTGATGTGTACGAACCGGAGCAGCGTGAAGCTTGGGAGAACGCATACGGATTATTTAAACAAACGACGGGAATCGCTTAAACGGCGAATTCAAATATAAGTTAGAAAGAGGTACGCTATGCTGGTCCAGGAACGATACGACAAAATTGTACAGCTGGTAAATGAGAGAGGCAGCATCCGGGTAACGGAGCTGAGCGAGCTATGTCAGGTGACCGAGGAAACAATCCGGCGAGACCTTGACCGTTTGGAGCAAGCCGGACGGTTGCGCCGCTCCCATGGCGGTGCGGTTAGCGTGAAGGATCAGCAGCCGGAAATTCCATATTTCGAGCGGGAGATTACGCAAGCGGACGAGAAGAGGCGGATTGCGGAGGAAGCGATTAAAATGATTCAGCCGAAGGATCGCATTTTGCTCGATGCCAGCTCGACCGCTTGGTATATGGCGGCAAGCATGCCGGATATTCCGCTGACGGTGCTTACCAATTCCATTAAAGTTGCGATGGAGCTAAGCAGCAAGGAGAAGATTGAGGTAATCTCGACCGGCGGCATTCTGGCCTCGCGATCCTTGTCCTATGTCGGTCCGCTAGCAGAGCGTTCCCTCGATGCGTATCATGTGGATAAAGCATTTTTCTCGTGCAAGGGCGTTCATTTGGAGCGCGGCATAAGCGAGTCGAATGAGCTGCAAGCACGCATCAAGCATAAAATGGTAGGCATGGCGGATCAGGTTATTTTGCTCGCCGACTCCAGCAAATTTGGAGTCCAAGCGTTTACGCATGTAGCTGATTTGAGCGATGTTAATACCATTATTACCGATGGCCGTATATCCCCGGAGCTGCTGTCGCAGCTTAAGGAAAAGCAAATTATCATCACAACGGTATAGAGGATAGTTGGCGCTGGCTTCAGCAGAAGCGCAGCGCCGTTGTTGTAAACGGGGGAGTTAGCGAAAAAGCACGTATAGGTGCTTATTGGGTCTGCAGGCAATCTGATTACGTGCAAAAGAGAGCCGTAAGCGCCTAGGTGTTCTTACAGCGCTCAAATTTATTATGAGCTTGTAAGCGCCAATAGGTGCTTACAAGCATCGTTCTTGTCATTATTTTTTTAACAAACTTGTCTGATAACCTGATAAAATTGATGTATAAGTGACGGAAGGGGTGCGGGAATGAAGGTTTCATTATTTATTACTTGCTTAAGCGATGCGCTGTATCCAAGGGTCGGTGAAGCGATGGTGCGTTTGCTGGCGAAGTACGGTGTTTCATTGCAGTTTCCTACGGTGCAAACCTGCTGCGGACAGCCTGCTTTTAACAGCGGATATTGGAAGGAAGCGAGGGAATCGGCGAAAACGATTTTGGATGCTTTTGAAGACAGCGACTTCGTCATTTCACCGTCAGGCTCTTGTACGGGAATGATTCACCATTATCCGAAGCTGTTTGAGGATGATCCGGTCATGCTGAAGCGCGCGAATAAGCTGCAGAGCAAATCGTTCGAGTTCACACAGTTTCTGGTGCAGGTTCTCGGCGTTACGGATGTCGGCGCGGCGTTCCCTCACAAGGTGACGTACCATCCTTCCTGTCATGGCAGCAGAATTCTCGGCGTCAAGGATGAGCCGCTCGCGCTTATTCAGAACGTGAAGGGACTGGAGCTGGTTCCGCTGCCGTTCGCAGAGGATTGCTGCGGCTTTGGCGGAACGTTCGCGGTCAAAATGGCCGATATTTCAGGGGCGATGGTGACGGAGAAGGTCGATCATGTGCTGGAGACGGAAGCGGAAGTGTTAGTCGGTCTCGATATGGCGTGCCTGCTTAATATTGCCGGCAACCTGCGCTATCGCAACGAGCCCGTTCGTGTCATGCATTTGGCAGAGCTTCTATACGAAGGGGTGAAATAAGCATGGCTGGATCAAAGAGCGAGGCAACTGTAAAAGCAAGAGCGGATCTTGCCCTCAATGACGAATTTTTGCGCAAAGCGGTGCGGTTTACGACAGAGCGGCTGCGTAACGGCAAGAAAAAAGCGACAGATGAGCACGGGAATTGGGAAGAGTGGCGGGAGCGCGGGAAGCAAATCCGTCTGCATACGATCGCGCATCTGGATTATTATTTGAACTTGTTTGTGAACAATGCCCGGGCGAACGGCGTTCATGTGCATTTTGCGAATACAGCCGAGGAGGCCGTTAAGCTGACGCTTGATATTGCGGAGCATGCGAAAGCGAAGTCAGTCGTCAAATCGAAATCAATGGTATCGGAGGAGCTGCATCTCAATCATGCGCTTGAATCGATTGGGGTTGAAGCAGTAGAAACCGATTTGGGCGAATATATTATTCAGCTTGCAGGTGAAATGCCGTCCCATATCGTGATTCCGGCCATTCACAAAAACCGTTATCAAATCGCTGATTTATTGTCCAAGGAAGCGGGCTATACGCTGCCTCCGGATACAACGGCGCTTGCAGGCTTCGTTCGCAAAAAGCTGCGCGAGAAGTTTCTGGAAGCGGAAATCGGTATGACGGGCTGCAACTTTGCGATTGCGGAGACGGGCTCGATGGTGCTTTTTGAAAACGAGGGCAATGCCCGCATGGTGACCACCGTTCCCAAGACGCAAATTACGCTCATGGGCATGGAACGCATTATCCCGTCATGGTCTGACCTGGAGGTTATGGCTACGCTGCTGCCGCGCTCGGCAACCGGGCAGAAGCTGACGATGTATATGTCCGGCATTACCGGACCGCGCCGCAGCGAGGATGCGGATGGCCCGGACGAAATGCATATCATCATTATTGACAACGGCCGCTCGCTGCAGCTGGGCGATCCTGAGTTTCAAGAGCTGCTCAATTGTATTCGCTGCGGCGCCTGCTTAAATGCATGTCCCGTCTACCGCCACATCGGCGGTCATGCATACGGTAGCACCTACAGCGGTCCGATTGGAGCCGTGCTAACGCCTTCCTTGAACAAAAACATCGCCGAATGGGATGATATCGCCAACGCCTCAAGCTTATGCGGCGCTTGCTACGAGGCGTGCCCGGTCAAAATACCGCTTCATGATATGCTCGTCTATTTACGGCGGCGCAAGGTGGAGAGCGGGAACGGCAGCAAAATCGAATCTATTGGCATGCAGGGCTTCGCCACCGTCATGGGTAATTCTTCACGCCTAGGCGGCGTGCTTCGGCTGGGTAAGCTAGGGCAGAAGCTTGTCGTCCGCAGCGGTGTCATCAAGACGAAGCTCGGCCCGCTCAAAGGCTGGAATACGTACCGCGTTACGCCTAGCTTGCCGAAGGAGTCGTTCCGCGAGCGCTGGAATACGCTTGATCAGGAGCTGAAGCAGGGCCTCAAGCAGATGGAGCCGTCGATGCAAAATCGGATGGAGGAGCTTGTGCGTAAGCGCGAGCTTGAAGAGAAACAGGGTAAAGGGGGACACGGTCATGGCTGATACGCATAAGGAGTGGCTGGAAAAGCTTGAGGCGGAGTCGCGCGCGAAGCAGGAGCATTTCATGAACGATATCGCTGCCAAGCTTAGACATCCGAGAATGACCCAGAAGCCGCAGCATCCGTTCCGGGGCGCGCCTGACTTCTGGAAGACGTTCGAATGGACGGAAGAGGAGAGGACTCAGGCGTTCACCGACAATTTCCTCTCCGTAGGCGGCCACGTAGCCCGTCTTCAATCGATGGATGAAGCGAAATCCTTTATCGTACAGAAAGCCGGGGAAATGAGCGCCAAATACGTCGTTCGTCAAAACGAGCCGGAGCTGGATGCACTCGATCTTGAAGGCTCGCTTACGGACGCACAGGTATCGGTATGGAATACGGATGCAGAGCAATACTGGCGCGCGCGCGCCGCTGAAGCGGATTTTGGAATCGTGATCGCAGATCATGCCGTCGCATATACGGGCTCGGTTACGGTATTGTCGGCTCCAAATAAAGGCCGCTCCGTCAGTCTGCTGCCGACGGTCCTCTTTATTATTATCCCGGTCGAACGGTTGAAAACGAGACTCGGCGAGGTGCTCGCCACATTCGATGAAGCGGGACGCGAGCAGCTGCCGGCCGGTATTCATTTTATTTCCGGCCCAAGCCGTTCCTCCGATATTGAGAATGATCTGACCATCGGCGTACATGGGCCGGGTATCGTATATGCGCTGATAGTCGGGCAGCATTAAATTTAGTTAACCGGGAATGGGGTTACGCCGCTGCAGGAAGGCGGGCACCGTTTACGCTTGGGAGGTGACATGGCATGCCGTCTTTAGAACTAGAGAAGCTGTCGAAGCGCAATCATTACGAGGAGATTACCGAGCAAGTGAAGCGGCTAATTATGGATGGCAAGCTGAAGGTAGGAGATAAGCTGCCCTCTACAAAACAAATGTCCGAGCAATTTGGCGTTGGGCGCTCGACCACACGCGAGGCTTTGAGCGCGCTTAAAGCGATGGGGCTAATCGACATCCGGCAGGGCGGCGGCTGTCGCGTCATTCGCAATGCCCCGGCTGATATGGAGCTTCCTGAGCTGGCGTCTCTGCGCCTGAACCGCAAAACGGTGCTCGAGCTGCTAGAGGCTCGCGAATCGCTGGAAGTGTCGAACGCCGCAATAGCAGCTGTAAAGCGTACGGATGAGGATTTGAAGCGGTTAGCTGATCTAATCGAAGAGATGAAGCATAATGCTCACGACGAGGCCGAAGGCGAGAGATTAGATCTCCAGTTTCATTTAACGCTTGCCAAAGCTACCCATAACTCCATCATGGTGCGCTTATTCGAATCGATTATGAATCACATCGAAACGGCGATCCATGATATCAGGCGGGTTGAGCTTTACGCGAACGAAGCTGTGGCGGAGCGCCTCTACAGAGAGCATTCCGCGATATTCGAGGCGATTACCGAGCAGGACTCCGAGCTTGCAGCCGAACGAATGAAGCAGCATTTGCAGCATATTGAAAGCATTGTCCGTAAGCATCTGGGCGAGAGCTAGCTTGAAAATAATTAAAGCCCGATTCCTGCATTCATCATCAAGATGGCTGCGGGAATCGGGCTTTTTTGAATACAGCTATTTAATTGTAGCTAAATATTTTTTAATGAATTGCTTCGCTTTTTCCGGGTTTTTGCTGTCAAGGCGGATCCCGATGATCATGTTCTCCTTGTACAGCGGAACCTGATCAACGAGTGCGCTGCTGCTTAGGTCGATGCCGTATACATGCTCTTCCGTATCTTCATCGGTCTTCAGCTTCTGCGCAAGCCCGTCCTTCATCAGCGGCTTAAACTCGCCGTTCACGTCATTGTCGAGGTTCAAGAGGATGCCTTGCGTGCCAACCCACTCAAAAATACTCCTGTCCATAATGTAAACGTCCGGATGCTCGGTCGCTAGGATGAGCACGGCTTTTTGCATATAAGCATATTGCGCTTGCTGATCTGCTGGAACGAAGGTTAACATTGATGTGAATCTTTTCCATTCGGGAAACGCTGTCAAAAGTGCTTTTTCAATCGGCTCTTCTTTAGGCGCGTCTTCCTTCAGCATGTAATTGCCCATAAAGGAAACGCTCAAATCAACCGGCGGCAGGTTTGCGAGCCGCTCCTGCTCTTCGCGGTAATTCATAAAGCTGATAATCCCATAAATGATAAGTGCTACTGCTGCAATGGCGCCGATCGTGTGGAACCTGTAGTAGCGCCAGAAATGGTCCATTTTCTGAGCTTGTCCTGCCATCTTCTTGTACTTGCCGTATTCCTGTTCGTTGAATGCATCCGTCAGCTTACGATCCTCATACTCCAAAATAAGCCGGTACGCTTGCGTAATCTTCGCAAAAGCATCCTCCTCATTTCCCGCGTCGGCCTTCTGCTGCTGCGCTCTGGAGCGGGCTTGGCGCATAAGTGTCGTATAGCGCTTCTCCACTTCCTCTTTGGCCGCAAGCTCTGGCAGCCCCAATGTTTCATAGGCTTGTTTCAATTCGTCCACTTCTGTCACCTCAATTAGTAAGTAGCTCCTGCATGATTCCTATCTATTAGTATACGGAATTCCACGCCTAACGCAAACTTTGACAGATTTCCGCGGTCATTTGTCATTTCCTGTTACGCGCTGCCACTTTCGAAGGTAGACGAGCGGCAATGCCGCGCTGTTTGCAAAGGCTGGCGAACGAATGAAGCTAAAGCATGTTACTCTTTGATCATCGAAGCGCAGAGAGTCGGAATTTTGAACAAAATAACCGAATTATTAACTTCCTATCCTGCTGTAATTTGTTATTCTACGAATAGGACAATTCACGTATAGGATGGTGTTTTCATGACTGTATCGTTCAAATTCGATTTTGGGATCGGCAGTGCGCCGCCGCCACCATATATACAAGTGCTGCCCAGCACAGTTTACGGCGAAGTGCCTGGTTACGGCTTCGAGTCCAATGAGCGCGTCAGCTCGCGCAGTCGCGATGAGACCGATCGTCTGCGCGGCGCATTCTGCATACCGCTGGAGGCTGTATTTACGGTTGATCTGCCAAACGGCTGTTATACGGTTACCGCAACGATTGGCGATGCGATTGCTCCAACTTCTACGACGTTAAAATATGGCGCAGGCCGTATGGTTTTTCATAAGGCGGTTACCACGGCGGGACAGTACGCGGTGCACAACTTTACGGTCAAAGTGACGGATGGGCGTTTGCGGCTGGCCTTCTCAGGCATCGCCCCGCGTATTAATTCGCTTCTAATTGATGAGGCGAACCAAGCGACGACCATTTATTTGGCGGGCGACTCGACGGTGACTGATCAGGAAACGTTCCCTTATGCGGGCTGGGGACAAATGCTGCCTTTATATTTTAAGACGGATGTGGCGATTGACAACCATGCGAAGTCGGGCAGGAGCTCGAGAAGCTTTATCGATGAAGGCAGGCTCGCAGTCATATTGGAGCAAATTAAGCCGAACGACTATTTGTGGATCCAATTCGGGCATAATGACGAGAAGCCGGACGCGGAGCGGGCAACGGAGCCATTCGGAAGCTACAAGGAGATGCTGGCCGTTTATGTGGAGGAAGCACGGGCTCGCGGAGCGCGGCCTGTACTCATCACGCCGATGCACCGCCGCAAGTTTGACGGACTAGGGCGGATTATCGATACGCATGGCGATTATTTGCTGGGCATGAAGCAGCTTGCGGCGGAGCTGGACGTGCCGCTTATCGATTTGGCAGCAAAGAGCAAAGCGTTGTACGAGCAATTGGGCGACGAGCCATCGAAGGCGTTGTTCATGTGGGCATACCCCGGCGAGTTTATACATTTTCCGGATGGCGCTCAGGATGATACGCACTTTCAAGAGCTGGGCGGCATCCAAATAGCCGGATTGGTCGCAGAAGGGGTGCGCGAGCTCGGATTGTCGCCGCTTTTATTGTATTTAAAAGGGCTTTAGTAAGATGAAAAAAGCCAGCTGCGTATTTGGAAAAGCATGAATTAGAGAGACTAGCCGGGATGAAGGCTGGTCTCTTTCTATTTTGTTTATGCGGGCCAGTATTTTCTAAACGTAAATGTTGAATATCTAAGATAACCATGATTATGGTATCATATGGGATGTTGAGGGCCGCCATCTATCTCCTGCGAAAATACAATACAGCTATTTATCCGCATTGGGATAACTTCACGCGATGACGAGCCGACACTTATAGAGCTCTTTCATTGAACTTATATAGCAGTTAAAGCGAGGGAAGCCGCATGTTTGATCCAACCGTTTTTGAAAACTTGAAGGTAGCATTTGAGAATCAGCTTTATGATTTGGATACGCTGGACCGGAAGCTCGATATTATAAATCGGATTGACCGATTGGAGCTGGCTGTTATGTCGCGCGAGTTTGCGCTTCAATTCACACTGGCTGGACGCTCGAAAGTTTCCGCAGAAATACAGCTCGCCGCATCGCTGAAAGATCTGGCGGCTGAAATATTGGAGCTGAAGGGGGAGACCCCGGCTTGCGCGCTGCGGATATGCTTCTATATGCAGGTGAACAATGTCGCCGAGCAATGCGGGCAGGTCGAACAAATCGTGAAGCGTATCTGGGAGCCGGAGTTGGCGCCGACGCAAACGATCAGCTACCTGTTTGGAGCGGAAGCGCCCGTCTATTCCAATAGGATTGAGCTGGGCTTTAACCGCAAAATTAACGAGGAGCAAATGGAGGACATTCCCGTACTGATCGATCATGTCCTGCAGACGCTCGCAGCGCTGGAAGAAGCAGCTGGATAAGGTATACCGGCAGGATGCGCGGCTGCATAAGGCATGCCGTAAAATACTGTCTGTTCCCAATCGGCGGGAGCTGTGCTATAGTACTAGAGAATAAGCAACTAAAGAAGAAATTCCGGAGCCTCGTCAAATGACATGAACGGCTGCCGGGAGAGGTTCGCGAACTCCCTCTATAAAAAACTATGCGAAACGATTGTCCCGAAAGGTGACATCGTCGTTTTTGCGTTCGGCGCGAACAGTCTCTAACTGGGTCGCGCCGTTTCTTTGGTTTTTTAGCTACATATGGAGGATGTCAGGCGATCTCTGTCTTCTCAAACCAGAGAGGGAGATGCAGCATGAAAAAAGAAAAAGCGGTCGTCGTATTCAGCGGCGGACAGGATAGCACTACATGCTTGTTTTGGGCGATGGAGCGCTTCTCGGAGGTAGAGGCCGTTACGTTCAACTATGGACAGCGGCATAAGCTCGAGCTGGACTGCGCGGCGGATATTGCTAAAGAACTTAATATTAAACATCATATACTCGACATGTCCCTGCTTAATCAATTGGCGCCTAATGCGCTTACTAGGGATGAGATTGCAATTGATCAAAAGGAGGGGGAGCTGCCCTCAACCTTTGTAGACGGACGTAATCTATTATTTCTATCCTTCGCTGCGGTCCTTGCCAAGCAGCTGGGAGCGAAGCACATCGTGACAGGCGTTTGTGAGACGGACTTCAGCGGCTATCCGGACTGCCGGGATATATTCGTGAAATCGCTGAACGTGACTTTGAATTTATCGATGGATTATCCGTTTGTAATCGATACGCCGCTCATGTGGCTGAACAA
Source organism: Paenibacillus sp. J2L1-98 (assembly GCF_056269405.1). Lineage (NCBI taxonomy): Bacteria > Bacillati > Bacillota > Bacilli > Caryophanales > Paenibacillaceae > Paenibacillus > Paenibacillus sp. J2L1-98. Next base: position 712,793 of record NZ_JBWDNW010000002.1, on the reverse strand, counting down.
AGAGCAGACATGGGAGCTGGCCGATTCGCTTGGCGCCTTCGAATTTGTGAGGGAGAAGACATTAACCTGCTATAACGGCATAATTGCCGATGGCTGCGGGGAATGTCCTGCATGTAAGCTTCGCAAAAAGGGGCTGGACGATTATTTAGCCAAGGGCATCCGGGGAGTGAAGCGATAATGCTGCAGCAGATTTATCCATCAGCTGTGCACGACTATTGCTATGAGCTGAATAAGGATTTTCAGTTCGCGGCCGCTCATTTTGTACCGGTGGAGGAAGCCGGTAAATGCCGTCAGCTTCACGGGCATACGTATTATGCAAACGTAACGATTGCCGGAGATGAGCTCGATACCGCCGGCTTTCTGGTCAATTTTTCGATCATAAAGCGGCTTATCCATGACCGGTTCGATCATACCTTGCTCAATGACGACAAGGAAAGCTTCAGTGACGTGCAGCCCGACCGTTTCCCCACGACGGAGGTGGTGGCGCGCACGATCTATGAGATCGTTCAGCGCTATTTGGACGGAACGGTTAATCGTCCGCAATGCGTTCAGGTTTTCCTGCGTGAAACGCCGACGAGTTATTGTATCTACCGTCCTAAGCGAAAGGCGGCGGGATTGGATGCAAACTAACAAACGAATTCCCGTTATGGAAGTGTTCGGACCGACCGTACAAGGGGAAGGCATGGTCATTGGCCGGAAAACGATGTTCGTTCGTACCGCAGGCTGCGACTACAGCTGCTCCTGGTGCGATTCAGCATTTACTTGGGACGGCAGCGCCAAAGCAGATATTCGCATGCTGACGGCGAATGAAATTATTGAGCAACTAGAGGAAATCGGCGGCAAAGCATTTGAGCATGTAACGATTTCCGGCGGCAATCCCGCGCTGCTGCCCCAGCTGGGCGAATTAATTGAAGAGCTTCATGAGCGGGGGATAAGCGTTGCTCTTGAGACGCAAGGCAGCCGCTGGCAGGATTGGTTTTGGTTGATTGACGAGCTGACTTTATCGCCTAAGCCGCCAAGCTCCGGGATGGAGACGGATTGGACGGTGCTCGACGATATCGTAGCCAAGCTGGGCGATCGGGCAGTACGATTCAGCCTGAAGACGGTCGTATTCGATGATGAGGATCTCGTTTACGCGACCCGTGTTCATCAGCGCTATCCGAAGGTTCCGTTTTATTTGCAGGCGGGCAACGATAATTTGCAGGAAACGGAGCCGCGGCTCATGCTTCCGTATTTGGTGGAGCGCTATGAATGGCTGATCGGGCAGGTAATGCCGAATTCCGAATTGAATCGGGTTCACGTGCTTCCGCAGCTTCATACCTGGGTATGGGGCAATAAGAAGGGTGTCTAATACAAATAAAGCAAGAGGAGCGAACAAGTCATGGAAGGAAGAAGCAAGGAAGAGCTGCAAGGCGTGACGCTGCTAGGCAATCAAGGAACAAAATACTTGTTCAGTTATTCGCCGGAAATTTTGGAGGCATTCGATAATAAGCATCCGAACCGGGACTATTTCGTAAAGTTTAATTGTCCGGAGTTTACCAGCCTTTGCCCGATGACGGGGCAGCCGGATTTTGCGACTATTTATATTTCATACATTCCCGGTCCGAGAATGGTAGAGAGCAAGTCGCTCAAGCTGTATCTGTTCAGCTTCCGCAATCACGGCGATTTCCACGAGGATTGCATGAATATTATTATGAATGATTTGATTGCACTTATGAACCCAAAATATATCGAAGTATGGGGCAAGTTTACGCCTCGCGGCGGCATATCTATCGACCCTTATTGCAACTGGGGGCAGCCGGGCACCAAATACGAGCAAATAGCGGAGCATCGCCTCATGAATCATGATCTCTATCCGGAGAAAGTGGATAACCGCTAAGTAACCAGTCAATGATCAAAAATGCGCTATGTATGTCCGTACTGCTTTGCAGCATAGCGGCATCCTTAACGAGCTTTGGAATCGTACCGGAGAGGGCAATTGCGTCTCAAAGCGCTCCGCAAGCCGAATATGCTCAAGGAGACAGCATGATCGAGTCAGCCATGAACGCGTTAGACATTCCTCGAGCAGCGCTGGAAAAGGTTTAGCGTCAGGAGAAAACAGCCGAATAGCTTGGATAATTAACAAACGCCGCTTCCGTTACGGAAGCGGCGTTTGTTATGGTTATCTGTATGTTGTCCTAGTCATGCATCCCGCTGCGCAGCCTGCGCTGATACGCAAAATGATTCGTAGGTCCATGGCCGCCGCCGAACCCTAGCTGATCTTCAATGGCGGCTTGAATGAAGGCTTTGGCTGTTCTAATCGCATCCGGTACTGAATTTCCTTGCGCGATAAGAGCCGTTAACGCAGCCGAGAAGGTGCACCCGGTACCATGAGTATGACGGGTATCGATGCGCTTGCTTTCTAAATAGTCGAATCGCTCCCCATCATAAATGAGGTCGACAAGCCGTTCGCTGCCCGTATCATGGCCGCCCTTAATGACGACATAACGCGAGCCCATTTGATACAGGATTTTGGCTGCTTCCTCCCGGTTGCTGAGCGTGCGGATAGGCATCCTCGCGAGCAGCTCAGCCTCCGGAATGTTAGGCGTAGTCACGAGCGCGAGCGGCAGCAAATACTTGATGAGCGATTGAATGGCTTCCTGCTGGAGCAGGGAAGAGCCTCCTTTGGCTACCATGACAGGATCAATGATCAAGTTCTGCCACTTAAACTGTTTTATTTTGGCGGCCACGATCTCTATGATTTCTCCGTTAAACAGCATGCCTGTCTTTAGTGCGGCAGGTTCCAGGTCTTCGCCAATCGATTCAAGCTGCCTTCTAATGGCCGCAGCCTCCATAGGATAGACGCCTTGAACGCCAAGCGTATTCTGGGCAGTAACCGCGGTTATGACGGACATGCCGTATGTGCCGAGCTCTTGAAAGGTTTTCAGATCGGCTTGAATACCTGCGCCGCCGCCGCTGTCTGAGCCTGCAATCGTTAACGCTTTATATATTTTCATCTCATTATCTCCTTCGATCGTATAGTTGCATTACGGCAGCAGCTGCTCAAGCTTTGCATTCTGCTTGAGCGTTTCAGCAGAAACAAGCGCTAATTGATTGATTAATTCAACCTGAAAGTTTCCCGGTCCTTGCCCGGCAGTACGGTCATAGGCTATTTCAGCGGCAACACCGTAGAATGCGAGCGCTTCAGCCACAGCCGCTACCATGGCTTTCCCGCCGACTGCCGCGAAAGCGCCGACCAACGAGCTAAGCAAGCAGCCTGCACCGGTTATTTTCGTTAAAATCGGATGTCCGTTGCCCACCAGGAACGTTGTATTGCCATCGGTAATAACATCCTCTTTGCCGGTAATGACAACGATACAGCCGAGCTTGCGCGCAGCCGACTGAGCGATAGAGATGGCGTTACCTTCGCCTTCGCCGGCATCAACGCCCTTGATGGACCAGCTCTCGCCGATGACATTAGCGACTTCGGCCACATTTCCTCTCAGCACGGCCAGTTTTACGCCTTCGATGATCCTGCGGGCGGCAGCGGTGCGAAAGGACGTAGCGCCTGCGCCTACCGGATCGAATACGACAGGCACATTATGTTCATTGGCGGATTTTCCGGCGAGCAAACAGGCTTCTACGATTTGCTCATCCAGCGTGCCGATATTGAGCACGACGGCGCTTGCCATTTTGGCCACATCGGCAACTTCCTCATGGGCATAGGCCATAAAGGGGGATGCGCCCAGGGCAAGCAGGCCGTTAGCGGTAAAATTGGTGACCACGATGTTCGTAATGTTATGGATAAGCGGATTTTGTTCCCGTATTTTGTTTAGAGCGTTCATCGATACGATCCTCCTTAAGGGGTTCGAAATTCAGCACGGGGTTTCCTGCCTCAGCATTCCTCCGCAGACAAATAAAGACCCGCCCATTTCCGAAGGGAAATGAAGGGTCTAACGTTCAACAAGGCTAGCGGACATGAATGAAAGCTTCTGCTCCACTTCCCTCCGCTGGAATGATCCAGATCAGGTTCCAAGGGTCCGGAGCAAATGCGCTCCATCTCAGCCGTTAAACTCCCCTAGTGAAATTAATAGGTAAATATAAGATTTGTATTTTTTCTACTATAGCATACACTGGAGAGATGTAAACCTTAATTATTGGAAAAGGCGTTGAACAAATGAAAAATCTACTCGTAACAGGCTATCGGGCGCATGAGCTTAATATTTTCAGCCAGAAGCATGAGGGCATCGTTTATATTAAAAAAGCGTTGACAGGAAAGCTGATTCCGCTCATAGAAGACGGACTCGAATGGGTCATCACCCCGGGCCAGTATGGCGTTGATCTGTGGGCTTGCGAGGTCGTCATCGCGCTCAAGGAAATATATCCTCATTTGAGGCTTTCGATTATTACGGCTTACAGCAACCCGGAAGAAAAGTGGAAGGACGATAAAAAGGAATTTTATCAGCAGGTGCTGAGAGGGGTTGATTATTACGCCGCGGTCAGCAACCAGCCGTATAACGGGATTTGGCAGTTTACGGCGCGGGACGAGCTGTTGTTCCGCAAGACGGACGGCATCCTGCTCGTTTACGATGAGGATGCCGGCGAGGGCAGCCCGAAGTTTTTCAAAGAGAAAGCTTTAAAGAAGCAGCAGGCAGACGGATACGGCTACATCAGCATCAGCTCGGAGGACATTCAAAGCATCGCTGACGACGACAATTTGTATTCGGATAATTAATCAAATAGATATCGAATTAGTCAGATGACCCTTCTGTGATTATTGCAGAGGGGTGTTTGTTGTTTTATCCGCAGGCTCGCGCATTGAAGGGTGCAGGATGTTTTTCTTTTATGCTGCGCTTTGAATTCTCTTTACAGCGTTAGTCTGGTCTGCTAGAATGGCTACATTCAATTGTTAACCTTAATGATAATAATTTGGTTAACAATCAAAAAGATTAACGGATGGTGATTTATGATGACACCGCATTATGAACGGCTTGCAGCCATTAATAAGGCTCACTTATGGCATCCTTTTACGCAAATGAAAGATTACAATGACGCTGATCCGCTCATTATCGAACGGGGCGAAGGCGTCCGGCTCTATGACGTTCAGGGAAGAGCTTATTATGACGGCTTTTCATCCGTTTGGCTCAATGTGCACGGGCATAATGTGCCGGAGTTGAATCAGGCGATTACGGACCAGTTAGAACGGGTCGCCCACACTACTTTGCTCGGAATGGCGAATGTACCGGCAATCGAGCTTGCTGAGAAGCTGGCGGAGATCGCTCCGAAAGGCTTACATAAAGTTTTTTACTCCGATTCCGGAGCAACCGGAGTCGAAATTGCAATCAAAATGGCATTTCAATATTGGCACAATCGCGGGGTAAGAGGTAAAACGACGTTCATTACAATGAAGCAGGCGTACCATGGGGATACGATCGGCGCGGTCAGCGTAGGCGCTATTCCGCTTTATCATGACGTGTTCCGCCCCATGCTTTTTCCATCCCATGTTATTCCTTATCCGTATGCTTACCGTCATGAGGGCGGTGCCGCTGAAGCGAAGCAAGAAACACTCACAGCTTTGCGTCATCTTCTTGAGACGCGGTCAGATGAGATCGCTGCGCTCATCGTGGAGCCTATAGTGCAAGGGGCCAGCGGCATCATAGTAATGCCTCAGGGCTGTTTACGCGAGATGGCTGCGCTGTGCCGCGAGTATAACGTACTGCTCATCGCTGACGAGGTGGCGACTGGTTTCGGCCGGACAGGCGCTATGTTCGCTTGCGATCTCGAAGACGTTGCACCTGATCTGATGGTAATCGGGAAAGGCCTTACGGGCGGCTATTTGCCTGTGGCTGCAACGCTTGCGACGGATGAGGTGTACGACGCGTTTTATGCCGATTATCACGAGCAGAAAACATTTTTCCACGGTCATTCTTTCACGGGCAATCCGCTTGGCTGCGCCGTAGCTCTGGCCAGCTTGAAGCTGTTTGAAGAGCGCAGCATGGTTGAAGGCGTGCAGGCGAAGGCGTCATTTGTAGCGCAAAAGCTTGCAGCGCTTAAGGATCGTCCGCATGTCGGCGAAATCCGGCAGCAGGGTCTGATGATCGGCATCGAGCTCGTGCGCGATAAAGTGTCGCGTGAGCCTTACAATTGGGAAGAACGAATCGGCGTACGCACGAGCCAAAGGGCGAGAGAGCTTGGCATGCTTACGAGGCCGCTTGGCAATGTCATCGTGTTCATTCCACCGCTTGCCAGCACAGAAGCAGAGCTTGATGCCATGACGGATATTTTGGCGGAATCGATTGTTAGCGTCACTGAAGGCGGCCGGGTGAAATGAATCAGATCCGCGGATTATTTGTGACAGGTACGGACACCGGTATCGGAAAAACCGTCGTTACGGCAGCGCTTGCCGCTGCCCTTCGCGCACAGAGGCTGAATGTCGGCGTCTGGAAGCCGGTGCAGTCCGGCACGCTTCTTGGCAGCGGCGCTTCTGACGCAGAACGTCTGCTGCAGTACACCGGAATGAATGAGCGGGCCGAGGCGGTTGCGCCATTTACATTTGAAGCCCCGCTAACTCCGCTGCTCGCCGCGAAGCAGGCGGGATTAACGCTAACCTTGCAGGAGATTGTCGCCGCTGGTGAACCGTTAATGAACCGTTACGAATCGCTGCTCATCGAAGGGGCAGGCGGCGTCGCGGTTCCGCTGACCGACGATGCGCTTGTGGCGGACTTGATCGCGGAGCTCCGCATACCGGCACTTATCGTAGCACGCTCGGGACTCGGTACGATTAATCACACGCTTCTCACTGTGTCGTTTCTGCGTCAGTACAAGATTCCGGTCTTAGGCTTTATTTTAAACGACGGCGAATCAGCCGAAATACATGACGACCCGAGCATTGCAACGAACGCGGAGCTGATTGAGCGATACAGCGGCATAAAGTTTCTCGGACGGTTTCCGTGCTTACATGACGAAACGAATACGGAAACGTTGATCCGTACTGTTCGAGAAATGATCCAATTAACAACGATCAGACAAACATTAGCAGTTCAATCTTAGGAGGATGATGAATGATGAGTACAAATGCAGCAAAGTTGGAATGGACGGCGCTTTCCCAAAAGGCGCTTAGCGGCGAATGTTTAACGGTTGAAGAAGGGATTGCCGTGCTTGAAGCGGACAACGATGAGGTGCTTCCGCTGATGCAGGCCGCTTTTCAAGTGCGAAAACATTTTTACGGCAAAAAAGTGAAGCTGAACATGATCATCAACGCGAAGAGCGGCCTTTGTCCCGAAGACTGCGGCTACTGCTCACAATCTATCGTATCGACGGCGCCGGTTCAAAAATATACTTTGCTCGACAAAGACACGCTGCTTGCAGGAGCACGCGAGGCTATGGCACGCAAAGCAGGAACCTATTGTATCGTAGCGGCCGGGAAAGGTCCGACGGAGAAGGAGCTGGATCAAGTTGTGGATGCGGTAAAAGAAATCCGTGACACAATGCCGCTCAAAATTTGCGCTTGTTTGGGCATCTTGAAGGACGGCCAAGCCGAACGTTTAGCGGAAGCGGGCGTACACCGTTACAACCACAACTTGAACACAAGCAAAGCGAACTACCCGTCTATTACTACAACTCATACATACGACCAGCGCGTTGAGACGGTGGAGAAGGTGAAAACATACGGCATGTCCCCGTGCTCCGGCGTCATTATCGGCATGGGTGAAACGAATCAAGAAATTGTTGAAATGGCTTTCGCGCTCCGTGAACTCGATGCGGATTCGATTCCGATCAATTTCCTGAATGCGATTCCGGGAACCCCTCTGGAGAATGCAGGCCGCACGCCGGCTATGAAAGCTTTGAAGGTGCTGGCGCTGTTCCGGTTCATTTGTCCGTCCAAAGAGATTCGTGTCGCGGGCGGCCGCGAGGTCAATCTTCGTACGCTGCAGCCTTTGTCGCTGTACGCTGCAAATTCACTCTTTGTAGGCGATTATTTAACGACTGCAGGCCAAGAGATTTCGTCTGATCATCACATGATTGAAGATTTGGGATTTGAGATAGAATTAAATGCCCTTTAAGAGGCGGTAGTGAACATGAACTGGATGGAAAAAGAACTTGAGCAATTGACTGACGCATCGTTGGAACGCTTCTTGTGTGACAGTGCCCCAGTTCCGGATTGTCCTGGTTATACGGTGCGCGGAGGGCAAGTGCTGCTGAATCTGGCCTCCAATGACTACCTTGGGCTTGCGCAGCATCCCGCGATTATTGAAGCGATTCGCGACATGCTGCTTACCGAAGGAGGAGGCTCCGGCGCTTCACGTCTGGTGACGGGCAACCGGCCGCCTTATGGCCGTCTCGAAGAAGCGCTGGCTGCTTGGCAGCATAGTGAAGCTGCGCTTGTTTTTGCAAACGGCTATATGGCTAACTCCGGTGTTATTTGTGCGCTCGCGGGTCGAGGCGATGTCGTTTTCAGCGATCAGCTAAACCATGCGAGCATTGTGGACGGCATTATACTCAGCCGCGCAGAGCATGCAAGGTACCGGCATAACGATATGGAGCATTTGAAGGTATTGCTGCACAAACACCGAGATAAACGTCGCAAACTGATCGTTACGGATGCTGTCTTCTCTATGGACGGTGATCAAGCCCGCTTACGCGAGCTCGTTTCGCTCAAACAGGAGTACGGAGCGATGCTGATGGTGGACGAGGCGCACAGCGGGGGGATTTACGGCGAACGGGGCGAGGGATTATGCCATGAGCTCGGTCTGCAGAACGAGGTGGATGTCCATATGGGAACGTTCAGCAAATCTTTCGGTGTTTACGGCGCTTATGTGTGCGGCAGCCGGACATTAATCCGCTGGCTAATCAACAAGGCAAGGCCGCTCATCTATTCAACGGCGCTGCCGCCTTCCCTTATAGCCGGTATTTCAGCGTCATTAGGTTTGGTGCAAGCCGATCATTGGCGTCGCGAACGGCTCCATTCGGCTGGAAAATTGTTCCGATCTTCGTTATTTGCGGCAGGCTTTGACGTTGGTGCCGGGGACTCTCCTATCGTACCGGTGATTATCGGCGATAACGAATTGGCCCTTCGTTTCAGTAGAGCGCTCGAAGGGGAAGGTATTGCAGCGGTGGCCATCCGGCCGCCTACCGTTCCCGACGGCACAGCGCGGATTCGCTTCTCCTTATCAGCCGCTCATACCGATAAGGAATTAAGTGATGCTGCGGCCCGAATCCGGCATATCGGTCTTCAGCTGGGCGTGGTGAGTCCATGACGGTATTGGCTCATTCATCAGGAGATCGTTTCGGAATGCAGCAGGAGAAATCCGGTACCATCTTGTGGCTAACCGGATGGAGCTTTCCGAATACAGTCTTCGACCGGCTTCACTCGTTGTTACCGGAATTTCATCATATTACTGTCGATTACAGCATGGCAGATACGCCGGAGGAAATGCTGAAACAGTCCGAGTTGGCTGTAGAAGACTGTTTATCGACGAATGCGGCAGACGCATACAAAGGACCGCTTTTGATCGCAGGCTGGTCGCTCGGAGCGCTGATGGCACTGAGACTTGCAGAAAAAGCGGGAGCGGGCGGTCTTGTGCTGCTCGGGGGGACAGCCCGGTTTACCCGTCCAAAAGAACAGAAGGACCGCGGCTGGCCGGATGCCCATGTCAGGCAGATGATCAAAAGCGTGATGAAAGACCGGCTGGACGTCGAAACCGGATTTCGGCGGAGCCTGTTTACGGAAGCGGAATGGGAAGCCGGTCACAGTGCAAGCCTGCCGCCGTCAGGAAGCTGGACAACTTCGGCGCTAATCGCCGGTCTTCAGATTTTACGAAGCGAGGAGTGCCTCTCCGTGCTGCCGGAAACGGCTTGTCCGGCTCTTATTATCCACGGAACCGAAGATCATATTTGTCCCTACGGCGCTGCGGTGGAGCTGGAGTCGCTTTTGCCGCACGCGGAGTTGATCGCATTAACCGGCTGCGGTCATGTGCCGTTTGCGGGAAGGGAAGCATACATAGCCGAAGCGTTAAGGAGATGGTGGCTTGAGCAGCAGGAAAAACGCGATTCGACGACAATTTAACCGCAGTGCAGCGGGTTCCTATGACAGTCATGCACACGTGCAGCGCAGCATGGCGGACCGTCTTGCAAAACAGCTGCGCGCGGCGGCGGATCAGGGAGAGTCATCGAAGCTGCACATTGCCGAGATCGGCTGCGGTACGGGGACGTTAACCGAAATGCTTGTAAACGATTGGCCGGGCGCATCGATTACTGCGCTTGACCTGGCGCCTGCAATGCTGGAGGCTGCTGAGCAGCGTGTCAGGGCGTCTAACGAAAGAGGCTCGTCCCGGGTTCGCTTTTTGCATGCCGATGCCGAAAAGTGGGCGACCGACGCTCCGGCGCAATCGTTCGATCTGATCGTCTCCAATGCCTGCTTTCAATGGCTCAGCCGTCCGCGGGAAACGCTGGGGAACCTTCGGCGGCTGCTTCGCGCTGAAGGCTTGCTCGTATTTGCAACATTCGGACCGGACACGTTTCGCGAGCTCCACGAGGCGTTTCATGAGGTTTATCGGGCCGGCGGAATGGAGCCTCAGCGGCACGGGCTGTCGTATCTATCGACCACCGAGTGGCAGAGCTTACTTGAGGAAGCAGGCTTCTCCACGATCCGATGCGAGCGTGTGGTTCAAACGGAAAAATATGCTTCCGCAAGAGAATTTCTCCACTCGGTAAAAGCGGTAGGAGCGAGCACCTCGGAAGCGGCCGCTCGTCCCGGACTCAGCCTGCGGCAGCTGTTTACCGGCATGTATAAGGAATACGAGAATAAGTTCAGCATACCGGGAGGCGTCGCTGCCACTTATGATCTTCTGTTTATCCAAGCAGGTGTCTCCCGAAAAAACGGAATAGCTCTCGTTTGAATTAGAACGATTAAAGAGGAGTGCGCCTAACGCAGCTCCTCTTTTTTTGTGGAAGGAAGGGGATTAATTTTCAACTCAAGCGGTGTTACAATTCGAAATTTCATTCCACATTTTCCTTTTTTCTTAGATGCTTTCTTTAAAAGGATTAAGGAGATGTTTAGCGAATATTTTATCGGCAAGTTCTGCTGCTGCGAATAAGTTTCCTTATACCTACTAGCTTCTATTTTAGGGCACCCTATTATAAAAACGTTGAAGTGAGGTGTTAAAATATGCGCTTTTTCTTGCTTCTATTTGTTCTTATTTCTGTGACAAATTGTTCCACGTTCAGTGCTGCCGGTAAGGAAGCGTTATTGATTAACAACTACAATCCACAGACTAATTCCGATATGAGAGTATTTAGTTTATCTTCGGATGAGATTATATCAGCTCAGGTAAGATGGGGACCTGGATTTCACTGGACACTCGAAAGAAATGAGGTTGAATCACTAGTTAAAATATTACGAACAGTTAGAAAGGAAAATATTAGGGCATTTAAGGGGCCTTTTCCGAAAGGAGGACCTTTTCAAGTCAGTTTATCGACAAAATCAAATGAACAATTCACTCTCATGCCTGGTGGTGGTGATGGTTATATTATTTGCCCAGGGGGCAAGGTGTATTTGCCGGAGTTTCAAGAGTTTAGGAAACCATTTATCATTAGAAGAGCAAATGAAGCTGCTGCACTTCGAAGTTTTTCTAATTAAGTATTCAGTACATTAGCGATGCCAATGGTCATTCGTTTACTAGCCTAGATATTTATAAATCAGTTCTCTGCTGCGCCCGTTTCTAATGCGGTAGTTTGGGGTAAAATAGGGCCATACCGTACGATAAAGGTGGTGAGTCATATGAGCAAGGAAACACCGGACCATGATGAGTTTAATGAAATATATAACGAAACCTCCAATACCGTAGCAGGCATCAATACGCCCAAGGAAAATGAGGAATCCAGCCCTTTGGATATGGTCAGCGGTGCGGTTGAGGAGATGGTCGATCACATTCAGCGAACGTTCGAAGGCAGCCAGCAACCGGATGATGCGAAAATGGTTTAGGATATTTTCGAGAATTTGCAGCAATAGTGGAATTGTTGAAGTAACGGGGACGAGCGCTCAATAAACATCAGAAGAAGATCTGCCAAACTGTCGGCAGGTCTTTTCGCAGTCTGGCAGGATTGTATGCTATTAAAATGGAATAGTATGGTTCTAGACTTTCAATATCATGACAATTACTTTGTGGTAGCTCACATTAATTGGCCGCTGACTATTGTTGTTGCGATAATCATTTGTTTTATTATCTATAAGTTTCTAAACCGAAGGCGCGGATAAAAGCAGCCTAGCAGACTCAGAAATCTAACCGGTAACAGCAGCAGAGGAGCCAGTTTAAAACATGGGAGGTAATCCTATTGCAGGAACTTGTCGGCCGCTGCAAGGAATGTAAAAAGCAAATTTTTTGCAATGATGGATTTATCGGCGGAGTAGTATTAGAAGACAAACATTTAATTTGCTTCGATTGTTTTGATAAAGAACAAGAGCAAGCCGTAAATCATAATGATTAAGAGTCTTTGCCGTTGCTGCGGTGAAGGCTCTTTTTTGGGATGCCGAGATTTTCGTGCTTTATACTTTATTACTGCCGCGTGTCGGTGCCCCCTATAAAGATTGCAAACTGCACTAGTATGAACCGGCATTACTTCTCATAACCAAACGGTTATGAATTGTTGAGTTAATATGTATTTTTCGCCGGATCTTTCCGGGCTTATAATTGGAAGGAGCAGAATGGTCTATAATTTAGAGGGGGAACGATAGAAATGACGGGTGCACCGACTGCGGATAAGGCAACTATCAAGAAAACGATGCTGTGGGTGCTGGGAATTTTGTTTATAGCAGCCAATCTGAGAGCGCCGATCACATCGATCGGTCCATTGCTCGGCATGATCAAGAACAGTACCGGAATGAACAGCGCACTGGCAGGGATGATTTCGACGTTTCCGCTGATTGCGTTTGCGGCCGTTTCGCCTTTGATTCCCCGCCTAACCGGTCGAATGGGAATCGAGCCTACTTTGATGTACTCCTTATTGCTTCTGTCCGCCGGAATAATTATGCGCTCGCAGCCTTCCGTGTTCTTCCTGATAGCAGGAACCGCTTTGATGGGGATCGGCATTACAGCCGGGAATGTGCTGCTTCCGAGCATAATTAAAAAACATCAGCCGCAAAAGGCGGGAATTCTGACGGGCGCTTATATCGCTTCGATGAATTTATCTTCTGCTGTCGGCTTTGGGATTAGTCTCCCATTGGCTGAACAAGCTGGATTAGGCTGGCGGGGCTCTTTGTTATGTTGGTCAGTCTTATCCGTGACCACGATTGTCATCTGGCTGCCGCAGGTGTTCGCACAGGGACTTGCAAGGACGGAGCGCCAAATTCAATCGGCCAAGTTCCCTGTTGAGCTGTGGAAGTCCGTAGAAGCATGGAATATTACAGTCTACATGGGGCTGCAGTCGCTGCCTTTTTACCTGCTATCCGCCTGGCTTGGCGATATGCTTGGCCAGCAAGGAATTGAGCCAGCCCGTAGCGGATGGATGCTCAGTATCATCCAATTTACGTCTTTGCCTATGACGTTTATCGTCCCGATTCTCGCGCAGCGGTTCTTAAGCCAGAGCAGGATTGGCATTGCGGCAGGGGGATTCGTCTTTGCGGGTACTGCCGGATTGGCTTTTGGCCCTGTGACTTTGATTCCCGTATGGATGGTCTTGATTGGCCTCGGCACAGGCACGGCTATAAGCTTCGTGCTGTTATTATTCGGATTGCGCACCCGCAATGCGCAGGAAGCGGCGGAGCTTTCGGGTATGGCGCAATCGTTCGGGTATTTGCTTGCCGCAGCAGGGCCTATTTTGTTCGGCTGGATTTATGATTTGACTAACAGCTGGACGATTCCGAGGCTTCTGCTGATGCTCATATCCGTGCTGCTGCTGCTGTCAGGCGCTTGGGCAGGCCGCAAAGGCTATTTATTGAAAGATAGTGAGAATAGCGGTACCGTAAGCGATGTTTACATGAAATGGAAAGAACCAATGCTCAAATTACCGAAATGATATGCAGCAAAACCTAATTTTGCCCATCAAAGGATTGATTCGGAAATGGACCTTTTACAATTGAAATATTTTCAGCTGGTTGCTAAATATCAGCATCTGACAAAAGCAGCCCAAGCCTTAAATATATCCCAGCCTGCACTTAGCAAAATGATTTCGAAGCTGGAAAACGATCTCGGTTATGAGTTGTTTGAACGCAAGGGCAGAAAAATTGAGCTAAATAAGCTTGGAGAAGCTTACCTGCACACGGTCGAAAACGTCTTTGCCGAATTAAAAAACGGAGAGCAGGCGTTAGCCATACTAGCGGAGAAGCAAAGCCAGCTCATTACCGTGGCCGTCACGATACCGACGATTTTGCCGGAGTTGCTAGGCGGCTTTCTGGAGAAGCATCCGAGAGCACGGTTCAGACAATTTCAGGCATCCAGCGAACGAATGAAAAAGCAGCTGGAAACCGGTGAAATAGATGTCGGAATTTCCACAACTCCTATTATGGGGGATGAGATTGAATGGCTGCCCGTCCTTGAAGAAGAGCTTATGCTAACTGTTCCTCTGAATCACCCTTTAGCCAATCGGGGCAGCATCCGTTTAATTGAGGTCAAGGATGATCCCTTTATCGTTATGCCGAATGAATTCGATTTTAGAAGGATGACGGATGCTTTTTGTGCGGAGGCTGGATTTAGTCCTAATTATGCCTTCGAAGGCGTCGAAACCGGCATTACCCAGGAGCTGGTGGAAAAAGGTCTTGGCGTAGCTTTTTTTCCGCCGTTGGTCACAAGTAAACGAGTGTATGATCTGTCAACGGCCAAGCTCGGTATTATCGAGCCCAGATGCAGCCGGACCGTAGGACTCGTTTGGCATAAGCGCCGCGCTTATTCGCAGATTGTACAAGATTTTATTAAGTATACAATTCAATATTTAGAGGGAAAACGGAAATTATGATTACCGGAATAAAATGGTGCTTTTTCTCAGCCGAGGGCAGGAATGTTCAAAAGCATGGGGAAATATTAAAGGATACTCTGCCTAAATAATTTAAAAGGAGAGATTGACCGAATATGATTATTGAAACCAAAATCATCGAGAAACCTGCTTTTAGCGTCGTAGGCATGACCGAAACGATTCAATTTGATTCAACTGTACCGCCATCTGAGAACGCCATTGCGAAGCTGTGGGAGCGATTCGGCAAGCGCATTCCGGAAATTCCGGGTCAGCTCGGCTGGCGAAGCTTTGGGCTCATGCTGCAAAACCCGGATAACCTGCCCGGCGCGCCATTCGAATATACAGCCGCTGTGCAAATCTATCAGGACGGCGATATCCCCGAGGGAATGATTCGCATCGAAGTGCCGGCTGCGCGCTATATCGTGCTGACTTCCCGCGGCCCGCTTGACGGCATTAGCGATGTTTTCGGGCATTTCTGGGGACATTGGCTGCCGAACAGCCCTTACGAATACGACGGAGGCACCCGTACCGGCAAATATGAATTTGAATCTTATGACCAGCGCTACACGCAGCCGGACGACCCGAATAGCGAAATTGACATCTATTTTCCCATTCGCGCGAAATAAGCCAAGGACTAGCGGGAATGAGGGGAGAGGGTTATTTTGCAAGAGGCGATCGCGGTTGAGCTGGCTGAAGTTGCGCCATTCAAGGCGCTGGCAGTACGGACGGGGATGACGCCGGACAAGAGCGGGACGCGATTGGCGTGGAACAAGCTGACGGAGTATGTTCCGCTTGATGATGCGCGGTTAGCGGCAGGGCCTTCGGCGTACGTGTTTATTCCACAGCAGCAATGGGAGCAGGAAGTTGACACGCTCTGGGTTGGGTTAACGGTTCAGGAGTTCGGCAATATCCCAGATGGCGTTGAGACGCTGGAGGTTAACGGGGGGCTGTGTGACAGCGCCCGCGTATATGGGAATGAGGCACATATGTGGCGCGTTTATGAAACGATGTTCTCGTGGTTGGAGCAGTCGCTGGAATATGAGCTTGATAAACGTGATGGCGTGCTCGGTATGGAGACGGTTGCACTCGAACCATTAAACGCGTTGACGATCCCCTATGCGGCAATCGAGACATTCGATTTCACGATGCTGTATCCGGTGCGAAAGAAGTCTGGGGAGTGACGTCTGTTAACAAGAGCTGGATTCGATTATAAGCAAGGAAAGGATGGCGGTCAGTTATCGGTATCCTTTTTTTTCAGTTCAATTTTGGGTTGATAAGCCTTTTTTCAGATATTTGCATGATGAGTCGATCTAACCGGCCCATATAGCAATAAAAATGGATAAGCAGCTCTGACCATCATTGATGGCTCGGGCTGCTTTGTGCTATGTTCAAAGAAAAGGAGCTGCTATCCTATGAATGCAATTGCAAAGGCGCTGGAAATAAAATTTAGAGAGCATGCCAATCCCGAGAAGGCGGAGCCGATGGAGGCGTATATGCGCAATCAGTTCGTATTTCTGGGCATTAAGACGCCTGAGCGAACGCAGCTGCTGCGGGAG
The DNA here is from genome assembly GCF_056269405.1 of Paenibacillus sp. J2L1-98. Classification (NCBI taxonomy): domain Bacteria; kingdom Bacillati; phylum Bacillota; class Bacilli; order Caryophanales; family Paenibacillaceae; genus Paenibacillus; species Paenibacillus sp. J2L1-98. The sequence goes on along the minus strand of NZ_JBWDNW010000002.1, from coordinate 696,312 downwards.
TTTTGGCAACAGAACGAAAAGCCGCAGGGCGGGGAACTGCTTCAAACCGCAGAGCAGCTGTGGCAGCTGACGGAGCGTGAATTCCATTATGTGGCGATGGGTTTGCTTGAGAAATACAGCAAGGAGGCGAGGCCGCCATATATCGATGTGCTGGAGCGGTGGGTGACGACTCAATCGTGGTGGGACACGGTTGATTTTTTGGCAGCGCATTTAATCGGTTATCATCTGTCGAAATACCCGGAATTAATTGCGGATTATACGGAGCGCTGGATTGTTTCGGACAACCTGTGGCTGCGCCGGACCGCTATATTGTTTCAGTTGAAATATAAGCAGCATACCGATACGGAGCGGTTATTTGACTACATACGCCGCACGAAGGACGAGAGCGAGTTTTTTATACGCAAGGCGATCGGCTGGGCGCTTCGGGAATATGCAAAAACCGATGCAGCTCTCGTGCACCGGTTTGTTAAAGAAACGGATCTCTCCCCGCTAAGCAAGAAGGAGGCGCTCAAGCATATTTTGTAGCTTATAGCTGCTGGTTGTCCCCAAGCTGCTGCGGCCTGGAAGATGCGTAGTGCAGCCAAGAAACGACAATCGCCAATGCGGCAATGATGCCCATGCCCCAGAAAATAATCGAGAATGAACGGTCAAGCGGGAGCGCGCTTTGCGCGGATAGTACGATACCGCTAATCGCGACACTGAAAGCACCGCTGATGAATTGCAATAGCTGGAACAAGCCCATTCCTGCGCCTACATGCTCACCTGGCAATATTCGCGACAGCTCGTTGGAGACGCTGGAATTTAAGGTAGAGAACGCGACACTCATCAGCATGTATATGACCATGACAACGTAGATGGAACGATCTGCGAATAAGGCGAAAGAAATGGCGGCAGTAAGCAAAAGCCACGGGGTGAGACGAAGCAGCATGCTGTTGCCGTAGCGGTCAATGATTTTGCCAATTCGATTGGAGGCCAGCATCGCGACGAGTGCCCCCGGGAAAATAATGAGACCGGCTTGGCCCGGCGTCAGCTTGAATAAGTGAATGAGCACCTGCGGCAGCAAGAACAGCGTTGAAAAATTGTTAATGTATGATATGACGCCGAGCGAAATGAGGCGTATATACCTTTTATTACGGAACAATGAAGGCTGAACAAACGGATTCAATGCGCGATTGATTCGAATCCAAAATAAAATGAGCGCAGTAATTCCGCCAATAAGCGCAATCCAAAAATGGTTCGTAATAAACAACAGCACTCCGGTTGATCCGATTCCGATAAATGCCGCGCCCATAATGTCGAAGGAGCCTTTGCTTACAGCTTCATCCGGCAGCAGGCGATAGAAAAGAGGGATTAGAAGCAGCGAGATGCCGGTTACGATGAACAGATCGTTCCAGCCCAGATATTGCGTAATCGCGCCGCCGATAACAGGCCCGAGACCAAGGCCGAGCGACGCTGCGGAAGTAATGAGCGCCATCGATTTGCCGCGCCTGGAGAGCGGAATGAACCTTGTGCTGAGTACGATCGTTAAGCTAAGAACGGAGCCTGCTCCTGATGCTTGAATGAGCCGCGCAACAAGAAGAAGCACATAATGATGGCTAAAAAATCCAAGCACGGACGCGCCGCCCATTGCCATTAATCCAATCGTCAGCAATCTGCGAATGGGAACAAAGTCGGAGAGCCTGCTGTAGGTTATGGATGAAATGGCAAATACGATGGAATAGCCGGTTATGATCCATGAGGCTGCTGAAGAGGAAAGCATGAATTCAGCTGTCACCTGAGGAAGCGCCAGATTGAACATCATCGTATTCATAATGACAATAATAATGGTTAAGCCTAGCAGCGGGATGACGAGACCGTCTCGAAAGGCGGGTCGTTCCCCGGCGGTTAAGGGGGACGCGGTAATAGCGGTAGCGTTTCTCATGGGACCTCCAAAGTGGAAATTTGTCATATTTTCATTGTACGATAATTATCGTACAATGAAAATATAGCACGGGTTGTGTTATAATGCAATGAGAGTATGACGAGAAAAGGAGAGAATGCGTTTGAAAATTTTATTTCATCCCAATCGCGATGATATTGAGCTTACTTCCGTGTTGTATGCGTTAAGTGATCCTATCCGGCTTAGCATTGTTCATGCTATTGCTAAGAGCGGCGAGCAATCCTGCGGCTACTTTGACTTTCCGGTCGTGAAGTCTACGATGACGCATCATGTCCGCACCTTGCGTGAGGCCGGCGTGCTGAATGTTCGCAAGCAGGGCACCCAGCATTTTTTGACGCTGCGCGCAGAGGATTTGAATATTCGCTTTCCAGGACTATTAGCTGCCATTATCCAGCACGACGCCTCCATTAGCGACCTTCCCGGAAGCTTAAAATGAACAAAGGAGCTGGATCCATGTCAGTATCGTTTTCATTTCATGCGTTTCCTCAAATGGAAACCGACCGTTTTATTTTGCGCAAAACAGAGGAACGGGATACCCGCGATCTGTTCGAACTTTATTCGGAGGAGGAGGTCCTGAAATATACTCAGCTATTGCCGTTTTCAGCCGAGGATGAGGCATGGCATGAAATGAATTGGCATTTGGAGATTTTTACCCAGCAAATAGGCATAAGATGGCTAATCGAGGAGAAGCGCTCAGGCAAAGTGATCGGCACTTGCGGCTTTTTGCATTATTTAAAGGAATATGGCCGTACCGAGATAGGCTATGATCTGGCTTCAAGCTACTGGCGTAGAGGCGTCATGAGCGAAGTGGCGGCGCCGATTCTCGCTTTCGGCTTCAACCGCATGAAATTAAATCGCATCGAAGCGAAGGTGGATCCTGCAAACGCTGCGTCGATCGGGCTGCTGACTAAGCTCGGTTTCAAGCAAGCCGGCGAATTAAGGGAATACGAAATCGAGGAGGGGAATTTCGTAGAGCTCCTTGTCTTTTCCATGCTTCGCAACGAATTTTCAGTTTTGCAGATGTTGTAAGCATCTTTCGCAAATGACGCTTACAGCGTATAATAGAAGGGAGAGAGTGAAGGCTTACGAAGTAAGTTTTGTTTCACAAAACTTTTGAGGAGGACAACAATTATGTCCATTAGCAAAGCGAAAAAAGCTAGACAAAAGCTGGCGCAGCAAGGGCGCGTGACGCCGGATGTTATGCGGGGCAGCTGGCAGGGCGTCAATCCGGCCATCAAACGCACACCTAGCCTGCAGGAGAAGCAAGCCAAGCTGAATAAGAAACACCGAAGGAATCACGCGAGCTACAGCGATGGTTCCTTTTGCATTTATAAGAGGCAGCAGGCGCGTTGCGAAGCATGTTAGCCTCTTTTGAATTTCATAATTTTGGTATGGTAAAATAGATGATAGTCCTTTATGAATAGCTGAGTGGAGATGATGCCGTCTGTTAAAATTGTTTCGCGATTTGAGAGTGTATGGGTTAATGATCGCCTTCGTGTTTCTGCTCGTATTTTTGCAATCGCTATCAGAACTTTATTTGCCTACACTGATGGCGGATATCGTGAACATTGGCATTATTAAAGGGGATACGGGCTATATTGTGAAGCTTGGCGGCTTCATGCTGCTCATTACCGCTGCGGGCGTTCTTTTCTCCATCGCGTCCAGCTATTATTCTTCCGCTATCGCAGCAGGCTTTGGCAAGCGGATTCGGAGCAAGCTGTTTGCCCATGTGGAAAACTTCTCTTTGCACGAATTTGATAAAATCGGAACGGCCTCGCTCATTACGCGCACAACCAACGATGTGACGCAGGTGCAGCAGGTGCTTATTATGATGCTGCGCATGATGGTAATGGCGCCGATGATGTGCATTGGCGGCATTATTATGGCGGTTTCGAAGGACGCCACGCTGTCGCTCGTATTCGTTGTCGTTGTTCCGGTTCTTGCAGGAACGATTATTTTTATCGGCTCCAAGGGTGTCGTCCTGTTCAAAGCGATGCAAATCAAAATCGACAAGCTGAACCTGGTTCTGCGCGAAGGCTTGACAGGCATACGCGTCATTCGTTCTTTTAATCGGACGGGATTTGAACAGCGGCGCTTCGATAAGGCGAATAAGGATTTGACAGATACGGCCATTAAGGTAAATAAAGTGATGGCGTTTATGATGCCGATGATGATGCTTATTCTTAATTTGTCCAGCATCGCGATTTTATGGTTCGGTAGTATCCGGATTAGCAATAACGATATGCAGATCGGGGATTTGATGGCTTTTCTCCAATATGCGATGCAAATTCTTTTCTCATTGATTATGGTGGCGATGATGTTCATTATGGTGCCTCGCGCTTCGGTATCTGCCGTTCGGATTAATGAGGTGCTCGGCATGAAGCCGGACATTCAAGACGCCCATGACGCAGGGAATGACCGGAGAGCGGGGGAGGGCGGTGCCGTTGAGTTCCGCGACGTTACGTTCAGCTATCCGGGAGCAGAGAAGCCGGCATTGTCGGCGATTTCGTTCACCGCGAATTCGGGCGAGACGACTGCCATTATTGGCGGTACCGGATCAGGAAAGTCGACGCTCGTTAATCTTATTCCACGCTTTTACGATGTCGATTCGGGTCACGTGCTAATCGATGGCTTGGACGTTCGGAGCCTTTCACAGCAAAACCTGCGGGCGAAGATCGGTTACGTGCCCCAGCAGGCAGTGCTGTTCACCGGAACGATTAGCGACAACATCAGGTATGGCAAAGAAGAGGCAGCGGACGAAGAGGTCAGGCATGCTGCGCAGGTTGCACAGGCTGCTTCTTTTATAGCCGAGATGCCGGAGGGCTATGACTCGATTATTTCGCAAGGCGGCACGAATGTGTCGGGCGGACAAAAGCAGCGGCTTTCCATCGCGCGGGCGCTCGTGAGGAAGCCGGACATTTATATTTTTGACGACAGCTTCTCTGCTCTCGACTTTAAGACGGATTCGCTGCTGCGGGCAGCGCTGAAGGAAGAAACGCGGCATGCCGCAGTTCTTATTGTTGCGCAGCGGGTAAGCACGGTCATTCATGCCGATAAAATTATCGTCCTTGATGAAGGCGCAATTGCCGGCATCGGCACGCATCAGCAATTGATGCAAACAAGCGGCGTTTATCGTGAAATCGTATCGTCGCAGCTGTCAGAGGAGGAGATCGCATGAGTGAGCGTCCGCATGATAAAAGACCGCCCGCAGCGGGCGGCGGACCCGGCTTCGGTCCTCCAGGCAGAGGCCCAATGGGGCCTGGCTTCGGACCGATGGGCGCGCTGGGGATGCCGATGCAGAAAGCGAAAAATTTTAAAGGAACGCTTCGCAGACTGCTCGCTTACTTAAAGCCGCAGCGGATGAAGCTGATCTTCGTGTTCTTCATGGCCGTGCTGAGTACTTTGTTCTCTATCGTCAGCCCGAAGCTGATGGGGAACGCCACGACCGAAATATTTGAAGGAATAATGGGCGGCGGCGTCGATTTTGCTGTCATTATGCGTATCGTGCTCATTCTGATCGGACTCTATCTGTTGAGCTCGCTATTTGCCTATGTACAGCAGTATGTAATGGCAGGGGTTGCCCAGAAAACGGTTTACGTGCTTCGGAGCGACGTGAACGATAAGCTGACGCGGCTGCCGCTTTCGTTTTTCGATTCGAGGACGCATGGGGAAATATTGAGCCGGGCCGTGAATGATGTCGATAACATTAGCAATACGCTGCAGCAGAGCTTGACCCAGCTGATTACCTCGATTGTAACCTTGATCGGCGTCATTATTATGATGCTGACGATCAGCCCGCTGTTGACGGTTATTTTGCTGCTTACGCTGCCGCTTAGCTTTTTTGTTGTAAAAGCTATCGCCTCGAGGTCTCAGAGTTATTTCAAGTCGCAGCAAGCGCAGCTTGGGCAGCTGAACGGTCATGTGGAGGAAATGTATACCGGTCATAAAATCGTCAAAGCGTTTGGACGGGAACGCAAATCGGTAGCGGTTTTTGATGAAATTAATGAACGGCTTTACCATTCCGGCCGTAAGGCGCAATTCATTACCGGCATTATGATGCCTTTGATGTCGTTCATAAACAACATTGGTTACGTGCTGATAAGTGTCGTCGGCGGTATTCTAGTGACGCGTCAGGCGATCAAAATCGGCGACATTCAAGCGTTCATTCAATATGCGCGGCAGTTTTCGCAGCCGCTGGCGCAAACGGCGAATATCGCGAACATCATCCAGTCGACGATTGCATCGGCGGAGCGGGTGTTCGAGCTGCTCGATGAGCAGGAAGAGAGCGCGGAGCCGAGCGGCAAAGAAGCGGCGGTCATTGCCTCGCCGAAAGGAAATGTGCATTTTGAGCATGTGAGGTTCGGCTACAAGGAGGATGCTGTCCTTATCGGAGATATGAACATAGATGTGAAGCAAGGGCAAATGGTCGCCATTGTCGGCCCGACGGGTGCCGGTAAAACAACGTTAGTTAATCTGCTCATGCGGTTCTACGAAATAAGGGAAGGCCTTATTACCGTTGACGGCGTGAATATTACAAAGCTGCGGCGGGGTGATCTGCGCATGCTGTTCGGGATGGTGCTCCAGGATACGTGGTTGTTTAACGGCACGATTCGCGACAATATCGCCTATGGATGCGAGGGTGCAACGGATGCGGAAATTATCGAGGCGGCTCAAGCGGCGCATGCCGACCATTTTATCCGGACGCTGCCTGATGGCTACGACACGATTCTAAATGAGGAAGCGTCAAACATTTCACAGGGGCAAAAGCAGCTGCTTACTATTGCGAGAGCCATTCTTGCCGACCCCGCCATTCTTATTCTCGATGAAGCTACAAGCAGTGTAGATACGCGAACCGAGGCGCAAATTCAGAGGGCGATGGGCAGGCTGATGGAAGGGCGAACAAGCTTCGTCATTGCCCACCGATTGTCGACCATTAAGGATGCCGACATCATTCTTGTCATGAATCACGGCGATGTAATCGAGAAGGGCAGCCATGACGAGCTTCTGGCAAAAGGCGGCTTCTATGCTGACCTGTATAACAGCCAATTTTCGAATGAATCGGGCTCGGTAGCCTGATATGGCTGAGGCTGACTTGAGAATGGCGACAAATAGAGAAGAAAATTTCTCTAATTGGTTTGATCCGCGTGCTTAGAGGCCAGTGTGAGCAAAGAAGGGCAACCGCCCGGCAGAAATTGCTGCTGGATGGTTGCCCTTCTTTTGAATGCGCCAGACGCTGCTACATCAGAAACGTGCCGATTACGATGGATACGCCGATGATGACGGAGCGGAGAAGCTGAGCAACGGCAAGATTGCCCTGCTTAATCTGATCACACACTTTAAAGCGCGGCGTAAGAAAATCGAAGACAAGGTAGACCAAGCACAGAATGGCTATGCCGATGGCAGACCAGATAAGCATCGACACCCACGAATGGGAGCTATACGAAACCATTGCAACAATGATACACAATCCCAGCAGCTTGCTGCCCATGTACATGCCTGCAGCCTGATTGCCTTTGCTGATTTCCTCGGAATCGTTATAACGGGTTAGTTTACTGAATACGAATGCTCCCACGCCTAGAATGATGAGCAGGAGAACGAGGCCGATCCCAACATTAGCGGCATTTTGCCAAAATTCATTCATTATTGATCCTCCTCAAAGTTTTGTGATGCAAAACTAGCTTCGTAAGCCGATGCCGCGGTTAGTCTCTAATGGCGGCGGGGCAGTAGTAAGCCATATCGCCTGTAATTTTGGCGCCGACTCTTGGGAGCAGGCCTGCGAAGGAGCCGCCGATGACATAAACGCCGGTTAATAAACAGCCATGGAACTTACCCTCGTCGGTATCTACGTCGGTTTCTTCCATCGCAAAGCGCTGTTGATAGATTTTTGGCTGCTCGCTGTAGTACAGTCTCGTTTCCTCCGCTTCTTCCCCATAATCCTGATGACCCCACTCTTCAGATTCTAGCGTACCGTCGCCTGAATAGAGAGCCGTTCCCTTGCCTTCGCGACCCCAGTAGCTTTTGGCGACATAAGGAATATGCTGCTGAACGAATACCGTATTCTCAAAATAAGTGGGTAGAAGGTATTTGCGAATGATCTCAAGCTCTGCCCCGCCAAAAAGCGGATGGCCGAGCACGTCCCGCGATTGCTCGTTCCGTTCATATAACGCCCAGATGAGCGCCATAAAGCCTTTGCTTTGCGTAATAATGCTCTGCGGCGGATTAATGAGCGCAAGCCGGCCGAGTCCCACGAGCTCCATAAGCGCTTCACCGATCGGCAAGCCGGTGTCCGCCCCGGTATCATGAATTAAATATTCAAGCGGATAGAGGCGGTACAAAATATCGATGCGTTGGCCGTCGCCGTACAAGCCGTCGCCCTCCACGATAACGAGCTGGTCGAGCGGTACGAATAGGACGGAATAGCCGAGCTCGCGAATCACGTCCATCACATATTCCGTATTGCATTTATCTTCAATATGCCAATCGTAGCAGGTGCAAGCGATCGTACCCGTTAAGCCTTCGCTTCGGTAGTGGGCGATAAGCTTCTTGAACGCGTCCTTCAGCGCATTGCGCATTTTCTCGGAAGCGGAGCGGTGAGCGGTGTAACGGCTGACGATTGCATTTCCTAGAAAAGCGGTCTCCGGAATGCCGGTTGGGGTGTCGGTATTATTTTCGATACATTTAAGCCCATGCGCCGTTACGATCCAGTCCTGCCGGGATACCCCGTGGGAAGGCGTTTCCATACGCGCCGCAGGGACCAGAGAGGGATGAATGCCTAATTGCCCGATTAGAAAAGCATCAGGCAAATGCTGCTGCGCAAACCGCAGCGACTTTGTGTAAATCTGGTCGACTTGCTCTGAGGCGGCCTGAAGCTCCTCGAATTCAGCCTGTGTGTACAGCGTTACGGCTGGCAGGCAGTACTGCTTGCCATACATGCGATGGTATGGAATTCGCAGGGCAAGCTCGCCCTGAAACAGCTCGCCATGGGACAGTGAAAGCGGAATGACGCGCTGCACGTGCTTAACCTCCGCTGCTGCCGCTGCTAATGCCGGAGCTGCCGAAGCCTTTTGAAGAGCTGGAGCCGGATTTGTAGCTGGATGATTTTTTATACGTTTGGCCGTTTGAAATATAAGTGCTGCGACTGCTGCCGCTGTTATTATCGCAGTAGCCGTTATTGTCGTAGTCGTTACAATCTGTAGAGTTTGCCGTATTGCAGCCGCTGAGAGCGACGGGTACGGTTAGCATCAAGGCGAAAGCGAGCGCTTTCTGGCTATTCGCTTTAAATTTGGCGCCGGCTGCCGCTGCAGCCTCCTTTGAAGCTCTGCTGGCTGCCCGCTGCTGTGCCTGCTCATCACCCATCTATAAGTTCACCCCTTTCAAAAAAACGACAAGCTTGCTGCGATCCATATCATAGATGGTATAGATCGTCTCATAGGTTCTCTGTTCACTCACAATATAATGGTCAAGCAGAAGCTGGGCGAATGCCAGCAGGCTGGCCGGGGATTGCTGCGCCAGCGTACAAGGATTAAAGCGGTAGCCGTTCCACAGCAAATATTCGACCTCCATATTAGGGGAGATGGTGACGTATTCATAAAGGGCCGCGCGAATCGCCTGCCCGTATACGATATCGTCGGATTCATTATACGGCTTAGCATAAATATGATGGCGTTTGCCGTCCTCGCATTCGTTAGCCGTATGCTCGAATACGCTATTGCGGAATATGGTTGCATTTACGAGCTTGCGTACAAAAATATCGTCTCGCGTTACATCGACTTCGATAATGGTTCGTTCTACGCGTTGTTCTTCCTCCGACCATTCCAAGTAGGTCAGCGTGCTATTCATCGTTACTACCGCCTCTCTGATCTAATCTTCATGATGGTCTCGTCATTCGAAATAACGAATAAGCGGGCAGCGGCCGGTATAGGCGCGTCTAGCTTGCGGTTAATGCTCATGTCGGCGCGATCCGCGATAAGGGTGGCGCCTTTGCGCAGCAGCGCTTGGAAGGCATCGCCATACGTGGACCAACCCGGATCTACGGCAACCTCGAATACGTCCTCGCCATATTTTCTGCTGAGCAGCTGCATGAAAATATCCACATTGCCTTCCTTTAACGCAGATCGTACGGCCAGTCTGGAAACGGCATCATGCGATAAAATAAAATCATTTACTTGTACGTGCCGGAAATTGAGAATATGTTTCTCCAGTATGATTTCAACCGTCGTATGGACAGCGGGAGCCGCCTGTTCAATGCTTGAAGCGATCAGCAGCGATTTGCCGTCGATGAGCGAGGTGTCATCAATATTCGGATCGGCAAAAATAATCGCTGAACGGGCCGAATGAATGTTAGCCTGCTCAAGCACGTCAGCCGATGTTGGATCGCCGCTCACGAAGTGGACCCGCTGTTGGTCGAACGGATGCTTATCACTGTTATCGATAATAATGATGGCCAACTTAGCATCCGAATCCAGCAAATCCTGGGCCGCAAGCTGCGCTTTTTTGCTCCAATTAATGACGATGATATGGTCCCGGCCTTGAAATTTCAATTTTCCACCTTCTCTTCTGCGCTGAAGTTCAGCGATCGAATCGATAATTTTTCCGATTAACAGGCTGAGCAGACCGATTCCGAACACGTATAGCAGTATGGCAAGCACTTTGCCGGGCACCGTCTTTGGGAAGAAATCGCCATAGCCGACTGTCGCGACCGTCGTCATAACCCACCAAAACGAATTAAACCAATGGCCGAAGGTATCCGGTTCAAGCAGGAAAGCAATCGTAGATCCGATAAATACGAGCAATAATGTAAGTAAGAAGACAAAGTAATTGTTTAGACGAAGCAACTTGATCGTAAGTTTCAAAAATAATTGCATGCCTGTCACCCTCGCTCTAAATTATTGCTTTATAAACCATACTATCTTTCCTAGCATTTTCCAATATGAAAATATTTGAAGTTAAAACCCTGCTTCATAGAAAACGGCCTGCCGGCTTACGGGAAGACGGACAACCACCGCCTCTTATGCATATAATATTGCACATTTAAATGAAGGAGGTGTGGTGAATAATGCCCTTAATTTGGCTATGTTCCGTTTTCGGTCTGGTTGGTTCAGTCATTACGTTTGCTTTCGGCAGCTGGGTAGAGTCTCTTACCTTATTAGTAGTTGCGATGGGCATCGATTATGTTACGGGGGTCGCGGCATCAATCAAGGAGGGAAGAGGCTTAAATAGCGTTTTTGGAGCATGGGGCTTGACTCGAAAAGGTTTAATGCTGCTCGTTATTTTGCTCGCTCATCGAATCGATATATTGCTTGAGACGAGCAATGTGACGATGGGCGCCGCCATCTATTTTTATATCGCCAACGAGCTGATTTCCATTACGGAAAATTATGGCCGGATCGGTCTGCCGCTTCCTGAGCGGCTCCGCAAAATAATCGAAGTGCTTAAGGATAAGAAGTAACTTTTGGATAAACGCAATTTAGCTTGCATGAAATCGCCGCCGCTGGCTATAATAAGAACAGATGTTCTTGTTTGGAGGGGTGGCAATGGCCGCAAATGAGGAAGAAGTCCGCGGCAGAGTCAGAACGGCTGCGCATCCGCCGATACAGACCGAGGAAGAGCTCGTGCTGGTGAAGCGTTACGTGCTGCTTGGAATCGTAATGCGTATTTTGGACCATGATATTCGTGTGATCGGCACTTCAGCCATTAAGCTGCCGCGGTTTTATGAATCTATGCTGCGCGGCTTGCAGGACCGGGTGCTGCTTGAACTCGCTGCCATCAGAAGGCAGTTTCGAGAGATGGGCATTAAAGTGTACGAGGAGAAGCGCGAAACGGACGGCTTGCACACCGAGTACGTTTGCCGGGGCTACCATCACCGATTTTTTATGCTGTGGGGCTTTGTGAAGGCGGAGTCCGAACGCGTGTTAAAACAGTATTTGTCCAGCTGATTTTGAATTTGTTCATGGTTTTGTCAAAATAACAAAAAAACTTTTCCTCTTTCCGAAGTTTAAGGTTGAGAACTTCGGACGATCTTATGTAATATAAGAGGTAGACATTATGATCGCAAAGGGGAGCACATAGCAATGCATAAGTGGATTATGTTTACTTTATTTGCAGCGGCGTCGTTGCTGGGCTTATATTTGCTCACATTCGCCTTGCCTGCTAAGCCGGTTGACGAGTCAGCCTCGCTGCCAGAAGGTATGACTTTAATGAAGGTAGTAGCATCCAATGATTTCGTATTTGATCAACCAGAGTACAAAGTTAAGGTTGGAGACAAAGTTAGACTTAAGCTTTCGAATAAAAGCGGTATTCACGGGCTACATATTGATGAGCTTCAAGTAGCTCTGGATAACGACCACCCGGAAACGGATTTGGAATTTACGAAGCCAGGCACATATAAGATCTATTGCTCCATTCCATGCGGGCAAGGACACACAACGATGCATTCCACTTTAATCGTTGAAGCAGCCTAAAGCTAAAACGATTTACAGATTGTAAAAATGCGAAAGGAGCCGAAAGGCTCCTTTTTGTTGAAATGAACAGCTATCGCGCTGAACGGGGATGACGCTCGCTTTCCCGGCCGCGTGCGATGAGCACGTCGGCGATAAAGCCGAGCAGCGCCCACGTGATTACGGTAAGAGCGTACATAAGCAGAACGCTTACCTCATGCACGTCGATAAATAAATCAACGACCCATGAGGGAATGCTGAACATGAAAAAAACAAAATTGTGCGGGTCATAGCCCGTGTAATTAAACAAGCAGATTGCGAGTCCAATAAATGTAGCAACAATTGTAACCGGATAGCGCATAACGTACCGATCTCCTTCTCGTTAAAGATTGCCGTAATGCGACTGCATAGGTTATTATGTGACAAAAGGACGAAAGTCATGCAACTCAGAGGAGGAAATAAAAATGATTACTCATATCGTTTTTTTTAAGCTTAAGGATGGCAGTGAAGAGAGCGTAGCGCGTACCGCACAGGTACTTAGAGATATGGAAGGCAAGATTGAAGTGTTGAAGTCGATCGAAGTGGGTATCGATGTTCTGCATTCGGAGCGCTCTTACGATATCGCGCTTATTACGAAATTCGAATCATTGGAAGCGCTCGAGGTTTATCAGGTGCACCCTGTACATAAAAAAGTGATCGAGCACATGATGCAAGTCCGCGAAGCTTCCGTCAGCGTTGATTTTGAAAGCTGAGAGGCAGGTTAACGTTTTATGAGCGACATGAGAGACGTTTATGAAGTGATGACGTATTTGCTGGTCATTATTTTTAGCAGCATTATTATGGTAGCATGGCTTAAACGCAAGGCGAAAAAAAAGAAGTAAGGCTGAAAGCGGGCGACTGATTGATGTATTATGTAAATCGCGAACAAATTGCCGTGCGGTTGGATTCAATTGCTGAAATCGCATCAGCGCTGCAGTCTCTTGCCGCAAATTGGCAGGGCACGGTGCTTGAAGGATTGGCGCAGGAGAGAGCGCTGCACCTGGCCGTTGAAACGGTAACGGATGTCGGAAGCTTCCTCATCGACGGCTTTATTTTGCGGGATGCGAGCAGCTATGAGGACATCATCGAAATTACGGGAGAAGCAGGCGCTTTTCCGGGCGATATGGAGAAAACGCTGATCGATCTCGTGAAGCTGCGCAAACCGTTAGTTCAGGATTATTATATTTGGCAGAGAACGGAGCTTCATCCGCTTTCCCATACCCTTTCCACGCTGCTGCCAGCCTTCAAGCAATCGGTTGAAGAGTATTTGGAACGCGAGCTGTAGAGCGGGGCAATGAGCTTTTGCTGCCAAATAGAGGTTCTTGCTAAGTAAGCTCGATTAGATTGATTTACGAAAAAGTCAAAATACGATACAATGTCGCTATCAAGCCTGCAGAGGTGGTGAAGGGTTGAAGCGGATGAAAGCGGCAGAGTCTAGAAAAGATAGCTCTACGCGCGAGCGTATATTGATGCTGTTGAAAACAGGCGGCAGAATGAACGCTGGCGACATAGCGAGTGAGCTCGAATTAACGGAGATGGCAATTCGGCGGCATATGTATACGCTGGAGAGCGAAGGCAGCGTCAACATCATATCTGTGCGTCAGGCAATGGGCAGACCGCTCCACGCCTACGAACTGACAGCTCAGGCAGATGAGCTTTTTCCAAAAAATTATCATTTGCTTGCACTCGATTTGCTCGGCGAGCTGGCGGATGACCCGGATACTGCAGCGCTTATTGACCGGATGTTTGAAGGCCGCAAGAAGAAGCTGCTTGAACGTTATGAGCCGCGTATGGCGGGCAAGAGCTTGGAGCAGAAGGTAAACGAGCTTGCTGCCATCCAGAATGCCGGAGGCTACATGACTGAAGTGAAAACACAGAGCGATGGCAGCTATATGCTATTTGAGTATAATTGTCCGATCGCACAGGTTGCCGGTAAATACCAGCAGGCGTGCAGCTGCGAGCTTTCCTTGTTTAAATCCTTGCTAGATGTGCCCGTGGAACGTACGGAATGTTTGGCTAAGGGCGGAGGCAAGTGCAGCTATCATATCGGTTAATATCGGTTAACGGAATAAATGGGAGAACGATAGGATGTCTTAGCAGATCTGAGAAGATTTGCTGAGGCATCCTTTTATTTGTTATAGGAATAGACGATTTTCATTTCGGTTGTGTCATGACAAGCCCATGCTGCTTATACTGTCATTACGCAAGTGGGCATTCGTCTAGAAGCGCGTACGATGAGCGCTGCAATTGATTGAGGAGGAGGGATATGGGCATGGCGGACATAGTTACATGGAGCGCGGCGATAGCTGCAGGCGCATTTGTCGTTTTGGTAGCGGGCATACTGTTAGCATTACGATCAGCGCTTAGCAGGCTGGGGCAATTGCAAGCTTCTGCTGAGTCGATGCGACAGGACTTGAATAAGCTGTCGTTAGAGTTGAGCGGACTCCTACAGCCGGCAGCGGAGACGATTCGCGTCATGCATCGTCAGCTGCAATCGGTGAGCAAGCTGTTCGAGGCGGCAGGGCAGGTTGGAGGAGCGATTGCACATACAACATCGGCAGCCGAGCGCATAACGTCCGTATTGTCGGAATCGGCTGAGCAGCATGCGAAGCGGTATGAGACAAAGCGGCAGGTCGGTGAAGCGCTTGAGTGGGCTGAGCTAGGAATGACTGCATGGCAGCTGTGGCAAACTAGCCGAAAGGCAGCGGCGCCTGCTGAAGATGCACATGAACCCGTATTCGAATCGGAATCCTGATCAAAGAGCAGAAGACGAAAAGCACGCTAACAATGAAAGGAGCGACTACAATGTCAACACGTAAACAATCAAAAGGATTTTTGCTGGGCGCATTAGCTGGAGGAGTTGTCGGCTCGATTACTGCTCTGTTACTCGCGCCAAAGCCTGGCAAGGAGCTGCGTCAGGATATTTCGGCTCAAGCGCAGAAGGTTAGCGATACGACAGTGAGGGTTGCAGGTCAAGTAAGTGACACGACTGGCCGTTTTGCAAGGCAAATCGGAGATCAAGCGGCACAATTCGCAGACAAAACGAAGCAAGCGGCTAGCAGCGTTGTAAGCAGCGTAAGGGGAAGAAACAAAGGCATCGAGGAGACAGAAGCGATTTCTGACTCGACGGAAATTGTAGCCCTGTCGGAAGCAGGCGGTTTACAAGAAACAAGCGCGATCGAAGCGGTAGAAGCCGGGGAAACAGAAGCGGCTGCATCGAAAGAATTTTAATCGTTTAATGAATGACGAAGCCAGCTTAAAGAAAAGAAAAAGGCAAACTGCTTGGAGCCGCGTCTCCTGCAGTTTGCCTTTTTTTAGTAATATGGGCTTCTAGATATGATTCATTTGGGGTTCAGAGCCTGCGGATTCCTTTTCTTCCTTCGGCGGCTGAACGAGCTTCACGTTTTTCAACAGCAGCGTAAGCGCCGTTCCGATCAATATGAATACGAGTCCGACCCAAAACACCGTATGCAGAGAATCGATAAGCGTAGACTTTACGACGGGCACCATTTGATCTGTAAGCTCTTTCGGAAATTGCGCGAGCACTTTCGGATCAAGCAGTGTTGAATAAATGGCTTGCGGATTCGAAGCAACGGTTGCCGAGGTTTGCTCCGCGAATTGCTTCGCTTCCTCAGGAAGCTGCCCGAGCAGAGGTACCAGCGTTTCCTTTAGATGGCTGCTCGATTGCATGTTCATGACGGCACCTAGCAAAGTCATGCCGAACGTGCCGCCGATTTGACGGAAGAACGTGCTCGAGGACGTTACAACGCCCAGCTGCGATTTCGGATACGATTCCTGCAGGACGAGTGTCAGCAGCGGCATAACGAGACCGATTCCGATACCCAAAATAACCATAAACGACGATGCCGTCAGCTTATCCGTCGTTGCGTCCAGCGTTGTGAGCAGGAAGAACGCGACGGCTACGACGATCATCCCGATTGCAAGCTGCAGGCGAACGCCGATTTTGTATACGACCTGACCGCCGATAACGCTGAAGATCATCATCGATACCATCATTGGCATCATGACGGTACCGGATTCGGAAGCCGAAATGCCGACGATCCATTGCATGAAGAGCGGCACGAACATAATGGCGCCGAACATGCCAAGGCTCATAAAGAAGCCGATCCCGTTGATCATAGTAAACGTTTTGTCTTTAAATAGCTTAACTGGCAAAATAGGCTCTTCCGTTGTCGACTCGATACGAACAAACAGCGTGAGCGAAATGGCGGCAAGAACGAATAAGCCAATGATTTGCCAAGACAGCCAATCGAATTCACTGCCGCCGAGCGACAGACCCAGCAATAAGCTGACTACGCCGACAATCATGGTGAAAATGCCGGCCCAGTCAAATTTAACGCGGCCTTCTGCTTTCTTGCCGCTAAGCGAAATCGCAATCAACACAGCAGCAAGCACGCCAACAGGCAAGTTAATATAGAAAACAAAGCGCCAATTCCAAGAATCGACGATCCAGCCTCCCACCTGAGGTCCCAGCACGGAGGAAAGACCGAATACGGCTGCAAAAACGCCTTGCCATTTGGCACGCTGCTTGCCTGTAAACAAGTCCCCGATAATGATCATAGCCATCGGCATCATAATACCGCCGCCCAGGCCTTGAATTGCGCGGAAAATAATAAGCTGTTCAATGTTTCCAGCCACGCCGCATAGGGCGGAGCCGATTATGAAAATGATAATTCCGCTGACATAAACGAGCTTCCGTCCTAGCAGATCGGCGAGCTTGCCGGCAATTGGGACAATCGTGGTCGAAGTGAGCATGTAGGCGGTAGTCAGCCATGCCATCAGCTCTAAGCCGCCCATCTCCCTGATGATGGTCGGCATGGCGGTGCCGACGATTGTACCGTCCAGCGCTGCAAACAGCATCGCGATGAGCAGGCCGATGATCAACAAACCCCGCTTGTTGGCGGAATCAGCTGCTATGAGTGGCGCTGCCGCTTGTTTTGTATTTTCCATTTGTATTTATCTCCTGTTCTTCTGTTATTCAGTCGGTTCGCTTTCCGTTAATTATCCTTCGAAAGCTCGCCTGCTATTTTCTCGAACGTTTGAACGAATCGAAGCATCTCCGCTATGTCCATCTCCTTTAAGTAATGCTTCAGCAAGGCTTCAACATCGCCCTTTATGCGCTGCAGCGCTTCGGCTCCTTTGTCCGTGCACTGCACGAGCACGACGCGTCGATCTTTCGAATCGTGGATTCGCTCGGCGTAGCCGTTGTTCACGAGCCGATCGAGCATCACCGTAATGGCGCTCGGCTTCACTTCCATTTTTTCTGCTAAGCGTGATACGGTAATGTTCTTCTCGCTCGAAATAATGCTCAATATAAAGCATTGGGGAGCGGTCAAATCATTGTCCAGCTTCTGCGAAATGAGTGATCCGATTCGGCGGTGTGTTGTCGTCATGGCTTTATTGAACCGTTCGACGATATGCTCAAAAGTCGGATCAGTCTGTGGCTGCATGTATTGTCACCTCTTTGTTTCAGTATTTAATAGTTAAAGTATTTAAATATTAAGTTATATACATTTAAATTGTCAACAGGAAATTGAAGCGGGGGAGCAGCCTAACTTTGAACAGCTTGTCATGCAAAAAAACAGCAGCCAGCGCATGATTGCAGGTATGCCGCTTCGTTGAACCTTGTCCGAATCTGCGATAAGATGTAGGTACGTTTTTGTGCCTGTATTCATATGCTATTTTGACTTGATTCATTACACTTTGTTTAGGAAAGCGGTGTGTTCGTGCAGCAACCGATTGCGATACTAGATTCAGGCGTAGGTGGACTCACCGTTGCCAAGGAAGTTATGCGACAACTACCGCGCGAAAAAATTATTTACTTCGGAGACACGGCCAGGACGCCATACGGTCCGCGTTCATCGGAAGAGATTGTTCGCTTTACGAGAGAAATTGTTGATTACCTAATCCAATTTAATCCCAAAATGATTGTTATAGCATGTAACACGGCAACGGCTGCCGGACTTGACGATATCCGCTCAAGAGTTACGATTCCCGTTGTAGGCGTCATTAATCCGGGTGCCAGGGCGGCGATCGGCCTTACGGTCACGGGCTGTGTCGGCGTCATCGGAACGGAGGCGACGATCAAGAGCGGCGCGTACGAGCAGGCTTTGCGAGAACTGTCGACAAATATACAAGTGATCAGCGAGGCATGTCCGAGGTTTGTGCCGTTAGTTGAAAAGGGAAAATTCCGTTCCACTGAAACGTATGAGACGGTGCGCAGCTCCATCGGTCATTTGCGGCACTTTCCAATGGACACATTAATACTTGGCTGTACGCACTATCCGTTTTTGGCTGAGACGATATCAGAGGTGATGGGTCAAAGCGTCAAGCTGATCAGCTCGGCAGACGAGACGGCGCGGGAGATCAATGCGATATTGCAGGAAAAAAACAAGCTGGCGCGCGGCGACATGGTGCCTTTGCACCAGTTTTTTTGCAGCGGCAATCCGCTATTGTTCAAGTCGATTGCCCAGCAATGGCTGGGTGAGCATATCCAGATGACGCCTGTCGTATGGCAAGTGCCGAATATTTGTTAAACGTTTGAATAGAAGCCGGGTCCTGTGAGGGACTTGGCTTCTTTTTGTCGTTTGCTTCATAGGACATATATAACAGCGCATACGATGATAGAACAAATCCACGCAGCTGGAGGCGATCGTTATGTACTCTGTACAAAACTATGGCTATCTCGATTTAGTAGAAGGCGTTAGGCAGCTAGCGGGAAGATATCCGTTTCTGTCGGCGCATGTCATCGGAAGAAGCGTGATGGGCAAGCCGTTGATTGCCCTTCGCTGCGGATGCGGCCCGCGACTTATTCATATGAACGGCTCTTTTCATGCGAACGAATGGATAACCTCTGCTCTGCTTATGCGCTTCGTTGCAGATTTATCCGCAGCTTATTGCAGCGGCGAGCAGATTGGCGGTCAGCAAGTGGAGGATCTCTGCAGGAACGTGACGCTCTGGGCAGTCCCGATGGTTAACCCCGATGGTGTAGAGCTCGTTCAACAAGGCGCTCCGCCATCGCATCCGTTTCATAGACAACTGAACGAATGGAACGGAGGATCCGATCAGTTCAGCGGCTGGAAGGCCAACATTAGGGGCATTGATTTGAATGATCAATTTCCCGCCTTTTGGGAAGAGGAGTGCAAGCGCAGAGGAATAGAAGGGCCTGCGCCGCGGGACTACCCGGGGCCCTATCCGCTAAGCGAACCGGAGGCGGTCGCGATGGCCCGTTTCACGGAGACGATGGCATTCGATGCTGTCATGGCGCTTCATACGCAGGGACGGGAAATTTATTGGAATTACCGCGATTACGAGCCGGCTGAGGCGGAGCACCTGGCTGGAAGGCTTGGGAGGGTAAGCGGCTATAAGCCGGTGAAGCTGGCGGGCAGCGATGCGGGCTATAAGGATTGGTTCATCCACCGGTTCCGCAGGCCTGGATTTACGGTAGAAGCGGGGTTCGGAGAAAATCCGCTGCCGATGAGTAATTTTGACAATATTTATGTAGAGCTGCAGCCGCTGCTGCTAGAGGCGCTTCGTCTTTAGCGGCTTTCGGCCGTCTGTGCGCAGTAGGTAAACAGGGGTGCTTATGCTATAATAATCGGAAAAGGTCAGCAAAGGTGGAATTTCTGATGCGTAAATTGCTGTCGCTGCGCCACTGGCAGCGGACGTTTGTCCGTATTTTTCAGCTGCTTCGTTCTAAGAAAGTTTCACTGCCGGACAAGCTGATTTTTTCCGTGCCTGTACTGCTTTATTGGGTGATGCCGGACGTGCTTCCGTTACCGTTTTTGCCTATCGACGATATCGCGGTAACGATGCTGCTCGCGGAATGGTTTGCCCGCAGAATGGAGACCAAGTATAATATGAAATTATGATCATTGCCGTAAGGCATAACGATAAGAGGAGCTGGATAAACGATGAATTGCAAAATTTCCAAAAACGCAGCAAAGGTTATACAAGTTGAGCTGGACAAGCCTGAGAACGCGGGTAAATTGCTGCGCGTCTACGTTACACACTCGCATGGCGACCATGCTCATTACGGCATGGGGATTGACGAGCCAACGGAGAAGGATGAAGTCGTAACGACAGACAAAGGGATCGACGTTATTTTGGAGAAGGGCAATGAATTTCTGGATGGCGTCCGCATCGATTACTTCTATGTGCCTGAAGAAGGCTTTGCCGTTACGAATCCAAGTAAGGGCAACCACGGCGATCACTAGGATTTATAAGTATCCGGTTGAAACAGGAAGATGAATTATGGCTAACGATATACGGGTTTGTGATAAGTGCAAGCACATGAAGATGAAATCGATTGTGCCGAAGCTGCAAAAGCTGGTGCCTGACGCGGAAGTTCGAGTCGGCTGCAAGTCCTATTGCGGGCCTTGCGCAAGGTACGCATTCATTTTTGTTAACGGCCGTTACGTTAAGGCGGCAACAGAGGATGAGGCGATCGAGAAGGCCCTTCCTTTTATCAAAAAATAAGCTTCAATTATCATTTCATACTTAAAGCACACAACAGGACCCTGCGATTGCTCTATTCGTAGGGTTTTTGCGTAAATAGGAGCAACCATGCGAAACGAGGGGAGCACGAGGGTGGACATAACGACGCCGCAGCTGTTATATCACGGAACGACAAGCGAAACGGTGCAATCGTTTGGGCAAAAGCTGTTAAATTCGCCTTATTGGCGTCCAGGCAAAGATTTTGGAGAGGGCTTCTATACGACGATATCGCTAGCGCAAGCCCGCAAATGGTCGCATAAAGCGGCGAAGGAGTCATGGGAAGGAGGCCGTCCCTGCGTGCTCGTCGTTGAGCTGACGTCGGTACCGGACCGGGTTGAGCCGTTGTTATTTTTATCCGACTCGCCGGCATGGGCATCCTTTATCTACGCTCACCGCAAGGCGACGGTTAAGGGCAGCGATCCATGCGAATTCCATCCGGACATTATAATCGGCCCGATGGCGGACAACGACACTGGAAAAATCGTACATAAAGCAGTACAATTAAAGAAAGATGAGCATTGGTTCTATGAACAGATTACGCTATCGCGCAAAGGCAGGAAGCTGGATTCGCTCCGGCTCGGCAACCAGGTCGTCTTTTGCTCCGAACGGTGGGAAACGCATTTAAAGCTTGTCGGCTATCATATTTATACGGGAAGCAGGTGGATGTATCATGAAAGCGAAACCGCAGGTCAGGTTAAGCTTGTATGAGCGGGGAATAGTAGAGGCGTTAGTAGGCGAATACGGCTATACCGCAGCGGACGCGAGAATGCTGGTCGTGGAATATATCGAAGTCGTCCGCAAGCTCGCCGGCTATGACAATTGCGGTCATTACGCGCAGCTTCTCGATCGGGCGCGCCGTATGAACCATCCTCCGTCGCAGTGGCTTGAACGTATCCAGGACGTGGAGAAGGGCGAGCTGAGAGACAGGGGCATCGAATCGGAAGAGCGCCAATATTTGCAAACGAAGTAGGACCCCGCGATATGGATCGTCGGGTCTTTTGTTTATTTTACGGCTGCGGCACATACTAGTCAGAGGAAGCTTAGGAGGAAGAACAGATGCTGAAGCCGGCACGCTATTACTTATTTGGACTGGCCGTGGCGCTGGCTTGTTTGGTTGCGGCAGAGCTGATTTGGCTGCCGGCGCCGCTTAGGACCGGCAGCGGGATGCAATGGATCGAGATGATTGATCGGTTATTCAATGCGCTGGCGCTTGTTCCGCTCAGCTGGGCGTTCGGTGCTTTGCTCGGCGTATGGCAGCAGCGGAACTGGAAGAGCTTTGCGATTTTACTGCAGTTATTGCGGCTTATAACCGCCGGACTTGGGATTGTCGGGGCGGGCTATGTGCTGCTTGCACCGGAGAAGCTGTTTCAGCTGCTCGTTGTCATTGGCGCCGCGGCACCGCTTGTTTTTATGGATATGCTGCTCAGCGAGGGGCTGGAGCGCGCGCGTGCGGCGAAGGTGTTGCGAGAGGGAGAGCTGCGTGCAAGCGCTAAAAAGGGGCGTCTAACGCTTCTGTGGCTGCCGATACGGGGCATCGTCGTATTAATGATTACGATAGTGCTGCTCTTGGCTTTGCTCTGTCCAACAGGCTACCAGGTCACGTACCCGGGCATGACGCTGAATATGAACCGCTACGCCCATGTGGAGGGGGGGAATCGGGGCGGCACGATTAACGGTGTACTCGTATTCGAAAGGCCGGCGGTGCCGGCTGATTGGCTGTATGCGAGTCTTCTGCCGATGTACAGCTTCGAGAAAATACCGGCTGATGAGCCTCCGCTGACGGAATCGTATGCGCAAGTCGTTCTGATGAAGACGGATGCAAACAGCATAGCTGCCGCCGTTGCCATGAAGAAAGCCGGCGTTGGAGGCGGTATAACAGCAGATGGGGTTAGAGTTATTGCGGTGGTGAAGGACAGTCCGGCCGACCAGCGGCTGCAGGCAGGCGATATTATCGTTCAGCTGAACGGACAGGCCGTTCGTTCCATAGCTGATTTGACAGCCTATATGACGAAATCCGTCAAGCCCGGCGATTCCGTCGTGGTGAAGCTGAGAAGGGATGGGGCTGAGACGGAGGTTGAGGTTAAGACAAGAGCATCGGAGGATGCGCCTGAACGGCCTGCATTCGGTATTTCGGTACAAACGGAGCTGCATCTAGACATCCCTCGCAGCGTCGGTTACAAACGATTCATGGCGCATATTGGAGGACCGTCGCATGGCGCTATGCTGACGCTTGCGCTTATCGATCAGCTGACGCCCGGCGGTGTTACATACGGCAATCGGGTAGCTGGAACAGGTACGATTGAAGCGGACGGCTCGATCGGCCTGATTGGCGGCATTAAGCAGAAGGCATACGCGATCAGTCGCACGGATGCGGACGTATTTTTCGTGCCGGCGGCGCTTGAAGAGGCGGCCCGCAGCGGAGCGCCCGCTCTAAACATCGTACCAGTGAAAAAGATCGATGATGTGCTAAGCTGGCTTTCACAGCATAAGAAGTAGGAAGCAAAAAAAGGGCTGCCCCGAGTTTGGTATCGAGTCAGCCCTTCTTTACTGTGCAAAAAAAAATAAAATTTTAACTGGCCTCACTTACGGCTAGCTGTTTCTACATCACCGCTGGCGCGCGCTTCTGTAGCATCTTGCTCCTTGAAGTCATTGATCAGATCGTTCATAACGATTTGATCGGACATGTTCAGCTCAGTGCGAGCGCCTTCGATGGCGCCAATGCATGCGCTTAAATCGCCAGCTGTATGGCTTTGTATATTCCAGCAGGTGCTATGCTCCGCTATTCCGTCGGCAGATGGCATATAGTAGACGGCACCGTCGGTGAAAGCGCCGTTTCTCATCACGACTTTTTTACCGAAAAGCGGTTTATCCGTCAGCAGAGGAGTGCCGATCAAGTATTGATCGGAAGTTGAAATGCCAAGCAAATGCATGATCGTTGGCGTTATATCAAGCTGTCCGCCTACCGCGGTATACGTACCCGCATGCTCGTCCTTAGGCAAATGAACGATCAAAGGAACCTGCTTTAAAATCATTTCACGCTCAAGATCGTCAAGCTTCTTGCCAAGGAATGTCTCGAACAGCGACCAGTCTTTGATCGAGTTATCGTGATCCCCGTACATCACCAGAATTGTGTTGTTCCAAAGTCCTTCCGCTTTCATTCTGTCCACCAGCTCGCCGAGCGCGGCATCTACATAATGAATCGTCTGCAAGTAATCGCCCATCATCGTACCACCCAGCTCACCCAGGTTTAGCTTCTTCTCCGCAGCAGGAATCACGTAGGGATGATGGCTGGACAGCGTGATGAGAAACGAATAGAAGGGCTGTTTCTGTTCGGATATCACATCTAGCGATTGCCTGAAAAAAGATTTGTCTCCAAGCGCCCACCCGATTTTTTCATCCAGCGTAAAATGCTTCAAGCTGTAAAATTGATCGTACCGCATATTGTGATACATCGTATTACGGTTCCAAAAGCCGCCCTCATAGGAGTGGAAAACGGTAGTCCCATAATCGTTTTCCTTTAAAGTTTTGGACATGCAGTCAAACTCGTTCGGTGCGTATTGGATGAATACGGAACCGTTTGCGACCGGCTGCATCGAGCAGTTTGCTGTAAAATCGGCATCCGAGGTTCTGCCCTGGGCGGTTTGATGATAGAACTGGCTGAAATAAGCGCTTTGCCCGATCAGGTCGTTTAGATGAGGCGTAATCTCTTGACCGTCAATAGAACGATTGATCATAAAGTTTTGAAAAGCCTCAAGCTGCACCATTAGAACGTTGCTTCCTTCGTACGCGCCAAAAAGCGCATCCTGCTCGAGCGCACCGCGCAGGTCGCCGCGCGCTTCAATCCACTTTTGCGCTTCCGTGGATTGCTCGGCGGTAACGGTCTCGGCATCAAGCCAGTTCTGCTTCACATAACGGTATACGTCATAGCCGTGAAAACCAAGTGCGCCCGTGACATTATAAATCGATAGGTTCCACCAGTTGCCGACGAAAATCCCTTGGCCCCATGTACGCTTAGTTTCATTCACATTCGTGAAAACAAGCGACGAGCCGATGGTAAAGATGACGGCGCTCAGCACGATGCGGACGACCGCTTTTTGCCAGATGGGAGCTGCTGGGCGATGCTCGTTCGCATGGCGGAGATCGCCGCGGCCGCGCCAAATCACATAAACCGCAAACGGAATAATAACGAACCAGTCAAAGAACAAAATAAAATCTTTCGCATGAAGCAGCGTTCCGATGCTGTCGCCTAGAGAATCTACTTGTCCGAGCTGAAGCAGTACCGGGACCGAGATTAAATCTTGAAAGTAACGATAATAAATGAGATCGGCATATAAAACGAAGGATGCGATCACATTTAGCGCAATAAGTGAAACAATCCGCCCGCGCGCGGGCAGCCAAATCGTCCAGAAGCTGAAGAGCAGAACGGCGCCCAGCTCAATAAGAGCATCGATACCGGTCATTTTCATGTTGGCTACATGAAGAATTTCTGAGAACCAATATAGTTTGGCGAGCATCACGCCAGTAAACAACAGCAGGTCGACAGCCTTAAGCCGCTCAAGCCCGATTAACAGTATGCTCATGCCGCGGCGTACTGGATTTTGTCCACTAGATAACATAAGTGAAATATCCTTCCTCTCTCGCTACTGCCGATTTCCGCGAGGAGGAAGCGGTCCGAAAAATTGCAGATAATTACACTCGATACGTCCGTTAAACAGCTTCCGTCGCTTATCAGCCGGGCGTCCGAAATAATGCTCGATCGTCGTAGACGGACTAATTGAGAAATACGACCATGTCGGATAGTGGAGTGCAGTTAAACCGAATTGGCGCAGCGCGGCCTCGGCTTGCACGTCATCGCCAAGCCGTTCGCCGTATGGCGGATTCGTAATGATAACGCCGTAATCGCCCTGCAGCTTTACTTTTGCAACAGGCTGGACGGATAGCTTAATCTCTTTGCCGAATCCTGCCTTCTTGATCGCAGCCTCTGCGATTTCGATCGCGCCCGGATCAATATCGGAGCCGGCAATTTGGAGCGGAATATTATCCTTAACGGAATCAAACGCCTCTTCGCGCGCTTCATCCCACAACTCATCCGGAATGAGCGGCCAGCCTTCACTGTTAAAACTCCGGCGAAGTCCAGGCGCAATGTTCCAACCGATCATAGCAGCTTCAATCAGTATCGTGCCTGAACCGCAAAAAGGATCATACAGCGGCCGTTCAGGACGCCAGCGGCTAAGCTGAACGAGCGCAGCTGCCAGCGTTTCCCGAATCGGAGCTTCGGTAGCTACTTTGCGATAGCCCCGTTTGTGCAAGCCGTCGCCGGTCGTGTCAAGCGTGAGCATCGCACGGTCATTCATAAGCGTTACTTCAATAACGTAACGTCCACCGTCCTCGGGGAACCACTCGGTGCCGTAGCGCTCGGTCATTTTGTCCACGACTGCCTTTTTTACGATGCTTTGGCAGGCTGGAACGCTTGTAAGCTGTGACTTTTGCGAGCGGCCGTTAACGGGAAATTCTCCGTCGTTCGGAATCCATGCCGGCCAATCGAGCGCTTTCGTGCCTTCAAACAGCTCCTCGAAGGTGGTTGCAGGGAATTCTCCCATTTTAATAAGGATCCTGCCTGCGGTACGCAGCCAGAGATTGGTTCGGCAAATATCGATCGGCCCGCCTGTGAAATTAACGCGTCCGTTTTCCACTTGCAAGTCGGTATACCCTAAATCTTTCAGCTCGCGTGCGACAACCGCCTCAAGCCCCATCGGCGCGGTTGCGATTAGCTGTAACTTTTCCATTTTACACTCTCTCTTCATCTATACTTTACGACGGTAGAAGTCACGATTAAGACATATGCTTGTAACCCTACGAACAAAAACATACAATCAAGTATAGGACAAACCAGGTTGTTTTTACAAATTGCAAAAATGGAGAGAGAAAAATAATGTTGCTGAACGAACAATATGTAGATTCACTTTATGGGGCAGATGCCGATCTTGAACGAGCAAAAGCAGGGATAGCAGCGAGCGGAATGCCGGATATATCCGTTGCTGACGGCTATGGCAGGCTGCTCACGATGCTTGTATCGCTGTCGAATGCGGAAAGTATTGTAGAAATAGGCGCGCTTGGCGGGTATAGCGGCATTTGCTTGGCACGAGGGCTGCGGGAGGGCGGCAAACTGGTATCGCTCGAGCTGCTGCAAAACTACGCGGATTTAGCCAAGTTGCATATGGAAGCGGCCGGTTTAGGAGACAAGGTGGAGTATATGGTTGGCGATGCGAAGCTCAGCTTGGAGGAGCTCAAGTCAGCCGGCCGAAAATTTGATTTCTTCTTCATTGATGCGGATAAAGAAGGCTACCCGGTCTATCTGGACTATGCGATTGCTCTCGCTAATCCTGGAGCTGTCATCGTAGGCGATAACATTCTGCTTCGCGGCAGAACGGTTGATCCAGCCAAAGCGGGCCCGTCGGTTCGCGCAGTACGTTCCTTCAATGAAACGATCGCATTAGACGAACGCCTGCAGAGCACGGTGCTGCCCGGCTACGACGGATTGGCGATAGCTATTGTCAAATAAGACTAGCAAACGACGCCCAGAGGGACTTCGGTATGATGCCGGTATCTTTCCGGGTGTTGTTTTTGTCAGCTGATGCGATGCTGTAAAAGCTGCGGCAGAAGCTGCCACAGAAGCTGTTTATTTTATACGGCTTCTGAAACACCTGTACTTATTCGACAAATGATTGATCTTTGAGACCAGGGTGGCCACCCGTGCGGATGGTCACCCTGGCGGATGGCGATCCGGGCGCATGGCCAATCTGGCACATGTCCACCTTGGCGCATGGCCGCCCGTGCGGATGGCCATCCTGGCAACTGTACGCAAAGCAAAGTAACATTAGTGTTGTTTTACGAAACTAATTTATCGTAATGACTTAAAAGTGACGAATTAGTTAGGTTTTGAGAACTTAAACGACGTTTTTTTAACGAGAGAATAAAAAATGGCAGATTAATTCGATGGAATTCAATTAAACGCGATTTGCTGGGATGTAGCTTAAATTAGTTCGATGAAATCAAACAAAATGATTCCAAAGTGTTTCAGGAAGGGGACAGAGCTTACATGATATATAGTCGTGAAGAATGATCCATCCGCCATGAATGAATGCGTTGCTGTCCGCCGCCGTCAGCTTTCAGCCAGCCTTTTTGTTCAAGTCTATGCAAGTGTCTGCGGGCCGTTTGATATCCGCATTGTAGAGTCATTTTGACATCTGCTAAGTGTAGAGAACGCTCTAAACGTAAGGCCAGCCGTAAAATATCCCGTTCATTGGCAGTTAGCTCCTCATGAGCATTCATGTCGCCGAATATTCTGCCTATCATTTGCTGAAGCAGCTGCTGCCATAATCGAGGACGCTGCTCAATATCATCGTAGCCTATTCGAATGACAATCCAATTATCGTTTTGAAGATGCATTTGACGAACCCATTGATCGCAAAATTGCCTGCGGGACAGGTTGCGCAGATGCGGCCCGTACCCATCTACCTCAATAGCAATTTTGATATTGGATCTAATATATGCAAAATCAACATAACGGAATCCCCCGCTAAAATCTTGTACCTCGAACTCAGGATGGAGATGCTGAAAATGTCCGAAGGCTGGCCACCAAACGTTCCGAAGCATCTCATGTTCGGCGTGGTTATGCCCATCCTTTAATCTTCTCCTTGATTCCCCCTTACGTTTCTTCATATGCTGTTCTAACCAAGGCTGATAAGTATCTTCGAATGCCATAGTCTTCAAGGCGAAACCTTCTTTCTCCTAAAATAAAAAAGGCCGCTGCCGCAGGGAGTTCCTGCGAAAGCGGCGCATGCTTTGCGACCATTAAAAATAATTGGTTGAGTATACTGCTATAGTAGCACACCATTTAACCAAATGGCTACTAGCTCCGAACAATTTCTAAACCATTTTCAAACTGACTCCAATCCGACTTCAACCCGTCTCCAACCTGTCTCCAACCCTGCTACCATACCTGCTTCTTGAATAGTTAGATTCGGTGAAACTAATTCCGGCGATCCACTTAAAAGTTACGGTTTAGTTTTATTTGGCGAACTTAAAAGCAGCTTTTTTTCAATGCAAAATATAAAACGGTCGATTAAGTAGGCAAAATGGAACTAAACGACTAAAGTTTCGATTGACTCCCCAATTAGTTTGGCATTATAGAACTAAACGTACGGGAACCAAATCATCGGCGGGAGACGAGCTCCGGCGAACCACTTAAAAGTTACGGTTTAGTTTTATTTGGCGAGCTTAAAAGCAGCTTTTTTTCAATGCAAAATATAAAACGGTCGATTAAGTAGGCAAAATGGAACTAAACGACTAAAGTTTCGATTGGCTCCCCAATTAGTTTGGCATTATAGAACTAAACGTACGGGAACCAAATCATCGGCGGGAGAAGAGCTCCGGCGATCCACTTAAAAGTTACGGTTTAGTTTTATTTGGCGAGCTTAAAAGCAGCATTTTTTCAATGCAAAATATAAAACGGTCGATTAAGTAGGCAAAATGGAACTAAACGACTAAAGTTTCGATTGGCTCCCGTATTAGTTTGGCATTATAGAACTAAACGTACGGAGGACCAAATCATCGGCGAGAGACGAGCGGGTGAATGTATTCTCCCGCCCAGCCCGTCTAGCGGACGCATCAGCCGTCTTTGCCTTGCTGTGGCAGCGGCCGCTTGCGCAGCAGCGACTGCCACACCCATCCCGCATTAACCATAAGCATGACCGAGGATAGGATGAACAAGCCTTGAATGCCGATCCAACCGGAGAGGGCGCCGCCGGTAATAGGGCCGATCATGTTGCCAAGGCTCATCGTACTGGTGTTAAAGCTGTAGGAACGGCTCTCCATACCGTCCGGTGTGTATTTGCGTATAAGGGAGTTTACCGCTGGAATAAGCCCCCCAAGAAAAATGCCAAGCATAAAACGGGCTAGCAGCAATTGCCATACGGTTCCTGCCAAAGCTTGCGGTATAAAGGCGAGCGAGGCTCCGACAAGCGCGACCCCGAGCACACGCTCCGCGCCAATCCGGTCGCTAAGCTTGCCAAGCAGCGGCGAGGCTACGAGATTGGAAAGGCCTGTAACTGAACCGACGAAACCTGCATAAAAGGCAAGATTAGCGGTTGTGCCGTGCAGTTCCTGAACGTAGAGCGGAATAAGCGTCATCGGACTCATCATCGCGAATTGGATGAGGAAAGTGACGGCGAACAGCGCGGTAAGCTGAGGAATTCCGCTTAGCTTCCGGAAGCCTTCAATGACGGAAGCCTGCACGCGGGCAGCTGCCTTCATGCGGTCGAAGGGCTCTTTTACGACCAGCAAGGCAAGCAGCGAAGCCGCAAACAGCAAAGCTCCCGTCAAATAGAAAATCGGCCGGAAGCCGATCGTATCTGCAAGCAAGCCGCCGATGAATGGACCGAGTATCGTTCCGGCAATCCCGCCGGATTGAATCGTTCCCATTGCGAAGCCCATCCGGTTTTTGGGCGTTGTTGCGGAGATCAAAGAAATCGAGGCAGGGTTAAAGCCGGAAATCGTACCGTTCACCATACGAAGCAGCAGTAAATGCCAAGGGTTAGTGGCAAAGCCCATTAATACCATAACAATCGACATGCCGAAGCCTGATCGAAGCAGCATCATTTTGCGGCCGTACCGGTCCGCCATCTTCCCCCATATCGGTTGAAAAATAAAGGAAGAAACAAAGTTTCCGGCAAAAATAAACCCAGCCCAAACACCGATCTCATGCTTATCTTTTAAGCCTAAATCAAATTGTAAATAAAGAGACAAGAACGGAATGATCATCGTCATCCCAGCCATAACGAGAAACTGTCCGAACCACAACACGATCAGATTTTTTTTCCATTGTTCCATAATCAAAGTATATCATAAGTTATACTGGAATTTCCTTTGGCCGGTTGATCTGAAGCACAGCGATCAGAATAGGCAATTCGCAGCAGCCGCCAAGCCGGATTTCGACATCCGTAAATTATTGCAAGCAACATACAACGGAGCGGCAGACCTGAACGTTACGGAACTTTTGCCCGCAGGCGAGTTGCCGTCAAAGCTGCCATTCAGGGCCTGTTAAGCGGGAAACCGGGAGCCGGGTCCGCCAATGAAAGCTTCTTTCTTATCATTCCTCCTGCAATAATTCATGCGCTTTTCATGCAACTAACGGCTGATTGTCATACTATTGTCATAGGAAGCCGATAAGCGGCAGTTGTTAGGTTTGATGAAAAAGGGCATAATGGAAGCATAGGAAAATTCATAGAAATGGGGAACGGGAATGTCTTATAACGACCGTTTCATACGGGCTTGCCGGAAGGAACACGTAGATCAAATACCTGTATGGTACATGCGACAGGCAGGAAGGTACGATCCTGATTATCGCAAAATAAAAGAAAAGTATTCATTGCTCGAAATATGCAAGCAGCCGGAGCTTGCGGCTGAAGTGACGATGATGCCGATCCGCAAGCTGGGCGTCGACGCCGCTATTTTATACTCGGACATTATGAATCCAGTTGCTTCGATCGGCATAGATTTTGATATCGTCGCTAACATCGGGCCGGTAATCGCGAACCCGATTCGTTCTGCGGCTGATGTAGAGCGTCTGAAGCCTATCGACGTGGAAGGGGATCTCAGCCATGTCATTGAGACGATTCGTATACTGGACCGTGAGCTGGAAGTTCCGCTTATTACGTTCGCTGGCGCGCCATTCACAATTGCAAGCTATTTAATTGAAGGAAGGCCTTCCAAAAACTATTTACGCACGAAAGAAATGATGTACAGCGAGCCGAAGTTATGGCATGAGCTGATGCGTAAGCTTGGCGACATGGTCATTACTTATTTGCGTGCGCATATTGCGGCAGGCGGCAAAGCTTTTCAATTATTTGATAGCTGGGTAGGCGCCTTGACCCCTGCAGATTTCCGGCAATTCGTATTGCCGACGATCGAGCGTATTTTCGCAGAGCTGTCGGATTTGCCGCAGCCGAAAATTTATTTTCCGGGCGTTAGCTCAGGCGAATTGCTTCCGGAGCTGCAAAATGTGAAGGCAGATGTGATCGGTCTTGACTGGCGTGTATCGATCGATGAAGGCCGTCGCAGATTGGGCGGCGGATTTGCGGTACAAGGCAATTTGGATCCGACAATATTAACTGCGCCGATCAGAGTTATTGAATCGTATGCGAAAGAAATTATCGATAGCGGCATTGAGAAACCCGGATTTATTTTTAACCTTGGGCACGGTTTATTCCCGGAAGCTTCGCTCGAGAAGCTGGCTGAGTTAACTGCATTCGTACATTCGTACTCGAAGAAAGCGATCGCAGACAGAAGTCTGAAGGAGGCCAGTCATGTCTGAGCATAAAGGGCAAAAAACCGGTGTGCTCGTTATGTCCTACGGCACTCCGGAGTCGATGGACGATGTAGAGGCATATTACACGCATATTCGACGCGGACACGCTCCGACGCCTGAGCTGCTTGCAGAGTTGAAAGGCCGTTACGAAGCCATCGTGGGCGGAGTATTTCCTTTGCGGGAAAATACGAACGGGCAGGTAGCCGGTCTGCAGGACAAGCTGGAGCAGCTGGCACCGGGCCAGTTCGTCTGCTATCAGGGCTTGAAACACGCAAAACCTTATATTGAAGTCGGCGCCCAGGAAATGGCCAAGGACGGCATCACGCAAGCGGTTGGGATCGTGCTGGCCCCGCATTTCTCAACGATGAGTGTAGGCAGCTACATTAAGCGTGCAGAGGAGAAGGCGAAGGAGCTTGGCATTGCGATGACTTTCGTAAAGCAATACCATATGCATCCGAAGCTGCTGCAGGCGCTAACTGACCGGGTTGCAGACGGAATAGGCCGTTTGGCCGCCGCTGCGAACGGGGAAGAGAATGTGAAGGTGCTGTTCAGCGCGCACAGCTTGCCTGTGAAAATTCGCGAGCTTGGCGATCCGTACGAGCAGCAGCTGCTTGAAACTTCTGCGGCGGTTGCGAAAGCGGCTAATGTAAAGGATTGGCAGTTTACATGGCAAAGCGCGGGTCGGACTAGAGAGCCTTGGCTCGGACCGGATATTTTGGAAACATTGCCTGTGCTGGCGGAAGAGGGCGTCAAAGCGGTGCTCGTTGCGCCGGTCGGTTTCGTGTCGGATCATTTGGAAGTATTATATGATCTTGATATTGAAGCGCAGGCTGCTTCGAAACAGCTGGGCATAGCTTTAGACAGAATTGCGATGCTGAATCGCGATCCATTATATATGGAAACGTTGGCGGAATCGGTTATCGAGGCCTTGAACAGCTAAGGGAAGGAATGAATGAGATGCGGAGAATCGGAAACCCTGATCGAATTGTCATTATTGGCGGAGGGATCAGCGGACTGAGCTCCGCTTTTTATTTGCAGCGGGAAGCGGAGCGACAGGGCAAGGAGATAGAAATTACCATCGTAGACGGTGCTCCTGCCTTTGGCGGAAAAATTAATACGCTGCAGCATGACGGGTTTGTCATCGAGAAGGGACCGGATTCTTTTTTGGCGCGCAAGCAGGCCATAATCGACTTGGCGATGGAGCTTGGTTTGGGGGACGAGCTGACGACAACGAATCCGGGAGCGAAAAAAACATATATTTTGCATGAACGCAAGCTGTACCCAATGCCGCCTGGGCTTGTGCTAGGCATACCGACGGAGATTGGCCCATTCGTAAAGACTGGATTATTGTCATGGGGCGGCAAGCTGCGCGCTTTGCTGGATTTGGCGCTGCCGGTCCGCAAAGAAAACAGCGATGAGTCGCTTGGCGGCTTTTTGGAGAGGCGGGTAGGCACTCAAGTGATGCGCCGTATCGCTGAGCCGCTGCTCGCGGGCATTTATGCGGGGGATTTGAAGAAGCTGAGTCTGCAGGCAACCTTCCCGCAGTTTGCAGCGGCTGAACGCAAGCACGGCAGCCTTATTCGCGGCATGATGCATAACCGTAAGGCCAGCGCTGCTGCCGGTGCTCTGCCAGCCGTTGCGAAGGGAGGCACCTTCCTGACGTTTAAGGGCGGTTTATCGACGCTGGTAAAGGCGCTTGACGAAGCCTTGAGCAAAACGCAGAGGCGTCTTGGCACGAAGGTTACGGAGATTAGGCGCAATGCGGAAAGCTCAGCAGCAGCGGGCAGCATGCGTGAAGTATCCGCTGAGGGCGAGGCAGGCCGTTACGAGGTTGTGCTGGACACCGGAGAATGCCTGCAGGCTGACCGGATTGTGATGACGGCACCGGCTTATGATGCGGCGGGTCTGCTGGAACCATTGACAGATTGCAGCGAGCTCCGGAAAGTCAATTACGTATCGGTGGCAAACGTGGTTATGGCGTTCGATAAGTCTACGTTTGGACTTGATTTTGACGGATCAGGGTTTGTTGTGCCCCGCTCGGAAGGGCTGCATATTACGGCTTGCACATGGACGTCAAACAAATGGCTGCATACGAGTCCGGATGATAAGGTGCTGCTGCGCTGCTATGTCGGCCGATCCGGAGCCGAGGAAATCGTTAGACTGCCGGATGCAGAGCTTGTAAAGGCAGTACGGAAGGATATAGAAGAAACGATGGGCATTAAGGCAGTGCCGACGTTTACTGAAATTACGAGATTGCCTCGTTCAATGCCGCAATATCCGCTCGGACATTTAACGAATATGAAGCAGCTTCGGGAACGTTTTGAAAGGGAGCTGCCGGGCGTCTGGATCACGGGCGCGGCATTTGATGGCGTCGGTCTACCGGATTGCATCAGACAGGGTAAGGAAGCTGCGCAGGCGATTTTAAATTAAGGTCTTTTAATTGTTCCCCATCAAAGGTGGATCATTGCTATAATGGTAGAGTCTATCGATTTTTGGACTTTTAAACCTTACATAGAGGAGCCATCTTTCATGCAAAAATCACGGTCCGAAACGCATAAGCGGGACAAGCTTAGCCGGAAAAAAAGGCTTAAAAGACTCATTATCGTTAATTTCACGCTGCTTGGTATCCTTATAGTAGTGCTCGGCGCATGGCTTGCCGCAGCGAACTCAGATAAGCTGCATGACTGGTTTAGCTTTGCAGGCGGCGATAAGAAGGAGCAGGCGGAGGCGGCACAGCCTAATGTGAGCGCCGAAAATTCAGGGAATGGTGCGGGATCAGCGGAAAACCCGAATTCTTCCATAGAAGATCCGAGCAATAAAGGCGAAGAGAAAATGCCGTCTGAGGAAGACAAAGCTGCTGCGACGGCGCCTGAAAGAGCAGACAATGAAGCTGACAAAATTAGCCTTTCCTTTGTCGGAGATGTGCTGGTCGAGCAATATGTGAGTGCAATTACAGAGCGCAAGGGCTATGAATATTTGTATAAGCCGTCGATGCTGTACTTAAGCGAGCCCGATCTTACGGCAGGAAATTTGGAATTTCCGATAACGAAGCGAGGAGTGCCGGTCGAGGGCACGCCGTACGTGTTCAAAGGCTCGCCGGATGTGCTGCCGTCGATGCGCAATGCCGGCTTCGATGTCATGAGTCTTGCCAACAATCATACGCTTGATCAAGGCGTGGAGGGCATGCTCGACACGATGAAGTATTTGGATAAGGCCGGAATAGCGCATATGGGCGCGGGCAAAAACGACACGGAAGCTTTTACTCCCCTCATTAAAGAGGTACGGGGCATTAAGG
The DNA here is from genome assembly GCF_056269405.1 of Paenibacillus sp. J2L1-98. Classification (NCBI taxonomy): domain Bacteria; kingdom Bacillati; phylum Bacillota; class Bacilli; order Caryophanales; family Paenibacillaceae; genus Paenibacillus; species Paenibacillus sp. J2L1-98. Next base: position 660,718 of record NZ_JBWDNW010000002.1, on the reverse strand, counting down.
TTGCCTATATCGGCATAAGCAGAGTGCTGCCGTTCAATTCGTGGAAAGCAGATAAAAATGTAGCCGGCGTAGCGGAAAGCTACGATACAAAACGAGCGGTTGCCGCTATTGCGAAAGCGAAGAAGCAGGCGGATGTCGTAGTTGTAATGGTGCATTGGGGCAAGGAGCAGGTCGATCAGCCTGAGGAGTACCAGAAGGATTTTGGAAGACAGTACATTGATGCCGGAGCGGATCTTGTCATCGGCAGCCATCCGCATGTGCTGCAGGGCTTTGAGATGTATAATGGCAAATGGATTGCATACAGTTTAGGAAACTTTATTTTTAGCAATTATCCGAAGGAGAAAGCGGCAGAAACAGGGGTGCTTGACGCGTTATGCTCGAAGAACGGCGACTGTGAACTGACGTTCCATCCAATGATTACGGTTCAAGCGCAGCCGACTCCCCTTAAAGCGGATACGGCAAAGGCGATGCTGGACCGGTTGTCCGCCCTTTCGTTTGGCGTGAAGCTCAATGAGGATGGCACAATCGTTCCTAAATAACGGAAACCACCGTCTGAAAGGATGATCGCATAATGAGAAATCCGTGCGTTGCGCACCGAGGCTGGTCGAGCCGCGCGCCGGAGAACACGATGGCTGCCATACGACTTGCAATCGCTGATCCTGATGTGGAATGGATTGAAATAGATGTTCATCTCTCGAAGGATCATATACCGGTAGTTATACACGATTACACGCTGCGCAGAACGACGAACGGAAGAGGCAATGTGAAGAGCCTGACGGCTGCTGAGCTTACGTCCCTCGATGCGGGCAATTGGTTTTCGCAAAAATATCAAGGGGAGCCTGTTCCGACGCTTGAGCAGGTGCTCAAGGAAGCGGTAGGCCGCTGTAAGCTTAATATAGAGCTGAAGACCGATGGAATCCGTTACCCTATGATTGAGCAAAAGGTACTCGCATGCATTCAGGCTTATCGGGCGGAGAAGGAAGTCGTCATCACGTCCTTTCATGAAGGGACGCTATACCGTATGCGGAAGCTCTCGAGTCAAATCCGTACCGGACTTATTATTGACGGTTGGCGCAATACGCTGCCGAAGGAGCTGAAGGAGCTCGGCTCCGATTTTCTGTCCATCGGCTATTCAAGATTAAATAAAGAGCGAGTCGCGCTGCTTAAAAACGCAGGCATTCAAGTGATGGCCTGGACGATCAACGAGAAACGCGCGATCCGTAAAATCGCCGCGCTGGATCCTGATATAATGATCTGCACGAATTATCCGGAGCGGTGGCACGAGCTGCGGCTTCAGAGCGTGATCAGGTAGGAGCACTCTTTTCGGATATGAGCTTAAGCAGGAGGTTGCCCGTTTCATGGTTGGATTGCTGGAGGAATGGTGGTTAAGGCTGCTTGCCGGACTAATAGGAAGCGGCCTTATTGCCGCAGCTGCCTATCGCATGCGCTCGTTGTCCGCATCAGGCGCATGGTCGGCGATTATGATGGGCACAGGCTATGTCACATGGGGAGAGCCGGTCTGGTTCGGTTTGCTGATCGGCTTCTTTGTCTCCTCGACGCTGTGGTCGAGATGGAAGCGAAAGCATCGTGCGAAGGCATCGGCCGAAGCAAAATATGAGAAGACCGGACGCCGCGATGCCGGCCAAGTCTGGGCAAACGGCGGCGTCGGCTTGCTCTTGTGCGCCGCCAATGCGCTGTGGCCGGATGAGGGGTGGCTGTTCGCGTACATCGGCGTGATGGCAGCCGTGAACGCAGATACTTGGGCCACCGAGATCGGAGCCCTAAGCAAGACGGCGCCGCGATCGGTGACGAGCGGCAAGCCGGTTGCTGCAGGAACGAGCGGCGGGGTCACGCCGCTCGGCAGCGCAGCAGCGCTCGCAGGCGCCGTGTTCATCGGCGCCGTTGCCGCGCTGCTGCTGGCGGCCCCGCAGCGGCGGTCTATATCGCCGCTGCGGCCGCCGCCGGCCTGGCCGGTGCCTTCGCCGACTCCTTGCTCGGCGCAACCGGCCAGGCCATGTACCGCTGCCGGGTATGCGGCAGCGAAACCGAGCGCGCCGCGCATTGCGGCAGCGCGGCGGAGAAAGTGCGCGGCTTCGCCTGGCTTAACAACGACAGAGTGAACCTGCTGTCGTCGCTTTTCGCAGGCGGGCTGGCATGGATCATCGGTCAATTGCTGCTGTTTGTCCCTTAGTACAACATATCTCAACGCCAAAAACATCGCGGGAGCCGCGATGTTTTTCATTTTATATGCAAGGTTAATGATTCTGCCCAACACCGCATGATTCACTGGCATGGGAGAATTGATGTGTTGTAATATTGGTGTACTACAAGAATAAAAGGAGATTGCTATGTGTCGAAATATAAAGACGTTATTTAACTTTGATCCGCCGGCCACCGACGATGAGATTTTGGCGGCCTCGCAGCAATTCGTGAGGAAGATCTCGGGCTTTAACAAGCCTTCACAGGCCAACGAGGAAGCATTTAATCATGCAGTTGAGGAGGTCGCTGCCGCTGCGCGAACTTTGCTCCATACGCTCGTAACGAGCGCCGATTCTCGTAATCGCGAGGTGGAGATGGAACGTGCCCGCGCCAGGTCTGCGCGAAGATTCGGAGTTGGAGAGGGTTAACGTGTGATGCGTTGCAAATGAACGGCTAGCGAGAATGAATCGTATGAGCAGCAGCGGGATATTTCACAATAAAAAGACCGCCAAGCGAGCTTGGCGGTCTACCGTATTTTGTCTACTTCGTCAATTGCTCCATCTGTCCGATAAGTTCTTCGAACACGCTCATCGCTTGCTCGATCGGCTCAGGAGAGGACATGTCGACGCCTGCCTTCTTCAGAATGTTGATGGAGAAGTCGCTGCCACCGCTTTTCAGGAAACCGAGGTAGCGTTCAACCGCAGGCTCGCCTTCCTCCAAGATCTGCTTGGAGAAGCTGGTGGCTGCCGAGAAGCCCGTTGCATATTTGTACACGTAGAAGCTGTTGTAGAAATGGGGGATACGTGCCCATTCCATTTCGATATCTTTATCGATGACCATGTCATCGCCGTAATACAAGACGTTAAGATCATAATAGATTTTGCTAAGCTCCTGCGGAGTCAGCGAATCGCCCTGCTCGGAGCGCTCGTGTACGATTTTCTCGAACTCTGCAAACATCGTTTGACGGAATACGGTCGTACGGAACTGATCCGCGTAATACGTAAGCAAATACATTTTTTCCTTCGGATCTGTCGATTTGCCAAGGAGATAATCCATCAGCAGCGCCTCGTTCAATGTAGAAGCGACTTCAGCCAGGAAAATCGTGTATTGGGCGTCGCGGTAGTTTTGATTCGTGTCCGAGTAGTAGGAATGCAGCGCATGGCCCATTTCGTGCGTCAAAGTGAACATGCTGTTCAAGTTGTCTTTATGGTTAAGCAGCACATAAGGATGCGTTCCGAAAGCGCCCCAGCTATATGCGCCGCTGCGCTTTCCTTCATTCTCGTAAACGTCAATCCAACCGTTGTCAAAGCCTTCTTGCAGCACCTTCAAATAATCTTCGCCTAGCGGTTTTAAGCTTTCGCTCACCGTTTTTTTAGCTTCCTCGAACGTAATGTCCAGTTTGAACTCGTCAACGAGGGGGGCGAATAAGTCATACATATGAAGCTCGTCTAAGCCAAGCAGCTTCTTGCGTAGATTCATATAACGGTGCATGAGCGGTAAATGCTTGTGAATCGTTTCGATCAGGTTCGTATATACTTCCTGCGGAATGTTATCGCCGTAGAGAGACATATCCAGCACAGAATCGTATTTCCGAGCCTTCGCATAAAAAATATTTTTCGTTACGTTTGCAGTTAACGTAGAAGCGAGCGTATTTTTCAGCTTGCCGTAAGTATCGTACACCGCTTTAAACGCTTCGCGGCGCACATCTTGATTTTTGCTTTCGAGAAATTGTATGTAACGGCCGTGTGTCAGCTCGATCTCTTCGCCGTCTTCATTTTTCACTTTAGGGAACTTCAAATCCGCATTGTTCAGCATGCCGAAGACGGTTCCGGGCGCGGAGCTCATGTTGCCCACCTGAGCAAGCAGCGCTTCTTCGTTCTTCGATAAAACATGAGCCTTTTGGCGGCGCATTTCTTCAAGGGTGTGGCGGAATTTGGCAACCGACTCATCTGCTATGATCGCATCCAGCTTCTCATCCGGGAGGCTGAGCACTTCAGGCGTAATGAATGAAAGAGCCTCTCCCGATTCAACGCTTATTTTTTTCGATTTATCGGAAAGCGCTTGATAGGTCGGTTCTGCGGTATCCTCGTGATGCTTCATATTTGCATATACATAAAGCCGTTCCACATGCATCGACAGTTCATCCTCCAGCTCGAAGCAGGCTTTAAGCTGAGCGACGTCTGCCAGTTTTCCTTGGAATTCAGGGATTTTTTTGATTAGTGCCTTCGCTTCCGCAAATTCCTTGTCCCAAGCAGCTTGGCTTTCAAATAAATCCTCTAGCTTCCAGCGGGTCTCCGGTGCGGATTCTGAACGTTTCGGTACGTGATTCATCGAATTCCTCCTTGGTATGGATAAGGTTGGTAAGACATGCCCATTATATGCTGCCGCATCTTTAGAAGCGGCAGAACCCGGCATGAGGCTTAAAGCAAGCAGCAGGGGGAGCCATTTCATCCGGTTATCACCTCGGAACACAGTTTGTGTTTACTATGTCCGGACGCGGCGCACAGTATTCAACAGCCCGCCAGCTATGCAGCACCCATCGTAAGAAAGGCATAAACAATAAGAAAGAACGCAAACGCAATGAATGCGATGGATACCATCGCAAGACCGCGGCGCAAACCAAGGGGCAAGGAGTTACGCTTCAAAATAACGATCGCTCCAAGCGAGAAGGCTGCAATAATAAAAATAATCGAAGCGGTAGGATCCATCTGCGGGTAAGGCCTCCTGAAAATAAACTGGCTGGAACGGCAGCTTCATCATTTTACCTATGCAATGCGGCGTAACGTTATGTTCGCCGCAAAGGGTAATTTTTCCTGCCTCAGAGCGTAAGTATTATACTTCCTTCAAAGCGCGCATAATCGATTCTAATTCTTCTTCGCGGCCTGCAAAGTCGGAAGCGCGAAACCGGTTTTGCGCCCAATGCAGCATTTCTGGACGGCTAATGAACGTATGGGTGTCTTCTCCCCATTGATCGGAGATTTCCCGGACGATGAGCGTCTTGCCTTGTACTTCTACAGTCAGCATATTGTATTTGTCGGTCTTATAAATTTCGTGTTTTTTGAACATGTGTGATTTCCACCTTTGTAGTAGTTAATTATGGTATTATTACATCATAGCCATTATGGTGACTGTAATCAATACGGCAACGCAACAAGCAAGCTTAGTTGAGACGAGATTTGATGAGACGAGAAGAGGAGAGTGCAGGAATGAGTAAGCAGGGTTATGAGCAAATTGGTGTCGCTATGACATGCAGAAGCTATGAGGAATATGTTAGAATGTTCGATTTGCGGCAATCGGATTTGGAGGACGGTACGGTGCTTGACGTAGCGGCAGGCGGCTCTTCTTTTACGGCAGAGGCAAACGCTAGAGGGTATACAGCTTATGCTGTTGATCCCAGGTACGGAGCGGGAATTGATGCGTGGATCGAAGAGGCAGCGCAGGAGATCGATACATCGACTGCTAAGCTTGCAAAGATAAAGGAAAGTTTTGACTGGAGCTATTATGGCTCGCTTGATAACCATCGGGCAGGCCGAGAGGCGTCTATAGCGCGATTTGCTGCCCATGTACGGGATAGCGCCGAAACGGATCGCTATGTATATGGCCTGCTGCCTAAGCTTCCATTCGCAAATGACCAATATTCACTTGTGCTTTGCAGTCATTTTATGTTTTTGTACGCCAATCAATTCGGACCTGATTTTCATATAGAAGCTATTTTAGAGCTAATGCGCATTTGTAAGCCAGGCGGTCAAATACGCATTTATCCGCTTATATCATTAAATTGGGAGCCATATCCCGAACTTAAGCAGCTGATTGAGACGATATCGGCGAATGGAGGAAGGGCAGAATTGCTCGCTTCAAGACTTCCATTTATTCCTGGATCGAATCAATATTTGAAAATTTTACTTTAATTGCTTTTTCTTTCTTGAATCGATATAATAATTCTACTCGCCATCTCAAAAGGGCGGTTATATTTAGGAGGTTGTTCAATTGAAAGGAACAGTTAAATGGTTTAATGCGGAGAAAGGCTACGGCTTCATCCAAACAGAGAGTGGAGAAGACGTTTTCGTACATTTCTCAGCAATTCTAAGCGAAGGCTTCAAATCTTTGGATGAAGGGCAAGCGGTCGAATTCGACATTACTGAGGGTAACCGCGGTGCTCAAGCGGCCAACGTCACTAAACTATAGGAACAATGTGCGAATGAACGATTGAAGAGGGCTCCCTGGCGACAGGGGGCCTTTTTTTAGTAAGGCAATGATCTATTTTTGCTAATGGACAAAAGATTCCATCGTTTTTTTCCATATACCATTATTGAAATCAGTATTTTTGAAGGCAGGTCAGAAGCAGCCAAACAAAATTGTACCAGCTGCTATTCCAGAAGCTTTGCCAACACTTCGATATTTCTCCGCAGGATGTCGAAATTACTATTTTTGAAACGCCAAAGCATAACTGGGGGATATGCGGGATGCCGGGAGACGAGCTCTCGTTAAAGTACAAAGTGAATGTATAGCGCAAAACAAACACGTAAGTCGCTTCAGATGAAGTGCGATAGCGCCCGCTTTCATTGACCGAGACCAGTCTGCGATGATAAACTGTTGCTTGGAAACTTTGTCAGGGGAGCGAGCATAATGAAATTCAAATTGTTCAAAGACCGTAAAGGTAAGGCCGATCAGGCTAAAAATAACAAGTTCGTTAAGCTCGGACGTGAAATTTACGTTCAAGCGCGCAGAGGCGGACCGAACCCGGATGCTAACTTCGGTCTGAAGACGGCGATCGCCAATGCAAGAGCAGAGCAAATGCCGAACGATAATATCGAGCGGGCGATTAAGAAGGCTGCAGGCGCTGGAGAAGGCGTTGAATACGAGGAAATTATGTATGAAGGCTATGGTCCAGGCGGCGTAGCTATTATGGTTAAATGCTTGACCGACAATCGGAACCGGACGGCTGCTGATGTCCGCTCCGCGTTTAACAAGCGCGGCGGAAACATGGGCGAGAGCGGCTGCGTAGGCTATATGTTCGATCATAAAGGACTGCTTGTCGTGGATCGTGAAGTTCATGAGACGGACGAGGATTCGATGATGATGATTGCGCTTGAAGCCGGTGCCGAGGATGTTGTCGTTAATGATGACAGCTTTGAAATTTTGACGCATCCGCATGAGTTTGAGCAGGTGAAGAACGCGCTTGAGAAGGATGGCTATACCTTTGTAAATGCCGGCGTAAGGTGGCTGCCGCAAAATATGGTCAAGGTAGAAGGCGAGAACGCGGACAAGCTGCTTAAGATGATGGATGCTTTTGAAGATAACGACGATGTGCAGGACGTATATTCCAATTTTGAAATTGCTGAGTAGGCTGTACTTCTAGTTATAGAAACAGGGCTGCTACCTAAGCGTGTGATATGCACGCTTTACGGAGCAGCCCTGTTTGCTTTTTGTTAAGGTCTATTAACGGTCTAAGCGGCTGATATAGTAACGTGCCAGAAACGCCGCTGCGGCAACGAGCGCAAAGCCGGCACCCATCCGGAAGAAAACTTCACGTCCAAAATGCTCGTAAATATAGCCGCCGAACATCCCGCTGATCACTCCCGCAAGCCCCGTCCAGACAACGGCATAAACGGCTTGTCCGGAAGCGCGGTACTCGTCAGGTATGAGCTGCGACAAGTAGCGCAGCGCGGTAGAGAAATAAATGCCGAATGAGATGCTGTGCATTGCTTGCGTTGCGATGACCCAGCGCGGATCTTGAATATCGCTCAGCAGCCAAAGGCGGACCGCGTACATGATAGATGCGATCATGAGCAGAGGCAGCTCTTTAAATTTATGGCCGTATTTGCCGAGCAGATACAGAATAGGAATCTCGCTTAAGGCGGATACGAGCCATGCAAGCCCGACGAGCGAGTCGCTTGCGCCCATTTGACGCATAGAGACGGCAAGAAAGCCCTCGTACATCCGGTGCGGGATGGATATCGTCAATATGATTAAAAAGAATAGCAGTACATCGCGCTGGCGGAGGAGCTTAAAAAAGCCGGAGAAATCGATTTTGCGGGCGCTTCCCTGATAATCCTTGATTCTAGTCGTTAGGATTAGCGTGATGGCAATCGTGCAAAGGGCAAGCGGGAGCGTCCAATGTGAGCCGATCCCCTTTAGTATGAGTCCGAACGTATACGCCGTTACAGCAAATCCTAGCGATCCGAATATGCGGATAAGCGCATAAGGCGTTCCGGTATACTGACTGGACAATAGAAGCAAGCTGTCGCTTAACGGATTAATAGGTGTCTGAAAAAAATAAAAGCCCATCATGACAAGGCAAACAAGCGCAAAGTTTTCAATGGGGAAAAGCAGCGATATCATGACGAGCTGACCGAACAGCAGAAGCATAAGCAGCTTTTTGATCGTTCTGTATTTGTCGCTAGCCATGCCTAGAATGATGTTGGCGAAGATTGATATGAAAGGTCCGGTCGAATAAATAATGCCGATTTGTTGCTCTGAAAAGCCTCTATCCAAAAAATATAGCGGTATAAAGGAGACGACCATCGCCGCTGTAGAATAGGCTGAGAAGCTGTAAATACGCAGCGACAATGTCTCCTTGCGCGCTGTCTTAGAGGGCTTTACCCGCGCTATCTCTGGTGTGTCCATCGTTGAAAGCTCACTCCATCCCTGTCTTAAACAATATGAATATTAGTATAGCATGGTTTGGCAGACGTACCAATGAGATTTGAAGCTGGATTATTATGAGTCGAAATGGTACATTTAGATGTGGAGGTTTACAATGGGAGCTTATCGTTTTGACTGGAATGAACGGCTTCGGATCCGTATTCCCGTGCTGGAAATGGAATGGGAGCAGTATGAACCAAATAAGCAGCTTGCAATCGTTGAGCAGTGGGAGCTTATACGAGGGACGATTCCTGATCGGATCATGGAATTTGAACAGCTCATCAACTTAAAGCAAGCTCAGCTCTTTGAAGAAGACAGCTTTGAGCAATCCTGTATACTAAACTACGAAATTGCCGATTATGCAAGTAGGATTAATGATTTGCACATTTGGTATCGCATTGACCAGCAATTGGAATCACGCCGACATTCATGAACATGAATTTGAGGAGGGTGCATCGTGAGATTGACGACTTTAACAGGCAATAGGGTGCCCCAGAGCCCGTTAAAGCTCATGCATCGTGTATATAAGTATGTACTGCCCGAAGTGGAGCGGGAGCTAGTTACGCATCGTCTCATGGCGGAGCGGATACCAGATGCCGAGCTGCGGACGCAGGCACTTAACAGCATGGACAGCAAGAAGTTTCATTGCCAAGGTGGCGGTGTATACGCTGCGGCAAATTTAGAGCGGAGACATTTGCTTATTCCGTTAATTGTCGCACTGCAAACTATTAGCGACTACTTGGACAATCTTTGCGACCGCAGCACTTCTCTTGATTCGGATGATTTTCGATTACTGCATCAATCGATGCTCGATGCCGTCAATCCCGAAGCCCGGCTTCAGGATTATTACGCTTTGCGTAACGAGAAGGACGATGGCGGCTATTTGCATCACCTCGTTCGGACGTGTCAAATACATATTGCGCAGTTGCCTTCCTATAGAAACGTGCAGCAGCATGTGACCGAGCTGGTCGGCCTATATGGTGATTTGCAAGTGTACAAGCATATTCGCAAAGATTTGCGCGAGGAGCATTTGCTCGCATGGTGGGAGCTGCACCGCAGCGGCTATCCGAATCTGCACTGGAATGAATTTGCTGCGGCTGCAGGCTCTACGCTAGGCATGTTCATGCTGTTTCTGGCTGCAAGCGAAGACCGTCTATCCGAACAGGACGCGGAAGCGATCAAAAATATTTACTTTCCGCATGTATGCGGCCTCCATATTTTACTCGATTATTTAATCGATCAAGCAGAGGACCATGCAGGCGGAGATCTTAATTTTTGCAATTATTATGATAATGAAAGTCTGCTTGTTGAGCGTCTCGGAACCATCGTGAACCGGGCGCGTGAGGATGTGAAGCAGCTTCCTGCTTCCCGTTTTCATCGTTTGATTATTGAAGGGCTGCTAGCCTTATATTTATCAGACCCGAAGGTCCGCCATCAGGCGGAAGTCAGAGATGTTTCGAGGAGGCTAATGAAGAACAGTCCGCTAACGCGTCTGTTTTTTCTTATCAACAGCATCTGGATTCGGAAACAACAGGCCTAACTATAAAAATGACAAAGTGGAGGAATGGACCATGTCTGCAGTCAAATCAATCGCAGTACTGACAAGCGGAGGAGATTCGCAAGGAATGAACGCAGCTGTTAGAGCTGTTGTAAGGAGCGCATTATTTCACGGTTTAGATGTTTACGGAGTTCAACGCGGCTATCAAGGGCTAATTAATGATGATTTGCGCCAAATGGATTTGCGTAGCGTAGGCGATATTATCCAACGCGGCGGCACGATTTTGCAAACAGCGCGTTGTAAGGAGTTTATGACAGCGGAAGGACAGCAGCGCGGAGCGGAAGTGCTTCGTTCCAGAGGTATCGACGGTTTGGTCGTTATTGGCGGCGACGGCTCTTACCAAGGTGCGAACAAGCTGAGCAAGCTGGGCATTAAAACAATGGGTCTCCCGGGTACAATTGACAACGATATCCCGTTTACTGACATCACGATCGGCTTTGATACCGCGGTTAGCATCGTTGTCGATGCGATTAACAAAATCCGCGATACGATGTCTTCGCATGAGCGTTCATCAATCGTCGAGGTAATGGGACGTCACTGCGGCGATATCGCGCTTTATGCCGGTCTTGCAAGCGGTGCGGAGACGATTCTCGTACCTGAGGTATCTTTCGAGCTTACTGAGGTTGCCGATCGTATGAAGACGAATTTTGCCAAAGGGAAGCGTCATAGTATTATCGTCGTCGCAGAAGGCGCTGGTAAAGGCGAGGAAGTCGCAAGTCAAATTACGGCTAACAGCGGCATTGAGCCGCGCGTAACGGTGCTTGGCCACATTCAACGCGGCGGAACGCCAACTGCAATCGACCGTATTTTGGCAAGCCGGCTTGGAGATTTTGCAGTAAGACAGCTAATGGCCGGCGATTCAGGCAAAGCTTGCGGCGTCATTCGCGGTGAGCTTGTAACGACGGATATCGATACCGTAGTAAATACGAAGAAGCCGTTTGATATGGGTATGTATGAGCTGGCCCTTCGTTTGTCCCAATAATAGTAACATGTCTGCAACAAAAAAAGTCCACCTGCGCTGCGATAGCGAAGGTGGACTTTTCTGTTGCAAAAAAGCCGTTCAGGTTACTTATAAATCACGCCAGGGGAGTATTTATTGCCCGCATTCCAGAGCAGGTACTCATGAATGCCGGTGTCTTGAAGCGCTTTAATTTGTGCTTCGACCTCGGCCTTGCCATACTTCATATAATGACCGCTGCCTAACCAGCTTGCTGTGAAATCTTGAATCCAAGGCCGAATGATCGGTTTAAGGCCCAAGGTTGGATCAAGTTTCTTATGTGTGTCGAGCATAGCCCCTTTTATAGTCTCATAAGGGCTCCGGTCCGGATCCTTCTGCTTAAACCAGCCTGTGCTGTAGTGACTAGGATAAACCATGGGTGAAATAACATGAACATCATTCGATATTTTCACGAAATCCTGGCCGATCCCTTCGGCTGCAGGCACAGATGCTGCGTATCCGAATATGTCGACCGAAACGCGCACGCCAAGCGGCTCAAGCTGCTCGCGGGCGTATTTGACGAAGCCGGCGACCGCGTCGACGCGGCTTTGTTCCGTTTTGTTATAGGTAAGATAGGCTGCTTTTTTCTCGAAGCCTTCGGGAAAACGCACATAGTCGAATTGGATCTCCTTGAAGCCAAGCTTTGCCGCTTCCTTCGCGACGGCGATGTTATAATCCCAAACCTCCTTGCGGTAAGGATTTACGAAGCTGTCGCCACGGCCGTTTTTCCAGATCGTGCCGTCCTGGTGGAGGAACGAGAGCTCGGGCTGCTTGCGGGCCAGTACGGTATCCTTGAAAACGACGATTCTTGCAATCGGATAAATATTGTGCTGATTAAGGGTTACCATAAGTCCATTAATGTCACTTATATATTTCTTTGAAGCGCCAACCTTTTGCAGCTCGGGTGTCGTCGTAGGGTATGTAATATACCCGTCGTCATCTTTAATATCGATAACCATACTGTTAAGCTCAGTACTGTCAACCAGCTTTAACAACGTCTCCATACGCGCACCGCCGGCGCTGTGTGCCGTTACATAAATCCCTTTGATCGGCGGGGTATCCGGCTGCGGATCTTTCTTGACATTTGCTGCTTCTGAGGTTCCAGCGTCGATGGTACCGTTTGCGGGCGAATCTGGTTGTATGATCGTTTGACCGGCTGCGGTGTTTAAGTAGGCAACAGCTAGCTGTTTCGTTGCGGCACTATGATCTCCGCTTCCAGTGAGCAAGTTGTACAGCAGCAGTAAGCTTGAAATGATGATGTCCATTTTGCTCTCTCCCCGTAAGCTATTCTGTTCAAATTATAAAGCAGACGACAGGTCTTGGTCATCAACTTTTTTGAACGTATAAGAAAGTATATGTTGCATTTTTGCGTGCAAGCTCATTTTTTCTTAACGAAAAAAAAGAAAATCGATTAGAGGATATTTGCAGCTATTCGGGCTGGAGAATAAACAAAAAGCCAGTCGAGGTTGTCTCGACTGGCGTCTAACGAATTCATGTGTCCCGCATTGTCATTGTAACAAAGCTTCTCTCTGCTGATTGCAAATACTATGCTGCACAATTTCCATTGCGTCCGCGGGCTCGAGTAGCGCAAGACCGTCACGCAGCACAATGCTGATGTCCAATTCACGTTCAGTAAGAAAAGGACTAAGCTCTGGGGCAAGCTTCTCTACAATTTGAGACAATTTGACCGTTTCCATATCCATTGAGCATCACCCTTTCATATCGAATGTTTAGGGGAAATCATATGGCAAGAAACCAAAGCTACGGGATACAAACATTATATCAGGATCATTTTCAAAAACATAGGGACACTCTGTAAAATCCATATTTGCGTATATGGTTTATTCTTTTGGCTTGGAAAAGTCGCCGATGACGCCCACCGTCTCCACGATGTTAATGAATGCATGAGGGTCAATGGTGGTAATCGTTTTGCTTAGTTCGGCTAATTCGTATTTCGTTCTTACAGTCATCAGCATATCTCGATCTGCCAAGGAATATGCGCCACGCGTTTTAATTATCGTAATGCCGCGCGGGTGCGAGAGCAGCTTTGCAAGCAGCTCCTCGGTTTTGGTCGTGATAATGAAGGCTGTTAATTTAACATGCCTTACATGGATAAGATCTACTACTTTGCCTGCGGAGAAGATGGACAAGAGCGAGTAAAGAGCCGAATCCCAGTTTTGGGTAAACATAACAAGCAAAGCGATTACGGCGCCATTTAATATGAAAATAATCATTCCCACCGGCAAATCGCGTCTTCGTGTAACGATGGACGCAATAATATCGAATCCGCCTGACGAACCTCCGTAACGCAGCGTTAAGCCGCTGCCAAAGCCGACCAAAATACCTCCGAACACAGAGCCGAGTACGATGTCTTCGGCAATTTGAGCGACCGGGATGATCTGCAGGAACAATGTAGACAATATGACAGTGTATATGCTCCAAATTATAAAACGATGGCCAACTGCGAACCATCCCCATAGTAAGACGGGCAAATTAAGGATGAAATAAAGCCAGCCGATATTGCCGCCGGTTACATATCCAATCACCATGGAAATGCCGGATATGCCACCGCTTAACAGCTGGTGTGGAATGAGAAATAAATTGAAGCCTAAAGCGATGAGCAGGGAACCTGCTGTCATAATTGGTATCGTTATTAGGTAACGCAGGGAGTGTGGATTCAATACATTCGCCCCAATGCAACTGACATGTGTATTTACTCATTTTGTTCCACTTAGTATGGCTTTAATTGGTTTACTGGTATTCATGATTGAATGTGTGCTATAATGATTTGGATATTCTTAAGTAGGCTGAAGATAAAAGGAGTTTGAGAAAAGTTTGAAAACATTTGCAGAATTTGGCTTAGAACCGAAAGTATTGCAAGCTATTACCGAACTTGGATTCGAGGAATCTACCCCGATTCAAGACAAAGCGATCCCTATAGCTATGGCAGGTACAGATCTTATTGGCCAAGCACAAACGGGTACAGGAAAGACAGCGGCATTCGGAATTCCGCTCATTAACAAAATTCCGACAAGCGAGGAACGCATTGTCGCATTAATAATGACGCCAACCCGTGAACTCGCTATTCAAGTGGCTGACGAGATCGGGAAGTTAACTCGATACAAAGGTCTTCGCTCGCTGCCGATTTACGGAGGACAAGAAATTGGCCGTCAAATCCGTGCATTGAAGAAGAAGCCTCAAATTATTATTGGAACACCAGGTCGTTTGCTTGACCACATCAACCGTAAGACAATTCGTCTCGATGATGTGCAAACGGTCATTTTGGATGAAGCTGATGAAATGCTTGACATGGGCTTCATGGATGACATCCAGTCGATCTTGAAGCAAGTGCCTGAAGAGCGTCACACGATGCTGTTCTCCGCTACTATGCCGGTTAATATTCAGAAGCTTGCACAGCAATTCCTGAAAAACCCTGAGCATGTTTCGGTAATTCCGAAGCAAATCACAGCTCCATCTATTGAGCAATCATACATCGAAGTGCACGAGCGCCAGAAGTTCGAAGCACTCAGCCGCTTGCTCGATATGGAATCCCCTGAGCTTGCAATCATCTTCGGCCGTACAAAACGCCGGGTTGATGAGCTTAGCGAAGCGCTTCAGAAGCGTGGTTACACGGCTGATGGCTTGCACGGCGATTTGTCTCAAAATCAACGGGATAGCGTAATGCGCAAATTCCGTGACGGCAGCATCGATGTATTGGTAGCAACGGATGTTGCTGCACGCGGTCTCGATGTTTCCGGCGTAACGCATGTTATCAACTTTGACCTTCCGCAAGATCCGGAGAGCTACGTTCACCGTATCGGCCGTACAGGCCGCGCAGGTAAAGAAGGTACTGCTTGGTCGTTTGTAACGCCTCGTGAAACTGATCACCTTCATTTCATCGAGAAAATTACCCGTCAGAAGATGAACCGCAAGCCGCTTCCAAGCATTGCTGAGGCTATCGAAGGTAAGCAACGCGTAACGGCTGAACGTCTTCTTGAAGTTGTGCAAAACGATGAGTTCACGGAATACAAAGCGATTTCCATTCAATTGCTTGAGCAATATGATTCCGTTCACTTGCTCTCCGCAGCAATCAAATTGCTGACAGGCGAGAAGAAAAACGTGGAAATCGAATTGACGCCGGAAGATCCGCTTCGCGCGAAAAAACGTAAACCGGACATTCGTTCGAATGGACGTCCGTTTAACCGCAGCGGCTCATCCTCATCATACGGCGGCAACCGCAGCGGCGGCGGCGGATACCGTGGTCGCGATGACAGACGCAGCAGCGGCGGCACTGGCGGTTCCGGCGGCACTGGCGGCAGCTCACGCGGCGGCTACGAGTCACGCGGTAACAGCGGCGGCTACGGCAGCAAAAGAAGCAGCGAAGGACGCACTGAAAACCGTCGTCCGAAAAGCTCTTCCGATGGTTACGTAAACAACTAATTAATCTTTACCTGAGTATTTTCCAAAAAAAACCGAGAAAGTCCGTGACCCTAACGGGCATCCGGACGTCTCGGTTCTTTTTTTGTTATTGTCCGGTAGGATCAATCTTACTTTTCTGGAGGCAGATCAGATGGAACCAAGAGGGTTAATGGGTGGATTTTACCGAATTTCCGAATGGATTATGCGGTTATCGGTTATCAATGTATTATGGATAGTCTGCTCTATTCCATTCGTATTCTTTGCGTGGGGATTGCTTTTATCACAGGATGAAAGTCAGGTGTATTCCGCGTTAATTGCAATGGCTGTCGTTGCTCCGTTTACCTTGTTTCCAGCTACTGCGTCAATGTTTGCGGTTGCCCGCAAATGGGTAATGGGTGAGAGCGATGTCGCTCTGTTCAAAACTTTTTTTCGTGCCTACAAGGAAAATTATAAACAAAGTATGCTTGGCGGTATTATTTATACGATACTGCTGGCGATTATGATTGTTGATTTTATCGTATATCGTGAACAATTGAATTTGTTGTCATATATCTTCATTGCTTTTCTTGTTTTGTTAATCGTCTCTTTATTTAATTTTTTCTCCATGCTTGTCCATTATCATATGAAAACGTTTCAATTACTGAAAAACGCTGTACTCATTACGATCGGCAAACCTTTCCGTTCGCTGTCTACTGCAATAATGAGCGGAGCTGTCATCTTTTTCAGCACGCGGTTTACGTTTCTTATTCCTTTCTTTATGGGCAGTATCATCGCATACTTGGCATTCTGGAATTTCCATTTGATTTACCAGAAGCTGCAGGATCAAGCGGAGAGAGCGCGTTTGGCGGAGGAAGAAGAAGCAGAGAAAGCTGCGGAGCTTGACCGTATCGATTTGGTTAAGGATGATTCGAACGACTCCATTAAATAACAACCGATCAAAGTTTACTTTTTCTTAAGTTCAGTCTATAATAGCAATACCTCCTGCGATGCTCGTTACGGCTTTACGCTGTTTTGAACCAATGGCTGTTTCACGGGAGACCAATATCGAAGCGTAGCTGACATGCCCCCGAAACGGGATCTCAAAAGCGGTTCTGCGGTCACCCACCTGCGTAAGCGGGTTCAGAAACATGTGAGTCGGACGGCATAGGCGGGTTCTCATTTTCAAATGAAGAGCATTTGCTGGTTAAATCCGGTGATAGCTCTTTTTTCATTGGACAAATCATGGTATCATATAGAGTAATGTACATAGATGCCGGAGGGGGAGATCGTTGTTGTTGAAGCGGGCCTTAATCGGGCTTCTGCGCAGTCATGAACAGACTGGCGACAGAGCCAAGGATCCAATGCTCAAATCTCATTTCTACAAGCTGCCGAAAGATAAGGTTTGGGATGAAGTGATATCGACTCTTAAGAAAATGCAAGGCTATAAGGTGCTGCACGAGGTGCAATCCGTTGGTGAGATTGTACTTGAGAAACGCACGGCATTTGGAAGAACGATGGACATTACCGTTTCCGTCATTAGTGTAAATCCGCTGCAATCGGCTGTCGATATTTATTCAGCGTCCCGTGGATCGTTAGGGGATCTTGGTTCTAATTACAGAGTCATCCTGGATTTATACCGTACACTTGATAAGAAGCTTGCTGCATTTAAAGTTAACAGTTAATACATAAACAAAGCGAGGAAGGATATCCTTCACTCGCTTTGTTTGCAATATTTGAAAAATAAGCTCTATAGGATGCGGATTAAACGAGCGCTTTGACAGCGTTGATCGCTTGCTCATAGTTCGGGTGCTCAGTCATTTCAGTCAAGTATTCAACGTATTGAATCGTGTCATTAGCATCGATAACGAAGATCGAGCGTTGATCAAGACCAAGCTCTTTAATGTATGCGCCGTAAGATTCGCCGAAGCTATGTGCTTTGTAGTCAGATAGCAAAACGACTTTGTCGATGCCAGCCGCGCCGCACCAGCGGGCTTGTGCGAATGGAAGGTCAACGCTGACTGTGAGGACAACAACATTATCGCCCAGTGAGCCTGCAACTTCATTAAAACGGCGAGTTTGCGCATCGCAAACGCCTGTATCGATGGAAGGTACAACGCTGATTAATTTGATTTTACCGGAGTAGTCCTTGAGAGAAACATTTTCTACGAGCGATTTGTTAAGGTTGAAATCAGGAGCCTGGTCTCCCGCCTTCAATTCTGGTCCAACTAATGTGATCGGATTGCCTTTGAAAGTGGCGACTCCATTACGTTCTTGTGTCATTTGTAAAAATTCCTCCTCTAATTTGAATGGTCAATACCAGGTTTATTATAATCGTTATGAAACGGCCTTGTCCAATTGTTGGAGAGGAAAGGTGATGATTTAATGATTTTCTTGCGGTATGAGAGCTTTCGCTCTTATTTAAAGCTCTATCCGGTTACGGCTGCTGTGATAGCTCTAAATATTATTTATTTTATCGTCATTGTCATTAACGGTAATCCGAATGAAGGGCTGCATGCGATTCAGTATGGCGCATTCGTTACCAATCCGAAGCTTGATCCTTATGGCATGCTGGAGCCGTGGCGTTATGTTACCTCGATTTTCATGCATTCAGGGATTGAGCATTTGCTTTACAATATGTTTGCCTTGCTAATATTCGCACCGCCGCTTGAGCGTCTTCTAAATAGCGTCAAATATGCTTTCTTTTATATACTTTGCGGTATCGCGGGTAACGGAATGAGTGCATGGACCAATGTTCTCGAAGGAAGCTTCGACACTCACGTAGGCGTAGGAGCTTCGGGAGCGATTTACGGCGTGTACGGTGCGTTTTTATACATTTCCTTGTTCAAGAAGTCGAGATTAGATGAGGGCTCTCGTAAAACGGTTTATACGATATTAATTTTTGGGGTTATTTATTCCTTCCTTGCGCCGAGCGTTGACTTGTGGGCCCATGTTGGAGGTGCTCTGGCTGGTTTCCTACTTTACTTTGTATTCGATCGCTTGAATACGCAAAGAAATAAAGCGCTTTGAATGAAAACTATGGATATACGGGAGAGAAACGAACAAGTATGGAACTTCGTCAGCTTTATTATTTTGTAAAGGTAGCAAAAAAAGAACATGTCACGCAAGCGGCTGAAGAGCTGCATGTGGCACAATCGGCAGTCAGTAGGCAAATTCACCAGCTGGAAGAAGAGCTTGGCGTCAAGCTATTCGTTCAAAAGGGAAGAAACCTGCAGCTCACGCCGGTCGGCCAGCTTTTTCTGAAGCGTGCTGAAGTCATCTTGGCTGATTTAGAGCGGGCTGTCATTGAAATACATGAATTTCTGGATCCTGAGAAGGGTGAAATCAGACTCGGTTTTCCGCATAGTTTAGGGATTTCATTGATTCCTCAGGTCGTTGCTGCCTTCCGCAAGCTGCATCCGAATGTGAAGTTTCGATTTAAGCAGGGGATGTACCCGTCGCTTATACGTGACATGATCAAAGGTGATATAGATTTGGCATTCATATCTCCTTTTCCCGATGAGCATGAATTTGTATGCGGCGAAGTGCTGCTCACAGAGGAGCTGTATGCCATATTGCCGCCAGGCCATCGTCTATCTGACAAGGAATCGATTGAGCTGAAGGAGCTTGAGGATGAGACATTCGTTTTGTTTAGTGAAGGCTACTCGTTAAGGCCGATCGTCTGGGAAGCCTGCCAGGAGGCGGGATTTACACCGAAGATCGGTTTTGAGGGGGAAGAGACGGATACGATTCGCGGATTAGTGGCTGCAGGGATGGGTGTAAGTTTACTGCCGGAAATGGCGCTTCACTACACGGGCCCGCTGCATCCTACAAAGATGCGTGTAACCGAGCCTCAAGTAACAAGAACAATTGGGCTTATACGGCGTTCAAATGAGAAGCTGCCGCTTGTTGCAAAAGTATTTCACGGTTTTTTGCTCCGTTATTTTCAAGAAGGAAATAAGTAGCTAGGCAGGATAAATATAAGAGGAGCTGTTCCAACTGGTCTATAAAGACCATTTGAAACAGCTCCTTTTTTGCGTATCAAGTTTTGTTATTCTTGGCGGCTGCCGCCTACAAAAATTAGTATATACCTTATAAGCTCAAGCAAGGAAAGGAGGGCTGCCGCTACATAAGTCAAGGCTGCTGCATTAAGTACCTTTGCAACGCCGCGCTCCTCATCGTTCGTAATGAAGCCTTCTGCTATCATAATATCTCTTGCTCGGTTGCTGGCATTAAACTCAACCGGCAGGGTGATGATCTGGAACGCTACCGCAACCGAGAAGAAGATAATGCCAAGTCCGATCAAATTCAGTGCCGAGAAAAGGATACCGGCGATGAATAGGAATGGGGCAACGCCAGAGGCGAAATTAACGATCGGGAAGATGCGGTGGCGCAATACGAGCATCGGGTAATGCTGTGCATGCTGGATTGCGTGTCCGACCTCATGACAGGCGACGGAAACCGCTGAAATTGTATTTTCGTAATAAACAGGCTCCGATAGACGAACAACGCGGTGAATAGGGTCATAATGATCCGTGAGTACGCCTCGTACAGGTTCGATAGGCACATCGTGTAATCCGCTGGAATCGAGCATCCGCCGTGCTGCCTGGTAGCCGGTTAAACCGCTGTTAGCTTGAACGCGAGTCCATTTCTTGAAGGTTCCCTTAACACGGAATTGTGCCCAAATCGTTAATATAAAAGCAAGTACGATTAAAATGTAAATAAACGTCATTGAGTCATTCCTCCATTATAGTGATGAAATATACCGCTACATGAGGGAGCTTTTGTTGATGAGAAGCATCAGCGCCTCGATACAGGCTGCTGTCTGCGGCATAAGACGCGTGTAGAGGTGATTAGCCTGGCGGGGCTTGAGCTTCTTGATTACGGGCTCCAGCTCCTTCACTTCACGCTCCAGTTGGCTTAGATGATGCTGCAGGTCGGTTAGCTTGCGCGAGACTTGCTCCTCAGGTGTGATTTTGCTCCAGCTTTCAATGGTTGCTTTTATCTCATCTAAAGTATATTTATCTTTTTTCATCTGTTCAATACGCTCTAGACGCTGCAAGGTTTCATCAGCGTAGAGGCGATAGTTTTTGGCTGAACGCTCAGCAGGTTCTATTAGACCGATTGAGGTGTAATAATCAATTGTTCGCGGGCTGATTCGCGCCAGCTTGGACAGTTCTCCGATCCGATACATATTTATATCCTCCATTCGTTCAATATAAGAAAGTGAAATGTCGTCATACCCTATATTTCACTTTGAAAAGCAGTACTGCGTAACCATAGATCAAAGGTGGTTTAACTACTATACTCTTAATGATAATAGGAAAGTAACTGTACAGTCAAACGTGTTACATGACCATGCCGCTAGATCTTTCCAT
This sequence comes from Paenibacillus sp. J2L1-98, assembly GCF_056269405.1. Classification (NCBI taxonomy): domain Bacteria; kingdom Bacillati; phylum Bacillota; class Bacilli; order Caryophanales; family Paenibacillaceae; genus Paenibacillus; species Paenibacillus sp. J2L1-98. The sequence continues at coordinate 639,546 of NZ_JBWDNW010000002.1, read as the reverse complement.
TCTTATAAATATGAGAAAGTTTTATTTTGTTTCTTCTATATATAATGTTAAATTTAATTTAATACAGACATGCAGTCGTTCGAGGGAACTATCATGAATTCCACAAGTAGGAGTCAATGCCTACAAAAAGTGAAAATGCGAAGGATGAATGGGAAAGATGGGGGGTTTTGGGGTTGATTTGTTTAAAAACTTAACGTTCGTGTCAGATTTCGTGCCGAATGTTTGATTTTTTTTATAAAATTAGATAAAACGTATTGTCAAACTGAGCACTACTGACTATAATGACATTAAGTCTTTCCTCTCATGTAAGGAAACATAACACTTAGGGAGTGGTCGTATTGATTAAGAAAACGATGTTGGCTTTGGGAATCTTTACCTTATTGTTTCCAGTAATGGCGTTTGCAGAGGATCCTTCCGCCGCAACGTTGAACATGGGTCTAAACTCGCTCTGGGTTATGCTCTCGTTCATTCTAGTTCTACTTATGCAAGGCGGATTCATCCTGCTTGAAACAGGTTCTACTCGCATGAAAAACGCTGGCCACGTTGCAGGTAAAACGATTTTCACAACGGGCTTGGCTGCACTTATTTATTGGGCATTTGGTTACGGTATCGCATTCGGCGGCGATAGCGGAGTAAATGCATTGTTCGGCTGGGGTAACTTCTTCTTCGATCCGGCAGTTGCTGCAGTAGAAGGCGACAGCTATCCAAGCACTGTATTCTTCTTGTTCCAATTGGCATTTGCAGCAGTATCGCTATCCATCGCATGGGGCGGTTTCGCAGAAAGAGCGAAGCTTTCATCTTATATCGTATTTACCGTTTTCTTCATCGCAATTATTTACCCGGTAGTTGCTCACTGGATCTGGGGCGGCGGCTGGCTGGCTGAAGACGGAGCGCAAGACTTTGCAGGTTCTACAGTCGTTCACTTAACAGGTGCGCTTGCAGCTTTCGCAGCAACGGTTCTACTAAAACCGCGTATCGGTAAATTTAACAAAGACGGCTCAGCAAACGAAATTCTAGGCCATAACCAAGTGTTCACAGCACTTTCTGTCCTGCTTCTATGGGTTGGCTGGTTCGGTTTCAACGCGGGTAGCACAGTAGCTATCGGCGACGGTTTCTTCGGATATGTTGCGTTTAACACGATGCTCGGCGCAGGCGCAGGCGGCGTGGCAGCACTTCTTATTTCTTGGGCGGTTACAGGCAAGGCAGATATTACATCTATGCTTAACGGTACGCTTGCAGGTCTTGTTGCCATCACGGCATCTTGCGCATACGTTGCTCCTTGGGCTGCGGTAGTAATCGGCCTTGTAGCTGGTGTGCTGGTATTCTACAGCGTGAAGTTCTTCGAGAAAATTAAAGTCGACGATCCGATCTACGCTTTGTCCGTTCACGGCGCAGCTGGTGTATGGGGTACGCTTGCTAACGGAATTTTCGCAACACAAGCGCTTGCTGAGAAAGTTAACGTTGGTCAAGGCGGTTTGATCGATACGGGCAGCTGGAAGCAGCTTTGGGTGCAATTCGAATCCGTTGTAGTCGTAGGCGCATTCGTACTTGCAGCATCGTTCCTTATCCTTGGCATTATGAAACTTATCATGGGCTTCCGTGTTACGGAAGAGCAAGAAATTATCGGTCTTGACCTTAGTGAGCATGGCGCTTATGGTTATCCTGAGCAAATGAAAAAAACAGGAAACATTCACGGGTAATGGATTGATCATGATGGACTGACCGAAGGGAGAGGGCGTCGCATGAGTGATCCGGTGCGATTGCAGCTGCTTAAGCAGATTGGCTCAGCCGATCATGTAGAAGGGCTGCGTAGCTTGCGGGATCAGGTACACGAGCAGATGGAAGCTCTTCTCCCAACGCGTCCGGTCGAACAATTTAATGTACAACTTAATGAGGTGCATGATGCGGTTATTCAACGCTCAATTATCCTCGCAGAAGCGGAAATGGCACGGTTGGGGAAGGGTTCTCCCCCCGTGCCTTACGCGTATATATTGTTCGGTAGCGGCGGTCGGAAAGAGCAGACTTTGTCAAGCGATCAAGACAGCGGAGTTGTCTATCAGGATCCAGTAACTGATTCAACGGAAGTAAAACAATATTTTAAAGAGCTATGCGATTTAATTGTTCTGAATCTTCGGAAGGTGGGCTATCCGCCTTGCGAGGGGGATGTGATGAGCAGCAATCCGGAATGGTGCTTGTCTTTATCGGAGTGGGGCAATAAGCTGAATCATTGGTTTGAGGAGCCTGCGTGGGAAGCCGTTAGATACTTGCTTATCATTGCGGATGGACGATGTGTATATGGCGAGCAAAGGCTGGTCGATGAGCTTAAGGATTTATTTTTTACCGATATGCTGAACCATCAGATCATTCTGCAGCGCATGCTGGATAACACGTTGCGCCATAAAGTGCTGTTGGGCTTTTTTGGCCAATTATTAAAGGAGCAGTACGGCCAGGATTCGGGCAGCCTGGATATTAAATACGGCGCCTATATACCGATGGTTAATTCGATTAGGCTCTTATCCGTTCAGGTGGGTATCCGGGAAACATCAACATTAGAGAGAATCAAAATGCTTGTGAAGGCCGGGAACATGTCCGAGTCGGACGGAGCTGTATATGCTCAAGCATTTCGTGTTTTTTTGCGGCTCAGATTGATGACTACCGAACAAAATGTAAATGATTTATATGCTAATAATGGTAAGCTGTCCAGCCGTAAGTTGACGAAGGAATTGACGGATGAACTAAAGAGTAGTCTGCGTCTAGGCAAGAAGCTGCAGCGAGCGGTATTCAAGCAAACAATGCGCAGGCTTACGTAAGGCGGTGGAGGAATGAAAGAACCAAAAGGCGTCGGTCGCATGTGGAACCTATACAAAATGGGAGGATTTACGCCTGCCATCGCATCTATGCTAGGCTCGCAAAATGCGCAGCAAATGGCGTTTATTCGAAATGTCAATAAAGAGCAGCGTAAGCAATCCATGTTCGACATGCCGCTGCGGGAGCTTGAGGTTGTTGTATTTGATCTCGAGACAACAGGCTTCTACCCGACGAACGGTGACGAAATTATTTCGTTTGGCGCTGTTATGTTGCGAGGCGGAGAGCTCGTGGAGAGTGAATCGTTCTACAGTCTTGTCAATCCGAAGCGGAAAATTCCGAAAGCGATCATCGAATTAACGGGCATTACGAATGAAATGGTGGAGGATGCGCCCGATTTAATGCAGGTGCTTCATGACTTTATGGAGTTTGTCGGCAGGCGCTTGCTTATTGCCCATGCTTCCGGTCATGATAAGCAGTTTCTAAACGCTGCCTTATGGAGGACATCTAAAGTAAATTTAAACCACAGAGTGCTGGATACGATGATGGTAGCGAAATGGTTGGAGCCGAACCTCGCAGGATACAGCCTTGATGAATTGCTCGAGAGCTGCTGTATTCCTATTACGGAACGGCATCATGCGCTGCAGGATTCAATAATGACGGCTAAGCTTTGGCAAAATTATTTGGCAAGGATTTTGGAGAGAAATATTACGACACTAGGTGACCTATATGCTTATTTAAGTAAGCACTAGCTGTAACGGCACGAACGTCCCTTGTGAGCGGCGATAAGGCTGAACATGAGGAGCTTCGCTGTTTTGCAGTGATATAATCCAATAGGTAAGCTCGGATGCAGGGAGGAACCCTTCAGAGTCGCTAGAAGACGGAACGGCCTCTGTGCGTGGATGAGAGTGAAATAAGCCGACAAGCGTTTGTCGGTTTTTTTGCATTTCATAATAAGCGGTTGTCCACTCTGCCGGATCGAAGGAGAATGAATGCGTTGGATCGATGTGTGTATTTGTTATAGGGATAATAGTATCAATGACGTAATAGTCTGTTGCGCCCGATAATTGTGCAGAAGGGACTGAGGCAGCTTGACTGCTTGCAACAATACCGCAAGCTTCTCGAGGCTTAGCCTTCGCACAAATTTGGATGAGCTTATCATAGGCTGATTTGGTAATAAAACCCTTATTTTGACCCGCTTCCATAGTAACGCCTCCCGATTAACGAGTTTAATATAAAGCAGAATCGATGTATTAATTCAAAATAATTTATCCATTCGGTTCCAGCAAATATAGTATAACGGAATACGGTTAATTTCGCACGTCTGTTGCTCTAGATGGGTTGAAAGGTATGATTGTCGATGTGCTTGCCGACAATATGCTTACAACGTATGGTTGGCTGTCCTGTTCAGGGATTCGTGACGTTTTTATGGCTAATTCGCCTCATGGGTTGAGCTTCCATACGGTGCATGATACCATGAAGCCATACAGGTATGATGATATTTCAAGAAAAGGAAGGTACTTCATGAAACGCGTCATTGCGCTTTTTGCGATTGCATTTGTGTTTGCTGGCTTAGCTGTATTTCAATATAAAACGGATCGACCTGACGCGGTTACGCTGGCTGCTCCTGCTGCTGATTTTAAGCCGAAAGCGGGATTTGTTGCAACGGCTTTCAAGCTTCCAGCCCTTGATGAGCAATCATATGAAGTGGGCGGCAAGAAGAGCAAGCTGACTTTCGTTAACTTTTGGGCTTCCTGGTGCGGGCCTTGCGAGCTTGAAGCACCCGACCTGCAGCGTTTGCATGAGCAATATGGAGACGTGATACAGCTCTATGGCGTAAATGCGACGAAGTACGATAAAGAGCGTGCTGCCAGAGATTTTGTTAATGAGCATGAGTTTACGTTCCCGATATTAATGGACCGCGCGGGCGATGTGACGAAGCAGTACAAAGTCGATACGTTTCCGACAACGTTTCTAATCGACAGCGAGGGCGTTATAAGAGAGAGAATTAACGGTGTCATCACTTATGCGGAATGGGAACGTCTAATTGAAAAGTGGATGTAAGAAGAAAAAAGGGCTGCCTGTGCGTCATACAATGACGCGCAGGCAGCCCTTTTTGATTAATGATTCACAAGACCGATACGATCGAGCGGATCAACATGTGTGCTATCTACCTTTACCATACCGAGCAAGGCGTAACGTATGCTGTCCACAAGCGCTTCCCAGCTTGCTTCGATAACGTTGTTAGAGACGCCGACTGTACTCCACGTATTATCAAGTCCAGTCGACTCGATAAGAACACGAACCTTAGCTGCAGTAGCGTCCTTCTCGTCGATGACACGGACTTTATAATCGGAGAGATGGATACTTTCAATATCCGGATAAAACTGCACCAGCGCCTTGCGCAGGGCGTTATCCAGGGCGTTAACCGGCCCGTTGCCTTCAGCTGCCGTATAAACCTGCTGACCGCCAACGTTAATTTTTACGATGGCTTCTGAGATCATTTGGCCGTTCGTTTTTTCAACTAGCATTTTAAACGATTCAACCTTGAAAACTTCCTTAGCTTCGCCCCCGAAAGCTTCGCGGAGAAGGAGCTCCAAGGAAGCGTCGGCACCCTCGAATTGGTAGCCTTGATGCTCAAGATCCTTAATCTGATCCATGATGAGCTTAGTTTTCTCGTTATTCGTATTCACGTCAAGACCGAGCTCTTGCGCCTTAGAAATAATGTTGCTTTGTCCGGCAAGCTCCGATACGAGAATGCGCTGCTTGTTTCCTACGAGTTCTGGCTGAATATGCTCATAGGTTTTCGAATCCTTCATAATCGCAGAGACGTGAATTCCCCCTTTGTGGGCGAATGCGGCGTTGCCGACATAAGCTTGACCGACAGGCATGTGTACGTTTGCGATTTCGCTGATGTACCGGGCTGTTCCTGTGAGCGTGCGCAGCTTCTCCTCCGGCAGCACATCGTAGTTCATCTTGATTTGAAGATTTGGTATGATGGAGCACAGGTTTGCGTTGCCGCAGCGTTCGCCGTAGCCGTTAATCGTACCTTGCACTTGACGCGCGCCGGCCTGAACGGCGGCAAGCGAATTCGCAACGGCCAGCTCGCAATCGTTATGCGTATGAATGCCGATTGGCGTCGTTAATTCCTGTCTGACTCGCGTTACGATTTCATGGATTTCATTTGGGAGCGTTCCGCCGTTCGTATCGCAAAGTACGAGCCAATTTGCGCCAGCTTCCTGTGCTTTCTTCAGCACCGAAACGGCATATTCCGGATTATTCTTATAGCCGTCGAAAAAATGCTCTGCGTCAAACAACGCTTCCATGCCGTTATGCTTCAGAAAAGCGACCGAATCATAAATCATCGCGAGGTTTTCTTCCAGCGTCGTTTGCAGCGCTGTATGTACATGGAAATCCCATGACTTACCTACAAGCGTAGCGGCAGGGACGCCGGATTCAGCGATTCGCACAAGGCTCGCATCCTGCTCAGCTAAACTGTTTTTGCGGCGGGTGCTGCCGAATGCGGTCATTTTGGCATTAAGTTTAAATGCTTTGATTCTTTGGAAAAACTCAATATCCTTGCTGTTGCTTCCCGGATTGCCGCCTTCGATATAATGAACGCCCAACGCGTCGAGCTTCTGGGCAATTTTTAATTTATCATCCGCGGACAGGCTGATCCCTTCGCCTTGTGTACCGTCACGCAGCGTCGTATCAAAGATTGAAATGTTTGTTGTCATTAACGGGACGCCTCCTTCACTCATAGCCTTTACAAATCATAATGTACTATTATAACACTTGTTGCCGTGAAAGTAGAGGGGGGCTTGTAATTTTTGTCCCATTTTTCCGGAGCGCGTTGACTGGGCCCTTATGGAATTGTATGCTGGGGGTGATCAAGCTTATGTAAGCTTATTGTTCCGAATAGGCGGTGTATCGCACAGTGATGACAAATGTGAATGAGCATTATCCGGCCAAAGGCCGTGTTATCATTCATTTGGATATGAATGCCTTCTATTGTTCCGTGCATGAAGCAGAGGAACCTGAGAAATATAAGGACAGGCCAATAGCGGTATCGGGCAGCGTAGAGCAGCGCAAGGGAATCCTCGTAACCTGCTCATATTCAGCAAGGCGGAAAGGAATTAAGACCGGCATGACGGTGAGACAGGCGCTTAAGCTATGTCCTGAGCTTATTTTGATAAAGCCTGATTTTAATTTGTACCGCAAATATTCACATGGCTTTATGGCCATTGCAAGACAATACACGCCGCTCGTGGAGGCTGTTTCCATCGACGAGTGCTACATGGATATTACTGGCTCGAAAATGTTCGGTTCACCGCTGGAAATTGCTGCGTCGCTTCAGCAGCGAATTATGTCCGAGTGGTCGCTTCCCTGTTCCATCGGCTTAGCTCCGAACAAACTGCTGGCGAAGATGGCTTCCGATATGAAGAAGCCGAATGGTCTTACCGTACTGCGCATACGGGATGTAAAGAACGTTCTGTGGGATAAGTCATGCGATACCTTGTTCGGAATCGGAAAGAAAACGGCCGATAAGCTTGCGAAGCTGAACATTCGGACGATCGGTCAGCTGGCAGCAACAGATGAAATACTGTTGAATAAACATTTTGGCGTAACAGGCTCCTGGATGAAATCCGCAGCTCACGGAATCGACCGCTCCGAGGTTAATCCTAACAGGGAGCGAAATAAATCGATTGGGCATACGACGACGCTCCCGAACGATATAACCGCGCGCGAGGATGTATACCGCGTGCTGCTTAATTTGGCGGATCAGACGGGGCGAAGGCTGCGGAGGCAGAAGATGGTGGCTTCAACCGTCCAAATTACGATACGCAAGCCGGATATGACGACGATTGCGCGCTCCCATACGCTTGCTGCCCCAACGCAGGCGTCTGATGATTTTTACAGGGAAGCCTGCAAGCTGTACGACCGGCATTGGAAAAACGGCGAGCCGATCCGCCTGCTTGGCGTTACGCTGCAGAACCTGGCGCTGCTTGATGATACGGCCATGCAGCTCGATTTATTCAGCTATGAGCAGCAGCCCCGCAAGGAGGCGCTGACTTTGGCGATGGACCGTCTCCGCGATAAGTATGGAGAGGATGCGGTTCTAACCGCAGGAATGCTGGGCGACGATCCGTCGACCTTAATTAGGAATAAACGAATTCGCGGTACATCCTTGCAAAAGGATGATACTTTGTTATATATTGATGAATGAAGCTTGACTGTTAGAGACGAGATTATTCCGTATATTTATTTTGGGAGGGATTTCCATGGGTAAGTTTACTTGGGTAGAAAAAGATACGTGCATCGCTTGTGGAGCTTGCGGAGCGACCGCTCCTGACATTTATGATTATGACGACGAAGGTCTTGCAGAGGTAATTTATAAAGCTGACGGAAACAAAGGTAACACAGAGATTCCAGAAGATTTGTTTGACGATTTGCAGGATGCGGCTGACGGCTGTCCTACCGACTCGATCAAAATTGCTGACGTGCCATTCAACTACTAATTTTTTGTTATGACGAGAAGCTCCTCCCCGCTATCAGCGGAGGGGAGCTTTTTCTATGCCTGCATAAGGCAAATCGAAACCGGGATACAAATCAGCGTGAGTCCTGCCGATAAAAAGGTTATACCGCATGTTGGGAGGCTGGGTGATGGACTCGCCGGATGATCTCTTATATTTGAAGCAATTTGTGAAGCAGCACCCCGGGAATCAAATGGGATGGTATTTGTTAGGCAAACAATATTTGCTAGCAGGCAAGGAAGGTAAAGCGAACTACTGCTTTTTGCAGGCTGGCGGGGTGTATGATGCGTATGAGCATGAAAGTCATCCGTTATCGGAAAATCAGCTGCAATTGCTAAGAGCATGGGATAGACAGCAAAAGAAAAAAAAGCTTGCCCGAAGAACGGCATTAATAGCCGGTTTGCTATTGACCGTTGCCGTATTAGTGCCTGCTAATGGCGCCATAAAAAAGGAGATGGCAGTTCAGCCTATACCGGTAGTGCAGGCGGAGGAGCTTCCGGTAGGAGTCGTCTTTCTACCGCAGAAGGAGCGCTTTCCGATTGGAAGTGCCTGGAATAGTCTTATAGATGCCGCGAACGATGCGCCGTTGCTAACTATTGCGGCGCGCCTTGAGGAGGATGCCGGTTGGCGCAAATGGACAGGGGATACAAGGCTGCTTATGGCAGCCCAGAAAGAAAGCGGCAACAGCAAGCTGCAGGTTTCGATGCTTGAGCGGGAGGCCTGCTCCTGCGAGCCTTCTGACGCATCCGGTTTTGAGGAGCAGTACGAGGCATGGAGTGAGCAGCAGGAGACGCATTGGACGCTGGCGAGCGCGATTTACCAATATGAACGAAAATACAAAAAATGGCCCGAGAAGCTGGATGATCTCATCCGTCCTTACCCGAATAATATTCTTGCAGGCGAGCGGGAAGGAATGCGGTCTATGTTCGCAAAGATGCTGATGAAGCTGGAAACAGCAAAAGAGGCGAAGAAGGGTAATTCTGCAGCAACTACGCTGGAAGCAGGCGTTCAGCCGGCTTTGGACAAAGAAACGGAAAAAAAACCAATTACAAATTCGATTGTCGGTACAAACGGGATTTTGGATAAACAATGGAGTCAGCCGCTGGAGATCGTAGTGGATAAAGCGTCTTACCGGCTTGCAGTCGTTCAAGGGAATATCATTGTGCGCAGTTTTATGGTGGGTCTTGGAGGTGAGAAAACGCCTGAGGGAAGTTTCTATATTAGCGAGAAGGTGAAAAATCCGAACGGGCGTGACGATGGTAATTTCGGGAGCCGCGGAATGACGCTGTCAAATACCCTATACGCCATACACGGCACGGATGAGCAAGGCAGCATAGGGAAGGACGAATCCCTTGGCTGTATCCGTATGGGAAAAGAGGACGTGGAGGAATTGTTCGATTTGGTGCCGCTTGGTACGATTGTCAAAATAAAAAACGGGACGCTTCCGTCCAAGGTGCAGCGGCCAGCCGAACGCTTTAAGCTGGAGCCGCGCCAGAACGAAACCAATCCCGCAAAGGTGTATAAATGGTTGACGTAAGCTGGCTTACGAAGTGAAGATTAAAAGCAGCGCGATCGCAACAATGATAACGCCGACGATAGAGCAGAGCCAGATCAGCGCTTTTTTATTCACTTCTTCCTTCGGCTTGGCTTTTATCGTTGCCGGTTTTCTTTTTGGTGAGCTCATCGACAATCAACCTCTCTATTTCATAGTTAAAATTAGTATGATCCCATTGTAATCGTTTTCTAGACAAGCCGCAATATAATGGATGCTTGCACCTTGCGCGCAGGCTCTTTTCTTTTTGTTGCAAAAAAGATAAACTGTCAGGTAGAACATACATCTGAGATCGGAGTGAGTAAGTTGCTTTATTCTTCTATTTTGAAGCCTATTTTTTTTCGTATGGACCCTGAGAAGGCCCATCATCTTGTAATTGACGGCTTGGCTGCAGGAGCAGTTGTGCCTGGACTTAACGGGCTGATGCATGCCATGTATGGCGTAGCAAAGTCGCCGGAGCTTGCGACTGAGCTATTCGGATTACAATTTCCGCATCCGGTGGGACTTGCTGCCGGGCTTGATAAAAACGGGAAGGCAGCGGACGGCTTCTCGAGCGTAGGCTTCGGCTTTGCTGAGGTAGGAACAGTGACGCCTAAGGGACAAGCCGGCAATGAGCAGCCGAGATTGTTCCGTCTCCCGCCGGACGAAGCGCTCATCAACCGGATGGGCTTTAACAATGACGGTACGGCCGCAATGGCAGAGAAGCTGTCACGCCGTAAAATAAACCGGATCCCGATTGCCGTAAACATTGGCAAAAACAAAACGACGCCGAATGAATTGGCTCACGAGGATTACCGGACCTGTATTCGCGATTTGTATACATACGGCGATTTCTTTGTCGTCAACATCAGCTCTCCGAACACGCCCGATTTACGTGATTTGCAGCACGGAGAAGAGCTGAGAAATCTGCTTAGCGCCGTAAAAAAGGAAATGAACGTACAAGCGGCGAAAGAAGGAAAGAAAACAAAGCCCGTTCTCGTCAAAATTGCTCCGGACATGACAGACGAGCAGCTGGAGTTAACCGTTGCAACAATAGTGGAAAGCGGCGTATCCGGCATCATCGCGACGAATACGACTTTGTCACGGAAAGGACTTCACCATTCGAATGCAGGGCAAGCGGGGGGGCTTAGCGGCAAGCCGCTGCGCGACCGTTCAACCGAGGTCATTAAAGCCGTTTACAAGCAGACAGGCGGACAGCTGCCGATTATTGGCTCAGGCGGCATTTTTACCGCACAGGATGCATACGATAAAATCCGCGCAGGAGCTTCCTTGGTTGAAATTTATACAGCGCTTATCTACAAAGGGCCTGGTTTGCTCCGTGAATTGACGAACGGTTTGAAGGAATGTTTACGTAAAGATGGCTACCGAAATATTGCCGAAGCAGTAGGTGCAGATCACGTTTAAGAACAGGAGGCGGCCGGATGGACGGTAGAGACTGGAATCTTTTTTTACAGCCTTATGAACAAGCGGTTGAAGAAATGAAAGTGAAGTTTAAGACGATGCGGGTTGAACTGAAGATAAGAGAAGCTTACGCACCGATTGAATTCGTCACCGGCCGGGTGAAGCGCATATCAAGCATATTGGAAAAAGCGAGGCGCCTGAACGTTCCCTCGGATAAGCTGGATACAGGAATTGAGGACATTGCGGGCATTCGTATTATGTGCCAGTTTGTGGATGATATTCACCGGGTGGCGAGCTTAATTCGAACGCGCAAAGATCTTACGCTCGTATACGAGAAGGATTATATTACAAACTTTAAGGACAGCGGCTACCGCAGTTACCATATGATCGTACAATATCCGGTTCAAACCGCGCTTGGTTACAAAATCGTACTTGCCGAAATTCAAATTCGTACCTTGGCGATGAACTTCTGGGCGACGATAGAGCATTCATTAAATTATAAGTTTAAAGAGAGCCTGCCCGAGGACGTGCGTGACCGATTGAAAAAAGCGGCGGAAGCCGCATCGCAGCTCGATTCGGAAATGACCAGCATACGAAAAGAGATTTTGGATGCGCAAACGGAATTTGAGGAGCAGTCCAATGTGGTTTCTAAGGTGCTGAGCGGCATTCAAGACTTATATTTCTATCACCGGGTGCGCGAAGCTGCGCAGTTCCAAATGAAGTTTAACGAGAAGTTTGAGAAAGAGGATTACCATGAGCTTAATCAGCTGTCGCTCGATATTCAAGCGGCAATCGGGAAAGCCAAAAAAGCGAACCAAACTTAAAAATTGACAGCATTCATGCTGGTTGAAAGATACAAAAAAAGTGGTTGAGCGAGGCGCTCATCCACTTTTTTTTGTCGCATATACATTCGGCAAGACTAATCGCTGGATCTGTTAGGCTTAAATGAGGCATCGATCGCTTCGCGTATTTCATCAGCAGTCTTGCCTTGCTTGCTTAAGGCGATGACTTCCTCCATCTCTTTCTTGCAAATGCCGCAGCTTGTGCTGTGATTCGTCCAGGTTACGCCACCTTCGTCTGCGGGATGCTCGGCCACGTAGCAGCGCAGAAGCGAGTCATGAGGAGTTTCAACCGCCAGCCCGTCCGCACAGCCGCAATAGCAATTTACGCCGCTCATAATGTCAGCGTGGTCGTGTACCGCTTTGTAGAGTTCGCTCGTATGCGGTGTATAATCAGAGAGAAAGGCAGGAAGCTCGTCATACGAAGCTGTCGTCTGCCAGGTTTCGGAGCCGTGCTGATGCTCAGCGCCGGCCTTGTCATCATCCGCCAAGCCGCATGCGGTGAGCAATGTAATGAATGCGAATGCCAGCAGCAGAGCATACAGGATACCTCGAATACGCGAGCTTCGCTGCTCTTCGGCGATCTGTTCATCGGTCAGGCGCTGACGCTTCATCATTTCGATTCAGCTCCCGAATATTTGTTGAAGAACGCTCTGAAGTCATCTAGGCTGTACCCTTCTGTACCCCCTTCAGAAAGGCCGCCCTCGAGCTTATCAATTTGAACGCCATCTTTGAAATAAGCTAGAGTTGGCGTATACTCGACATTATATTTGTTAAAGTAGGAAGGGAATTCCCTTAGGTTGAATTGCGGAAGATCGATGCCAAGCTCATCTGCGAGCGGCATTAATTGCGGTGTCGTTTTTTGGCAGTGCGGGCAGTCGGAAGCAAACAGGTAGACGAAGAAATCTTCCTTGTCGGCAACCTTCTTGTCCAATTCAGCCGGTAATATGATATTCTGATAGTTAGGATCATCAAGCTGCTTGCGTGTTTCCGGGTTTAGTTGAGACACGGGCTTGCCGTACAGGGCATTTACCTTGCCGCTGTTGTTCAGTACAAATATGAAGCCGAATAGAATAACGACGATTCCAATGTACACATAAATCATTTTCACTTTCTTTTTCTTTTTCATTTGCGCGACTACCTCCGAAACGAGTTTATGGGTGGACAAGTCATTTCTAAACGGTTTGTCCTTACTTTAATATATTATATATCAAATCAGTATGAGGATGTAAGAGCAAGGACATCGATGACAATTGGCAGGAGGAAATGTGCATGATCGGCAATTTGCCGCGTAAATTCACAGAAAAAATGGAAAAGCTGCTGGGAGACGAATTTGACAAATTTATGTCTTCCTATGCGGCTCCAAGAGTATACGGTTTACGGATCAATCGTTTGAAGCTTAGCGCCTTGAATTGGAAGAAGCTGTCTTCCATGGGTGAAACGGTGCGTCCGGTCCCATGGGCCGAGGATGGCTTATATTACAAGGAAGGCGAGCGTCCGGGCAAGCATCCTCATTATCATGCGGGCCTTTATTATATCCAAGAGCCGAGCGCTATGGCTCCGGTTGAATTGCTGGACGTACAGCCCGGACACCGCGTGCTCGACTTATGCGCGGCTCCCGGCGGAAAATCGACGCAAATCGCGGGAAAGCTGCAGGGCAGCGGCGTACTGGTTACCAATGATAACGCAAGGGAGCGAACGAAGGCGCTCGCCAAAAATATTGAGCTTGCCGGCGTACGCAACGCCGTCGTGCTGAACGAGGAGCCTGCGGCTATCGCGGCTGTTTTCCCTGCTTGGTTCGATCGCATCCTCGTTGATGCGCCCTGCTCCGGCGAGGGCATGTTCCGCAAGGATGATTCCATGATTGCAGATTGGGAGAAGCATTCGACCCTGCGGTGCTCGGTCATGCAGCGTGATATTTTGCGCGATGCTGCAGCGATGCTCGCACCGGGAGGAATAATCGTCTATTCGACCTGCACTTTCTCGCCTGAGGAGAACGAGCAGCAAATTGCAGCATTTCTCGCAGAGCATGATGATTTTTTTGTTGAAGCAGTACCTCATCAATTCGGATGGACGGCGGGCAGAACGGATTTAGCGGCGGAGACAGCGCAGCTTGACGGTGAACGCCTACAAAGCATTCAAGGGACGGTAAGGCTGTGGCCGCATCTTATCGAGGGAGAAGGCCATTATGCGGCTGTACTGAGACGCTGCGGCGTCCGGGAAGCCGGGCCGGTGCTGGCGGCAGCGCCTATTCATCGTCCTGCAGCTAAGGCCGCCGGCGGAAGCTTGAAGCGCGAGACGCCGCAGCAGGGCGGGAAGCGGCTGGAGAAGAAGCAGGACCATAGGGATGAAAGGCGCGCAAACAAACGTCAGACCAAAAATGAATGGTCAAACGCTGGATTGGAGCGGCCAGCCAAAAAGCGGTCGGCAAACGGTCGTGAAGGCACTGCGGCGAATACAGCCGAGGAAGCGAGTCCAGTTGAGTTGTGGCATCAGTATGCGGAGCAGTTTTCAATTGGTGCTCTAAGCTGGCCGGGACGAGTGGTGGCCTTTGGCTCGCGCGTATATATACAGCCTGACGAGCTGCCTTCACTTGATGGCTTGCGCGTGGTGAGAGCGGGTTGGTATGTGGGAGAGGCCGTTCGGGGCCGGTTTGAGCCGTCGCATCCGCTGGCGATGGGATTAACTCGCGAAGATGCAGTGCGCTCGGTTAATTGGAGCTCGGATGACGAGCAGACGCTCCGTTTTCTCAAAGGAGAAACGTTGTTTGTAGAGGAATCGGAAATACAGGTGCAGGAAGGCTCGCCGGTAAAGGGATATCTATTAGTGTGCACGGACGGTTATCCGATCGGGTGGGGGAAATATGCTGGAGGCATGATCAAAAACGAACTTCCGGCAGGATGGAGATGGATGTAGGATGAGTAAACGGATGCGTATCGATAAGCTGCTGGCCCATATGGGACTAGGGACGCGCAGCGAAATAAAAAAAGCAGTAAAGTTCGGTAAAGTGAACGTAGACGGCCAAGTCGTAAAGGATAGCGGCCTCATCGTTAATCCGGACGTGGCTGAAGTTGTATTTGATGGTGAGCCAGTCGTTTACCGCGATGTTGTTTACTTTATGCTGAATAAGCCGCAGGGCGTTATTTCGGCGACGGAGGACGGACGCGAGCGCACCGTTATCGATTTGCTGGAGCCGCAGGACCGGCTTCGAGAGCCTTTTCCGGTGGGACGGCTGGATAAGGATACAGTGGGCTTACTGCTGTTAACAAACGACGGACAGCTTGCGCATGAGTTATTGTCTCCCCGGAAGCACGTTGCCAAGACGTATGAAGCGCTCGTCTTGGGGAATGTCGGAGAAGAGGATAAACATCTGTTCACGGCCGGTGTCACGTTGGATGACGGATACGTTACGATGCCTGCAGACCTACAAATTAACGGAATCGAGCAGCGGGACAATGAGACGTTCTCTACTATCTCGCTTACGATTATGGAAGGGAAGTTTCATCAGGTAAAAAGAATGTTTGAAGCTGTAGGCAAGAAGGTCGTCTATTTAAAAAGAGTGTCGATGGGTCCGCTTAAACTTGATGAATCGCTTCCCGAGGGCTCCTATCGCGAGCTTTCCGATGAGGAAGTTGAGCTGCTTCGCTCACATCGGCGAGTGGCTGAATAAAGAGATAAAAACATTTTGCGGGATAGGAAAAGGAGTGTCATTATGAGCTTGCAATATGATTTAATCGCCTTAGATATAGACGGTACACTGCTAACGGATGACCATGTGCTGACAGCGCCCATTCGCGAAACGGTGAATGAGGCTGCCGAACGCGGCGCCCAAATCGTGTTGTGCACCGGACGGGGCCCGTCCGCAGCATTTCCCGTGCTGGAGGAGCTTGGACTTGGAGGAACGATCATTACGCATAACGGAGCTGCAACGATAAACTCGGATGACCGTTCTATTGTACATCAATTCGATTTGGTTCCAGACCATCTGCTGAGCTTCGTTTCTTATTGCCGCGAGTACGCTATTCATTTTGATTTGAATACGGCTTTCGATATGATGGTCGAGAGTATGACGCCAGAGGCGGAGACCATGTACAGTCATTTTCAGACGAAGCCGTACATTCAAGATTTTCGGCAGGGGCTGCCGGGCGGGCTCGTCAAATTTACGGTGTTCGGAAGCAAAGAGCAGATGGATGTGGTGCAGGCGGATTGGGCGGAGTGGCCGCAGCTGCTTCATACAATCCGCAGCGGAGATTATTTCATCGACGTGCATCATCCGGAGGCAAATAAGGGAAGAGCGCTGCAGCAGCTGGCGGAAATCCGGGGCATTGACCGAAATCGTATTCTGGCAATTGGCAATTATTATAACGATATTACGATGCTGAAATACGCAGGCATGGGCATTGCGATGGGGAACTCCCCGGAGGAAGTCAAGCTTGCGGCTAATGCGGTCGCTCTCTCGAATGGCGAGGATGGCGTTGCGAGAGCGCTGCGCGAATATGCTTGGAGCTAGCTGAAGTATGTAATGAATGAAGTGTAAAAATAACGGGCTGTTTCCACAAGGTATTTAAATACCATGCGGAAACAGCCCTGTTTATTGTCTATAAATTAGCGATTGCGCCCGCCACGGGGCTTGCTTGAAGAGATTCCGCCGCGCGAGGCGCTGCGTCCGCCTGCCGGTGCGCTGCTGCGGCCGCCTGCGGAAGAATGATTGCGACCGCCGGTAGACGAGTTACCGCGCTGACCGCCACGGCCACCCGCTTGAGCGTTGCCGCGAACGGCGCCGCGGTTACTTGCTTTGGCGTCGTTGCGCGCTGCTTCCCAAGGACTCTCTACCGAGGAAGCGGAACGGCCTGCAGCATGCTCTGCCACTCGCGGAGTGCTAACGCCCCCTCTACGGCGTTCGCCGCCGCGAGCTGTTTTGCCGCGATTGCCTGGGCGTTCACCGCCGCGAGCTGCGCTGCCGCTTTCGAACCGGTCGCCGCGGCCAACTGCCCAGCCGTTGCTTTCGCCAGCAACTTCGGCAGTTGGACCGCGACCCGCTGCTGTTCTGCCGTTACGTTGGCCGGAAGCGGGACGAACGGTTTCGCGCTGGCCTCTGCGGCCGCCAGGCTTGGCGCTCCGATCCGATTGGCCAGAACGGTCACGACCGCCGCGACGTCCGTCCGCGGATGGTTTGCCATTGGCGCTGCGCGCACCGCCTTTGCCAGCTGCTCCGCGACCCTTCTCAGGGCGATCGCCAAGCTGCGGGCGTACTGCAGTTTCTGTCCCTTCGCTGTCGATCGCGCGACGAGCTAGCTTTGCGTTAATGCTTTGTTCAATGAGCAGCAGGTGATTTTTGTCATAAGGCGTCGCCAGCGTAATGGCAGCTCCTTCTTGACCTGCGCGGCCGGTTCTGCCGATACGGTGAATATAAAGCTCGCCGTCCTGAGGCACGTCGTAGTTATAAACATGAGTTACACCTTCAACATCGAGGCCGCGCGCAGCGACGTCAGTCGCAACCAGTACCTGAAGGCGCGCATCTCTAAATCGCTTCATGACCTGCTCACGCTTCGCTTGTGTCAGATCGCCGTGCAGCTCATCGGATTCGATACCGAGTTCTTGAAGCTCCTTGTTCAATTTCTTTGCGCGAACCTTCGTCCGGCAAAAAATAACGGCCAAATACGGCTGATGGCGCTCAAGCAAATGAACCAGCGTCTGCTGCTTGTTTCTGTCCGTCGTTTCATAGACGATTTGCGTAATGCTGTCCAGCGTTACATTCGTGCTGCGCACGCGAATATCGACAGGCGCTTTCATGTAATCCGCCGCCAATTTGCGAATGGCATCAGGCATCGTTGCGGAGAACAGCATCGTTTGACGCGCCTTCGGCGTTTGCGAAATAATGCTTTCTACTTCAGGCAGGAAGCCCATGTGAAGCATTTGGTCGGCTTCATCGAGGACAAGCATTTGCAGCTTGCCTAAGCTGACGGTTTCACGCTTCATATGATCGATTAAACGGCCTGGCGTCGCAACGACGATATGGGGCGAGCGCTGCAGCTTGCGGATTTGAGCATCAACATCCTGTCCGCCGTAGGCGGCAAGAACGCTTACGCCAACAGCAGGTACAAGCTTCTTAAGCTCGCTCGTTATTTGAATGGCAAGCTCCCTTGTCGGTGTCAATATAAGAGCCTGTACTTGCTCTTTCTCTATATTAATTCGTTGCAGAATAGGCAAAGCAAACGCAATCGTTTTGCCTGTGCCCGTTTGTGCTTGCGCAATGACATCCTGCCCGTTAAGAAGCAGCGGAATAGCTTGTTTTTGAACCGGTGTCGGTTCGGTAATTCCATCTTGTTGAAGCAATTCGCTAAGCTTAGGTACGATACCCAAAGCGTTAAATGCGTTAGACATTAATATAGTTCCTCTTTTCGTTTACATCGTTTGATATTTAGTATAACAGCTGTCCTTATAATGTGCATCTTTACTTTGCTTATGCTATGCTAGAAGCCAACATTAAGAGCAGCAGAGGAATGGTTAACGATGAATGGAACAGAGCGCTCCGCCATTAGAGCGGGGCTTGAGGTTGATATTGTTTTAAAGCAGGATCAACGGACAGGAAAGCTGACGCGCGGCGTGGTGAAGGATATTTTGACGAATTCGCCCAAGCATCCTCATGGCATTAAAGTAAGGCTTGCCGATGGTCAGGTTGGCAGAGTCAAGAACATTTATGTTTAATGACGATGCGTCTGAACTTAGGCAAAAGATTTGCTTCGCATAACATTAAGGAGAGCGGTGCTATGGCATTCGGCATCAAGAGACAAGAGATGGAGCAATGGAAGGCGTCAGTTGCGCGCGGGGAGATTGCTTTTCTTACCCATTACTGGCAGGATCCGCGGTTCCCAAACATGCGAACGGTGACGAAGGTCGGCTGCTCCGACATGGAGAAGCTGTCGCGCTGGTGTCTGGATAACGGTCTAAATCCCCGTTATATTCACGTCCGGTCAGAGTACCCGCATTTCGATTTGCTCGGTCCGAAGCAGCGGGAGGTATTACGGCAAGCGAATCAAATGGAGCAGCTTGAGCGGTTCGGCATGCTGTGAAGATAGAAAGCGCATTTGGCTGCTCAAGGAGCAGCTGTTTTTTTGTGGATAACATAAATATCATCTCGCTCGTAAACGAAGCTTCTAGTATGATAAGAGAAACGCTTGGAAGTGTTTACATATTTTATGGGATGAGGGAAATTCGAATGGCTACCGAAAAAGAGCAGCTGCTGCGCAGTTTTGGCGAATGGATATCGTTTGTGACGGAGCTGGCGAACGATGATGAACGCGTATGGAATCAGAGCACAGCAACCGGAAAATGGACGGTTCGTGAGGTCGTAGCGCATATATTGCGATGGGATGATTATTTTTATAATGAAGCGATTGCCAAGGCGGCAGCGGGCCTGCCGCTTACGGTCAAGCATCTCGATTACGATACGTTCAATGAGGCTGCTAAGGCATACGGGAAGAACACGCCAATTGCAGAGCTGGCCGGGCAGGCGGCGAAGAGCCGCAAACGAATTATAGATGCTGTAGCTAAACTAACAAATGAGCAATATGAAGCGGCTTATGCGGATGCGGACGGGCATCCTTTCCAGATAGCGCAATATATCAAGGATTTTATTTGGCATGACCAGCATCATATTGGGCCTATAATGAAGCTGAAACATTTTCGGCTAGAGGAAATGAGCTTGAACGGCTGGCCTGCGCTGCAGACGCTTGTTTATGATGGATGGCTGCTGCGGTTTGCGGAGGGCTATACGAAGCGCTCTAATTCGATTAATCCGATATACGGCCACACGCTGGAGCTGGACGCCAAAATACGCGCCTGCGAGAAGCAGTATGAGCAGCAAGGGATACGTACCATTTTCAAAATTACGCCCTTCAGCCAGCCGGCCTCGCTTGACGAAGAGCTTGCATCCCGCGGTTATGAGCTTATCGACCGAACGATCGTGAAGACGGTACGTCTAGCCGATGTGCTCCCGCCATCCCATGCTGATATACGGCTCGAAAACATGCCTGCAGAAGGCTGGCTGGATGCCCTCACCCTGTTTAGCGGTCTAACGGAAGAGCAAAGATCGATTACCCGCAAAATGCTGGAGCAATTAGCGCTTGAGAAATGCTTTGCTATTTTGCTTGAGAATGGATTGCCGGTGGCTTGCGGATTTGCGGTAAATGAGGACGGCTGGATTGGACTGTACGATATCGTCACTTGTCCGGGCAATCGGAATAAAGGCTATGGCGAGCAGCTCATTTTGCATCTGCTCCAATGGGGCAAGGGACGTGGCGCGACAGACAGCTATTTGCTCGTCGTAAAAAATAATGCGCCGGCCAATCGTCTTTACGAAAAAATCGGTTACTTGCCGCAATATGAATATTGGTATAGGGCAAAGCAGAACCAGCAATAAGCGCATCGTGCATGGAGGAATAAATGGTTTTATTTTATTCGTTTATACAGGGCTTTTTATTTTCTCTTTCGTTATGTTTTGATTTAGGGCTCGTTAATGCGGCAATCGTCAAGGCGGGAGTGGAGCGGGGCTTCAAGTCCTCCTTCATGATCGGATTCGGCTCTTGCTTTGGCGATATAACTTACCTGGCGTTGGCGCTATTCGGTTTCAGTTTTATTTTAAGCTTCGAGGCAGTGAAATGGACCTTATGGATAGCGGGCACGCTTGTACTGCTGTTCCTCTCCTATAAAATGATTAAGGAATCGATTCATCCGAAATGGATCGACTGGAACGGAAGCGGTGCTGAAACGAGGAAAAGCAGGACGGATTTTTGGTTTGGGCTGGGAGCCGCGTTATCCTCGCCAACGGTAATGCTTTGGTTCGTGGCCTCTGCGGGGCCGATCGTAGCTGAGCTTGACGGGGAAGGACGGGCAGTGATCGCAATGTTTGTAGCCGGCTTTTTTGCCGCCGGCTTGTTATGGTCGCTCATGATGGCGCTAATCAGCGCCAAGACCGGAGAGGCGTTAGGGCCTGTATTCGTACGTGTCCTGTCATTAATGTCCGCGGTTTTGTTTCTGTATTTTGCAGTTAAAGTATTTGTTAGCGGATTGTCCAATGCTGCGGGCGGTTAACGCAGAGAGTGAATCAATTCATTTATCCGTTGTGGCAGGCATTTATTTGGTTTATGGACAGCGGAACTCTCTTGACACCGTACCGCTCGATCTTTATAATCGAAACTAACCATTTTTATGCATATGGAGCGTTGAAGAGGAACAGTAATTTCGTTTGTAAGGTCTAGAGAGCCGGCGATTTATGGTGCAAGCCGGTCCTGCTGCGAAATGAAGCTCGCCTTGGAGCTGTGCGATTAAGGGGCCGATGTAAGTAATCGGCTGCGGAAAGCACCGTCTGGCCTGCGATAAAGGCGACAAGTGAGCGACGGGCAAAGCATGCCTGCCGTTAACTAGGGTGGTACCACGGGAGAACAACCTCTCGTCCCTAGCGATTATCGCTAGGGGCGGGAGGTTTTATTTTTTTGCTGCAGCAAGCTTATAGCACATATTTTTAGGAGGATATTCACAAATGAGTCAAGAACAGCAATTTCACGGTTACAATCCGCTTGTTGTCGAGCCGAAGTGGCAGCAATACTGGGATAAGAACAAAACTTTTCAGACGACGGAGGACGCGGAGAAACCGAAATTTTACGCGTTGGACATGTTTCCGTATCCATCCGGAGCGGGCTTGCATGTAGGCCATCCAGAGGGCTATACAGCTACGGACATCGTTTCCCGTTACAAAAGAATGAAAGGCTACAACGTGCTTCATCCTATGGGCTGGGACGCGTTCGGCTTGCCTGCGGAGCAGCATGCACTCGATACGGGACAGCATCCGCGCGATATTACGTTCAAAAATATCGATAATTTCCGCCGTCAAATTAAATCGCTTGGTTTCTCGTACGATTGGGACCGCGAGATAAGCACAACGGATCCTGAATATTATAAATGGACACAATGGATTTTTATCCAATTGTACAATAGAGGACTTGCATACGTAGCTGAAGTATCGGTTAACTGGTGCGAAGCGCTGGGAACGGTGCTGGCTAACGAGGAAGTCATCAATGGCCTGAGCGAGCGGGGGAACCATCCGGTCGTCCGTAAGCCAATGCGCCAATGGATACTGAAAATTACTGAATATGCGGATCGTTTACTGGATGATCTGGAAGAGCTTGACTGGTCGGAGAGCATTAAGGATATGCAGCGCAACTGGATCGGCAAGTCGAAGGGCGCAGAGGTTACGTTTGAGATCGACGGTCACGATTCGGCATTGGTCGTATTTACGACTCGTCCGGATACTTTGTTCGGAGCGACATACTGCGTATTGGCGCCCGAGCATGAGCTTGTTGCACAAATCGTGACCGCAGAGCAAAAGGCGGCCGTTGAAGCATACCAAGAAGCTGCAGCGCGCAAGAGCGACCTGGAGCGCACCGATTTGGCAAAGGATAAATCGGGCGTTTTCACCGGTGCTTATGCAATTAATCCTGTTAGTGGCGTAAAAACGCCAATTTGGATAGCTGATTATGTATTAGCCGGTTATGGTACGGGCGCTATTATGGCGGTTCCGGGCCATGATGCCCGCGACTGGGAATTCGCGAAGCAATTCGACCTTCCGATCGTTGAAGTCGTGCAAGGCGGAGATGTAACGAAAGAAGCTTATGCGGGCGATGGACCGCATGTCAACTCCGATTTCCTGAACGGCTTGACGAATGAGGATGCGATTGCGAAGATGATCGAGCATTTGGACGCATCGGGCAAAGGGAAAGGTAAAATTACGTACCGCCTGCGCGATTGGCTGTTCAGCCGCCAACGCTATTGGGGCGAGCCGATTCCGATTCTCCACCTGGAGGACGGTTCGATGAAGACGGTGCCCGAGGATCAGCTGCCGCTGCTGCTGCCTGATGTTGATGCGATTAAGCCTTCAGGAACGGGCGAGTCTCCGCTTGCGAACGTTACGGAATGGGTAAATACGATCGACCCTGAGACTGGCATGAATGCCCGCCGCGAGACGAATACGATGCCGCAATGGGCAGGAAGCTGCTGGTATTACCTGCGTTTCATCGATCCGAAAAACGATAAGCAGATTTGTTCCCCGGAGAAGCAAAAGCAATGGCTGCCGGTTGACTTGTATATCGGCGGTGCCGAGCATGCGGTGCTTCACCTGCTTTACGCCCGTTTCTGGCATAAGGTGCTTTACGATATCGGCGTAGTCGATACGAAGGAGCCGTTCCATAAACTTGTTAACCAAGGGATGATTCTCGGAAATAACAATGAGAAAATGTCTAAGTCGCGCGGCAATGTCATTAACCCGGACGATATCGTAAATGAGTTCGGCGCGGATACGCTTCGTATGTACGAAATGTTTATGGGACCGCTTGAGGCGACTAAGCCATGGAACACGAACGGCGTTGAAGGAACGTACCGATTCCTTAGCCGCGTATGGCGCTTGTTCATTAACGAGGACGGCAGCCTGAGCGCCAAAATCGGCGACGGCGAAACGAGCGATGCGTTCAAGCGTACTTGGCATCGTTCAATCAAGAAAATTACGGAGGATTACGAGGCATTACGCTTCAACACCGTAATTAGCCAGCTGATGATTTTCGTCAACGAGGCTTACAAAACCGAAGTGCTGCCGCTTGCGGCGATGGAGCAATTCGTTCAGTTAATTTCTCCGATTGCCCCGCATATCGCGGAAGAGCTGTGGGAGAAGCTGGGACGCAAGGACTCGCTGACATACGCTTCATTCCCGACGTACGAGGAGGCTTGGACAGTCGATCAGGAAGTGGAGATCGTAGTTCAGGTCAACGGCAAAATCGCAGACCGCGTTTCCATTGCAGCCGATATGGATGTCGCTGAAATGGAGAGCCTGGCGAAGGAACTTGAGAAAGTACAAGAGCTAATAGCCGGTAAAACGATCCGCAAAGTCATTGCGGTAAAAGGCAAGCTGGTCAACATAGTCGCAAATTAATGCAAATCGAAGAGGTGAGCGGGCTTTAGCTGAAGAACAGCTATTGACCGTTCACCTCTTCGCCTATAAATGAGGTCGATACCTTGGCTAAATCTTCATTGAATTTGGCATGCGTCGTCTTTATGAGCTGGTTAAATACACCATCCGTCTCGCGGCGAAGCAGGTTTAGCGCCTTGGCCGTAATTCCGCCGGGCACGGCAACTCTTTCCTGAACATCCGCCGGCGTCAGACCGCCTTCATTCAGCAGCATGCCCGTGCCAAGCAGCATAGCGCTTGCCACCCGCAAAGCTTCCTCGCGGCCGATACCCGTTTCCTCGACGGCTGCATCAACGAACTGCTCCAGCAGGAAGGAGATGAAGGCAGGTCCGCAGCTTGACAGATCCGATACGATGCGCGTATAGCTCTCATCGATGCGAAGCGGCTCGCTAATATGGGCGAGTAATTGTTCCAGCTGCGCTTTGTCATCCTCTTGCATCGTTTGACCGTATATGCAAAGCGATGCCCCGCTCCCTACATAATTCGTAATGCTAGGAATAACCTTGGCAACTCTGCATTCCAATTCGCCCTCAAGATGAGATATGAGCACGGGGCTCGTTATGGATACGACGATCTGATTCGGCTTGATGACTGCTTTTAAATCGTCGACTACCTTTTTGAATTCCAGAGGCTTGATACACAAAAAAATGATATCGCAGCCGCAGGCAGCTCCAGCATTTGTATATTCGGCTCTCATTCCGGAAAAACGGTTGGCCAAAGCCTGCGCTTTTGCAAAGGTGCGGTTGCTGATGGCAATTTGCGTTGGCGATAAGGCTCCGGATGCAATAAAAGCTTCAATAAGCAGGCTTCCCATCGTGCCCGTCCCGATAAATCCGACATTCATGCTGAACCCTCCTATGGGACTTTCGTATGCATAACCAGATTCAAATGAAAGATTTAAGGCCATGCGCGAGCAAATCCCGAGTCAAAATATCCGTATTCATTTCGTTTGCTCTCTTACCTTATTCCGCAGAACTTGTTTTATATGTCACTAACTACCAACTATTTTGTCGTTTGCAGGAGGACGTGCCGAGTGAAAAGTTCATCTTATCGAGTGTCTAATAAACAGCTTTTAATAGCCGCAATCCTTATTATGGCAGCCGTCATTCTTCTGGCAGCTGCTTTAATGGAGCCTAAACAGACTGCTGCAGGAGAATGGGTGCCGCTAAATGACGCTGTAAAAACAGCGCTTGATTCGTTAACCAGACCAAATGAAGAGGGAGGTGCGGATGAGCCTGGCAATAAACAATCAACGGCGAAGGCAATAAACCAAACCGTACAGCAGGCTACTCCCATTCCGGAAGCAGATGAAAGCACAAAGCCTGCTTTAGAAAAGCAGGAGGCTGAGGCAATAGCGAAAGGAAAAGCGCAGGCGGAGGCAGAAACCGAAACTAAAGCTGAAACGGAAGCGGATGCGGAAGCAAATGAGGAGGGCAGGCTCGATATTAATCGCGCAACGGCAGCGGAGCTAGATACACTTAAGGGTATCGGACCATCCAAAGCTCAGGCAATAGTCCAGGACAGAGATAAAAATGGGAAATATGCGTCGGTTGAAGATTTGCTCCGAGTCAAGGGAATTGGCGAAAAACTGCTGTTTGGTATGCGGGACAGCATTGTAGCCCGTCCATAATTGTGAGAGAATGGAAGGAAGCGGCCTGTTTCACTTTCGCTTGCCATTTTGCACCCTTTATAAACTTTATAAGAAGGAGTCGAGAAAATGTCAGAACAACGCAAGCTTTCTCTTGATACGCTATCCGTCCACGGAGGTCAGCAAATTGATCCGACTACGATGTCGCGCGCGGTGCCTATTTACCAAACGACATCCTACGGTTTCAAAGATACCGATCACGCGGCAAATTTATTTGCCCTGCAGGAATTCGGCAATATTTATTCCAGAATTATGAACCCGACCTCGGATGTTTTTGAGAAACGCGTAGCTGAGCTTGAGGGTGCTCCGGCAGCCTTGGCAGTTGCTTCTGGTCAATCGGCGATTACATATGCAATACTTAACATTGCAGGGGCAGGCGACGAAATCGTATCCGCTACAAGCCTATATGGCGGCACTTATAATTTATTTTCGGTCACCTTGCCGAAACTTGGCATTACCGTTAAATTTGTAGATCCATCGAACCCTGAAAACTTCCGCGCGGCTATCAATGAGCGCACAAAAGCGGTATATGCCGAAACGATTGGAAATCCGAAGGGCGATGTCATTGATCTGGAAGCTGTCGCTGCAATCGCGCACGAGAATGGCATTCCGTTTATCGTAGACAACACCTTCCCAAGCCCGTATTTGAGCAGACCAATTGAGCATGGCGCCGATATCGTTGTCCACTCCGCCACGAAATTTATTGGCGGTCATGGCACTTCGATCGGCGGCATCATTGTAGACGGGGGGAAGTTCGACTGGAGTGCAAGCGGCAAATTCCCGGGCTTGACCGAGCCGGATCCCAGCTACAACGGCGTCGTGTATACGGAAGCGGTTGGTCCAATCGCTTATATTATTAAAGCGCGCGTGCAATTGCTGCGGGATATGGGAGCCGCCATTTCGCCGTTTAACTCCTTCCTCTTGCTGCAGGGTCTTGAGACGCTTCATCTCCGGATGGAACGTCACAGCTCTAACGCACAGAAAGTTGCCGAATTTTTGGAGGGGCATGAAGCGGTTGAGTGGGTCAGTTACCCGGGCCTTCCGAGTCATCCGACTTACGAGCTTGCGCAAAAATATTTGCCGAAGGGCAAGGGCGCGATTTTGACATTCGGTATTAAAGGCGGCGTGGAAGCGGGCAAGAAAGTGATCAACTCCGTAAAGCTGTTTTCGCATTTGGCGAATGTCGGCGATTCGAAGTCGCTTATTATCCATCCGGCCAGCACGACGCATGTTCAGCTGTCCGCAGAGCAGCAAACGAATGCGGGCGTTTCGCCGGGCATGATTCGCCTGTCGGTCGGTACAGAAGGAATCGATGATATTTTGGCGGATCTCACGCAGGCGATAACAGCCAGCCAACAAATTTAAGATTAATATATTAGCAGCTAGAACATCAGATGCAGCAAGAGAAAGGAAGATGGAGTCATGAACACCCAAACGCAGGATGCCGTCCGCAAGGATTGGGACACGTATTTTATGGATATCGCTTATATGGTTTCGACGCGCTCGCGTTGTCCGCGCAGACATGTCGGAGCCGTTCTCGTGCAAGGAAAAAAACTGTTAGGTACGGCGTATAACGGGGCGCCGATGGGCGTGCAGGACTGTCTCGAGGCAGGCTGCATGATATCGGAGGAAGTAGAGATGAAGCAGATCGACGGCAAGGAGCAGCTGTTCAAGAAGCAGCGCTGCATACGAACGATACATGCGGAGCAAAATTTGCTGCTGTTCACGGATCGTGCCGATCGCGAAGGGTCAACCGTTTACGTAACCGACCAGCCTTGCTGGACCTGCGCCAATATGCTCGCTAATAGCGGTGTCATTGAGATCGTCTATCACCGCAGCTATCCGAAGGATAGTGACAAGGTGATTAGTCTGATGGAGCAGAAGGGCATTATATTCCGATGTTTGGATCATTTCGAACCGCCTGCTCAAGCGCATATGGATGTTACTTCATAGCAGCGATAATACGAGTTTATAAGCTGGAGGAGGAACCTCTGACTGCATCATTTGGATGCGTCGGGGGTTTCTTTTTTGTTTTTCAAAGATTTGGAGGGCGGAGAGATGAGAATGAATCGGCGGCCGTTGATCTGGTTCGCGATTTGCTGGGTTTTGGGGAGCGCTGCGGCTGCAGGTCTAAGCAGCCGCGGCGCTTTGCTTGCGGCGGGCGCCGCTGCGCTGCTGGCGCTGGCCGCCGCGCTGTGCAGGCAGGCGTCGTGGCAGCTCGCGGCAGCCTGCGCTTTGGCTGTGGGCCTTGCCGCGGGGGAGAGGCTGTGGGCGGATGCCCGCAACGTGACCGAGCTGCCGGCCCTGCTGGCCGCCGCAGAGGCGGATGGACCGCGAGCTGCGTATGCGGCGGAGGCGGTCGGCACGATCGTGTCCGCGGTCGAGATCGACGGTGACCGCGTTGTGTTTCGCGTGGAGGCGCACAGTGTCCGCGCGGAGGGATCGGCCGCCGCGCGGGAGGTGCGCGAGCGTCTGCTTGTGCATGTCCGGCTGGCTGAGCGGCCGGAGCAGGCTATCGCCGCGGCGTGGCATCGCGGCGACAGAGTGCGCCTGGCCGGCAAGCTGACGCGGCCGGCCGGCGCATCCAACAGCGGCGGATTTGACTACCGCCGCTACCTGAGCAGCCAGAGAATCCACTGGCTGCTCAATGTGCAGGGCACCGCCGCCGTCGACCCGGCGCCGGGCCCCCAGTGGACCGCGGCCGCTCTGCTCGGCCGCGTTGATGCCGCGCGCGCCTGGCTTGGCGCGCGGATGGACTTGCTGTATCCGTCCTCGCAGTCCGGATACATGAAAGGTCTCGTCCTCGGCATACGCGAGGACCTCGACCCCGAGCAGTTCCAGCAATTTTCGCGGCTGGGCTTAACGCATATATTGGCGATTTCAGGCCTCCACGTCGCTGTATTTCTATACTCTCTTGGCGGCTTGCTCCGAGTCGCCCGCATGAGCCGCGAAAGGATACTGCTTATTCTGATGCTGTCCGTACCCTTTTACGTACTGTTCTCCGGCGCTTCGCCTTCGGTTATCCGTGCCGGTCTTATGTCCATATTAGGGCTGCTGGCAGCGCGTATGGGAAAGCTGAAGGACGGCCTGCATCTATTGGCGGCAGCCGGGGTAATCATGCTTCTATTCGATCCCTTCTTTATCGAGAATGTAGGCTTTCAGCTTTCGTTTATTGTGACGCTTGGTTTAATTGTTGGCGTCCAGCCCGTGCGCTGCGCGATGCCGCAATGGCGCAGGGGCAAGCCGCTGCTTGATTTGGCAGCCGTTACGTTCGTGGCCCAGCTCGTTTCTTTTCCGGTAACGATCTATTATTTCAATCAATTTCATCTATTATCGATGCTGGCCAATTTTGTTCTCGTCCCATTCATCAGCTTCGTCGTTATGCCGCTTGGAGCAGTCGCGCTCCTCGTCGCGATCCTTTGGGAGCCCGGCGGCAAGCTGCTCGCTTATGCATCGCATTATGCGAACGATTGGACATTTATGCTTGTCGATCGGCTTTCGCAGACGGACACGCTTAGAACGATTTGGGCGTCTCCGCCTATTTGGTGGGTGGCTGCATGGCTGATAATACTCGGCGCAATATTCCAAGTCATCCGCGTATGGACGGGGCGGCTGGCAGCCGCGCGTGCCGAAGCCGCTGCCGCCTCGGAGGAAACCGCACCGCTGGGCGCTGCTGCGGCATTTATCATGGTTAATAATCGGAACAGAATAGTAAAAATAAGCTTTTATTTACTTCTGTTCCTTGCGCTTATTTTGCTTTGTTATGCATATAAGCCGGATATTTTAAATACAAATGGCACGGTTAGCTTTATCGATGTCGGTCAAGGCGATGCCATCCATATCCGAACGCCAAGCGGGAAGCATGTTTTAATCGATGGCGGGGGCACGCTGTCCTTTCGAAAGCCGGGCGAAGAATGGAAGGAGCGCAGCGACCCTTTTGAGATTGGCCGGAAGGTGCTCGTCCCTCTCCTGCTTAAAAGAGGCGTGCGCGAAATCGATCTTCTCGTGATTTCACATTTGGACAGCGATCATATCCGCGGCCTAAAGGCGGTTTTGGAGACGATCCCGGTTCGCAGCATATGGTTGAACGGCACTGTTAAGGAATCGGAAGATGCGCAGCATCTTCTGAGGCAAGCGCTTGCGCTCAAGATTCCGATGTATGGCGTGACAGCGGGCATGAAGCGCTGGCTCGATCAAGAAACTGAATTAAGTGTTTTATGGCCGGCGGCTAAAGATTCAACAGAGGTGGTTATGCTGGAAGAGCAGAATGAGAGCAGTGTAGTGCTGGCTATGCGATTATATAAATCGACCTTTCTGTTTTCCGGCGATATTAATTCCGAAACGGAACGGGCGATTATTCGGAATGAGCAGCGGCACTCTACACAGGGTTCAGTGCCGGACACCTTATCGGTAATGAAAGTGGCGCATCATGGAAGCCGGTTTTCGACGGGCGAGGAATGGCTGGAATACTGGAGTCCGCTTGGCGCGGTGGCGTCAGTCGGCGCTTCGAACAGTTACGGGCATCCTCATCCGGACGTTTTGTCCAGACTTGCCGAAGCAGGCGCGGCCGTTTGGCGGACTGACAGCAGTGGCGAGGTTCGTTTTAAAGTGACAGACGAAGGATTGTATATTTACGATAAGCAATAATTCAGCAGGATGATGACTAGATTGTTGTACTTGCCTGTATCATGTAATTGATTTCAACATTCATTCGAGTGATAACGGCGGTCAAACTCCTGCCGACAGTTTCGGCCAATTTCTATATACGGGTTACTAGAAATTTGGTATCCTTTGATGTGGAGTTTATTTCGTTTCTCTTACCAGTAAGAGAGTTTGCTTCATTTATTAATAAAGCTTTCTAGTAATACGAGTTATATTAACCACTGGCAAATGTTACTAAAAAAAATAAAGTTATTTTTTTATTAATCTGCAACTTTTACCGCAACCCGTTCGTCAGAATGGTTGCAAGAGAGGGGGATCCTTCGTGGTGGAGCCGGAGCTTATAAGAGCCGCTCAGTCGGGAGATCGCGACGCTTTAATTACTCTATTGCGAGAGATTGAAACACATGTTTATCGGACAGCCTACTATATATTAAATAACGAACAGGATGCCCTGGATGCAGCACAGGAAGCTCTTATTCGCATCTACACAAAAATTGGCTCGTACGAAGAAAAAGCACAGTTTAAAACATGGATTCAGCGTATTGTAACAAACATTTGCATTGACAAGTTTCGGAGAAATAAACCGACCGTTTCGATAGATGAGCACGACATGGTATTCCATGAGAAACAGAATGTGGAGGACGAGGTAATGTCTGCTTATGCTGCTCATGACATTCGAGCCGCGATCGATAAGCTTCCTGAGCACCATCGCGCGGTTGTCGTTCTTCGGTATTTACAGGATTTCTCTTACAATGAAATTGCAGATTCGCTTGATTTACCGCTCAACACGGTGAAATCATATTTATTCAGAGCTAGGCAGCAGCTGCAAACGTTACTCCATGATTATCAGAAAGGTGGTGTCCGGGGATGAATTGTCAAGAGGTGATGGAACTAATGCAAAGACAGCTAGACGACGATCTCGACGAAAGCGAGAAAGCGGTCTTGATGAATCATACTGGACAGTGTCCGGACTGTGCAGCTATGTTCGAGCGGTTACAGCTGTTGTCCGCTGAGCTTACCAGTTTGCCAAAAGTAATGCCGAGCTACAGTTTAGTGGACGCTATTATGCCGCAGCTGGAGCGGATTGAGCTGTTTGGTCAGCCTGGATCTGAAACGGAACCGTCTTCTGCCGTCAATACGGCAGAGATGGCATCGCGCCGCGCGAAGCGTGAACGCCGCTGGCCGTCTGTACGGATCATAACCGGCGTAATCGCGGCAGGAATCGTAGCAGGTTTGTTTCTTGTTACGTATAAGCCGGGTACGTCGCCGGACTTTAGCGGTGCATCTCAATTTGCAGCTAATGAAGCTGCGAATAGCGAGGCAGCCGATACGGCTAATGAGGCGCCGCAGGAATTATCGTTTACATTAAAAACGAAGGAAAGTATCGATAGTATCGATACTCCAAAAGTTGGAACGGAAGCGGTTAAGAGGCAGGATAGCGCCGAAGAGCCTTCATCGACTATGAATAAGTCAGAATCAGATGAGAAAGCGATGCCAATGACTGGGGATGCGGATTCAAGCACGGGCAATGATGCGTCTGCTGCCGAACAATCCGAGGCTGAAGCCAAAAGCATGGCTGACGGCGGCGGCTCGAATTCAACCGGGGGATTTATCGGTAAGCAAGACAAGAACGGATATGGCGTTGCAGCTGATAATTCTGCCTTAATGGCCCCTAATGGACAATATAGCGCTCAGGCAGAAGATTTTACGCTCAAAATATTCAACGTATCAGACCAATCGCTTGTGTTTACATCTCCGCGCAAAAACGGTATGCTGATGAATCTGAGCTGGTCAGAGGATAGTTCGCAGCTGACCTACGAGGTTCATGTGGAGCAGGGCGCAATCGAGAAATATGTCATTGATATGGCTTCCCTTACGGAGCAGAAGGCAGTGCATGAATAAGAGAGATACGCAAACAAGCGTATTGCTCGGTTCTTATTTCAATTTGAATAAGAGCTTTGCCGCCCGGACGGCGCCAGCCGTTTCTGCTTGGAGTTATTCGCACACTCTTATCCGCTGCTGCATATAGTGTAAGCAACGAGAGTGTCAGCGACGAAGCCTTAACGTCGTATGACCATCCGCAGGGCGGCACCATGGGCCTGCCTGCGAATGTTTATATAGATGTTCGGCAAAGGGATGAAGCCTATAAATGGCTCATCCCTTTGTTGCCGTGTATTTGTACAAATATAAGAATTTATAAGTTTCACATTTATAAATAAGCTTATATTTCACCGCGAAACGAGCTGTTGCCGCCAAAGGAAGGCGACAGCCGTTTACGCTTGTTACTCGTGATGGGGTGTAGGAATGGATGCCAAGGAAGCATTAAAGGAAATAAAGGGCGGCCGCTTTCGTCCAATCTATGTGCTGTATGGCAAGGACCGATACCGGCTGCAGCAATTTATTAACGCGTTGACAGAAGCATTGTTTACGGCAGAGGAACGAGAGCTTGGCATTGTGAAATTTGATACCGCGGAGACCTCGATCGATGAAGCCGTACTCGAAGCGGAGACATCGCCGTTCTTCGTTCAGCGCAAGCTTATCCTCATAAGGGACGCGACCGTCCTATGTGCCGGCGGCAAAGAAGGCGGAAAGATCGAGCACCGTCCCGAGAAGCTTATTCAGTATATGGAATATCCTTCAGAGTCGTCGATCATTGTCATTTCCGTAAATGCCGAGAAGCTGGACGAACGGCGAAAGCTCGTAAAGACGTTAAAGGACCGCAAGGCGCTGGTACCGTTTCCAGAGCTGGATGCGGCTCAGCTTAAGCAGTGGATGATCAAGCGGGCATCGGAGCAAAACCGGATTTTGCTGTCAGATGCGGCAGAGCTGCTGCTCTCAAGGGCAGGAGCCAATATGCAGCAGCTGTCGCAAGAAGTGGACAAGCTCTGTCTGCATGCAGGTCCAGGCGGCACCATTGATCTGGAGTCTGCCGCACTTCTTACCGCTTCAACCGTCGAGGAGGATGTGTTTGCGCTTGTGGATGCCATTGCCGAGCTTCGTATAGACAGAGCGGTTCGCTTGTATAGGGAGCTGCTTGTGCGCCGTGAGGAGCCGATCAAAATCGCAGCGCTTATTGCAAGGCAATTAAGGATCATGCTGCAAATCAAAGAGCTGGAGCAGCATCAATATTCACCGCAGCAAATGGCCGGCCAGCTTGGCTTGCATCCTTATGCCGTCAAGCTGGCCGCGGAGAAAAGCCGGAAGTTTCAAGTGGCGAGGCTTGGCAGGCTGCTCGCTTCCCTTGCTGATCTCGATTATCAAATGAAAACCGGAGCTATCGACAAAACGCTTGGTTTAGAGCTGTATTTGCTTTCACTCGGCATGGAGAAGGGCGCTTAACGCTGACTCCAGCGCCTTTTTTTTATTCAATCGTTCAACGCCTGTAAAGATGCAGACCAAATAATTAGAACTAGTCGGAGCTAGCCGATAGCTGAAAGGACTGATGATTTGATGACATTACCGATTTGTATGCCTGACCTTTCATCAAGACCGTTTCATTTGAAAGTGGAACGCTTGATGGTTGCACCGCCGGATATCCTTTTCCAAGCGTGGACAAAACAGATCGACCGATGGTTTGCAGCGCCTGGATCAGTCATCATGGAGGGTGAAGTGAACACGGTCTTTTACTTTGAAACTGTATACCAAGAAGAGACGCATAGTGAGGCGCAGCGACATCCCCACTACGGACGTTTTCTTAAGCTGGAGCAAGACCGGCTGATCGAACTGACATGGGTTACTGGAGATGGAGGGACAAAAGGGGCGGAGACGGTTGTTACGGTCGAATTGGAGCCTCAAAGCGAAGGCACTCTGCTGCGTCTATCGCATAAAGGGTTTTCGGATGAGGAATCGCGGAATAAACACGAATATGCATGGCCGTTCGTACTTGAGCAACTGGACAAACAAATGACGGCAAGTATTTAATTAAAAAAAAGCTTCACTGCCCTGTAAAGAGCGGTGAAGCTTTTTTGTGCCAAACGGGCTTCAATCGCCCTGGGGACGACCTTAGCCGTTTATGCTGGGATCTTGTTTAGGCTTGAGCCGAAAGGGCATTAAGTCTTTTAGCAAGACGGGATTTTTTGCGGGAAGCCGCATTTTTATGAATCAGGCCTTTAGTTACTGCTTTGTCCAACTTTTTCGTTGCAGCGATAAGTGCTGCTTTAGCAGCATCTACATCAGTGCCGGCGATAGCTTGGTCAGCAGATTTAACGGCCGAACGAAGTGCGGATTTTTGGGATGCATTCAAAGCACGACGCTTTTCACTTGTTTTAACGCGTTTAATCGCGGATTTAATGTTTGGCATGGAATTCACCTCCTAAACTGTTTACAGCGGTTTATTTACATAATAAACCTAAACAACACAACTTAAAATATATTATCATGCACATGTCCAAAAAGCAATAGCAGAAGCATCATGTTGAAATAGTCTGCCCCGGCGGTAAGCTTATTTACGAGTATGAAAAAAAACCATCTGCAAACAATAACCTCAGAACTTGCGTTTGAAGGGAGAATGAGCAGTGGAGAATGATCTCGATTTGCAAAAATACAATGTCAGAACAGATTTGGCGCTTGAAGCGAAAGAGATGGCCGAGGCTCCGCGGGGCGGACCTATACCAGGCATCCAATCGGAGACAACCGAAGATGACGGCATTACGATTACGCAGCTTCATGTTCAGGACGAGCAGGGCTCACAGGCGATTGGAAAAATGCAGGGGCATTATGTGACAATCGAGGTGCCGGGGCTGAGAAATGGCGATACGGGGCTGCAGGATCGCGTCGCGACGCAGTTCGCAAAGCATTTTGAAGCTTTCCTTGAAAGACTGTCCATCAACAAAACGGCGCGAGTGCTCATTGTCGGCTTGGGCAACTGGAATGTTACGCCTGACGCGCTCGGTCCAATCGTTGTAGAGAACGTGATGGTAACCCGTCATTATTTTGAGCTTATGCCTGACCAGGTGGCGCCGGGCTATCGGCCTGTAAGCGCGGTGGCGCCGGGGGTGCTTGGCATAACGGGCATTGAGTCCAGTGAAATCGTGCACGGTATCGTCGACAAAACGAAGCCGGATCTGGTCATAGCGGTCGATGCGCTTGCTTCCAAGGCAGTTGAACGCGTCAACACGACGATACAAATTGCGGATACAGGCATTCATCCGGGGTCGGGCATCGGCAATAAACGAAAAGGATTGACGAAAGAGATTTTAGGCGTGCCCGTCATTGCGATTGGCGTGCCGACCGTCGTGTATGCTTCGACGATTGTGAATAACACGCTTGAAATGATGAGCAGCCACTTTAAGAAGCACAGTGCCAATTCGGATCAAATTTTGGGCCTGGTAAATCAAATGGAGGAAGCAGAGCGGCTTCAGCTTGTGAAGGAAGTGCTTAGCCCGCTCGGTCACGATCTGCTCGTAACGCCTAAGGAAATTGATGAATTTATTGAGGATATTGCGAATATTATTGCGAGCGGTCTTAACGCCGCGCTGCACGAGGCTGTCGATTCAAGCAATGTGGCCGCCTATACGCATTAACATACGGAAAAAGATTGTACAGGGGCTGTCTCTCAGGTTTTTTAAACCTGTTGAGACAGCCTTTTTTTGTGTGTAAGCGGCTGTATGCGTCTGATTTGATGATATGAAAAGTGATTTAGTTTCATATCACAAAACTAAATCGCGTTCGGGGTGCGCTTACGGCGGATTAGCTCTATTTTGCAAACGTAATCAGTCATTTTTCGCAGCTGCTCTTCTAATACACCTGTTTAATTTGACAAAATCAAAGTAAATGGCCGCTATCGGATAACTAACTTTAATTAGTTTCAGAAAATCGAATTAAACTGCCGGGCGGTGACAGACTGCTTTCAACTGGTAGTGAAAAGAGCCTCTGCAGCCATCTGGTTTCTGAGACTTCAGACGAATATTCCGTTCCGGCGCCGAACTAGCTCGATTCGACTCTATTACACGCGAATCTTTCACATGATTTAGGTTCTATGAACTCTATCACTCTCATAGTTTAGTAGTAACTCAGCCACTGGCACAAAGAAGCGGAGGTAATAAAGCCAATGAAACGAAGGATCATGCTGCTGGATATCGGAAGAGAAAGTAAACGAATGAGACAATTGCTAGTAACGGGACGTACGTTCGCGTTGCTCTCTTTTAGTTCTATGCTGTTTTTTGTCATGCTGGGTATTGCGGGTATCGCGCATCAGCAAACGACAAAATCGCCGGTCAATTCGATGAAAGGATTTGCTGCTGCTGTATCCAGCGGCTTTTTTGGGGATATGCTAGAAATGGAGATGCCAGCTTTTCATAGCAGCCTGGAAACGGAGTCGTTTACGACCAAGCAAATAAGCGCATTTCTAATGCGGGCGTTAACGGATATCAATCCAGATGATCCGAAGAGCCTGCTTGCAGGCGAGCTGCCCGGCATGAGCGCAAATGACGCTATACTCATACGCAAAGGCTTGGGCACGGATACGGCTGTAGGGCCGGAGGACAATGCACCTTACGATCCGCTTGGCGGCATTCACGAGGATCCAGGAGTCGATGTAACGAATGAAGTTACAGGGGATGAAACGGAGCCGCAGCCTAGTCCATCGGACGAGCCTGCCGAAGGAGATAAAGATGAAGAAGGAAAGCCGACGACCGGCGGCTCTAAGGTCGTATTTATTTATCACTCTCATAATCGCGAATCATGGTATCCCGTGCTGGCCGATAAATCGAAGGACCCGAACTCCAGCACGAAAAATATAACGCTCGTGGGCAAGCGGCTTGCCCAAAAGCTTGAGGAAGAAGGCATCGGCACGCAGCATTCCGACACGGACTATCCGAGCGCCATTAAAAATTACAGATGGGAATTATCATATAAATATTCGATGAAAACGGTAAAGGAAGCGATCGCCAGCAGTAAGGATTTGAAGTTTTTCTTCGATCTTCACCGCGATTCGCAGAGACGGAAATATACGACGGTCGAAATAGACGGGAAGAGCTATGCGCAGGTTTATTTCATCATTGGCCATAAAAATCCGAATTGGGAAAAGAACGAGGCATTCGCGACCAAAATACATGAGGAATTGGATAAAAAATATCCAGGCATCTCGCGCGGCATTTGGGGGAAAACCGCTGCATCCGGAAATGCGGAATACAATCAGTCGCTGGCGACGGATAGTGTTCTTATCGAAGTCGGCGGTGTAGATAACACGCTTGAGGAGTCCTACCGTACAGCGGATGCGCTTGCGGAAGTGATATCCGGCATTTATTGGGCGGATGAGAAGGTGACGGCAAAGCAAGGGAAGGCGAGCTAGAAGAGCAATCATTTTTGAAAAAGAAAGGAACGATGAGCAAATGAAGCGGAATACGCTAAAATGGACGGTACTCGGCGGAGCAATGGCGATTATCATCATGTACGGCATTGATATGACTTCAGCGGGCATTGAGCGTATATATGGTCCCGTGGAAGGAGCGGACGAATACACCGAGGCCGCTTCGCCTGAGGAGACCGTAAACCCGCGAAATGAGCTCGCGGCTGCCCAGCAGAAAAAAATCGCCCAGCTTGAGAAGGAGCTTGCGGAGTTGAAGCGGCTTGCTGAAGCTGAATATTCGCCTTCGCCTGCCGAAAGCATAGCTGCCGAGAACGAGCGGCTGCCTGGCGTTCCAACCCCAAATGACCAGCCGGCCGTAAACCGGATAGCCGATTCAACCTCCGGCATGCTGCAAAATATGTCAAGCGAGGGCATCCGCATGGTCGTTTCCATATTCGATGGCTTGATCAAATGATAATGAACATTGCTGGTATTCCCTTGAACTGATATAATAGGAGGAATGATTAGCATTATTGGAAATTGTGGGGGTTAGGCATGACTGACGTACGTGACCGGCAAAAGAGAATTAGGAATTTTTCCATTATCGCACATATAGACCACGGAAAGTCCACGCTTGCTGACCGGATTTTGGAGTTTACCGGCGCCTTGTCATCCCGCGAGATGCAGGAGCAGGTGCTCGACCAGATGGATTTGGAGCGGGAACGCGGAATTACCATTAAGCTGCAGGCGGTTCGTTTAGCGTATAAGGCAGATGATGGCGTGGAGTATATTCTGAACCTGATCGATACACCAGGACACGTCGATTTTACTTACGAGGTTTCACGAAGTCTGGCGGCTTGTGAAGGCGCTTTGCTCGTAGTCGATGCTGCTCAAGGTATTGAAGCGCAGACCCTTGCCAACGTATATTTGGCGCTGGATAACAATCTGGAGATCGTGCCCGTCATTAACAAAATCGATTTGCCTAGCGCGGAGCCTGAACGGGTGAAGCAGGAAATCGAAGATGTAATCGGACTTGATGCGAGCGATGCGGTGCTTGCTTCGGCGAAAGCCGGTATCGGCATCAAAGAAATATTAGAGCAGCTTGTCGTGAAGATGCCTTCACCGACCGGCGATCCGGACGCTCCGCTTAAAGCGCTTATTTTCGATTCCCACTACGATCCCTACAAAGGCGTAATCGTCTATGTTCGGGTTATGGACGGAAGCATCTCAGCGGGCAAAAAAATTCGCTTTATGGCGACGGGCGCAGAATTCGAAGTCATCGAGGTAGGAGCCTTCATGCCGCGTATGTCGATCGTGAAGGAGCTTGCTGTCGGGGATGTCGGCTTTGTCGTAGCGGGTATTAAGAACGTAAAGGATACGCGCGTCGGCGATACGATTACTGAAGCAAAGAGACCTGCGTCGGAGAGGCTGCCCGGATACCGTCAGATCAACCCGATGGTATTCTGCGGTCTGTATCCAATCGAAACGCAGGATTATAACGATCTGCGCGAAGCGCTCGAGAAGCTGGAGCTTAACGATGCATCGCTCAGGTATGAGCCGGAATCGTCAACTGCGCTGGGCTTTGGCTTCCGCTGCGGCTTCCTCGGCTTGCTGCACATGGAAATTATTCAAGAGCGGATTGAACGGGAGTTCAACATACCGCTTATTACGACCGCGCCAAGCGTAATTTACAAAGTAACGTTAACGAACGGCGATACGCTGGATATCGATAATCCATCGAACTACCCGGAAGCCGGGAAGCTTGACTTTGTCGAGGAGCCGTTTGTTAAAGCGGCGATTATCGTACCGAACGATTACGTTGGGGCGATTATGGAGCTTTGCCAAAACAAACGCGGCGAATTCGTTAATATGGAATATTTGGATACCAACCGCGTTACGATTACGTATCAAATTCCGCTGTCGGAAATCGTTTATGATTTCTTCGATCAGCTGAAATCGAGCACGAAGGGCTATGCTTCCTTCGACTATGAATTAAGCGGGTACCGCAGATCTAACCTGGTCAAAATGGACATTATGCTCAATAATGAGCAGGTCGATGCTTTGTCCGTAATCGTTCACCGCGATCGTGCATACCAACGCGGCAAGGTCATTTGCGAGAAGCTGAAAGAGCTTATTCCGCGCCAAATGTTCGAGGTGCCGATACAGGCATCCATCGGCAACAAGGTTATTGCCCGTGAGACGGTCAAAGCCATGCGTAAAAACGTTCTAGCCAAATGCTACGGCGGTGACATTAGCCGAAAGCGGAAGCTGCTCGAGAAGCAGAAGGAAGGCAAGAAGCGGATGAAGCAAGTGGGTAGCGTAGAGGTGCCGCAGGAAGCGTTCATGGCGGTACTCAAAATCGGCGAGGATTAAGACGTACGAGGATGAGGGAGGGCGCAGCTCTCCCTCTTTTCTATTGAAAGCAACATTTCAAAACAAAATTGAGCCGCGGCGCTAGTTTACGGCGTTAGTCGTTTGCGCTTGAAATATAAGAATGTATAAGTTTCACCCTGATATCTGCTTATATTTCATCGCGAAACGAGCTTTTGCCGCCAGAGGACGGCGACAGCCGTTTACGCTTGAAGGAGAATGTTAACGATGACCATAACGCAATCACCGCGCGCTTTATATATACACATCCCGTTTTGTACGAATAAATGCCACTATTGCGATTTTACCTCCTATGTATTGAAAGGACAGCCGGTCGATGAGTATTTGGATGCGCTTGAAATGGAAATGCGGAGGACGGTTGCGCAGTGGCCGCCCGCGGAAATCGATACTGTATTTGTCGGAGGCGGCACGCCAACCGTACTGACTCCGCCGCAAATGGAAAGATTTCTGAAGGCTGTCCGCACTTATTTTCCGCTTGCTCCGAATGCGGAGTTTACGATGGAAGCGAATCCGGGAACGACGGATAGCGATAAGCTGGCTGCAATGAAGGCTGGAGGCGTGAATAGGATCAGTTTCGGCGTACAGTCCTTTGATAACGGATTGTTGGAGCGCATCGGACGTATTCATAGTGTGGACGATGTCTACCGCAGCATTGAAAATGCGCGTGCAGCAGGTTTTACCAATTTATCAATCGATTTAATGTTCGGCTTGCCGGGACAGACGGTCGAGCTGCTGAGAGACAGTGTTAACCGCGCGATGGAGCTGGGGCTGCCCCACTATTCCATTTACAGCCTAAAGGTAGAAGAAAATACGCTGTTCCATAAGCTGTATGAGCGCAACGAGCTGCCACTGCCTCCGGAAGAAGAGGAATTTAATATGTTTATCCTGCTGATGGATATGCTGAAGGAGAACGGCTATGCGCATTATGAAATAAGCAATTTTGCTAAGCCCGGCTATGAAAGCCGTCATAATTCCACATACTGGCGCAACGAGCCTTATTACGGCTTGGGAGCGGGTGCGCATGGTTATATGAACCGCATGCGTCACGTCAATTTGAAGGGCATTACGCCTTATATCGAGGCTGCAGCGCAGAAGCTTCCGCGCCTTGAGACGGCCATGGTGCCCGAGGCCGAGGCGATGGAGGATTTGATGATGGTAGGGCTCAGACTGCTTGCTGGTGTGCCTGCGTCTCGTTTTTCTAATCAATTTGCAGGTCAAACGCTGGAAGAAAAGTTTGGCGGTGTCATTCATAAATTGATGAACGACGGCCTGTTGGAAGTTGAGAAAACCGAGAATGATACGATTTATCGGCTGACGGATAAAGGCGTGCTGCTCGGGAACGAAGTGTTTGGATCTTTTATCGGATATTCCGGCTAAAATTCTCTTGAGAATTAATTCGTTGTGTTGTATATTTATTCATATTGATTTTGATTGCACCGGGT
Source organism: Paenibacillus sp. J2L1-98 (assembly GCF_056269405.1). NCBI lineage: Bacteria > Bacillati > Bacillota > Bacilli > Caryophanales > Paenibacillaceae > Paenibacillus > Paenibacillus sp. J2L1-98. The sequence continues at coordinate 597,968 of NZ_JBWDNW010000002.1, read as the reverse complement.
GGAGGCGAAGGCACAAATGCAGGCATTGCAGGTCGTATGCAGAAAAGCGACATCAGACGATATCGAGACATTGTTTCATTTAATTAAAGGTTATGCCGAGAAAGGCATTATGCTGCCTCGCACTCGGGAAGCGCTCGAATATATGATAGATACATTCGTCGTCGCGGAAATAGGGGACGAGGTTGTCGGCTGCGGTTCCCTAACTAGATTGGGCAAGGAATTAGTAGAGATACGGTCGCTAGGCATGTCCGAGGGCTATAAGGGCGTCGGAATCGGAAGCAAGCTGGTCGACGCGTTGATCGAACAGGCGAGAGAGCAGCAAATTCCGAAAATTATGGCATTAACGTACGCCGTATCCTTTTTCGAGAAAAATGGCTTCAAGGTCGTCGATAAAGAAATTTTTCCGGAAAAAGTATGGAAGGATTGCGTAAACTGTCCAAAGCAGCTCGCCTGCGACGAAATAGCCGTTCTGAAAATGCTGGACTAATAGCAATTATTTACGTTTTGCTTTATAGTTAGTGAAAGTGTTTATTGTAATAAAGAGGAGCAATATAGAGATGAGCCAAAGAAAAGACCAAATTGCTGAAGTAGAAGATAAACTTAAACATGTAACGACAGTGCTGCTGAAAAAATGGGCCGGATTAAGCGGATTTTACGGTTTTAAGGCCATGGACTACGATGAGGTGTTCGCTTTGCTAAACACGAACGGCTGGAAAGTGGTTATCGATGACTCTGCTGCACCGAATCGCATCGTAGAATTATATCAAGGCGAGAAGCGGGTCAGAAGAGAGAAATATGCAGTCGATGAAGCGGGAAGAGTGTATAAAGTATAAAAAGATTTTAAATCACATCGAAATTGGGCGCACGAAAAATGCCGAACTGACTTGACAATCGACAAGTTGGTTTGGTATTTTTGTAGTAATGATTAGCACTCGATTCGATTGAGTGCTAACGATGGTAAACCGCAATAACGGATTAAACATTTTTGTAGGGGGAATTCGAATGCTGACGGAACGACAACGGATGATTTTGCACGCGATTGTGGATGATTATATTCGCTCAGCTGAACCAGTCGGCTCACGCAGCATTTCGAAGCGCGGCGACGTTGGCTTCAGTCCGGCTACGATTCGCAATGAAATGGCGGATCTGGAGGAGCTTGGCTTTCTGGAGCAGCCGCATACGTCAGCAGGGCGTGTCCCATCGACTAAAGGCTACCGTTATTATGTTGACCACTTAATAAAGCTTAGTGAAGTGGATGAGAACGACATTGGCATGGTTCGATCGTTCGTTACGGACAAAATGAACCAAATGGAGCAGGTCATTCAGCAAACCGCGATGATTTTATCCAATTTAACCAATTACACATCTATTTTGCTTGGACCGGAAATGTTCAGCACGTCACTTAAGCATTTTGGCCTTGTCCCGCTTGATCAAACATCGGCGGTCGCCATTATCGTGACGAACACCGGACATGTTGAAAATCGGACGATAACGATTCCAGCCGGCCTCAAAATGGAGGATATGGAAAAGGTCGTTAACATTTTAAACACGAGATTGGTTGGCGTTCCGCTAGTCCGTCTGCGGTCGAAGCTTTACACGGAAGTTGGGCAAGAGCTTGAAAGGCATGTTGATCATTATGAACAGCTGATGCAGGTGCTGGATCATGCGCTCCAAAATGGAGATGAGCATCGGATCTTCCTCGGCGGAACGACAAACATGCTGACGCAGCCTGAATTCAAGGATGTTGACAAAGTAAAAACGATTTTGGATCTGCTTGATGAGACACCAGCCATAATGAAAATGTTTTCCGGCCTTCCGTCAGGTATACAAGTACGTATCGGAACAGAAAATGACCATAAGGCAATTAGCGATTGCAGTCTTATAACAGCAACCTATGCCATTGATGGACAATCGCTGGGAACGATCGGTATTTTAGGACCAACACGAATGGAATACGGCAAAGTCATTAGTCTCTTGGATATGATATCCAAGGATATGGCGGTTCTGCTCAGCCGCTGGTATAAATAGTTTTATGCTGAAGCTTACGGTGTCAACTCTATTTCGTATATTTTTAAGGAGGTGATTGCATGAGTACAAAGGAGCAACAAAATGAAGCGGCCCAGGCTGCGGAAGAGGTAGTAACTGCTGAGCAATCGGAGCAAGCTTACGAGGAAACGGTAAGCGAGGTAGCGGAGGAAGATGCGCGTTATGCGGAACTTCTGAAGCTGGCTGACGAGAACCAGCAGCGCTTTTTGCGCGCCCAAGCGGATTTCGACAATTTCCGCCGCCGTACATTGAAGGAAAAAGAAGAGCTCGGACAGTATGCATCGATGAAGTTGATCGGTCAGCTGCTGCCGGTTGTAGATAATTTTGAACGTGCTGTTGCTGCTGCTTCGTCTAACGGCGATTTCGAATCGCTTGCAAAGGGCGTGGACATGATCTTCCGCCAACTGGAGCAAACGCTGGAGCAGGAAGGCCTGAAAGCTATGAACGTAGTAGGCGAGCCGTTTAACCCTGAATTCCACCAGGCTATTATGCAGGTCGAATCCGACGAGCATGAGGAAGGCATCGTTGTGGAGGAAGTGCAGAAGGGCTATATCCTGAAAGACAAGGTATTGCGTCCTGCAATGGTTAAAGTAAGCAGCTAGCCATAAATGACTATTTCTATAAATGAGACGCAGCAAACTGGTGTCGCGTTAAAATACAATTCCATGTAGGAGGAACTTTAGCTATGAGTAAAGTAATCGGTATTGACCTTGGTACAACAAACTCTTGCGTAGCAGTAATGGAGGGCGGCGAAGCCGTCGTTATTCCTAACCCGGAAGGCAACCGTACAACCCCTTCGGTTGTAGGCTTTAAGAAGGACGGCGAGCGTGTTGTCGGTGAAACGGCAAAACGTCAAGCGATCACGAACCCTGATCGTACAATCAGCTCGATCAAACGCCATATCGGTACGAACCACAAAGAAAAAATCGACGATAAAGATTATACGCCGCAAGAAATTTCTGCAATCATTTTGCAAAAATTGAAAGCTGATGCGGAAGCATACTTAGGTCAAACTGTAACCCAAGCGGTTATTACGGTTCCTGCTTATTTCAATGACAGCCAGCGCCAAGCTACAAAGGATGCTGGTAAAATTGCCGGTCTGGAAGTACTTCGTATCGTCAATGAGCCGACAGCTGCAGCACTTGCATACGGCCTTGAGAAAACGGAAGACCAAACGATTCTCGTTTATGACCTTGGCGGCGGTACGTTTGACGTATCCATTCTTGAGCTTGGCGACGGCTTCTTCGAAGTTAAAGCGACAAGCGGCGATAACAAGCTGGGCGGCGACGACTTTGACCAAGTGATCATCGATTATCTTGTTGCTGAATTCAAGAAGGATCAAGGCATCGACCTGTCTAAAGATAAAGCGGCTGTTCAACGTTTGAAAGATGCTGCTGAGAAAGCGAAGAAGGAACTATCCGGCGTATTGACATCGGCTATTTCGCTTCCATTCATTACTATGGTTGACGGCGTTCCACAGCATTTGGAGATCAGCCTTACCCGCGCCAAATTTGAAGAGCTTGCTGCTGGACTCGTAGAGCGTACGCTTGGACCGACTCGTCAAGCGCTTAGCGATGCAGGCATGTCTTCTAACGATATCGATAAAGTTGTACTTGTAGGCGGATCGACTCGTATTCCTGCTGTACAAGAAGCCGTTAAAAAATTGATCGGCAAAGAACCGCATAAAGGCGTTAACCCGGATGAGGTAGTTGCACTAGGCGCAGCCGTACAAGCGGGCGTATTGACTGGCGACGTGAAAGACGTTGTATTGCTGGACGTAACGCCATTGTCCCTCGGTATCGAGACAGCAGGCGGCGTGTTCACAAAAATGATCGACCGCAACACGACGATTCCTACGAGCAAGTCACAAGTGTACTCCACTTATGCCGACAATCAGCCGGGCGTTGAAATTCACGTCCTGCAAGGCGAGCGCTCGATGGCTGCAGGCAACAAAACGCTTGGCCGCTTCACATTGAACGATATTCCTCTTGCGCCGCGCGGCGTACCGCAAATCGAAGTTACTTTCGATATCGATGCGAACGGTATCGTTAACGTATCCGCCTTGGACAAAGGCACAGGCAAAAGCCAAAAAATTACGATTACTTCTTCCAGCGGCTTGAGCGAAGATGAAATTAATCAAATGATGAAGGACGCTGAGCTGAACGCTGAGGAAGACCGCAAACGCCGCGATCTTGTTGAAGCCAAAAACAGCGCTGACCAATTGGTCTACTCCGTTGATAAAACGATCAAAGATCTTGGCGATAAAGTAGATGCTGCCGAAATCGAAAAAGCAAACGCAGCGAAAGAGAAAGTGACTGCAGCGCTTGCAACTGACGATCTTGAGCAAATTAATGCAGCAGCAGCTGAGCTGACAGAAATCGTTCAACAGCTTTCGGTTAAGCTGTATGAGCAAGCGGCGCAAGCAGCTGAAGGCGCAGCGCCGGAAGCAGGCGCGGCAAAAGGAAAAGACAACGTTGTAGATGCTGATTACGAAGTTGTTGACGATAATAAATAAAGTGTAGCGGGCAAGAGGTCAAAGACAGGCGCTACCTGGCTTTGACCTCCTTTCGTGCGCAATAGCACATGGAATCATATGATAGATAGCGGAGGTGAGAACAGGTGGCAAGCAAACGAGATTATTATGAGGTGCTTGGTGTTGGCAAGGATGCATCGGAAGATGAAATTAAAAAATCATACCGTAAGCTAGCCCGTCAATATCATCCCGATGTGAACAAGGCTGCGGATGCGGAGTCGAAATTCAAGGAAGTAAAGGAAGCATATGACGTACTGAGCGATGACAGCAAACGCTCAACGTATGACCGGTTCGGCCATGTTGATCCGAATCAGGGAATGGGCGGCGGCGGCGCAGATTTCGGCGGCGGCTTCGGCGATATTTTCGATATGTTTTTCGGTGGCGGCGGCGGTCGCCGCGATCCAAATGCGCCGCAGCGCGGCAATGATCTGCAGTATACGATGACTGTCGAATTTAAGGAAGCGGTATTCGGCAAAGAAACTGAAATAACGATTCCGCGCACAGAGACATGCGATACCTGTCATGGTGACGGAGCAAAACCGGGAACGAAGCCGGAAGCTTGTTCGGTATGTAAGGGCAGCGGACAGCAAGAGGTTGTGCAAAATACGCCGTTCGGGCGCATGGTCAACCGTCGTGCTTGTACGAATTGCAGCGGCACAGGCCGCGTAATTAAACACAAATGTACAACTTGTCACGGCGCAGGCAAAGTGAAGCGTCAACGCAAAATCAATATCCGAATACCTGCCGGTGTTGATGACGGCGCGCAAATCAGAATGTCAGGCGAAGGCGAAGGCGGGCTTCGCGGCGGTCCTGCAGGCGATTTGTACATCGTCATTCGTGTGAAATCGCATGAGTTTTTCGAACGCGAAGGCGACGATATTTATTGCGAGGTTCCGCTTACTTTTGTTCAGGCAGCGCTTGGGGATGAGATTGAGATTCCTACGCTAACCGAAAAGGTGAAGCTGAAGGTGCCGTCAGGCACTCAAACCGGCACTTACTTTAGGCTTAAAGGCAAGGGCGTGCCTAAATTGCGCGGTTACGGTCAAGGCGATCAGCATGTGAAGGTTACCATCGTAACGCCAACAAGCTTGACTGATGATCAGAAGGAACTGCTGCGCCAGTTTGGCGGGCTGAGCGGCGATGCCGCAGCCAATGATCCTGAGCACCATGAATCTATTTTTGACAAAATGAAAAAGGCGTTCCGCGGTGAATAACCCGGCACGTCTTTTTTTCTTTTCATGACTGTATAGATTTTGGCGGAAAATCATATTCTATTCGGGTAGGAAAACCATACATCTACAAACAACCGGAGGGAATTTAACAATGGAAGACAAAAACAGTTTGGAAAAACAAAACTTTGGTAACTTACCCATAGGAAAAAATGAGGATGTAGAATTTTCCGAAGAGCTTGCAGACGAAGCTGACCGCATAGCCGCGCAGCGTGCAGCAGCAGCTGACCAGCGCAACGAGCAGGAATAATGAGTCAAATCGAAATTCAAGCAAAGTTCGAGGGCGAGGGCGCTGCCCAGGAGGCTTGGCATAAGCTCCAAGCGCTGCGCGCGGTTGAAGTGAACGGAATGCTCGATAGCGGATTGCTGACCGCTACCGTAGATGAATCCGTCGCTGAACGAGCGCTCCATCTGATCCAGCAAATAGGCGGAAATGTGAATACGACGGTTACTTAATAAGGAGGGTCTGCAGGCTATGTGCCTGCAGACTCTCTTTTTGTAATGATAAATAGAAAATAAAGCTTTATCGGTTCATTTTTTTGTGCAAAGGCACTACTCTGGTGTACAATAGATGTTAGGTTTTTATAGCGAAACGTTTGTCTGGCCGTGTGGCCGACGATAGCCGTTTACGATTGGCATTGGAGGATAATACATATGAAATGGCAAGAACTCACGATCTCAACGACCGAAGAGGCGCAGGAGATGATATCTAATTTTTTGCATGAATGGGGAGCAGGAGGCGTATCCATTGAAGAATCGGGTACACTTAACAAGCAGCGCGATACGTCGCTTGGACAATGGTATGAGCTTCCGCTTAACGATATTCCGGAAGGCCAAGCTATCATTAAGGGCTATTTTGGGGAAGACACGGACATGGATGCGCTAATTGCTGCTATTCGTCCGCGTGTCGAGGAGCTTCGCGAATTTGATATCGATCCCGGAAACGTACAATATTCGGTGCTTGAAGTAGATGACGAGGATTGGGCTACGGCGTGGAAGCAATATTTCAAGCCGCTCCGTATCTCGGATACGTTAACGATCAAGCCGACATGGGAACAATATGAGGCTGGTCCGAATGAGCGTATCATTGAGCTGGATCCCGGGATGGCATTCGGAACGGGCACGCATCCTACAACAGCGCTTTGCCTGCAGACGCTTGAGTCTGTCATTCGCGGCGGCGAAGAAATAATCGACGTGGGCACCGGCTCGGGCATACTCGCTATCGGCGCTTGCCGTCTAGGCGCGAAGAGCGTGCTTGCGCTTGACCTAGATCCGATTGCCGTATCCAGTGCGGCCGAGAACGTAAAGCTTAATGATCTTTCGCAGCAAATCGAAGTACGCCTAAGCGACTTGCTCGGTGTAATCAAAGAAAACCCGGCAGGAGAAGCAAATGCTTCAGGCGCTTTAGCGACTGCGGTTACGGTACCGGTGGATCTCGTTGTAGCTAATATTTTGGCCGAAATCATCCTGCTGTTCGTGGACGATGTGTACGCTGCATTGAAGCCGAACGGAATTTACATTGCTTCCGGGATTTACAAAAACAAAGAGAACGATGTGGAACAAGGATTGATTCGTTCCGGCTTTGAAATAGTCGAGAAGCGCCGCGATGAGGAATGGATCGCATTCATTGCGAGAAAGCCGCAGGTGGTTTAATGGACTTGCAGAGCTTTATCAGGTTTCCGCTTGAGGATTTGCCATTTATTGTTTTAGCCTTAATTATTGCATTCACAGTGCATGAGTTCGCTCATGCCTACAGCGCCTATAAGTTCGGAGACGATACGGCTTATAATGCCGGGCGTGTGACTCTAAATCCGCGTGTTCACTTAGATATTCTGGGAACGCTGCTGATTCTGATCGCAGGCTTTGGATGGGCGAAGCCCGTGCCGGTCACACCGAGCAAATTCAGCAGCCCGAGAATCATGAGCATTATCGTAACGTTTGCCGGGCCGCTCAGCAATTTGCTGCTTGGGATAATAGGAATTATTGTATATGTCGCGCTTATGGCCTCAGGAGTAAGGGACGGCGCATCTATAGGCGTTGGCGCGGCAATTGACCGTTTTTTTGATTATTTCATTTGGTATAATTTTTTTCTGTTTATCTTTAATCTCATTCCGCTTCCGCCGCTTGACGGATACCGGATCATTGCGGATCTTTTGCCGCTTAAGATTCGTTACAAATTGGATCAGAATGTGCAGTGGGGGATGTTCATATTTATGCTCATTGTATTTATTCCGCAGCTTCGAAAAGTAACGTTGGATCCGATAACGGGTCTAGCCGCAGATTTAATGAATAACACTTTTGCATGGGTTTACCAGATTTTCTTCTAATGGTTGATAGGATCCTGCAGAGAAACAATCAGCACTCGACTGGCAACGGTTTCTGATAGATTTCTAAAAGGCAAACATGCTATTATGAAGGATGGAATTTGTTTAAGGGTGGTTGGCAACAACGATGCAACGATATTTTGTAGCGGCGGAGCAGTTTGGCATCTCCGAAATCCGCATTACAGGCGAGGATGCGCATCATGCGGTCCGGGTCATGCGAACGAAGCCGGGCGATAAGTTTATCGTTAGCGACGGACAGTCGCGCACGGCGCTAGTTACGGTAATAGAAGCTTCTCCGATGTTTATTAAGGCTCAAATCGTCGAGATGCTAAGCTCGGATAGCGAGCCAAGCTGGGACATTACGATCGCGCAAAGCTTGCCGAAGAGCGATAAGATGGAGCTGGTTATACAGAAAGGGACGGAGATCGGAGCTTATGCTTTCGTACCTTTTCAATCCGAACGCATGGTTGTGCAGTACGATGCGAAGAAGGAAGCGAAGCGGATCGACCGCTGGAACAAAATAGCGAAGGAAGCAGCCGAGCAGGCGCATCGCAACCGCATTCCGAGCATTGAGCCGGTGCAAAGCTGGCGAGAGCTTATCCAGTCTTTCGGCTCATATGATTTAGTGTTGTTTTGCTATGAGCGCGAAGGGCATGCGGCCCATGGCAGAGGCGTCCGCTTGGCGATACGCGATTGGCTTGAAAATTCGGCTGCGGTCAGCACGCCGAACGTGCTGCTCATTGTCGGCTCGGAGGGCGGCTTCACAGACCGCGAAGCGGCTGAAGCAGAAGCGGCAGGTGCCGTGCTAGTCGGTTTAGGCAGACGGATATTGCGAACAGAAACAGCGGGTATCGTAGGTTTAACCTGCTTATTATATGAATCCGGAGAAATGGGAGGAGCGTAACAACGATGCCAACAGTCGCATTTTACACGCTGGGCTGCAAAGTTAACTTCTATGATACAGAAGCGATATGGCAGCTATTCAAAAACGAAGGCTACGAGCAGGTCGATTTCGAGTCGACAGCAGACGTTTACTTAATTAACACCTGTACCGTAACGAATACAGGAGATAAGAAGAGCCGTCAAATTATTAGGCGGGCCGTGCGCCGCAATCCGGACGCGGTGATTGCTGTGACAGGATGTTACGCTCAGACGTCTCCGGCAGAAATTATGGCCATTGAAGGCGTTGATCTCGTCATCGGCACACAAGACCGTGAGAAGATCATGACCTTTGTCAATCAAATTCAAGGCGACCGCAAGCCGGTAAACGCCGTGCGCAATATTATGAAAACACGCGACTTCGAAGAGCTCGATGTACCTGACTTCAACGAGCGGACGCGCGCTTTTTTGAAAATTCAAGAGGGCTGCAACAATTTCTGTACGTTTTGCATCATTCCTTGGTCGCGCGGGCTTTCCCGCAGCCGCGCTCCGCAGAGCGTCTTGGAGCAGGCAAAGCAGCTGGTAGCCTCAGGCTATAAAGAAATTGTGTTGACGGGCATTCATACCGGCGGCTACGGCGATGATATGGAAAATTACAATCTTACGAGCTTGCTGTGGGATTTGGATAAGGTGGAAGGCTTAGAGCGAATTCGGATTAGCTCCATCGAAGCGAGTCAAATCGACGATGCAATGATCGATGTGCTGAACCGTTCCAGCAAAATGTGCCGCCACCTGCATATTCCGCTTCAAGCAGGCGAGGACGCTGTGCTGAAACGGATGCGGCGCAAATATACGACTGCAGAATTTGCTGCAAAAATTAAAAGGCTGCATGAGGCTATGCCTGGCGTCGCGATCACGACAGACGTAATCGTTGGTTTCCCGGGTGAAACGGAAGAAATGTTCGAGAATGGCTTCCGCTTCATGGAAGAATTGAAATTTGCCGAAATGCACGTCTTCCCTTATTCGAAACGTACAGGCACGCCTGCCGCCCGGATGGATGAGCAGGTAGACGAAGAGGTGAAGAATGAGCGCGTCCACAAGCTGATCGACTTGTCCGAGAAGATGCAGCTGGCGTATGCGGAGCAGTACGTAGGCCAAGTGCTTGATGTCATACCAGAGCGCGACTATAAAGGCGCGCCGGGAACGGGACTCGTTATGGGTTACACGGACAACTACATTCAAGTGGTGTTCAACGGCCCGGAATCCTTGATCGGCAAGCTATGCCGCGTCAAAATTACAGAAGCGGGCGTCAATGAATGCCATGGCAAGCTCGTTCGCGTACTCGATGAGCTGTCTGCTGAAGGAAGCGGAACGGAGCTTAACAGCTTCACGCACCAGCGTCCAGAAGCGATTAGAGCATAGTTAAAAGCTTAACCATTGCGGGGATTCCTTTGCTGATCGATTCCTTTTACGGAAAAGATGGAGGAATCCTTTGCTGCATATACTAACAATTAACGCTGCAAGGGGGAAACGGACATGAAGGAAATTTCAGCAGGCGGTGTCGTTTATCGCCGGACGGAGGAAGGAAAGCTGCAAATTCAGCTCATTCAGGATCGTTATGGAAAAGTATCGCTGCCAAAAGGGAAAATGGAGGCCGGCGAAACGATCGAACAAACCGCTTTGCGGGAAATTGTCGAAGAGACAGGTCTTGAAGGGGTCATCATTGCTCCGATTGACCAAATTAAATATAAATATGAGCATGAATCATTAGGAACGGTAGATAAAGAGGTTCACTATTATTTGGTAGAAGCAGTGGGCGGCTCCTTGCAGGCACAGGTGGAAGAAATCCGCGGCGTCGATTGGTTTGATCCGCAGGAGGCATGGAAGCGCCAGAAGCAGTCTGGATACGATAACAACCACCGCATCGTTGCAGGAGCATTTCAGTTGTTAGGGCTGCCAACGGAATAGGTCTGCTAAGTGACAGGATCCAGCTTCCGGAACGTCCGGAGGTAGCAGAAGGGCAGAGCAAGCAGCGAGCTTAAAATGTTGAAAATCGTTTGCGTATGGGCAATTTGGCCGGAAGCAGACGCGGAGATCCACTCCGATAACGTCGTCAGCTCACCGATGAACGGCATAAACAGCAATGCCCCTCCTGCGTTCAAAACGACATGGGACCATGCGACATATTGACCGGCTTTCGTTCCGCCAATTGAGGCCAGCAAAGCGGTGGCGCAGGTGCCGATATTCGCTCCGAGCACGACGGCAATTCCAAGCTCGATCGGCATGGCGCCGATGGATACGAATCCCATAATGATGCCGATAACGGCAGCGCTGCTGTGAACTGCGGCAGTAAGAACAGCGCCTGCCGCAAGTCCCCACCACAGGCTGTCGTCTGCTTTGTCTAGAAACCAGCTGAACATCGGGCTCTCCTGCACAGCAGAACCTACTCCCTGCATCATGGTCATACCGGTCAGGAGCAAAGCGAAGCCGCACAGCACAACCGAGGAAGAACGAAGCGTATCAAGCCAGCGTGCGCCGCGCACGGCCGGGAAAAGACGCATTTCGCCAAGTAATGCAGTAGGCAGCCATAATCCTACCGATACGATGAGCAGAGGAACGGCAAGCTTATTTAAATTTAAACCGATGAGCTCTGTCGTTATACAGGTGCCGATATTTGTGCCGAGTATGATTCCTAACGTGCGCGGAAATGTCAGTAAACCGGCATTGACCATTCCGATGGCAATAACCGTTACGGCTGTGCTGCTTTGCAGAAATGCTGTCGTAACCGTACCGATTGCCAGCCCGTGGATAGGCGCTCTGGTTGAACGCTCCAAAATACGGGTCAGATAGGGACCCGCCAATCGATGCAGCGCAAGCTCCATCAGCTTCATGCCGCACATGAAAACAGCGAAGCCGAGCAGCATTGGAATGAGAATCGTATGAACCATTGGACGGTCTCCTTATTCGTTAATGAGCGGTTCGTTTCGTAAGTATACATATGCCGCAAATAAGACAAGCATGACAAGCAAGTTAAAGGAAGGGAAGAGAGAAAAACGTGAGCAATCCAAAAATATATCTTCAAAAGGCTAGAAAGAAAAGGCTGGAGCAAGGACATCCTTGGGTCTATGCAACCGAAATCGACCGGCTGGAGGGTGAAGCGCAGCCAGGTGATTTGGTAGATATCGTAACTCATCAAGGACGTTATTTGGCAACGGGCTATTGGAATCCGAAATCGCAAATTACGGTAAGAGTGGTTTCGTACGAGCCCATTGCCGCAATGGATGCAGACTTTTTCCGTGATCGGCTTCGTCAATGCCAGGAGCATCGCCGGCGCTTTGTTAAAGACGCCGATTGCCGCCTTGTTTACGGAGAGGCGGATTTCCTGCCCGGACTCGTCGTCGACCGTTTCAATAACGTGCTGGTGCTGCAGCTTTTAACGCTTGGGATGGACGTGAGAAGGGAGGCGCTGCTCGAAGCGCTAATTGACGTATTTCAGCCGCAGGGCATTTATGAGCGCAGCGACGTTGGCGTTCGTGTGCTGGAAGGCTTAGAGGAGCGAACCGGCGCGCTTTATGGCGACTGCCCGTCTATTCTCGTAATCGAGGAAAACGGATTAAAGCTGGAGGTTGATATCGTAGAAGGCCAGAAAACCGGCTATTTTTTCGATCAACGCGAAAATCGCGCGGCAATTGCGCCGCTTATGACCGGCTGGGGCGGCCGCAGCGGCATTCACCTGGCAGATCGCGAAGCAGCGGAGTCAGGCTCTGCTATGACAGGAAATACCGCGTACAAGGCAGCGGATTCCGCGAACCTCGTACCGGTTAATGCGAACGGAAAAATCGTAACCTTCCCGTACTGGGATGGCGCAACCGTGCTCGAATGCTTTGCTCATACAGGCAGCTTTACACTGCATGCATGCAAATACGGCGCCAAGAAGGTTACCTGCCTCGATGTCTCGGAGCACGCCATTGCAACTGCGAAGCGCAACACCCTGCGCAACGGTTTTTCAGACCGGGTCGAATTTGTTGTTGCTGACGCCTTCGATTATTTGCGCACGCAGGTAAAGGGCATAGATGAGCGAAAGCAGCGCGGCCTTGGCGGCGTCGACACCTCCAAAAAACTGGAGAGCACGACGGGACGCACATGGGATGTCGTCATTCTTGATCCGCCGGCCTTTGCCAAGACGAAGAGCGCAGTACCGGGCGCATGCCGCGGCTATAAAGATATTAATTTGCAGGGATTAAAGCTAGTCAATGAGGGAGGTTACCTTGTAACGGCAAGCTGCTCGTATCATATGCGGCCTGAATTGTTTCTGGAGACGATTCAAGACGCGGCTGCGGATGCCGGCAAGCTGCTCCGTTTAGTCGAATGGCGCGCTGCGGGCAAGGATCATCCTCAGCTGCTTGGCGTAAACGAAGGCCATTACTTGAAATTCGCGATTTTTGAAGTAAGAAGCAAATAGTCGCGATTTAACGAAAAGACGGGAGAGTTGCACATGTCGCTTCGCTTTGTCATTGGGCGTTCGGGAACCGGAAAAACATCCTATTGCTTGAATGAAATAAGGGAGCAGCTGCGTGTTCAACCGGATGGGCCGCCGCTGGTCATGCTCGTACCGGAGCAGGCTACCTTTCAGACCGAGTATGCTTTGCTTCAGAACGGCGGATTAAACGGTACGATCAGGGCACAGGCGCTTAGTTTCAGGCGTCTGGCCTTCCGGGTTATGCAGGAGACAGGCGGTACGGCGCTCGTTCCGATCGGGGATACGGGGAAACATATGCTTCTCTATAAGATCGTTCATCGGCTGGGCCCGCAGCTGGAGCTGTTTCAGAGCGGGGCAGAGCAGCCAGGTTTCATTGATAGACTTGCGGAGCTGTTAACGGAGTGGAAGCGGTACGGAATGGATTCGGAGCAGCTGCAGGACAAGCAGGAAGCTGCGGAGACAGGAGCGGGCCACTCTACATTGCTGAGGCGCAAGCTGCATGATTTACAGCTTATTTATAGTCAGATGGAGCAGGAACTCGCGGGCATGTACATCGACGCCGAGGATTATTTGCGTTATTTGCAAAAAGGGTTCCCGGATGCTCCGGCGATGCAAGGCGCGCAAATATGGGTCGATGGCTTCTATGGCTTTACGCCGACTGAATATGAGGCATTAGGGGCGTTAATGGCCTCTTCGGCGCAGGTGACAGTCACACTGACGCTTAACCGGCCCTACGAATTAGGAGAACTGCCGCATGAGCTCGAGCTGTTTCATCCGACTGCAGAAACGTACAACAAGCTGATGGAGCTTGCCGTCAAATACGATGTAAACGTTGCTGCGCCTGCGATACTCGGAACTGCACCGCCGGTCCGCTTTCGAAACAACCCGATGCTTTCCCATCTTGAGAGCCACTATAGCGAGCGGGTTCCGATGCTGATCGCGGACAGAGCAATGCTTGAGCCTGAGGATTCGCGCTGCGGGGTGTCGCTGCATGCCGCCGCGAACCGCCGCGCAGAGGTTGAAGCTGTCGCGCGCGATATCGTCCGCAGGGCGCAGCAGGAGGAGCTCCGCTGGCGGGATATCGCCGTTATGGTTCGCAATAGCGAGGATTATACCGACTATATTGGGCTTGTGTTTGCCGATTACGGCATCCCTTATTTTGTCGATCAGAAAGAGAAGGCTGTCCATCACCCGCTAGTTGAATTTATCCGGTCCGCACTTGAAACGGTTCTGTTCGGTTGGCGGTATGATGCGGTGTTCCGCTGTGTCAAAACGGAAATGCTGTTCCCGATGGATGGCAGCCTGCTGCGGGAATGGTTCGATATGCTGGAAAATTTCGCGCTGGCGGCAGGCATTGACGGATGGAAATGGCTCGATAAGAAGCGCTGGCTTCCGTTAGTTCCCGTCTCGCTCGAAGACGATGCGGAGATGGAGACGAAAATAAGCGACAAGGCGCAGCGGGAGCTTGATATCGTGCTTGCCGCAAGAGAAGCTGTCGTACCGCCGCTCCGCCGCTTCGGCGAAGCGCTTAAGAAAGCGAACAACGTCCAAGAGATGTGCGAAGCGTTATATCGCCTGCTGGATCAATCGGACGCAGCTGATCGTTTGGAGCGCTGGGGCATTCAGGACACGCAGGCAGGCAGGACGCAGCGCGCCAGAAGTCACCGGCAGCTGTGGGACAGCGTAATGCAGCTGCTGGACCAATTGGTTGAGCTGGCAGGGCAGCAAACGGTATCGCCAGAGCTGTTCGGGGGCATGGTCGAAGCCGGGCTCGACAGCTTGAAGCTTGCCGCTGTTCCGCCGGCGCTGGATCAAGTGCTGATCGGGAGCATGGACAGGACCAGGTCCGGGCATATACAGGTATGTTACGTGCTTGGAGCCAATGACGGCATCATGCCGATGCGCGTGAAGGAGGACGGCATTCTTACCGAGCCGGAACGTGAACGGCTCGCAGAGGATGGAATTGCTATGGCACCAGGGGTACGGCGCCGCCTGCTCGATGAGCGCTTCATGATCTATAACGCTTTGACCACGCCAAGCAGGCATCTGTGGCTAAGCTGGGCCCAGGCGGATGAAGAAGGGAAAAGCTTGCTTCCGTCTGAGATTGTAAGGCATGTCCGCCAGCTCTTTCCCGGCATTCCGGTTCAAAGCGTTGCGGCTGAGCCATCGCCAAGCTTGCCGGTCTTGGAGCAGAGGATGTTCGTTTATGAGCCGCAGCGAACGCTCTCTTATTTGATTGCGGCTATTCGAAAATGGCAGCAGGGAGAGGCAATCGCCCCTTTTTGGTGGGATATGTACAATTGGTTTGCTGTAAGGCCGGAATGGCAGCATAAGCTGCAGCGTTTAACGGGCTCTTTGACTTATGTGAACCTGGAGCAATTTCTGTCTAAAGATACGGCAAGGCAGCTGTATGGCGCGCGTTTACAAGTCAGCGTATCGCGTATGGAGCGGTTCGTATCCTGTCCGTTCCAGCATTTTGCGATCCACGGGCTAAGGCTGAGGGAGAGAAAGCTTTACCGATTGGACGCTCCCGATGTGGGACAGCTGTTCCATGCGGCTTTGAGCCGAATAGCAACTGGGCTAGGCGGGCGCTGGGGTCAGGTGCCGGAAGGGGAGCTGAAGGCCATCGCCTCGCAAACGGTGGACGAGCTGGCTCCTAAGCTGCAATCTCAAATTTTATTGAGCAGCAGCCGCTTTCAATATATCGCCCGAAAGCTGAAGGAGATTGTCGGACAAGCAGCGCTTATGCTGGGTGAGCACGCGCGAAGAGCACAGTTTCACCCTGTCGGGACAGAAGTCGGTTTTGGTCCGGACGGCACGCTGCCATCCCTGCGCATTCCGCTTGAGGACGGCGGGGAAATGGAGATTATCGGAAGAATTGACCGCGTCGATGCAGCGGAGACGGAGGAGGGGCTGCTGCTGCGAGTGCTCGATTACAAATCGAGCTCAACTCAGCTGCGGCTTGAGGAGGTTGCATACGGGCTCTCGCTGCAAATGCTGACCTATCTCGACGTACTCGTTACGCATGCTCCCGCATGGCTGGGACAGCCGGCATCTCCTTCCGGCGTTCTTTATTTTCATGTTCATAATCCGCTGCTCGCGCTGACCAACAGCATAAGTCCTTCCGAGGTGAACGGACGGCTGCTGAAGCGTTACAAAATGCGCGGACTCGTAACCGCCGATCCGGTAACGGTAAGGCTTATGGACGATGAATTGGAAACCGGTTATTCGGAGCTGCTTCCTGTTGCCCTTAAACGTGACGGAAGCTTTTACAGCAGTTCTTCGGTCGTCACGAATGAACAGTGGGATGTACTGAGACACAGCGTCAGAACTACGATTAGCCGGATCGGAAGCTCGATTCTGGCGGGCGAGGTATCCATAGAGCCTTATCGCCTGGGAACGAAGACGCCGTGTCAATATTGCGATTACAAAGCGGTCTGTCAGTTCGATACGCTGTTCGAAGGAAATGAGTATAGGAAGCTGAGCAAGCCTTCTAAGGAAGACATATGGCAGCAGCTGGAGAGGGAGTAATGGATGATGCACACTGCAAAGGATTCCCCGAAGCCGGAAAATAGCACATGGACCGATGATCAGTGGGACGCCATCGTAACAAGCGGCTCGAACATCCTCGTAGCTGCTGCGGCTGGCTCCGGTAAAACGGCAGTCCTCGTAGAACGAATTATTCGTAAAATATCGGCTCACACCGACGTCGATCGCCTGCTCGTGGCGACCTTTACAAAAGCCGCCGCAGCTGAGATGAAGGATCGGATCCGGCTCGCACTGGAGCTTGAGCTGGAGCGTCAGCCGGATTCCGAGCATTTGCGCCGTCAGTTGGCATTGATGAACCGGGCATCCATTACGACGCTGCACTCTTTTTGCCTGGATGTCATTAGGCGTTATTATCCGCTTATCGGGCTCGATCCGGGCTTTCGGATCGCGAATGAGACAGAGAGCGAGCTTATGAGACTCGATGTGCTCGATCAGCTGTTCGAGCAGAAGTATGAAGGAGCTGGCGACGACGGCGCCTTCCTCCGGTTAGCCGACCGTTATGGCGGCGAACGCGGCGATGAGCCGCTATACCGGCTTGTTCAGCAATTGTACGATTTTGCGCAAAGCCATCCTTGGCCCGAGCACTGGCTGCGGCAGACGGCGGAAGCCTTTGATGTTGCCGATGTGACAGCACTGCAAAACAGCGAATGGGTTGTCAGTCTGACGAGAGACATTCAGCTAGCTTTGGATGGTGCTGGCTCGCTCCTTCATCAAGCGCTGAAGCTGACGCGGCAGCCGGCCGGACCTGCGCCATATGCAGCAACCTTCGATGAGGACTTGCAGCTCATAAGCAGTCTTGCGGAGATGATTCGCACGATGCCCTGGGAAACGTGGATTGAGTCCTTTCAAGCGATTCAATTCGGAAAGCTAAAGGCGATGCGCGGCGATGAATATGATAAGTCGCTGCAGGAGCAGGCGAAAGAACTGCGCGATCAAGCGAAGAAGCTGATAACGTCGCTTGCGGAGGAGCTGTTTGGGCGGACCGCCGCGCAGTTTTTGGAGGAGCTTCAGGAGTTAGCGCCGCTAATGCAGGCTCTTGCTGAGCTTGTCATTGAGTTTGGACAAGGCTACGAGGCGGCGAAACGCGCGAAAGGCTTGCTTGATTTCGGTGATCTGGAGCATTATTGCTTACGAATATTGCGTGATCCGGCATCTACGCCGGATCGTATGTCTCCTTCGATAGCAGCCATTGAATTCCAGCAGCAATTCGATGAGATCCTATTGGATGAGTATCAGGATACGAATATGGTGCAGGAGGCCATCGTATCTTTAATCGAGCGTACAGGCACAGGGAACCGCTTTATGGTTGGCGATGTCAAACAGAGTATATACGGCTTCCGGCTCGCCGAGCCGAAGCTGTTTTTGCAAAAATATAAAGCTTACCTTTCCCGTCATGATGCGGACAAAAGGTTAGACGCGGATGCGCCGAAAGCTTTACGCATTGATTTGGCGCGAAACTTCCGCAGCCGTTCAGAAGTAGTCGATGGGGTTAATGCTGTGTTTCGCGCCATTATGCGCGAGAATGTTGCTGATATGGACTATGACGAGCGCGCAGAGCTCGTATGCGGAGCATCCTATCCTGAAGCGGTTCCGGCTGATCGCTGCCTTGTCGAGTTTGGCATTTTAAACAGAGGCGATATGGAAGAGGAAGAACCGGCAGCCAGCGAGAATACGGAGTCATCCGAATTAACCGAGGATGGAGAGCAAGGGGAAAACGCCGTACCGGGAGAGTCGGCATCCGAGCTCAAGGCGGCGCAGCTTGAGGCGCGATGGATCGCGCAGCAGCTGAAGTCGCTAATCGACAGCGGCTTTCAGGTCTATGACGGGAAGCGGCGCGAGGCCCGCGGGATGCAGTGGAGAGATGTAGTCATTTTGCTGCGCGCCACGCAGCAGTGGGCGCCGATTATTATCGAGGAGCTGCAGGGGAGCGGCATTCCGGCTTACGCAGAGCTCAGCAGCGGGTACTTTGACGCGACGGAAGTAGAGACGATGCTATCAATGCTTCGCATCATCGATAACCCGTATCAGGATATTCCGCTGGCTGCTGCTCTGCGGTCGCCATTATTTGGGCTTCATGCGGAGGAGCTTGCCCGCATCCGCATCCAATCGGCCAAATCAACGTATTACGACGCAGTGCTGCATGCGGCTGGAGATTTATTTGTCGATGATGAAACCCGCAGGAAGCTATCGGTGTTTTTGGACAGCTTGGACCATTGGCGCGAGGAGGCAAGGCAGGGTTCGCTCGCGAATTTGCTTTGGGAAATCTACCGCGAGACCGGCTATTATGATTTTGTAGGCGGCTTGCCAGGCGGAACGCAGCGGCAAGCCAATTTGCGGGCGCTGCATGACCGTGCAAGGCAATACGAGGCGACATCGTTCCGCGGCTTGTTCCGTTTCTTGCGATTTATCGAGCGCATGCGCGAAAGCGGCGGCGACTTAGGAACGGCAAGAGCGCTCGGTGAACAAGAGGATGTCGTGCGTATTATGTCTATTCATAAAAGTAAGGGCCTTGAGTTTCCGGTCGTATTCGTTGCCGGCTTAGGCAAGTTGTTCAATCAGCAGGATGTGCGAAGTGCGTTCCTGAAGCATAAGGAGCTTGGCTTCGGTCCCCGCTTTGTCGACCCGACGCTCCGCATCAGTTACCCTACGCTTCCTTATTTGGCGATTCGCCGAACGATGCGCAAGGAGATGCTAGCCGAGGAAATGCGTATTTTATACGTTGCCTTGACTAGGCCGAAAGAGAAAATGTTTCTGGTGGCAACGGTATCGGATGCAGAAGCGAAGCTGAGGCGCTGGCTTGCTTCCGCCCCTGAGCACGGCAGGATGCCGGATTTCCGGGTCGCTGCCGCACGCTCCTTTATCGATTGGCTTGGGCCGCTCGCGGCGAGGCAAATCGCAGACAGACAACAGATTGAAGACAACGCTCCGCCGTGGCAAGCAGACATCGTGTCTGCCTCTTTGTTCGGTACGGAGGCTGCTGCGGCCGCAGATGCTGCGGATCAGCATGATGCGGCCAAGGAGGAAAGGCTGCAGGCGGTAGCCGCGCTTTCGCTTCTGGAGCACATCGAGGAGGACGAACAGCTGCGCGCCCGCCTGGAGTGGCAGTATCCGCATCAGGCGGCAGCGGCGCTTGCGGCCAAAACATCGGTAACGGAAATGAAAAGACTGCATTCGGAAGCGCTGGAGGACGCGGTACCTTTGGCGGAGCAGATGGATAACGCAGCCGGTTCTGAGCATTATGCGGATGCCTTCGCTGTACCTGCTGCTTCGTATACTTTCCGTTTGCGGCGTCCCGCCTTTATGGAGGAGAAGTCGCTTACCGCCGCAGAGAAGGGATCGGTCAATCACTTGCTAATGCAGCATGTTTCGCTGTCAGGGCCTGTAGATGAAGCGGCGCTCAAGCAAACGCTGGATGGCATGATCGAGCGACGCCTATTAACGGTTAGGCAGTCACAAGCAATTGATTTGCCGGCAGTCGCCGCATTTTTCACTAGCGAGCTTGGGCAGCGGCTGCTGCTCGCAGGCTGGGTGAGGAGAGAGGTGCCGTTTAGCTGTATGTTTCCGGCCAGCCGCGTGTATCCGGGCTCGAGCGGATCGCTTTCGCAGGAGCCGATATTCATACAGGGCGTTATCGATTGCCTGTTCGAGGATTCAGCTGGCGTCGTATTGCTCGATTACAAGACGGATCGGATCTATAAGCAGCAATGGACGGAAGCGGCAGAGCGGCATCGCTTTCAGCTTGAGCTGTACGCAGAAGCGATTGAATCTGTGCTCGGGCGCAAAGTGAATGAATGTCACGTCTTTTTCTTTGACGGCGGACAAGCGGTGCAGCTTACGAAAACGAACAATGTATAAAAAGGAGGCTGCGAAGTTGGAACAGCGGCAAACAGGCAAACGCACAATCGCGCTGCCGATAACACTCGTTATTCTCGTGTTCAGCTTAATCGGCAACGTGTTTTTGTACTCGCAATTTTTACAGCATAAACAGGAACAAAATTTTGTAAAAGGTCAAGGGATCTACGCGGCAGCCTCAGAGTCGCGTCAATTTTTGGAAGAGATGATCCCGCAGCTTGATTCCTTGCTGCAAAGCAAAAGCATGGAGGAACGGCTTGCATTGAAATTTGATGCAGGCAAGCTGACGGCAAACGGCCGCGCTTTGGCTGAGCTTACAGCTGAAGCAGCAGGCATATCCGCCGAGCCTGAAAAATTGGATTCGAATTTACCGAAATCTTACTTAAACGATGTTGAGAATGGCTTGCAAACCATCGGCCGCTACGAAGGACCGTTGAACGAAGCAGAGCGTGCATATATTCTCGGGCTAAAAAGCTCGTTTGAAGCGATGTCCGGTATTATGAAAGGTTTTAATACGAATATAGCCGATAACCGCAGCGCCGTTATAAGGTTGTCCAGCGGGCTCGATTGGATTGATCTTGTAATGAAGCTTCAGCAATTGATGCTGGAACAACCGGCAAAGCTTGCTGCCTAGAAAGTCCGGTGTTCCTTTGCTGCGTGCTTTTTCGATTGGACGAGCACCGAAATATTCGTTATGATAGGAGAAGGTTATTGAACAGGGGGTGAATCATATGGACTGTATATTTTGCAAAATAATTGAAGGCGCGATTCCGTCGAAGAAGGTTTTCGAGAACGACAGAATTGTCGCATTTCACGACATACAGCCAGCTGCTCCGGTACATATTCTCATCATTCCGAAGAAACACATACCTACGATGAACGACGTTACGGATGAAGATGCGCAGGTTGTAGCCGAGCTGTTCGCGGCAGCTCGTCACATTGCCAAAGAACTAGGTATTGCGGAGTCCGGGTATCGTCTGGTCAACAATGTAAATGCCGACGGAGGTCAGGTTGTTTACCACCTGCATATCCATTTGCTAGGGGGAACAAAACTTTCTTCGCTATAGGCAGAAACCCAAAGTTGACACTGCCTTTTGGTTTGACTTATAATGAAATTTGATAAACCGTGTTATAGCTCTGGACGGTCTGTTTCGGAGGGAGGGAAAACTGGTGTCTGAAACTAAAGTTCGCAAAAACGAAACTATTGATGCTGCGCTTCGCCGCTTTAAACGTTCCATCGCTAAAGATGGAGTTCTAGCTGAGGTGAAAAAACGCAAGCATTATGAAAAGCCAAGTGTAAAGCGCAAGAAGAAGTCTGAGGCTGCGCGCAAGAGAAAGTTTTAGGAGGATCCTTCCATAATGAACCTGAGCGAAAGATTGACCGACGAAATGAAGCAAGCCATGAAGAATCAGGACAAGTTTAAGCTTTCCGTAATTCGTATGATGCGCGCGTCAGTGAAAAACTTGGAAATCGATCTCAAGCGTCCGCTGGACGATAAAGAAGTGCTTGATATATTGAGTCGCGAAATCAAACAACGTAAAGATTCCCTCCAAGAATTTAAAAAAGCCGGCCGTGATGATTTAGTAGCGGGTCTTGAGGTCGAAATTGAAATTATTAGTCAATACCTTCCCGAACAGCTGACTGAAGAAGAGATTCAAGAGATCGTAACGCAGACCATCCATGAACTCGGTGCTTCTTCCAAAGCCGATATGGGAAAAGTTATGAGTGCCCTTTTGCCCAAAACAAAAGGTCGCGCTGACGGTAAACTAGTAAATCAGCTCGTACAGCAGCATCTTAACTAACTAAACATTCGGACTCACAAAACACCCTTTAACCGGGGTGTTTTTTTGTTCGTCAAAGGTGCAAATGGTATAATATTGAAAACCATCATTGAAACATTTTGGCTTCTTCTACGTAAAAGGGTACAAAACTAAAAAAGGAGGAACCTTCTTGCACATGAACCGAAGACGAAGAAGATTGTCCGCCGCTCCTATTGTATTGCTCGCAGCAATATTTCTGGTGACGCTTGCAGGCTTGTTCGGCGTGCCAATGGAGCAAGCGAAGGCTGTGAACGATATCGGCCCGGCCGTATACGTCATTCCCGTGAAACAAACGGTTGAGTCGGGACTTCAATCCTTTTTAGAGAGAGCCTTTGAAGAGGCTGGAGAAGCGAGAGCTGAGCATGTGATTGTTGTAATAAATACGCTTGGCGGAAAAGTGGTGAACGCGGAGCATATCGGTCATTTTTTACGTGAGAATAACATTCCGACAACGGCGTTTATCGAGGGGAAAGCGGTATCGGCAGGCACGTACATCGCATTAAATGCAGATGACATCGTGATGCAGCCAGGCAGCACGATCGGTGCCGCAGCAGTCGTCGACGGCTCGGGCACATTAGTGAATAATCCGAAGGTAGTCTCGTTCTGGACTTCCGAGATGAGCGAATCAGCCGCATTGCAAGGCCGTGATAAAAACATCGCGGCAGCAATGGTTGATCCCAATGTGACCTTGGAATTGAAGGATAAGATCGGCAGAGACAAACAGAAAGGCGAAATTCTTACCTTGACAGCGAGTGAAGCCGAGAAAGTTGGCTATTCCGAGCATACGGCAGCATCCGTTGACGAAGTGATTAAGTGGCTGGGCTTAGAAGGCCGCACAAAGATTGAGGTGGCTCCATCCTTTGCTGAGAACGCAGCCAGATGGCTCGTGAACCCGGTCGTAATGACCGTGCTGCTTATCCTAGGTATTGCCGGCATCGTGATCGAAATGCTTGTTCCAGGCTTTGGAGTGCCAGGTATCGTAGGCATACTATCGTTCGGCTTATATTTCTTCGGTCATTACGTGGCCGGATTTGCCGGAATGGAATCGGTCGTCTTTTTTATAATTGGTATTGCCTTGCTTATTATCGAGGTATTCGTTCCGAGCTTCGGCATTCTGGGCATTCTCGGCAGCGCGTCGTTAATAAGCGGAGTCGTAATGGCGGCATCCGATCCGATGACGGCATTCATCTCGATTGTCATTGCGCTGGTTGCGGCAATCATTCTGATTGCCATATTCGTGAGAATGAACAAAACAAGAGGGATATGGAACAAATTCATTTTGCGCGATAAGCTGACAACGGAGCAAGGCTACTTGTCAGCTGATGTTAAGGACTCGATGCTTGGACTGGAAGGGATTACGATTACACCGCTTCGTCCGGCAGGAACCGTTCTGATCGGCGATAACCGCATTGATGTGGTCACATCCGGCGAATTCGTTGATACGAATCGTACTGTCAAGGTCATCAAGGCGGAAGGCACTTGGGTTGTAGTCAAAGAGATTGTGAAATAGACTACAAAAATATAACTTTTGGAGGTTGGGTCAAATGGATCCTTTGGTTTCCTTTTTAATTTTAGCAGTCGTCGTTATTATCGTGCTGTCTGTGTTTTTAAGCTTCTTTCCGATTATGCTGTGGATTTCCGCATTGGCATCTGGCGTTAGAGTAGGTATTATTACGCTTGTCGCGATGCGCTTGCGCCGGGTCGTGCCGAGCAGAATCGTCAATCCGCTAATTAAGGCGACCAAAGCGGGTCTTGGACTTAACATTAATCAGCTGGAAAGTCACTTCTTAGCTGGCGGTAACGTTGACCGCGTCGTAAATGCGTTGATTGCTGCACAGCGTGCAAACATTCCGCTTATTTTTGAACGCGCGGCTGCCATCGATTTGGCTGGCCGTGACGTGCTGCAAGCGGTACAAATGAGCGTTAATCCGCGTGTCATCGAGACACCGATCGTTGCCGCGGTTGCGAAGGACGGAATTGAAGTGAAGGTAAAGGCTCGCGTAACCGTTCGTGCAAACATCGACCGGCTCGTCGGAGGCGCGGGTGAGGAGACGATCATCGCGCGCGTTGGCGAAGGTATCGTTACGACGGTCGGTTCGTCTAATTCCCATAAAGACGTGCTTGAAAACCCAGATATGATTTCCCGCACGGTTCTCGGCAAAGGGCTTGACGCTGGTACGGCGTTTGAAATTTTATCGATCGATATCGCTGATGTAGACGTAGGCAAAAACATTGGCGCGCATCTGCAAACGGAGCAGGCTGAAGCGGATAAGAAGATTGCGCAGGCGAAAGCGGAAGAGCGCCGTGCGATGGCCGTCGCCCAAGAGCAGGAAAACAAAGCGAAAGTCGTTGAAATGGAAGCTCGCGTTGTCGAGTCGGAATCACAGGTTCCGCTTGCTATGGCAGAGGCGCTCAGAAGCGGGAAAATCGGCGTCATGGACTATATGAACCTGAAAAACATCGAGGCTGATACGCAAATGCGCAGCTCCATTGGCAAACAGGACGGCCAAACGGACAGCAAAGACGGGCGTTAAGGTCAAGCGCTCCAACTCATAATTGCAATTAGCGTGACTGCGCCATGGAGGTGAAGGCAGTTTGAGAATCATTGAATTTCTGATGAACAACATATTTATCGTTGTTATTATCTTCGGAGCATTGGCTTCTCTATTTGGCAAAGCAGGGTCGAAGAAGAAACCGGGACGAATGCCGGACTTTGGCGGAGGCGGGCTGCCGAGAACGTTATTTCCGCAAGCAAGCGACAGGGATCCGAACGTAGAACGGCCGCTTTCGGAGCGTACCGAAAGTCAGCCCGCCTATCGTACACGTCCAGAGCAGGAGCGCCAGTACTCTGCGAATGCTGCTCAAGCATCCAGAGTTACTGAATCACCTGCTGGGCCGCCTCAAATGCCGTCTCTTGAGCTTGCGATCCAGAAGGCGGGAACGGGTAAGGCAAAGGTGCCGGACGCAGCAGGGCGAAAGCCAGGCGCCCAGAGCGCGATTGCAGCCTCCGTTCAAGCTGATGATATGCGAAAAGCAGTGATTTGGGCAGAAATTTTAGGTCCGCCCCGCTCGAAGAGACCTTATCGAAAATAACGAACGAACCGCCGAAGCATGCTGCTTCGGCGGTTTTTTTGTTTTTTGTGGCGGATGGTCTTCGAGGGCTAGAATAATCTCATATTTAGCTAGCTGTTCGCATATTTTGGTACAGTACATGAAAATCGTCACCCCTCTGCTTTGCTATCGCAAGGCTTAGCTTCTGCTTACACAGCAGGTTTGCTCCACAAACCTTGAAGGAGGCAAAGATTCGTCCATGCGCCTTATAAAAAAGAAATTTCGCAAAATGACAGCAGAGCTACTGGATATGCCGCATGATGTCGTATATGATTTGCCGCGTCTTACGATGATTGGGGATTGCCAGCTGTACATCGAAAACCATCGTGGCGTCGTCCATTTCTCCAGCGAGCGTTTGCGGCTCGCTTTAAGCAAAGGAGAGCTGGAGGTAACGGGGAGCTCGCTTGTCATTCGTACGATTTGGACGGAGGAAGTGTTTGTGGAGGGTCAAATCTCGAACATCCAACTGATACCTTGAAATAAATGGTTTTACGTTTGGTTTACTAAAAGCTGTATGAAATGGAGGGGAACGGTTTGAGCGGACAAGGCGCAAATTGGTTAAAGGGTATGGTTACTGTTCACATACGGGGAGGACAACCGGAGCAGCTTGTCAACCGGGCGCTTGCCGGCGGTCTGCAGCTGTCTTCCATTAAGTGGACAAGTAGTGGCTTGCTTGAGTTCGAGCTGTCGGTTAGCGACTTTTTTGGCCTTCGGCCGTATTTAAAGGAGACAGGCTGCCGGGTTCATGTCACGAAGCGCTGGGGACTGCCTTTCCTGCTCGTGAAAGCGGAGCGCAGGAAGCTGTTTGCAGGCGGAATCGTATTGTTCTTCGCATTGATCTTTATGCTTTCTTCTCTGGTATGGAGCATAGAGGTACAAGGCAATGTGAAGCTGACAGAGGATCAAATTCGTTTGGCTGCTAAACAGGAAGGCTTATATCCTATGCAATGGTCATTTCGTCTCGCCGATGCCGACATATTGTCCAAGCAGCTCGTGCGCAAGCTGCCGGGATCGTCTTGGGTCGGAGTTGAGAAGAAGGGGACGAAGGTTATCATACAAGTGGTTGAATCGACCATTCCCGAACAGGCTTCCTTGCAAACGCCCCGTCATCTGGTCGCGTCGGCAGATGCTGTCGTTACTGAGATTATTGCCGAGGCGGGGCGGCCCGTTGTCAGAAAAAATACGAGGGTAAAAAAAGACCAGACGTTGATCTCGGGTACAATCGGCGGAGAGGAATTTTCGCGAACTGTCGTTGCCAAAGGCAAAGTTCGAGGTCTTGTCTGGTATGAGTTTGAAATATCTTCACCGCTGGTTCAGCATGTTAAAGTATACACCGGTGAGAAGAAGACAAAGTGGTTCGCCGTTATCGGCTCAAGAGCGCTTCAAGTCAGCGGGTACGGGGACAATCCATACAGCTCCTCCGAAGCAATCCGTCATGAGGAGAAGGCCTCGTGGCGCAATTGGTCGCTGCCTATCGGCAGGATGAAGGAGACCGTAATGGAGACTCGGATGGAGGACCGGACGCTGACGGAAGAGGAGGCGAAGAGCACGGGCATTCTGCAGGCAAAAGCCGAGGTGCTTATCAAAGCAGGCAGTGATGCGGTGATCAGGGACGAAATTGTTTTGCATGAAAAGGCGGACAATGGTAAAGTTTATATGAAAGTTCTATTTGAGGTCGAGCAATCTATCGTTAAAGAAATGCCACTAGTTCATATGCAGGGAGAATGAGGATTGTTGCAAATTGAGACGAAAGTAGTAAAAATACCGCTCGGAAACGCAGCGGAAGGATTGGCTGTATTCGGACCGCAGGACAATTACTTACGCCTTATTCAAGCACAGGTTGAATCATCGATTACATCGCGTGAAGCGGAAATTGTCATTTCAGGTCCCGCCGAAGAGGTGGATTCTCTGGATCAGCTTTACAATGTGCTGCTGCAGCTCGTGCGCGGCGGCTATAAGCCATCCGAGAGAGATGTGGCATATGCGCTTGAACTTGCTAGAACCATGCAGGCAGAAGAGCTGCTGGATTTGTTTAAGAAAGAAATTACGACGACCTACCGCGGGAAGCCGATACGGGTAAAGACGATCGGACAGCGCCATTATGTGAAGACGATTCGCAAACGTGATATCGTATTCGGGATCGGACCTGCCGGAACAGGTAAAACTTACCTGGCAGTCGTGCTTGCCGTAGCCGCGCTGAAGGAAGGCTCGGTGAAACGGATCATATTGACGAGACCTGCTGTCGAAGCGGGAGAAAATCTCGGATTTTTGCCAGGCGATTTGCAGGAAAAGGTAGATCCTTACCTTCGTCCCTTATACGATGCGCTGCATGAGGTGCTCGGACCGGATCAAACGGTTAAAGCGCTTGAGCGCGGCATGATCGAGATTGCGCCTCTGGCATATATGCGCGGCCGTACGCTAGACGATGCATTCATTATTTTGGATGAAGCGCAAAACACGACGCCGGAGCAAATGAAAATGTTTTTGACTAGACTGGGCTTCGGCTCGAAAATGGTCATTACAGGCGACATTACGCAAATCGATTTGCCCCGTGGCAAAAACTCTGGCTTGATCGAGGCGCAGCGTATTTTGAAAGATATAGAGGAAATCGGTATTATCCTTTTCACTGAGCAGGATGTTGTACGCCATTCTCTGGTTCAAAAGATTATTGTTGCCTACAACTGGGATGCTGAAAACAAAGCCTAGAAAGGAATGTCTGCTGCATGAACCAAAACCAGACCGGAAAACAGGGGAGCTTGCAGCCGTCTAAAACAGCGGGCTGGAAGCAGAGTGCAGCCGTTCGCTGGGTGCTGTTGTTTATGTTTGTGCTGCTGTTCTATTTCAGCTTAGCTCCGCATCTCGTTCCCGAGACGTACGATATTGAGGAGGGCGCCGTAAGCGAGAAGGACATTAAAGCGCCCTTCCAAATTAAAGACGAGAAGGCGACCAGGCAAGCGGAAGAAGATGCCGCTGACAAGATCGACGTCATATTCTCAATCGTGCCATTGCGCAACGAGTCGCTGGTCGAACAAATTTTTGTCCGCATTGAGCAGTTGAATTTGGATGATCAAGTGACTGTACAAAATAAAATCGATATTTACCGCAACGAAATTCCCGGGCGTTATTCGGAATACATCGATAACTTTGTCAAGCTGAACATGGGTAAAGGAACCTATAATGATACGCTGCTTGAGGAAATGGCGCTTGTCGCCAAGGAGCAGCAATACACCATTCCGGAAGAAACCTTTTACAAAATGCCTAATTTATCAGCGGAAACCTTAACCGAGATGCGAAACGTAGCTCGGGATATTGTGCGTAAACTGACCGGCGAGCAGCTCCGCGAGGCGGAAACCGCACGGACGCAGGTCGCTGAGCTTGTAAACGCAAGCTCGCTTTCAAGCCGGACAAGCCGGGAAATTGTACAGGAGCTAGCCAGATTCGCGATTATGCCGAATAAGTTTATGGATAAAGCGGCGACGGATGAGGCGAAGGTGCAGGCGAAGCAAAACACGCCTCCGGTCGTCATAAAAGAAGGCGAATTGATCGTGAAGCGCGGTCAGACGATCACTCCTGATTTGTACAAGCTGCTAGTTGATTCG
This sequence comes from Paenibacillus sp. J2L1-98, assembly GCF_056269405.1. Lineage (NCBI taxonomy): Bacteria > Bacillati > Bacillota > Bacilli > Caryophanales > Paenibacillaceae > Paenibacillus > Paenibacillus sp. J2L1-98. The sequence continues at coordinate 568,545 of NZ_JBWDNW010000002.1, read as the reverse complement.
TCGCTGCTGCAGGAAAAGAAAAATTACTGGCCACAGCTCGGGCTTCTGATCATGTCCGTCATGTTCATCGTCGTGCTTTATGCATACTTGCATCAGTCGGGGAGCATCAACGGGATTAAGCCCAAATACAACAATGCATCACTGCTGATGCTTTGGCTTATCTTCTTAATAAATATTGTTACGATCCAGATCATTTCGTTGACGCAGACGGATACAGCGCCCTATGCAGGCTATTTAGCTCCTGCCGCTCTCGGCACGATGCTGATCACTTTGCTGCTAGATATGCATTTGGCTATGATCAGTTCGATATTATTTGCGGTTATGGGAAGTATTATATTAAATACAGGCCAGCATCAAATTTTTGACTTCCAATACGGCTTCGTCATTATTGTTGTATCGTTTGCCGCCCTTTTCTCGATTCACAGAGCGAGTCAACGGTCCACGATATTGAAGGCCGGCATCATGGTTAGCTTGTTCGGCTCGTTGTCCGTCATTACGATCTTGCTGCTGTCAGAGCAGATGGAACGCGTGCCGTTCATTTATTCCGTAGCCTTCGCCTTTGCCAGCGGATTAATAACAGCAGTGCTCGTTATCGGTTTGATGCCGTTCTTTGAAATTACATTTGGCATTTTGTCGGCTCTCAAGCTTGTAGAGCTGTCGAACCCAAACCATCCGCTGCTGCGAAAGCTGCTTACGGAGACGCCGGGAACCTATCATCACAGCGTAATGGTCGGCAATTTGTCAGAGGCGGCAGCCGAAGCGATTGGTGCCGACGGTCTGCTTTGCCGCGTGGGTTCGTTTTATCACGATATCGGGAAAACAAAACGGCCTAACTACTTTATCGAAAATCAGACGAATATCGAAAATCCACATGACACGATCGATCCGAAGCTTAGTAAATCAATCATTGTGGCGCATGCAAGGGATGGAGTCGACATGCTTAAGGGGCATAATATACCGAAGCCGATTCGGGATATTGCCGAGCAGCATCATGGGACAACCTCGCTTAAGTTCTTTTATTACAAGGCGGTTAAGCAGGCAGAGGAGCAGGGTATTGAGCCTGCTTTCACAGAGGATGATTTCCGTTATCCAGGGCCGAAGGCGCAGTCCAAGGAAGCTGCAGTCGTCGGAATAGCCGACTGTGTAGAGGCGGCGGTGCGCAGCTTGCGTAATCCGACTGTGGAGCAAGTAGAGGCGATGATTCACAAAATCATAAAGAGCCGGCTGGATGACAATCAGTACAATGAATGCGATTTGACGTTGAAGGAGCTTGACAAAATTGCGCAATCGCTTAAAGAGAGCGTAATTGGCATCTTCCATTCACGTATCGAATATCCGGATGATGTGAAAACAAAGGAGCGTTTGGCATGAGCTTGCAACTTGACTGGAGCAATGAGCAGCAAAGTTTGGAAATACCTGAGAATTGGATCGCAAAATTAGAGCAGCTGCTGCAGCTGGCGGGAGAAGCGGAAGGCATTGCCGATGGCGAGGTATCGCTGACATTTACAAATGACGAGGAGATTCACCAGCTTAACCTCGAATATCGGGGTATTGACCGTCCAACAGACGTTTTGTCATTCGCTATGCAGGAAGACGGCAAGGACGAGCTTGGCATCATCTTTGAGGTAGAGAGCGAGGATGAGACCGATCCGATTTCCGGCATGCTCGGAGATATCATCATTAGTGTCGATACAGCAAAGGCGCAAAGCGAGGAATACGGTCATTCTTTGGAGCGCGAAATCGGCTTTTTGTTCGTACATGGATTTCTGCATCTTATCGGCTACGACCATCAGGATGAAAGGTCGGAAGCAGAAATGACCGCCAAGCAGGAAGCGATATTAAAGCAAGCAGGACTTTCACGTTAATGCGTAAATTTATCCATAGCATTGCAGTTGCGATATCTGGGATCGTCTTCGCGCTGCGTACGCAAAGTCATATGAGGTTTCATGCCATAGCCGGCTTGATCGCGTGCTGTTTAGGTTTAGTCGCTTCGATCAAGCCGCTGGAATGGTCGATCATATTGCTAGCGATAGCAGTAGTTATTAGCGCTGAAATGATCAATACAGCAGTTGAACAAGCAGTTAACCTCGCCAGCCCGGACATTCATCCGGTAGCAAAAGTGGCGAAGGATGTTGCTGCCGGAGCCGTGCTCATTGCGGCAGCAATATCTGCTATAATAGGGCTGCTCATCCTTGGGCCGCCCTTGTGGCATTTATTTATGGATTAGGCTGCAAACTCAGACGGGGGGCGTTCAGGATGATTTACAAAGGATTGTCCGATAGTTACACGGAACTGCTGCATGCGGCTAAGGAAGCGATGTCCCGCGCATATGTGCCCTATTCGAATTTTCAAGTCGGGGCTGCGCTGCTGGATGACGAGGGACATATCCATTTTGGCTGCAACGTGGAAAATGCGGCATACGGACCAACCAACTGCGCAGAGCGCACGGCACTATTCCGCGCCGTTGCCGATGGCAAGCGTCCGGGACAATTTCAGGCTATTGCTGTCATTGGCAGCACCGATGGGCCGATTGCGCCATGCGGCGTTTGCCGACAGGTTTTGGTTGAGCTTTGCCCGCCGGACATGCCCGTCATCATGGGTAATTTAAAAGGACAATGGTCGATTTCGACCGTATCAAGCATATTGCCGGGTGCTTTCACGCCGGCTTCATTAGAAAATAGGGAGCGTTAAATACATTTATGAATCGAACAACTTCAAACGAACGAGACAGCAAAAAATTCCGTTCCGGCTTCGTCGCCATCATTGGACGACCTAACGTCGGCAAATCAACATTAATGAACCATCTGATCGGTCAGAAAATCGCGATCATGTCAGATAAGCCGCAAACAACGCGGAACAAAATACACGGCGTTTATACGACGAACGACACACAAATTGTGTTTCTTGATACGCCAGGCATTCATAAGCCGCAATCCAAGCTCGGCAATTACATGATGCAAACGGCGGAGAGCGCATTAAGAGAGGTAGAGGCGGCATTGTTTTTGATCGACGCTTCCGAAGGCCTCGGCGGCGGCGACCGCTTCATTATCGAGCAGCTCAAAAAGGTAAAAACACCGGTCTTTCTCGTCATGAATAAGATCGATAAGGTACTGCCTGAGCAGCTGCTGCCGATGATTACGCAGTATAACGAGCTTCATGAGTTTGCGGAAATTGTTCCGATCTCCGCCCTCAATGGAAATAATGTGGACACGCTGCTGGCGCAGCTTTCCCGGTATTTGCCGGAAGGGCCGCAATATTATCCGGCTGATCAAATAACGGATCATCCTGAACAATTCGTCTGCTCAGAGCTCATTCGCGAGAAAATTTTGCATATGACCCGCGAGGAGATTCCGCATTCAATCGCTGTTACGATCGAGGACATGCGCGTTAAGGAAAACGGTGTTGTGTATATCGGAGCGGTTATTTTTGTGGAGCGTGATTCTCAGAAGGGGATCATCATCGGCAAAAAAGGAGAACTGCTGAAGGAAGTAGGGAAGCAGGCGCGCAAAGATATGGAAGCGCTCCTCGGCTCACGCATTTATCTCGAGCTTTGGGTAAAGGTGAAGAAGGACTGGCGCAATCAGGAGCGGGTGCTCAAGGATCTAGGCTACCGGCATGATTAAACAGAAATTGACGTAATTTGTTAAGGATAGACAGCAGCGGTTTATCGCATCCTATTACCGTCTGGAGCAGCATTTCAGGGGACGGAAAGGGATGAATACGTATGCGAAATTTTTCGTGGAAGTATTTTACGTTAACCGGGGATGTCGAATCGTTCATGCTTTACAAGGAAATAAATCAATATGGAGCGGAAAGCGGCTCTGATGCGTCAGTTATGGATCAAGAAGAGCTTGCCATAATGGAGCTCGAAGACACATCCGGCTAACGTATCGATGGAATTATTGAATAAGCTGATAACGTATAAATGGTTTAAAAAGATAAGCTGGCTGTGTTTAGGCCACACAAGCTATGTTTATCTTTAACCGCTAAGCGAATGCTCGCCGTCATGGGACGGCGATGTTCGTTTCTGCATTCAGGGGAGAGTTTGCAAATGCTGTATCGTGTCGAAGGAATCGTTATTCGTAGTATGGATTACGGGGAAGGTAACAAAATTGTAACATTGCTCACAAAGACAAATGGTAAAGCGGGAGTGCTTATACGCGGCGCGAAAAAGATGAAGAGCAAGCATTCTTCCCTCGCGCAGCCGTTTACATATGGTGAGTTCGTTTATTTCCGTACCAGCGGACTCGGCACATTGAATCATGGTGAGATTATTGAATCTCACCATGTTTTGCGTGAAAAGCTTGATTTGGCGGCTTATTGCTCCTATGTGGCCGAACTAACCGACCGTTCCTTGCAGGATGATGAGGCAACGGGCTTTCATTTTGAACAGTTGAAGGCGTGCCTTTCGGCGCTTCAGGAAGGAAAAGACGCGCAAATTGTAACGCATCTATATGAAATGCGCATTTTGGATTTATCGGGCTATGCCCCGGAATTGGATGAATGCGTGAGCTGCGGCAACGTAGTAGGTCCATTCAAGCTCTCGCCCCATGCGGGAGGGATATTATGCACGAGATGCATAAGCAAGGACCCTCAAGCGGTTCAACTTGGAGAAGGGGCATACAAGCTGCTCCGGCTTTTCCGCAGAATGGATCTGAGAAGACTGGGCTCAATTCAAGTTAAGCCGGAGACGAAGGAGGAGCTTAAGCTTTGCATGCGCAAGCTGATGGATACTCATCTGGGCTTTCAGCTAAAGTCGCGCAATTTCCTCGACCAGCTGGATAAGCTTATGTAAACGGTCTTTTTTGTATCACGAATGCATTTATCAACATTTTTTTCTCCTCCTGAAGTCGTAGAACATCCTCATACTTTTGCATGTTTACTTGAATGGAACGATTGTTTTATGCTAAATGAGGCTGTTAGAGATTAGCAATGAATTGGAGGGATCTACCGGATGTCTGCAGGACAAAATAGACTGGGGTTTGTAGTTGCCGGGCTCTTGCTTGGCATTCTTGTCGCATCGATCGATAATACGATTGTATCGACCGCCATGGCCACAATCGTGTCTGATCTGGGCGGTTTAGACAAATACGTATGGGTGACATCTGCCTATCTCGTAACGGAAATGGCGGGTATGCCCATTTTCGGAAAGCTGTCGGATATGTATGGCCGAAAACGGTTTTTCGTGTTAGGCATAGCCTTGTTTTTAGTCGGTTCGGTGCTTTGCGGCACGGCTGAGTCGATCGCTCAGCTGACCATTTACCGGGCTATTCAAGGTATTGGCGGAGGCGCTATGATGCCAATTGCCTTTGCCATCGTTTTCGATATTTTTCCCCCAGAGAAACGCGGCAAGATGGGCGGCTTGTTCGGAGCCGTATTCGGCACATCCAGCTTGTTCGGCCCTCTGGCAGGGGCATACTTAACGGAATATATCAATTGGCGTTGGATTTTCTATATCAATGTGCCGATTGGTCTTGTGGCTCTTGCTTTTATCGTCATTTATTACAAGGAATCGCACGCGCATTCCAAGCAAAAAATCGATTGGTGGGGCGCCGCGACGCTCGTCGGTTCAATAGTTTGCCTGATGTTCGCCCTAGAGCTAGGCGGTACGGAATTTGCATGGGATTCCGTCCAAATTATTAGTTTGTTTGCTGGCTTTGCCATCCTGCTCGGCGTTTTCCTATTTGTGGAGACGAAAGCGGCAGAGCCGATCATATCGTTCAATATGTTTAAACAGCGGCTGTTTGCGACAAGCACAGGAGCGGGATTATTTTATGGTGCGGCATTCATTACGGCAGCCTTGTACATTCCAATGTTCGTACAGGGTGTATTCGGCGGAACAGCGGTTAGCGCGGGTTTAACGCTGCTGCCTATGACGCTCGGCTCTGTTGTCGCAGCGCAGCTTGGCGGCGTGCTCGCTAACAAAATGCCTTATCGCAATGTGATGACGCTATCGGCAATCATTTTCATCGCGGGCATTATTATGCTCTCTACGATTACGCCGGACACCACACGGTTTATGCTGTCGGTTTACATGTTCGTGACGGGCTTTGGAATCGGCTTCTCCTTCTCCGTGCTCGGCATGTCATCCATACATGGCTTTGATATGAGACAACGGGGAAGCGCCACTTCCACAATGTCGTTTGTGCGTTCGCTCGGAATGACAGTTGGGATTACCGTATTCGGCATCCTTCAGCGCAATTACTTTACACACGGGATGACGGAAGCTTTCGCAGGCGGTGGTGGGACGGGTCCGATGACTGAAAATGCGCGCGAGCTCCTCTCTCCGGAGAAACGGGCGGAAATTCCGCCGGCCATTATGGATAAAATCGTCGCAGCCTTGTCTGAATCGGTCTCGGCAACTTTCCTTTGGTCTATAATTCCTGCAGGACTAGCCTTTATTTGTGTTCTTATGATGGGCAGTGAAGGCATGAAGGATCTTATTGGAAAAAGGGCGGGTAAAACTATTCCTTCCGAGGAGCTGCGTAGTCATTAAGCCATCTGCCGAGCTTCTTGAAGTTCATATTTGACAATTGCCAGAAAGAAGCATAGAATAACTCATTATGAATATTGGACAATGATGGAGAAAGTAATCGTACAATGTCGACGGTATTAGCGAGCCGGGAAAAGTGAAAGCCCGGACGGACAATGCGATGAAAGGGCACTCCGGAGTCGTATCGAACAAAGAGGGTTTGCTCGTAAGGAGCTAACCAAGTAGGGTGGAACCGCGGGATAACAACTCTCGTCCCTACGTCTGGCAGCAGGCGTAGAGACGAGAGTTTTTTGCATGTCATCGCCTTTGCCGATCATAAGAAAAATGTCCGGAAACGGTCAGAAAACAAAGGAAGAAGGAGAGGATCAGCAATGAATTTTCAAAAAATGATTTTGACGCTGCAACAATTCTGGGCTGAACAAAATTGTATTCTAGTACAGCCTTACGACGTGGAAAAGGGTGCGGGTACGATGAACCCGATGACATTCCTGCGTTCGATTGGTCCTGAGCCTTGGAACGTCGCGTACGTAGAACCTTCCCGTCGCCCGGCGGACGGCCGTTACGGTGAAAATCCGAACCGTCTTTACCAGCATCATCAATTCCAGGTTATTTTGAAGCCATCACCAGACAACATTCAAGAGCTTTACTTGGAAAGCCTGAAGCAGCTTGGCATTGATGCGAATGAACATGATATCCGCTTTGTTGAGGACAACTGGGAGTCGCCAACGCTCGGCGCTTGGGGTCTGGGCTGGGAAGTATGGCTGGACGGCATGGAAATTACACAATTTACGTACTTCCAGCAGGTTGGCGGCATTGATGCTAACCCCGTTGCAGTCGAAATCACTTACGGCATGGAGCGTCTTGCTTCCTACATTCAGCAAAAAGAAAATGTGTTCGATCTGGAATGGGTAGAGGGCGTAACGTACGGAGACGTCTTCAAGCAGCCAGAGTACGAGCATTCGAAATATACGTTCGAAACATCGGACACGGCAATGCTGTTCTCCCTGTTCAACATGTACGAGGAAGAAGCCAAAAAAACGATGGAGCAGCATCTCGTGTTTCCGGCTTACGATTACGTGCTGAAATGCTCGCATACGTTTAACCTGCTCGACGCGCGCGGCGCTATCAGCGTCACTGAAAGAACAGGCTATATTACAAGAGTAAGAAATTTGGCGCGCGCTTGCGCATCGACTTATTTTGAGGAAAGAGAACGTCTTGGATTCCCGTTGCTGAAGAAAGGAGTGGAGCAGCATGGCTAGAGATTTGTTGCTTGAAGTTGGACTAGAGGAAGTACCGGCTCGTTTCGTGCGCGGCGCAATGAACCAGCTAAAGGATAAAATGGAAAAATGGCTGACCGATTCACGCATCGGGCATGGAGCCGTTAACGTATATGCGACACCTAGACGTATTGCGGTTCTTATTCAAGATGTGGCTGAGAAGCAATCCGATATGAGTGAGGAAGCAAAGGGACCTTCGCGTAAAATTGCCCAGGACGATCAGGGGAATTGGAGCAAAGCAGCGCTCGGCTTCGCCCGCAGTCAAGGCGTAGAACCTGAGCAGCTTTATTTCCAAGAGCTGGCAGGCGTTGAGTATGTTTACGCGAGAAAAAGCAGCATTGGCGCAGAGACAGCGGCTGTCCTGCCGGAAGGCTTACTGTCGCTTATTACGTCGATGTCTTTCCCGAAAAACATGCGCTGGGGAAGCCATGAGCTTCGCTTTGTCAGACCGATTCGCTGGATAGTGGCATTGTTCGGGCAAGACGTTATTCCGTTTGAAATTACGGGCGTACAGACCGGTAATGTATCGCGCGGACACCGCTTCCTAGGGAATGATGCAACCATCAAAGAGCCGGCTCAATACATAGAGCGTTTGCGCGAGCAGCATGTTATCGCGGACGTTAGCGAGCGCGAACAGCTGATCGTTGACCAGATCAACCGGCTGGCTAACGAAAAGGGCTGGGAGATTGCAATCAAAGAGGATTTGCTTGAAGAGGTTCTTTTCCTGGTTGAATATCCAAACGTATTGTTTGGCGGCTTCGATCCGGCGTTCCTTCATATTCCGCAAGAAGTGCTTATTACTTCGATGCGCGAGCATCAACGGTATTTCCCGGTATTCAACGGGGAAGGCCAGCTTCAGCCATTTTTCGTAACCGTTCGTAACGGTGACCTTAAATCGATCGAGCTAGTTGCAAAAGGTAACGAAAAAGTATTGCGCGCCAGACTTTCAGATGCGAAGTTTTTCTATGAAGAGGATCATAAGCTCACCATTGAATATGCTCTCTCGAAGCTTGAAAACATCGTATATCATGAAGAGCTCGGTTCAGTTGCCGACAAAGTAAGACGAATTCGTGCGACAGCCGACCTATTAAGCAAGCATTTGCTCATAGACGAGCAAAGCTCGCAAGACATTAGCCGTTCCGCAGATATTTGCAAATTCGACCTCGTATCGCAAATGGTTTATGAATTTCCTGAGCTTCAAGGAATTATGGGCGAAGATTATGCCCTTAAAGCAGGAGAGCGCAAATCGGTGGCGAAAGCAATTAATGAACATTACCAGCCGCGTTTTGCAGGCGATCGCGCTCCTTCCGAATTAACGGGAGCTGTCGTAAGTTTAGCGGATAAAATCGATACGATCGTAGGATGCTTCTCCATCGGCATTATCCCGACGGGCTCACAAGATCCATATGCACTCCGGAGACAAGCTGCGGGAATTGTTCAAATCATTTTGGCGCATGGCCTGAAGCTGGAACTAAACGATTTGTACGATGCTGCCCTATCTGTTCATGAAGCTCGCGGTCTGAAGCGTGAGGCAGCGGATATCCGCAAGGATCTTTCCGATTTCTTCGCCCTTCGTGTCAAAAATGTATTGTCCGAGCAAGGCGTCCGCTACGATGTCGTTGATGCTGTAATGGCTTCTGGGTTTACCGATCTGAAATCGACAATTGAACGTGCCGCAGTCGTTCAGACGCTGGCAGCAAGCGATGACCGCTCAGAATTCAAATTGACGGTGGAGCAGTTTAACCGGGTCAGCAATTTAGGCTCCAAAGCAACTGCTAGAACGGTTGATCCAGCTTTGTTCGCAGAGCAGGTGGAAACAGAGCTTTACGAGAAATGGCTGCAGCAGCGTCCAACCTTCCATACGGCGATTGAAAATGGAGATATTGCAAAAGCTGTACAAACCTTATCATCATTGAAGCCTTTTATTCATACTTATTTTGAGAAGGTCATGGTCATGGCGCCTGATGAGGAAGTGCGTGCTAACCGATTGTCTACGCTTGCCGGAATTGCTGACGATATTGCGATTATTGCTGATTTCTCGAAGCTAGTTTGGTAATCGGCTCAGTCAGGAGGATGATGGATCATGTCTCACTCGAATACAGAAGTAATCGTATATGTCGTATCTGATGCTGCCGGGGATACGGGGGAGCTTGTTGTACGTGCGGCGATCGCGCAGTTTCATCCGATCAACACGGATATCCGCAGAGCTCCTTTTGTAACGGATGAGATAAGCTTGCAGCGAATCGCGCAGCAGGCCAAGCAAGCCGATGCCATCGTGCTGTATACGTTAGTCATTCCGCATCTTCGCGACTGCATGCGGAAGCAGGCTGAAGCCTACGGCGTCGTCGCCATCGATCTTTTGGGCTCTTTTATAGAAACGCTTGAAATGCGTACCGGGCGCAAATCCCGTCAAGAGCCCGGCCTCAATCATGTGCTTGACGAGGATTATTTCAAGAAGGTCGAAGCCGTCGAGTTTGCGGTTAAATACGATGACGCAAGAGACACGTCGGGCGTGCTGAAAGCGGATATCGTATTGGTCGGCGTGTCGCGCACGTCGAAGACGCCTTTATCCATGTATCTCGCGCATCAGAAGTTCAAAGTTGCGAATGTGCCGCTAGTACCGGAGCTGAAGCCGCCGGACGAATTGTTTAAGCTTCCAAAGCGCAAAGTTATTGGACTGACGATCGGAGTTCCATACTTGAATACGATCCGGAAGGAACGGCTCAAGGCGTTAGGCTTGCCTAACACTGCTTCCTATGCGACGCCCGACCGTATTGAAAAAGAGCTTCACTATGCCGATACGATAATGAAGCAGCTTGGCTGTGTCGTAATTGACGTATCACATCGGGCCGTTGAAGAAACGGCAAGTTTGATTATGGAATATGTACGGATGCCTTAACTGCAGGCGGCAGGATTTTTTATGGTTATGCCGTATATAATAGTACAGGAAAAGAAATTGAATTCGAGCGGTGATCTCATATTCGACTAGAGCAACCTACTATTGTGGTCGACGCGGATGCATGCCCGGTAAAAGCAGAAATAGGCGAAACGGCTAGACGCTTTTCGGTTCGCGTGCTGATGGTTGCTTCTCATGACCATCGGCTCGAGCCGCAGCCAGGCGTTGATATCGTTCAGGTGGACCGGAGCAATCAGTCCGTTGATTTGTACATCGTGAACCATATTGTACGCGGCGATATAGTCGTAACGCAGGATTTCGGACTGGCATGTATCGCGATCGGCAAAGGCGCCATCGTATTGTCTCCCAGGGGGGAGCAATACTCGGACGAAAACATCGATTATTTGATGGAGCGGAGACATGAGCTTGCGAAGCGCAGGCGTACCGGAGGCAAAACAAGAGGCCCGAAAGCGATGAATAATGACGATCGCAGTCGTTTTCAACAAAAGTTGACAAAAGTTTTGCGAAATGAGCAGGAGAACCATGAAGTATAGCGAATATTATTTACGTGTTACTAGGATGAAGGTGATGAACGATGACATACGGTAATAAAATACCGGAAGAGGTCATTGATGCGGTACGCAAGCATTATGACATCGTAGAGACGGTCGGGAAATATGTTCATCTCACGAAGCACGGCAAATATATGAAGGGGTTATGTCCGTTCCATTCGGAGAAGACTCCCTCGTTTACGGTCACGCCGGAGCTCCAAATTTACCATTGCTACGGCTGCGGCAAGGGCGGCAACGTTATTCGTTTTGTTGAGGAAATGGAAGGCTATTCATTTCCTGAAGCCGTTCGAGTGCTGGCGATGGATGCAGGAATGCCCGTGACATGGGCTTCGCAAGGGGAGAATAAATCTACGCCGCATGACGCGGACCGGGCCAAGATCATTGAGGCGCATGAGCTAACAATCAAGCTTTACCATCATGTGCTGAACAACACGAAGCAAGGGCAGGCTGCAAAGCAATATTTACGGGAGCGGGGTCTGAGTGACAAGCTGATTGATCATTTTATGATCGGATATGCCCCGGAAGAGTGGGACTTGCTTGCCCGGTTTTTAACGAATCGCAGCTTTGATCTGGTACTAATGGAAAAAGGCGGATTGCTTTCGGCAAAATCTGACGGGAGCGGGTATGTGGATCGGTTTCGCAATCGCATTATGTTTCCGATATGGGATCGAGACGGCAAAGCTACCGCGTTTGCGGGTCGCATTATAGGCGAAGGACAGCCGAAATACTTGAACACCTCAGAGACGATGTTGTTTGCGAAGAGCAGGACACTATACAACTTGCATTATGCGCGGCCAGCCATCCGCAAGAGCAAGCAAGTCGTATTGTTTGAAGGCTACATGGACGTCATCAAATCATGGAGCGCTGGTGTGAAAAACGGTATCGCTACGATGGGAACGGCATTGACGGATGAACATTGTGCCATTCTTAAACGGCAAGCCGAAGAGGTCATCGTTTGCTACGACGGTGATGACGCAGGACAAGCAGCAGCATTCAAATCAATTCCGATGCTTGAGAGCGCAGGCCTGAAAGTATCGGTGGCGATGCTTCCGAGAGGAAAGGATCCCGACGATTATATAAGCGAGTACGGACCGGAAGCTTTCTTGAGGGAAACGATCGATCAACCGGTGTCGGTTACAAAATTTAAGCTTATATATTCAAGGAAAAACCATATACTGCTAAAAGAAGAAGGCAGAAAGAACTATCTGCTTGAAGCGGTACAAATTGTTGCTGAGCTGGATTCTTCAACGGAACGCGAGGTCTACTTAAAGGAAATATCCCGAGAGTTTGAAATCTCCCTTGATGCTTTGAAGCAGGACTGTAATCAAATTAGACAGGAGCTGCAAAAAAAGAAACCGCAAGGGGATAATAACGACAATTCGTGGAATAATGGTAGGAATGAAAAGCCCCGAAAGTCTGGACCGCCTACACTTATGCCCGCTTACACGCATGCGGAACGAAGGTTGCTGCATGTTATGATGCGAGATCGGGAAGTAGCGCAAGCGGTTCATGAACGGCTAGGCGATGCGTTCAATGTAGAGGATCACGCAGCGCTTGCTGCTTATTTATACGCTTATTTTGCACAGGGCTACGATCCGGATGTCAGCCGATTTATTGCAACACTGCACGATGACCGATTAGAGCGGGCAGCTGCATCTATTCTGATGATGGACGGTGACTTCCCGTTCGATGAAACAACGATGGACGCTTATATCCAGGATATTATAAAAGTTCCTCAATATCGGGATATTGAACGTAAGAAGGAAGAGATGGTACGTGCTGAGCGTACCGGAAATTTTTTGGCAGCAGCACAAATAGCAAGTGAGATTATAACCCTAGAGAGACAGCTTAGAGGGCGACAGGACGATCGTTTCTAGGGGGGAGGGAGTCGGAATATGGCGAATGATCAACATACTGAACTAGATACCGAACAAAAACTGGATCATGTGAAGGATCAACTGATCGAGCAAGGCAAGAAGAGATCTTCTTTGACGTATAAAGAAATTATGGATAAGTTGGCTCCTTTCGATCAAGACCCGGAACAAATTGATGAATTTTTCGAACAGCTCGATGATTTTGGGATTGAGGTTCTGAATGAAAATGACGAAGAAAATCCGCTTGCTGCCGGAGGGGAAGAGCAAGAGCGCGAGCAGGATGACTTCAACTTCGATGATGATCTTGCATTGCCGCCGGGTATCAAGATTAATGATCCGGTACGGATGTACTTAAAAGAAATCGGCCGAGTTCCGCTTCTTTCTGCGGATGATGAGGTTGAGCTTGCACAGCGAATCGAGAATGGCGATGAGGAAGCAAAACGGAGACTTGCGGAAGCAAACCTGCGGCTCGTTGTTAGTATCGCGAAGCGTTATGTCGGACGAGGAATGTTGTTCCTTGATTTGATTCAAGAGGGGAACATGGGCCTTATCAAAGCGGTTGAGAAGTTCGACCATCAGAAGGGCTTCAAATTTAGTACGTATGCAACTTGGTGGATTCGTCAAGCCATTACGCGCGCCATTGCTGACCAAGCCCGTACGATTCGGATTCCGGTTCATATGGTGGAAACGATTAATAAATTAATCCGGGTATCCCGTCAATTGCTCCAGGAGCTTGGCCGGGAACCGACGCCGGAGGAAATTGCAGCGGAGATGGAACTGAGCACCGAGAAGGTTCGCGAGATTATGAAGATCGCACAAGAGCCTGTATCGCTCGAGACCCCAATCGGGGAAGAAGATGATTCTCATCTTGGAGATTTCATCGAAGACCAAGAAGCGCTGGCTCCGGCTGATGCTGCTGCCTATGAGCTGCTTAAGGAACAACTCGAGGATGTGCTCGACACGTTGACCGAAAGAGAAGAAAATGTATTGCGTCTTCGCTTTGGGCTCGATGATGGCCGCACAAGAACGCTCGAGGAGGTCGGCAAGGTCTTTGGTGTAACGCGTGAGCGTATTCGTCAAATCGAAGCCAAGGCCCTTCGCAAGCTGCGTCATCCAAGCCGCAGCAAGCGCCTGAAGGATTTCCTCGAATAAAACTTTATGATTAAATAATAGTGACCTTTCTGCACGCGCAGCGAGGTCTTTTTTCTAAAAAGCAGACCTTGTACATATGGCTTGCAAACAAGCAAGCTGAGACCGAGAGGATAACGGGATTTTATGAATCAGGATCGTCGGCAAATTATCGTGAAAGAAATTGATCATTGGCGGCGAAGTAAGCTGCTGCCGGATCAGTATTGTGACTTTCTGCTGAATTTATATGCTGATCAAGATGCGATCCATACGAACAAAGAACAGCATCATACAGTAGGAAAAGCAATTGCTGCTGTACAGCGGGCAACGGGCGTGCAATGGCTGCTTACATTTGGAACTTTTACCTTAATTTCCTTTGTTGTGCTTTATTTTAACGAATTTCATCCCTTATTGCAAATGGCGGTCGTTGTCAGTGCAGTGGCTGTTTTTCTAAGGATCGGTCAGCGTCTTCGGGTTCGTAACGAGGCGGCAGGACTGACGGTAACAAGCACTGGCATGCTCCTTCTCCTTGGCGGCGGATTGTACATGCTGAATGTGCATGATATCGAACAATGGATCTGGAAAACGGTTCTGCTTGCCCTGTGCTCGCTCTTTTGGGTAGTCTATGGAATAGCAGCCCGCATTCCTGTGCTCCATTTATGCGGCTGGCTAGCGGCTATTCTCGTCTATGCGCGGCTGCTGTCGCAATTTATGGTGGATTCTAAATGGTATGAGATTCAGCTTTACTGGCTGCCGCTTGCTTGCTTGTTCGGTTGGAGCAGCTGGTTTGTTCACCGCTGGTCTAAGCCTGTATCTGCAGTTCTTTTCTTAACCTGTGCGCTGGTTTGGTTTATGCCTGAGCTGTATGCAATGATGATTGCGGATGAAGCGATGTGGCTTCAACTGCAGCTCCTTATCAAAATAGCGCTGGGCGGCGGTTTACTATTTTCAATGCGAAAAAAATGGATGGTGTGGGTTGTATAATGTTAAAACTTTCTAGACGTCTGCAGCTGATTGCAGATTATGTAACCGCGGGTTCGCGTGTTGCCGACATCGGCTCCGATCATGCGATGCTTCCCGTATATTTGCTTCAAATCGATAAATGTCCTTCAGCCATTGCTGGAGAGCTGAATCGCGGCCCCTTCGAGGCGGCAAGAAAGCAGGGAGCGGATGCAGGTCTTACCGCACGCCTGACAGTGCGACAAGGCGACGGTTTAAATGTGCTGCAGCCTGGTGAAGCTGACACTGTGACAATCGCCGGAATGGGCGGCAGCTTAATGAGCGATATATTGGAGGCGGGACATACGGCCGGGAAGTTGGACGGGGTCACGGAGCTTGTGCTGCAGCCAAATGTAGGCGAAGAAGTGGTGCGCGGATGGCTGCTTAAGCACAATTGGTATTTAAAATCAGAAAGCATCGTTGAAGAAGACGGGAAAATATACGAAGTTATGCATGCGGTTCGAGCTTCCGATGCTAAATCGCGCAATCTAGAGCTGTATGATGGTCATTTTCTTGGGCTCGAGCTTCAGGATGAAAATTTATTTAAAGTTTTGAAGCAGATGGGACCGCATTTACTCCGTGATCCACAGCCTGCCCTATTCAAAAAGTGGCGTCATGAGCTGAACAAGCTTGACCGCATTTGCGAGCAGCTTGCAGCATCTGAGCTATCGGAATCCGCTGTTAAACGTGAACAATTCCAAGCGGAGATGAACGTGATTAAGGAGGTTTTACAATGTTTGTGAGCGGCCAAACCGTAATACAGCTAATGGAACAGCTTGCTCCGAAGCATTATGCGGTTGAGAATGATAAAATCGGTCTTCAGCTGGGCACGTTGAATAAGCCGATCAAGAAAATTTTGGTTGCGTTAGACGTTACGGACGCCGTGGTCGATGAAGCGATTGAGCAAGGCGCTGAGCTGATTATCGCTCACCATGCCATAATTTATCGTCCGCTGGCTAAGCTGGATACGTCCACCGCTGCGGGCCGCTTATATGAGAAGCTTATTAAAAATGACATTGCCGTTTACATTTCTCATACGAATCTTGACGTGACGGACGGGGGTATCAACGATTGGCTTGCTGACCTCGTTGGTATCGTTCCAGAAGGGCGTCAATGCTTAGAAGAGGTGCACACAGATAAACTGTATAAGCTTGTCGTATTCGTTCCGGAAAGCCATCACGAGCAAGTGCTGGAAGCGATTTGGCGCTCGGGAGCGGGAGAGATTGGCGGTTACAGCAATTGCAGCTTCAACATATCAGGCACAGGTACATTTGTTCCTGGGCCGGGAACGGCTCCTTATATTGGCGCCCAAGGCAAACTGGAGCGCGTTGATGAAATCCGGATTGAAACGATAGTGCCCTACAGCGTTCATCGCAAAGCGGTACAGGCGATGCTAAAAGCGCATCCTTACGAGGAGGTTGCTTATGACTTGTATCCCATCGATTTGAAGGGACGTTCGTTTGGTCTCGGCCGGGCAGGCAAACTTGCACAGCCTGTGACGCTTGGCGAGCTGGCAGAGCAGGCAAAGCGGATATTCGATGTTCCGGCAGTACGCGTAGTCGGATCGCTGGATCAGGTGGTACGCAAGGCTGCTGTTCTCGGAGGCGCCGGTGCCAAATATGTACGTCATGCCGTGTTTGCCGGAGCGGATGTGCTCATTACCGGAGATATTGATTATCACACGGCTCACGATGCGCTCGCGGCGGGCATGACGATCATTGACCCCGGCCATAACATAGAGAAGGTCATGAAGCAGCAGGTCGCCGATTGGTTGAATAAGCAGCTTATAAACCGCAAATACGAAACGTCGGCGGCTGCTTCCGTCTTAAATACGGAGCCGTTTACGTTTGTATAAAATATGAATAAATAGATTTGGATAAGTTGGTATTCGTTTCAGGGTTGAGCTTTTGCGAAATAACTTGTATACTTAACGATACCAAGGAAAGTTTGACAGACAATCGCTGGCGGCCTTGTTGCCGCGAGAGGAAAGTCCGGGCTCCACAGGGCAGGATGCTGGATAACGTCCAGTCAGCGCGAGCTGAAGGATAGTGCCACAGAAATGGACCGCCGATGGCCGGCTTTTAGCCGGCACAGGTAAGGGTGGAACCGTGGTGTAAGAGACCACGAGGAGCATAGGTGACTATGTTCCTGGTAAACCCCATCTGGAGCAAGACCGAGAGGACGCCGCAGCTTTACGCTGCAGCCTTAGCCTGAGGCGCGTCCGGGTTGGTTGCTGGAGCCGCTCAGTAATGTGCGGCCTAGATAGATGATTGTCGCTTCCTCGTGGGAGGGTCGTTCCCGTTCGAACCACTAGAAGTACAGAACCCGGCTTACGGCAAACTTTCCATACGACTTTACACATAAGCAAAGAGCACCCCTCGCTCGCGATGGGTGCTTTATTGTGTCATCAGGTGATTATTTTTGGTATTTGGACACGATGCGGTCCAGCCTGCGTTTAACCTGATCCGGGTAGGTTTGCAGCGCGCCTCCAAATTTTGATGCGCCTCGCAGCGCTTTATCGACATCAATTAAACCGTATCCGAAATAATCGTCCTTGCCCTTAGCGCCCAAATCAATCGTCGATTTTCTCATAAGCTCCATGACCTCGACGTTGGAGAGCTCAGGGTTAACGGAACGAATCAATCCGGCAAGCGCAGCGACATGCGGGCTCGCCATTGACGTTCCCGACAATGCTGCATACTGACTGCCAGGATAGGTGCTGGCAATACTGTCTCCAGGGGCTGCGACGTCAATATAATCTCCGTAGTTAGAGAAAGAAGCCTTTTCCTTATTGCTGTCTGTTGCCGCGACCGCGAATACTTCCGGATAAGCTGCAGGATAACCCGGCCGATCGGTATTATCATTGCCGCTGGCTGCGATCATGACAACGTCATGGTCATAAGCATACTTAATGGCATCATGGAGGAAGTCTGCCTGCGCGTAGTTGCCCAAGCTCATATTAATGACTTTCGCACCGTGATCAACGGCCCAAATAATGCCTTGAGCAACGGAATAGGTAGATCCGGCACCGCTGCTGTCCAGCACTTTGACAGGCATAATTTTGTTATACCAGGAGAGGCCGGCGACACCTTCGCTATTGTTGACTGTTGCGCCGATAATCCCTGATACATGTGTTCCGTGACCGACATCATCATCCGGATCAGTATCTTCATTTACAATATTCATGCCTTTTATAATTTTTCCTTTTAAATCCGGGTGATTGCTTTGTACGCCTGTATCCAGCACCGCAATAATGACTTTGTCATTTCCTTTGGAGACGCCCCAACCCTTCTCTGTTTCGATGGACGGTAAATTCCATTGATATTCCGAGTAAAGAGCATCGTTTGGAATGATGGTCTTCGAAGTTTCATTCGTTAAATATAAGTAATGCGGTTCTGTATATTCCGTATTCCATGTTTGCTTGAAGTATTGGACAAGCTGATCCGTTTCAATGTTTTTGGAGCGGAAGACGAACGTATCTCCGATATGCTTAACCGATTCCGCGTTAATATCACGTTTTACGCGTTCCAGCTCAGCATCGGACAAAGGCTTGGCGAAATGGACAACGACATCCCGAACATGATAGTGGCTTGCGTTTCCGTTGTCTTCGCCGGTGCGGACAGTCGTATCGGTCGTTGAATTAGGCTTTACGGATTCAATTTTGTAATTTCCTTCTGCCGGGTAAGGGATTAACCGAAGATTACGCATTTGGTGCTTTTCCACAGATTTTAAAATATCTTGTTTAATAACACCTACAACGCCGATACTGAGATGTTTGGAATCAGGTACGCCAAGCACCATGTAGCGGCTGCCATCCTTCGCGGTGAATGTAGGGGATTCAAACTTGGCTCCTTTGCTTACTTGGGCTTTGGCATCCGCGACATAAGATTCGGCTTGCCTATTCTTTGTTTGCGGCAGAGTGCCTCGGTCCACGCTCCGTTTGCCCGATATCCAGCTAATGTAGGTCATGTGCATATGCTCATGCATCATATGCTTAATTTGCTGGGCAGCTTTTGTTTTTGAGCCCATGCTTGCGCTCATCAGCTGTTGAAAGTCCTTGGAGCATTCTGCCGAGCATAGCATGGCAGTTGCTTTCATATCATTCTGTAAAGCAGCCATCTTGAGCGTATGCTCTCGCTTAGCTGAAAAGCTTGACGTTTGCGGCGTCTTTTTGAAGTCTTTTGGAGCGAACAAAGGCGTCGTAGGTATAAGCAGGGCGGCTAAGGCTACAATTGTAAGGGCACCAATCCATTTTCTAGGCATGCTTGAAACCTCCATTGATCGTTCTAATTAGAGCTAAGTCTAATCTATAGAATTGGGTTTCAACGCGGAAAATATGCGACCAAAAGAGTTAAACGCCAGTACCACTTCAATGTAATTTGTGGTACGATAATGATGATTGTAGTTTTTACGTGTGTTTGGATTATGAAAGGGGAATTACCTATATGCCAACTGCAAACGTCAAAGAGCTTACGGAATCAACTCGCACGAAGCTAAAGGACGCGGTAAATCAACTCGAACCGTTTCTGAATAACAATGCTTTGCTTCAATTAACCGGAGAGGATAATGGCGAAGAAGCCCAAACTTTTTACAAAGGCCTGTTATCTGATTTGAGACATTTATTGGTGTTTTCTGAAGTCTCGGTTGAAAAGCTGGGAGTATTGCTCAGAAGGCCCAATTTCGATACGGATTATGCGGAACGCGTGCTGTATGAAGTTTACCATCATTGCGTAAGCGCGTTTTTCTATCCGAAGAACGAATGCTATTCCGAAGATGGCCGTTATGCATATACCGGTCAGGATGCGATTCGATTCCGTTTTAAGCCGAACCGTGATTCACGTGATATCGTACTTAACGTTTCAAAAATTTTCGAGGAGCTGCGCGACGAATTGGCCTACTACGAAAATGACTACATGACGCAGCGTCGCATGCAAGGACAAAAATAAGGCAGAATGAATCACCTCCAGTCAGGGAAACTTGATAGTGGAGGTGATTTTTTTATGCCAAATGGCGTGTCCTGTAGTGTAGCTAACTGCAGCTTCTGGAAAGAAGGCAATAACTGCGGCGCAAGTGCAATTCAAATTGAAATTGATCAGCATGCAGGTGCTCATTTCAATGAAGAATTTGCTGCAGATGAGCTCGGCTTATTCCATCAGGATCAAGCAGAGACATCTAAGGCAACATGCTGCCAGACCTTTAAACCGAAGGAGTGATGGTCGATGGGGAATTATGAAGACGATTATAAACAATTGTTGGATGAACGGGATCGATCAGCACATGCAAGCCATCCAGTTGTGGGGAAGGACGACTTGCTTGACGTAAATGAAGAAATGGCTGCTGATTTTGCAATCGGTAATCCTGCTGTACATGCGGAGCGGAGAGAGGAACGGCACGTGGAACGGGCGGAGCGGACAGAAGCGCGTTCGGGCGGCTACGCGCTTGGCTGGGTATCGCTTGTATTTGCAATTGCGTCATGGTTTATATGGCCGGTATTGCTTGGAGCTACAGCCGCAGTGCTTGGCTTCATCGCTTACAGGCAAGGCGCACGCGGGCTCGGCGGTTGGTCTATGGCGATCGGGATTATTGCAATAGCAATAAATTTAGTTATCGTGCCCTTTTACTATGCTGTAACCTGAAATAAGAAGAAGCTGCATCCCAGAAAACGGGATGCAGCTTCTTTTTATTTCAGTGCTTGTTCGCGATGCTTTTGTACCTCTACGTTCAAAGCAAGCATTTGCCTGTCAAGCAAATGGATCATATCGGCAGAGCCTTTAAGCTGCTCCTGAATATGTGGCGGAATTTGTTCATTGAATTTATAATAGATCTTATGCTCCAGGCTTGCCCAGAAATCCATGGCGATCGTACGGATTTGAATTTCAACGAGCACATACTCCGTTCGATCCGTAAGGAAAACAGGTATTTCGATTAACAAATGAATGCTTTGGTAGCCGTTAGGCTTCGGATTGATTACGTAGTCTTTAATCTCAACGACCCGGACATCGCTTTGCTTGCTGATCATATCTACAATTTGATAAATATCCGTGGAGAAGGAACAAATGACGCGGACACCGGCTATATCGCGAATATGCTCTTTTGCATCCTCAAGCGTAATATCAAGTCCTTTGCGCTGCAGCTTCTTCATTACGCTCTCCGGCGCTTTTATTCGGGTTTTCATATGCTCGATTGGGTTATAGTCGTGAATAAATTGAAATTCTTCATTTAAAATGTTAAGTTTCGTTTCCACAGCATCAAGCGCAAATTTATAAGTTAAAAAAAAATGAGCCCATTGCTTTAATTGATTGGTTTTCATACGCAGATCACTCCTGAAATAACAAATATGTATAAACGTAAGGGTAAGATGGGACAGTTCCGACGGCTAGCATTCGTTGTACTATTATAATGGTCGATATTATATGCCAAGTCAAATTTGTGAAATGCTTAAATGTCAACGGACGGGAGAGTTAAAGATGATTATAGACATCCATAACGTTTCATGGGATCGAAACAATAAATTGATTTTACAAAATATTAACTGGACGGTAAAAGAAGGGGAACACTGGTGTTTGCTTGGGTTAAACGGCTCCGGAAAAACGACGCTTCTGAATATGATCAATGGTTACATTTGGCCGACTGAAGGCAAGATGTCGGTGCTAGGGAAAATTTTCGGCGAATATGATTTGCGCGAGCTTCGTAAAAGCATCGGCTGGGTCAGCACGTCGCTGCAGCAGAAGCTGTACGGCAGTGAAACCGCATTAAAGATTGTGCTTAGCGGGAAATTTGCAACCATTGGGCTTTATGACCAGACCGATACCGAGGATTTAGGGCGGGCTGAAGCGTTGATGAAATCGCTTGGCTGTACAGCCTTGATAGAACGTACCTACGATACGCTTTCTCAGGGGGAACGGCAGCGGGTTCTCATTGCAAGAGCGTTAATGGCTTCGCCTAAGCTGCTAATATTGGATGAGCCTTGCACAGGCCTTGATGTGTTTGCGCGTGAGCAATTGCTGCAGATGATCGGTACTGTAGCGGCGGAGGAGAATGCTCCTGCGATTATATATGTAACGCATCATGTTGAGGAAATTTTACCTTGTTTTACGAAGACGTTATTAATAAAAGAAGGGCAAGTATTTGCTGCTGATGATACGTCGGACGTACTGACATCAGCGCTGATGAGCGATTTTTTTGAAGTGCCGGTTGAACTTTTAAAGCGGGACGGCAGAAACTGGCTGTCCGTAAAGGGGGCTTTATGGAATTAGCGATACAAGAGCCGGAGCTTCAGCTTCCTGAACCAGGCAGATTAAGAAAAATGAAAGCTTGGTTTAGCAGCCGCTTTGCACTTAGAAATGACCGGGATAATTTCATATCGCGTATCGCTACCGGAAGCACTGCTTTGTTTGGTTCGTTATCGATGCTGGCTGCTGTACTGGGCATGCCAACCGGATTAGGAACTGCCGTAGACATCATTGTTTTTTTGACGCTTAATGCAGCAGCTATGAGCATAGCTGCCATCCTGTTATCATTCTTTTTTAGTCTCATTTATGTGCCATTGCCTCGAAGATTTGCGGCTGTGTGGATATACGTTTCGTTCGAGACGTATGTAATCTGCTATTATGCCGAGTTGGGTGTGCTAATGTCGGTCGTTGTGTCGTTGGCGTTCACGCTTATTGGCGCCTTAGCCGGCTGTTTATTGGGCTGCCTATTAAAACTGAGAATAAAGCCGAGGAGCAAGTTGATTCTAGCACTGGGGTTTGCAATTGCAACAGCCGCGGCTTATGTGTTGATTGACTGGCCCGGGCCGGCCGCCATGCCGCAAAGAGAGGCGGCGCCAAAAGATCTGCCCAGTGATAGCGCTGCTGAATTGAACGCGCCTAATCCAGCCGAGCAGGGGGCGTACGCTTTTCAAACGTTTACTTACGGGAGCGGGCAAGACAAGCACAGAGCGATTTTCAGTGACGAAGTGGATGTAAAAACCGCATCGGCTGATGCGTCAGCATATATTAAGAAATGGTCAAAACTTAAAACCTGGTTTTGGGGGTTTGATGAGCAAGCGCTGCCCTTGAATGGGCGTGTATGGATGCCGAAAGGCCTCGGGCCTTTTCCGATCGCGTTAATTGTTCATGGCAATCATTTAATGGAGGACTATTCTGATGGCGGATACGGCTACCTGGGTGAACTGCTTGCGAGCAAAGGCATCATAGCGATCTCTGTTGATGAAAACTTTCTCAACTATTCCGTTTGGTCGGGGATACCTAATGATGATATGAAGGTGCGTGCTTGGATGCTGCTGAGGCATTTGCAGCAAATCAAGCAGCTAAGCGAAGCGGAGGGGAATCCTTTTGCCGGGCGGGTTGATCTGAAGCATGTAGCTTTGATCGGCCATTCGCGCGGCGGGCAGGCCGTTGCCATGGCGGCGGATGCCGGGCGATGGTTTAAGGATGATAGAACTTTGGACAACCTAAAGGACATTGTCATCGAATCTGTTGTCGCGATTGCCCCAACCGATAAACAAGTAGACGATAAGTCGGCCCGCTTATCGGATGTTAATTATTTGACCCTTCAAGGAGCCAGAGATGCTGATGTAAACAATTTCTACGGAGACCGTCAGTTCAGCAGAACGACTTTCAGGGTGCAATCGGATAAATTCAAAGCAGCGTTATATATTGCGGATGCAAACCATAGTCAGTTCAATTCAGAATGGGGAAGTATGGACGAACGGCCGCCCGGCGGCTTGTTCTTAAACCGCAAACAACTGTTGGAGGCTGATGAGCAGCGCCAAATTTCCAAGGTTTATGTGTCAGCTTTCTTGCTAGCCACCTTGCTTGGAGACGAGCAATATAAGCCATTGTTTAAGGATTATCGCTTAGGAAAGGCTTGGCTGCCAGGCACGTCGTATACGAATCGTTATGAAGAATCGGCTTTTATTGAAATTGCGCGCTTCGACGACGGAAAAAGAAAAACTGTGCTAAAGGACGGCGGTAAGGCCAGCGCAGCCGGTATGAAGGCATGGCAGATCGCCGCTGCAGAGGACCGCGATGGAAAAAACAAAGGAACAAAAGGAATCGAGCTCGAGTGGAAGGAGCCTGGCGCAGAGTACGAGCTGGAGTTTTCATCCGTTACGAGTGCGGAAGCAGAAGGGCTGATGGAAGGGAATCTTGTGTTTTCCATGGCGAATCTTGAACGCGATCTTATCTCGCCTAAGGGCGGGGAAGTAACAGCGGGCGCTGCTGCGGAAGTGACTGAACTGCCGCCGCTGCCAGCTGTTGAGATCGAGCTTACAACAGCCCAGGGGGTCAGCAGGAAGCTGGAGCTAGCCGATATTATGTCTGTTCCACCGTCCGCTTACACGGCTTATATGACCCTGTCTTGGCTCGAAAAACGGATGAAAGAGGAGAAGTACAAGGAGTCTACAGAGCCTGTATTTCAAACCTACATGCTGCCCCTTGAGAAGTTTGGCCCTTACGACAAGCCGATTACAGCCCGGGATATTAACCGAATTACGTTCCGGTTCGTTAATGGACCCGGGAAAGTTATGCTCGATGATATTGGTTTTATGCCATAAACAGTGTAAAAAAGCGGGATGCCTTGCAGGCAATCCCGCTTTTGCACCCTTCACAATAAAAAAATATTCAAAGAATGGCTTCAACTATTTAATTTTCTTTACCATCATTTTATTTGGTCAGTAGAAGATGGTAGAATGGATGATGCCATTTTATAACACGGTGTGATTATTTTTAACCTTACTAATTAGTTAAGGAGTGTTCTCATGACGAATCCTAATGATGAGCTGCAGCAAGAGCAGCAGCGTGTAGTTGAAGTGACGGGTATCATACGTTTTCGGATAGAAGAATTACGTAAACAGGTTGGCGGTATGCGCGAGGATATTGTCGATATTCGTCGAAATTTCTGGGATGATGTGACGCTCAATTTCGAAGATGCGACAGAATCTGCAGAATCGCATGCAAGCATGAAGCAGCAAGCGGAGGTGCTTTCGGAACGTGAAAGAAGTCATCGGCATGCGGAGGAACAGCTTAAAACTTTATTAAAGCTGGAGCGTTCTCCGTATTTTGGAAGAATCGATCTTATGGAGCATGATCAGTCAAAATCGGAGCGGATTTATTTAGGTG
Source organism: Paenibacillus sp. J2L1-98 (assembly GCF_056269405.1). Taxonomy (NCBI): domain Bacteria; kingdom Bacillati; phylum Bacillota; class Bacilli; order Caryophanales; family Paenibacillaceae; genus Paenibacillus; species Paenibacillus sp. J2L1-98. The sequence continues at coordinate 543,182 of NZ_JBWDNW010000002.1, read as the reverse complement.
TCGGCTCGCTGCTGGATGAAAGCGGATATGAGTATTTGATTTATGATTGGCGGGCGCCAGTCTCCAGCCTGTATTATGATTATGGTCCGGGACCGGTGCGATATGAAACGCCAAGCGGGACGATCGAAGGTGAAATGTCGCTCAAGCGTCAATTTATTATCCGTGACGGTCAAATTCGCAGTATGTTCGATACGGGCGTCACAATCGGGGATGAGCTGCTTCAGGAGGTTTTAGGCAAGCAGTCCGATGCCCAAATGAAAAGCATCGTCGCTACGATCCAGCGGGAGCAAAACCGCATTATCCGCAACGAACGGGCGAGGCTGCTTATCGTGCAGGGAGCAGCGGGAAGCGGCAAAACATCCGCAGCGCTTCAGCGCGTAGCTTATTTGCTGTACCGTTACCGGGGGTTGCTTAATGCCGATCAAATTGTGCTTTTCTCGCCCAATCCGATGTTTAACAGCTACGTGGCAACCGTATTGCCCGAGCTTGGCGAGCAAAATATGCAGCAAACCACCTATCAGCAATACCTTGAACATAGGCTAGGCCAAACGTATGCGCTTGAGGATCCTTTTTCGCAAATGGAATATACGCTGGCAGCTGTTAACGATCAGGGGTATGAGACGAGAATGGCTGCTATCACTTACAAATCCGGAGTATCCTTCATGCATTTGATTGATGGCTACGCGGCAGAACTCGGTCATGCGGGCTTAGCGTTTAAAGCCATCACTTTTAAAGGGCGCACGTTGATTGCAGAATCGGTAATCGCTGAGCAATTTTACAAATGGGACCGATCGATTTCTATCGGCAACCGTATGCGGTTAACAGCGGAATGGATGCTGAAGGAGTTAACGAGATTAAGCCGCGAGGAGCGCGAGCAGGATTGGGTGCAGGAGCATATTGAGCTGTTGGATCAAGAGGCTTATGCGAAAGCCTATGAGGAGCTGCAGCGGAAAAAACGGTTTGCGGGAAATTCATTTGATGATTTTGAAGCGGAACGGGATTATTTGGCCGCAATGGTTGTACAGGAGAGGTTCAAAAAGCTGCGCAGACGTGTGAAACGTTTATTATTTCTGGATGTTCCGGCAATTTATAAGCGTTTGTTCGAGAACAATCAGTCTATGCTGGAGCGTTTAAAAGCAGCCGGGCATAAGCTGCCTGACAAGTGGAAGGAAATAAGCGGGCAAACCATTGTGATGCTGAACAGCGGAACTATTTTTTACGAGGATGCGACACCTTATTTGTATTTGAAGGAAAAGCTTGAAGGATTTCATACGAATACATCGGTAAAACATCTATTTATCGATGAGGCGCAGGATTATTCGGCGTTCCAATATCATTATCTTAAGCGTATTTTCCCGAACTGTAAAATGACCGTGCTTGGCGATCTGAATCAGTCGATCTTTGCGCATGCCGTTACGGGGAACGGGTTTGATCCGTTATCGGAGCTGTATAGCGGGGAAGAAACGGAGAAGATCGTACTGACGAGAAGCTATCGCTCAACGAAACCTATCGTAGCGTTTACAAGCCGGATGATTGAAGGCGGCGAACAGATTGAGCCCTTTAATCGGGATGGCGAAGAGCCGACGATAACCAAGGTGGCTGATCATTCGCAGCTAATGAAAGAAATGAAGGAACGAATCGATCAATTGGCAAGACAAGGCTTTCAATCGATAGCGGTCATTTGTAAAACAGCTGAAGAGAGTAAAGACGTGTATTCTGCCCTGCAGAAGCATCTTCCTAAGCTGCGTCTTATCGAGAAAGAAACGGTTACCTTTGAAAAAGGAGTAATTGTCATTCCATCATATTTGGCGAAGGGTGTCGAATTTGATGCAGTCATCATTAGCAATGCAAGCAATGAGTTCTATGGGCGTGAAAGCGAAAGGAAACTGTTTTACACAGCTTGCACGAGAGCGATGCATGAGCTTCATCTCTTTCATACCCATGAGCTCACTGCATTTATACGGTAGACTTATTTTCTAACTTCCGACCATATATCATGAACATCAACCTGAAGCTCCGAAGCGATCAGCTCTGCTGTGAGTCTTTGGGGCTTCAATATTTTTCCGTTGCGAAGCTTGGAGATCGTTTGAACCGAAATGCCGGTTGAAGCAGATAAATGACCGGCCGTTATGTCTCTTTTGGCCATCCATATCCGCAGCTTCATCGACGCTTCGGCTTTGTCGTTTACGGGACTTAGATCCCAGATGACAAATGCAAATTCCAATACTTCTCCGAATCCGTCGATAATAGGCGTAAACGTTACGGACAGCTCAAGCTCGATGCCGCTCAGTTTATTTGTTTTAAGCTTAAAGCAGCTCTCTTTTTTCGACAAATAGGCCTGCTTTAGTACTTTCTTCATGGGTCCATACTCTGTATCGGAAATGAATTGCAGCAGCGTTTCGTTTTTCATATTTCGGTCTGCTTCGAATAACAGCGGAGCCGGTCCGGCTCTCAATAAACGAACGCGCTGGTGGCTGTCAACGATGCCGCTAATCAACACTTTGTTTATCTCCGCTTGCTGCTCAATCCACTTGTAGGGAGTCAGATCCTCAAAAATGATGAAGGCCCGATTGGAATCATCCTTGCTGCTTTTTGGCAATGGCTGTTGATCGATCCGTACGGATATTGGGCGCTTCTGCTTCGTATATAGGATGACTTCGCTTTTAAACACCTGCCTTGAAGCGTCAATCTTATATTTTTGGAGTAAATTACTGCTTGGCTTGGATTGCAGCTCCTTAAGTGTGTAGCCCGATAACCGTAGAAAGGCATGGTTCGCATCATCGATTTGCACTTCGTGGTCACTTTGGCTCATTAGAAGCATAGGCTGATCCATCATTTGATAAATTTTGCGGTAAACCGACAATACATGACACTCCTCTGAAATCCATTCAACTTCCAACAAATAAGTAAAAGTATAAAATAGCCGTTGAAGACAAACAAGCCCATGATTTTGACATTTTCGTTGCAAATCGAATGAACTTTTGAGTTTAATTAATTAAACTCGGTAGCTTAATTCGGATATAGAACGTGCAAATAGTGTCTATTTTGGTCTAAATCGCCCGAAATTAACGTTTATGAGACTTTATTCTAATTCAGTTTCCCTATAATATGATAGCAGACATTTGCATTGAGCAGGTATGAGCAAATAGGCAAACACACATGGGAGATACTGACATATGAACTATTGCAGCATTGAAAATTGTATGAAGCCGATTAAAGCCAAGGATTTGTGCGCGATGCACCATCAGCGATTGCTGCGTCACGGGGATCCTCATACCATAAGACCTCATCGAGTTAAACAAGTCTCGAATTGCAAATGGGTGAATTGTCCTAAATTATCAATTACGAAAGGTTATTGTGCCAAGCATTATTACATTCAACGAGTCATTGGCGCATGTCAGATTCATGTTACTTGATATGACATGGAATAAATTAACCTGTCGAAATCTATGAAAAAGACTGTGTTTTTTTTCAACAAACCATGTATAATGTGGTTAAAGTGATTCTGGCTCAGCTGACTTTGACTCGTCATTGATCATCCAAGAAAGGGTGAAACCGCGTATGGTTCAAAAGGCACCTAACGGCTTATCACACAAGGATTTATATTTGTTTAACGAAGGAAGTTCCTACCACAGCTACCGTTTCATGGGTGCGCACCTGATCCAAATGGGCGGTATTGACGGAGTTCGGTTTACAGTGTGGGCACCGAATGCAGCAAAAGTTCATGTTATCGGCGGTTTCAATAATTGGGACGGAAAGCGTCATCTGATGAAACGGATCGATTCCACAGGCATTTTTTCCTTATTCGTTGCGAATATCGTTGAAGGTGAATTGTACAAGTACGAGATCGTTACGCCCGAAGGAAACATCATCCGGAAAGCCGACCCGTATGCGTTTTACGCAGAGCGGCGGCCTGGAACGGCATCCATCGTAACTGACATAAACGGTTATGAATGGGGCGATGCCGACTGGCAGGAGAAGAAGCGCGAGCTTCCGGCTTACACCAATCCGCTGCTTATTTATGAGGTTCATGCAGGCTCTTGGAAAATCAAAGGTAAAGAAGATTTTTATACCTATGAAGAATTAGCAGATACCCTGATTCCTTATACAGCGGAAATGGGCTATACGCATATTGAGCTAATGCCAATTGCTGAGCATCCGCTAGATCAATCTTGGGGCTACCAAATAACGGGTTTCTATGGCGTCACGAGCCGGTACGGCACGCCGAAACAATTGATGAGATTTGTTGACAAATGTCATCAGTACGGAATCGGTGTTATTTTGGACTGGGTGCCCGGCCATTTCTGCAAGGACGATCACGGCCTGCGTCTTTTTGACGGGACGCCGATTTTCGAGGGCGCTGATATTAATCGGGCCGAGAAGCCGCTCTGGGGCACGCTTTCCTTCGATTTTGGCAAAAACGAGATCAATAGCTTTCTTATTTCCAATGCGTTATATTGGATGGACATGTATCATATCGACGGCTTGCGTGTTGATGCTGTCGCTAGCATGATTAATTTACATATGGATAAACCGCCAGAAATGCACACTTACAACCACCTCGGCGGCCCTGACAACTTAGATGCGCTCCGCTTCATTAAGAAGCTCAATGAAACAGTGTTTCATTATTACCCCGATACACTAATGCTTGCTGAAGATTCTTCCGCATGGCCAGGTGTCACAGCACCAACCTATCAAGGCGGTCTCGGATTTAATTTTAAATGGAATATGGGCTGGATGAACGATATGCTGCGCTATATGGCGCTAGACCCGTACGATCGCCCGCACCACCATCATCTCATCACATTTTCACTCCTTTATGCTTTTTCTGAAAACTATGTTTTACCTCTATCTCATGATGAAGTTGTACACGGAAAACGCTCTCTATTAAACAAAATGCCTGGCAGCTATGAAGAAAAATTCGCGCAATTGCGGTTGTTTTACGGATTTTGGATGTCCCATCCCGGCAAGAAATTGTTATTTATGGGCAGTGAATGGGGTCAGTTTGACGAATGGAAAGATGCCGATATGCTGGACTGGATGGTACTCGATTACGATTCGCATCAGCATATGCACCATTATGTGAGAACGCTCAATCACATGTATTTAAACCAGCCCTCGCTATGGGAGCGGGACAGTGAACCAGATTGCTTCGAATGGATCGATGTTCATAATGCGGCTCAATCAGTCATTTCCTTTATCCGCCGCGGAAAGTCGGATTTTTCGGTAATAGTTGCTAATTTTTCAAGAAACGACTACCAGCAATTTCGTATCGGTGTTCCAGAGCCAGGTTCTTATCGCTCTTTCATAAATAGTAACGACAAGCAATTTGGCGGAACGGAAACACAAACAAAGCTTTGCTACAGCAGTGAAAACGTTGCTTGGCACGGTCACGATCAAAGCATTTTGATTCATTTACCACCCCTTACGTTCCAGTATTTTGCATTAGAACCAAGGGTCAAACATTGAGAGGGAGTTGGTGTCCATGGGCCGAAAAGAAATGATAGCCATGCTGCTCGCAGGAGGCGAAGGTAAAAGGCTAGGCGTACTTACTAAAGATTTAGCAAAGCCAGCTGTCTATTTTGGTGGTAAATACAGAATTATTGATTTTACTTTGAGTAATTGCGCGCACTCGGGCATTGATACAGTAGGCGTTCTAACGCAATATCAGCCGCTCGAGCTCAACCGTTATCTTGGCATTGGCAGTCCATGGGGGCTTGACCGCCGCGATGGGGGCATGACTATTTTGCCGCCTTATATGAAGCAAAAGGGTGGCGTCTGGTACAAGGGAACGGCGAATGCGATTTACCAAAATATGTCCTTCATTGAACCTTATAATCCAGAATATGTTCTTATTATTTCCGGTGATCACATCTATAAAATGGATTACGAGCTCATGCTCGATCATCATAAGCGCTCTGGCGCTGACGTGACGATCGCTGGCATCGAGGTGGACTGGAAAGAGGCCAGCCGCTTTGGCGTTATGCACATCGACGATGAGGATCGTATAACCGCGTTCGAAGAAAAACCGAAAAATCCGACAAGCAATATCGCATCTATGGGCGTTTATATTTTCACATGGTCCGAGCTTCAAAAGTATTTGATCTATGATGAGGCAAGCCGCACCTCCAACCATGATTTCGGCAAGGATATTATTCCTGCCATGATGAGAGACGGCAAACGACTTCACTCATATCCGTTCAAGGGATATTGGAAGGATGTCGGTACGATCGAAAGCTTATGGGAAGCGAACATGGATCTGATTGCGGAGGAGCCGCCGCTTGAGCTTGCGGATTCCGATTGGCGCATTTACTCGGTCAGCCCTAATCAGCCTGCTCAGCATATCGGGGCTACGGCAGAAGTATCCGCTTCTTTAATCACGGAAGGCTGCAAGATTGAAGGCATCGTTGACCGGTCTGTATTGTTCTATGGCGTTAAAGTCGAAAAAAATTCATTGATATCCGAGTCTGTCATCATGCCTAATGTACGCATAGGTGAAGGCGCGCGCATATATAGAGCTATAATTGGTGAAGGGGCAGTCATCGAAGCGGGTGTTACAATCGGAAGCCCGGATGATAGTGCCATTACGGTCATTGCTGTTGACCAATTCGTGACAAACGATCATTTGCTGCAGGAGGTTGAGCACTCATGAAGCATAAAGTCATGGGAGTCATAAATTTAATTCATGAGACTGATGAGCTTGAACGATTAACGGCGGGCCGCTGCCTTGCTACTGTTCCCTTTGGCGCACGTTACCGCTTAATCGATTTTGTATTATCAAGCATGGTTAATTCGGGCATCTCGAAGGTAGCGGTATTCGCGCATACGAAATATCGCTCGCTTATGGACCATCTGGGATCGGGTAAGCATTGGGATTTGCAGCATCGCCAAAGCGGATTGTTCGTTCTTCCGCCAGCGACTGATGATATCCAAGAGATCAGCCGCGGGGATCTGTATCATTTCTATCAGCAGCGCGATTATTTTAACCGCTCACCGTTAGAATATGTGGTTATTACTCGCAGCCACATGGTGTGCAACGTCGATTTTGAAAAGGTCATACAATTCCATTTGGATCGGGAAGCCGATATTACGGTCGTATGCAAGCAGCAGCAGGATTTGCTGTCAGGCAAAGCCCGTAAGGTGAAGCTGAACGAGGATGGCCGGGTTACCGCCATTCAAGATCATTACGGCCGCATGTCCAGCGATATCAGCTCTATGGAAATGTACGTTATGCGCAAGGACTTACTCATGGAGCTAGTAGAAACTTCGCTTGCTCAAGGTCAGGATCATCTGGTTCGCCATGCGATACTGTCTAGACTCGACAAGTTGAAAGTTTATGGATATATGTATGAAGGTTATTTGGGCGTTGTAAATACGCTGACCAGCTATTACCGCAATAATATGAATTTGCTCGACTCCGACGTATGGTCGGAGCTCTTCTACCAGCCGGGACCGATTTTTACGAAGGTCAAGGATGAACCGCCGGCTCGTTATTTAGTTGGCTCCAAAGTAACGAATTCGCTTATTGCAAACGGCTGCCGCATTGAAGGCACCGTTATCAACAGCATATTGTTCCGCGGTGTGCACGTTCAGAAGGGTGCCATCGTTAGTAATAGCATCGTTATGCAAAATGGGGTTATCGGCGAGAACAGCTTTTTGCAGCACAGCATTTTGGATAAAGATGTTCGCGTAGAAGCGGACCGCGATATCCGGGGAGCAGCAAGTGCTCCTTTCTTAGCCGGAAAACGAAAAATTATTTAATTCGATGTTGTCATGTAAGCCAAAATCCAAAAAAACAGTGAGTTTGTGCCGCGAAACAAGCGCTTTAACGCAATAGGAAGTCGAAAGCAATTTCCAATTGGGTTGATGCAAGCGCTCATGCGGCGTCAATAAGGAAGGAGAATCCTATGAACATTTTGTTCGCAACCTCTGAGGCGGTTCCACTTGCGAAGACTGGAGGGCTTGCCGACGTTGCAGGGGCGCTCCCTAAGGCGCTGAATAAGCGGGGCGTTGATACCAGAGTCGTATTGCCAAAATATGAAGAAATTCCTGCTTCGCTCATCGGGCAGTTCGAGCAAATCACTCATTTTACCGTATCGTTTGGCTGGCGCAACCAATACTGCGGATTATTGAGGGCTGAGCTTGACGGAGTTACTTATTATTTAATCGATAACGAGTTTTATTTTAGGAGAAAAGGGCTTTATGGTTACGGGGATGATGCGGAACGGTTCGTATTCTTCTGCTTTGCAGTGATGGAAGCTGTACGTTACATGGATTTCCATCCTGACATCGTTCATTGCCATGATTGGCAAACCGGGCTTATTCCGTTCCTCCTGAAGACGAAATACTACCACGATCCGGCTTGGGCTTACACCAAATCGGTATTTACAATTCATAATTTGAAATACCAAGGCTTGTTCGGCATCGACCATATGAAGGATTTGCTTGGCGTAGGCGATGAGTTTTTTCTATCCGACAGCTTGGGATTTTACGGTGCCGGGAGCTGCATGAAGGGCGGTCTCGCTTATGCTGACAAACTGACGACGGTCAGCGCCACTTACGCCGAAGAAATTCAAACTGAATACTTTGGCGAGCGGATGGATCCGCTGCTTCGTTACCGTTCATGGGACTTGACCGGAATTGTGAACGGCATCGACGATGAATTGTTTGATCCAATGAATGACAGCGCGATAGCGGTGCCTTATCGAAGCTCGCTCAGCCGCAAGCGGAAAAATAAAGTGGAGCTGCAGCGTGAGCTGGGACTTCCACAATCCGAGGACATACCGCTGATTGGTATCGTAACCCGACTGGTCGAACAGAAGGGCATAGATCTTATTGCGGCTACCTTTGAGGAGCTGCTTGAAGAGGACGTTCAATTTGTTGTGTTAGGCGCCGGTGAAGGGCGCTATGAGCATTTTTTCAATGATGCGGCTTATCGTCATCCCGATAAGGTTGCAGTATGGATAGGCTATGATGATGGGCTGGCCCGCCGCATATATGCTGGCTCGGACATGTTTGCGATGCCGTCGCAGTTCGAGCCTTGCGGTCTCAGTCAACTTCTTGCGTTGCGCTACCTTTCCGTCCCGATTGTTCGAGAGACTGGGGGACTAAAGGACACGGTACAAGCCTATAACGAATATACTGGCGAAGGTAATGGCTTCAGCTTCACGAATTACAATGCGCACGATTATATGCATACCGTACGCAGAGCGTTAGCGCTATATCGTAATGAGGAAGTCTGGAAGCAAATCGTGAGTAACGGTGAACAAGAGGATTATAGCTGGAGCCGTTCCGCAAAAGCCTATATATCCGTTTACTCTCAACTTGTACCGCATCGAAAGGAGAAAGAGCCATGGCCCGTCACCTCGTAATCGGCAACGGAAAAATGCTCCTTAACTTGGATCAACACTGTTATATTCGGGATATTTATTATCCGTTTGTTGGACAGCTAAATCATGTGGGCGGACAGTATTGTCGCTTGGGTTTGTGGGTGGAAGGTGCTTTTACCTGGCTGGATGAGCCGGAGTGGAAGTTTGATCTGGATTATATCGAGGATTCCTTAGTAACGAATATTACTGCTAAGCATCATGGTTTAGGCATTGAGCTTCACATGAACGACGGGATTCATCAACGCGAGTGCATTTACATTAAGCGGGTTGTCATCCGGAATAAAACAAACGATGCGAGAGAAATTCGCTTGTTTTTCCATCAGGATTTGATGATCGATGGTACGGAGGTTGGCGATACCGCCGTCTATTATCCGGAAAACCATACACTTTATCATTACAAGCGGAATAATTATTTCATGTTCAACGGCTTCTCGGATGAAGGCGGAATGACCCAGTATTCGACAGGCATCAAAAGGTTTCAATCCGCAGAGGGGACCTGGCGAGATGCGGAAGATGGCGTACTCATGGGCAATTCTATTGCCCAAGGCTCCGTTGACAGTACGATCAGCTTCCGTACGATCGTTCCGCCAAACGGCGATAAAACGATTTACTATTGGATGTCAATCGGCGAGAACCTCGAAGAAGTAAAAGAGCTGAATCAATATGTGCAAGAGAACCATCCGGAGAAGCTGCTCAGCCGAGTCGTCATTTACTGGAAGCATTGGCTTCGCCGCGCAGAAACCAATCTTGGCGACCTGCCGTATGATGTTGTGAAGATGTTTAAGCAAAGCTTGCTGCTCGTTCGAACGCAGGTCGATGAGCGCGGGGCCATATTAGCTGCGAATGATACCGATATTTTACAGTACAATCGCGACCATTACAGCTATATGTGGCCGCGTGACGGCGCTCTTATTGCTGACGCGATGTCTATGGCGGGATATCAGAGCGTCATCGCTCCATTCTTCCATTTTTGCGCGCAAGCCTTATCCCCTGAAGGTTATTTGTATCACAAATACAATCCGGACGGAACGGTAGGATCCAGCTGGCATCCTTATATCGTGCAGGGCAGCAGACGATTGCCTATTCAAGAGGATGAGACGGCGCTAGTGCTGTTCGCCTTATGGAAGGATTACTCGAGAAATCAAGTTATCGAGCTGCCGCAGTCGTTATACAGCAACTTAATTCGGAAAGCTGCAACTTTTTTGAGCTCATATATGGAGCATTCCTTGTCGCTTCCGAAGCCGAGCTACGACTTGTGGGAGGAACGTTACGGGATTTGGACCTATACGGCAGCTTCCGTATACGGCGGTTTGATGGCAGCCTCTTTTTTTACGGATCTATTTGGAGATTACGAACGCAGCGATCATTACAAAAGCACGGCTCAAGCTATCAAACACGGTATTATTACTCATCTGTGGGATGAGGAAACCGGCCGGTTCGCGCGAGGCCTTATTCAGAAAGACAATCGTTGGGTAAAGGATATGACGCTAGAGAGCAGTTTGTTCGGCGTTCTTGAATTTGGCGTGCTTCCCGTTGATGATTACCGTGTCGTACAGACGATGCTGGCGATTAAGGAAGGGCTGCAAGTCAAAACTCATATTGGAGGCATCGCTCGTTATACGAACGATTATTACTTCCAGCAATCCGGTGAAATCGATAAGGTACCGGGCAACCCGTGGATTATTTGTACGCTTTGGGTAGCCAACTTTGAGATAGATTCAGCTAAGACGCTTGAAGAGCTCGAAGGACCTCGCAATACGCTGCAATGGGTGTCTGATCATGCGCTCAAAAGCGGATTGCTGCCAGAGCAGCTTAATCCATACGACGGCTCACCATTATCCGTAGCTCCGCTTACCTGGTCACATGCAACTGTCGTACACAGCGTTAGCAAATATGCTGAGAAATATAAGCGTCTAAAAAGTAAAGCCGAGTCAAGCGGACTGCAGTAGCAGCAATAGCTAATAACCGCTTTGAAATAAATAGGAAGAACCCGCATGCCATAATCGGAGTGCGGGTTCTTCCTATTTATTTGCTTATGTAAGAAATAAAACGTACGACTCATAATAACTAAATGAATATTGAGCATAAATAATAAAAAATTTTTCGAAAAATTATATTGATTTGAGAAAATTTTTTTCATATAATTGAAATGCTTGCGCAGCGATTTAACCTTAACAAAATAGGAGGGCCCAGATATCTTTGTTTAGAAGATAAAAAAGGTGCGCCATTGACATACAGTCATAGGTTCACCTTGCATCCTTCAATGATTTGCGGATTAAATTCGCGTTTCGGAAATAGCTTCACGTACTTTATCGAGTGATGTTTTTGCTTTATCTTTGTTGATGATCATGACATTCACATACAGGGCATCAATTAAGCTGAGCTGACCGATTCTCGATGCAAGAGCTTCTGACCGGTACTCGGTTTCATCTGAGCTGGTGTGGAGCGATACATCCGCATGCTGGCTGATTGGCGATTTTGGAAAACCGGTTATGGCAATTGTTTTGGCACCGTTAGCGCTTGCAGTCTGGAGAATACGAATCGTATCTTTGTTCGTGCCGGAGTGGGAAATGACGACTGCGACATCCTCCTTAGTAAGCTGTGCCGCAGACATGAGCTGGAAATGCGCATCCGTAAACGCGAAAGCCTGTTTTCCCGAACGGATGAATTTATGAAACGCATCCATCGCAATAACGCCGGAGCCGCCTATGCCATAAAAATGAACGCGGTTTGCAGCTGCAATAAAGGAAACCGCTTTGCCAAAGTCTTCGCCATCAAGAATTTGAAAAGTATTTTCCAGCGTGCGTATATTGGATTTAAATACTTTTTCGGCAATTGCTTTCTCATTGTCATTCTCGTTTATTTCTTCATAAATTTGTTGGATAGGCGACATGATTTCAGAGGCGAGCGCGATTTTCATCGCTTGATAGCCTTTATAACCGATATGCTTGCAAAATCGAAAAACGGTTGCTTCTGCGACATTTAGATCATCCGCAACCTCATTGATCGTGCTATGAATAATTTTTTCGGGATTATTTAATATGTAGGTAGCGATTTTCTTTTCTTTTTCGCTGAATCTAGCATAATAAGAACGAATTTTTCCAAGCATGTTCTGCACCATAATAGTTGCTTCCCCTCGCGTAGTAGCTTATTTCATGAGAAGTATAACATAAACGGCAAGTCGATCATACATCATACATTCGCGCTTACGAAGATCGCTTAGCGCAAAAAAAAATTAGGAGATGAATAACGATGCAAATTGGAATTATTGGTTTAGGTAAAATGGGTTATAATTTGATGCTTAACGTAATGGAACATAACCACAAAACAGTCGTATATGACGTGAATACAGATGCGGTCGCAAAAGCAGTGGAGGAAGGGGCTCAAGGCGCTGCTTCCATTCAGCAATTGGTTAACACCTTGCAGGCTCCTCGCGTCATTTGGATGATGGTGCCGGCAGGAGAGCTGACCGATTCGGTTATTGAACAGGTAAGAGGCTGGCTTGAGGCTGGAGATATTTTGATAGATGGCGGAAATTCAAACTATAAAGAATCGATTAGACGGGCTGATCAGCTTGCGGAACAGGGCGTTCATTTCCTGGATGTCGGCACAAGCGGAGGAACATCAGGAGCAAGATCCGGCGCTTGTACGATGATTGGAGGCAATAAAGCGGCATTTGATTCGGTAGAGCAGCTGTTCTCCGACATTTGCGTAAAGGACGGTTATTTGCATGCCGGAGATAGCGGCAGCGGACATTTTCTAAAGATGGTTCATAACGGGGTTGAATATGGCATGATGCAGGCGATTGCCGAAGGCTTCGAGCTGCTGGAAAAAAGCGATTTCGACTTTGATTTTGAGAAGGTCGCACGGGTATGGAACAACGGGTCGGTCATTCGGTCGTGGCTGATGGAGTTAACGGAAAACGCGTTTACGAAGGATGCCCGTTTGGATGGCCTAAAGGGTATCATGCATTCCTCAGGAGAAGGGAAATGGACACTTGAAACAGCGTTGGATCTGCAAACAGCCACACCTGTTATCGCTTTGTCGCTTCTGATGAGATACCGCTCCCTGGAGGAAAATACGTTCTCGGGCAAAGTCGTTGCAGCGCTGCGCAATGAGTTCGGCGGCCATAGCGTAGTAAGCTCTTAATACTGCTGATTGAATAATTGCCGGAAGAACGGTATTGTAATAATGGCAGGTGGACGAGTAGGATGCTGGCTGTTGGAAGGGCAAATGCAAAGGGAGGTAAAGAGATGAATATGAAATATGTTATCGGTGTTGATATTGGAACGACGAGCACGAAGTCGGTGCTCTTTACGGTAAAGGGTGAAATTGTGGCAAGCCATGGCATGGAATACCCGCTTCACTCACCATCCCCGGCTATTGCGGAGCAGGATCCGGACCAAATTTTTAATGCGGTGCTGGGTACAATCGGTCAAACGATTACAAAGAGCAACGTTCAGCCTCAGGATATTTTGTGCGTTTCCTTCAGCTCAGCTATGCATAGTGTAATTGCCGTGGACCATTCAGGCACGCCGCTGACGAAATGCATTACGTGGGCAGACAATCGCAGTATCGAATGGACGAATAAAATAAAGAATGAATGGAACGGCCATGAGATTTATTTGCGTACAGGCACGCCGATCCACCCGATGTCTCCACTATCGAAGCTCACATGGCTGCGTCATGACCATAAGGAACTGTTTGACCGTACTTACAAATTTATTTCGATCAAAGAATACGTATTTTTCAAGCTATTCGGCCGTTATGTAATCGATTATTCCATCGCTTCCGCGACAGGTATGTTTCATTTGGAAAATTTGAAATGGGACGAGGAAGCATTAAGAGTAGCCGGAGTTACGGCAGACCGGTTGTCCGAGCTTGTTCCTACTACGTATAAGCTGGAAGGCTTGGAAGAGAGCTATGCGAAGCAAATGAATTTGCTTCCGTCCACACCGTTCGTAGTTGGAGCAAGTGACGGCGTGCTGTCCAATCTTGGCGTGAACGCAATCGAGCCGGGTGTAGTAGCGGTTACCATCGGCACAAGCGGAGCTATCCGGGCGGTGACGGACAAGCCGGTAACGGATCCGAAGGGCAGAATTTTTTGCTATGCGCTGACGGAGAACCACTGGGTGATCGGCGGACCGGTAAATAACGGGGGCATGATCTTTAGATGGGTTCGTGATCAGATCGGTACGGAAGAGATCGCCTCTGCTAAGCGGCTTGGCATCGATCCCTATGAACTGCTTACGGAGCTTGCCGCGAAGGCGAAGCCGGGCTCGGAAGGGCTTATTTTCCATCCGTATCTATCCGGCGAGCGCGCTCCGCTCTGGGATGCGAATGCGCGGGGCTCTTATTTCGGACTCGGGCTTCACCACAAGAAGGAGCATCTCATTCGCGCGGCGTTAGAGGGTGTTATTTATAATTTGTACAGCGTGCTAATGGCGCTTGAGGAATTAACAGGCAAGCCGACGAAAATTCAAGCGACAGGCGGCTTTGCAAGATCGGAGCTATGGCGCCAGATGATGGCTGATATTTTCGATCAGGAGCTGCATGTACCGGAAAGTATCGAAAGCTCATGTTTAGGAGCGGTCATTCTTGGATTGTACAGCTTAGGAGAGGTTGATTCGCTAGATGTCGTATCCGACATGGTAGGGGGATCGCATTTTCATTTGCCGAACAAGCAAAACGCCGAAATCTATTCCGAGCTGATGCGGATTTATATCCGTGTTTCTCGCTTGCTGACTGAGGAATATGCCAACATTGCTGCTTTTCAGCAAAAATGGGTATAGTTTAATAGAAAAACAGCCGGGGAAGCCGGCTGTTTTTTTTGTACGTGCGGTCGATATCACGAGCCGTATTTCTTCAATATAGCCGATAAGGTGAGCAAGGGCCATACATAGTTATTGCTTGGATAGTGGACGTATATGCTGCCCGGAAGGCCGGCTCCTGTAGGATAGGTATAGATCCAATCCCGTCGTTCGAGCGAGTGGAGGAGTGCGTTTACCCCTCTCTCCAGCGCAGAAGTTGGTTTTTCGTATGCGGCGGTAAGCGCATCGAGCGCCCATGCAGTCTGGGAAGGGGTGCTGGCATGGAGCGGCACGTAGCGCTTTACTTTATCGCTAAGACATGATTCTCCCCAGCCTCCGTCATCATTTTGGATGTCTAGAAGCCATTTAACTCCCTTCTTAATGGCGGGATGGTCTGCAGGAACGCCCACTGCCGTCATTCCTTGAATGGCAGCGCCTGTGCCGTGGATGTAAGCTATTCCCCAGCGTCCGTACCAGCTGCCATTTCTTGTTTGCTGCGACAGCACCCATTGCACGCTGTCATCGAGCCATTGATGGCCGATGGTCATGTCGAGCTCATTGCCCAGAAAGCTGAGAACACGCCCTGTCAGGTCAACCGTCGAAGGGTCTGTCGAGATGTCTTCTGAGCCTTCGAACGTAAAAAAGCTTGCCGGCAGCTGCTTTCCTTCTCGTTCGAAAGCAGGCCAGCCGCGATCATCGTTGCGCATTGCTAATACCCAGTTTAGACCTCTTTGCCAACTGGCGTATAATCCATTTACGTTCGATATATAGGGACGAATGGCACGCAGTGCGGCGGCGCTGTCGTCGACGTCAGGATACAGCGTATTGACGTCGGAGAAGCCCCAGCCGCCCGCTGGCGTATTCTGCAATCGGATCGCCCAGTCGCCTAGACGGTTTTGCTGCCTGTTTATCAAATAAGCGCCTGCTCTTTCCAGAGCGTTGTGACTGGGCGGTATTCCCGCTTCCCTCAGAGCATAGCTAATCATAGCTGTATCCCATACTTCAGAGGACGCCACTTGAAGATGCGGCCGATCGATGCAAATGATTGAATAAATTCCAGTCAATAATCGATTAATAGCGGATGATTGAGGGGAATAGTCAAGTGCAAGCAAAGCTAAAATCATCAAAATCGTCGCTGTTGAAAAGGTAAGCAGCGTGCCGTTAGGCTCCAGGCGCTCAAACATAAATGCTTCAGCCTGGTCGTATGCGGCTTTGGGGCTGGATAGCAGCAGGCTGGACAAAGGCAAGCTTGATATAAATTCGTTCAAAGCCGATATCCAGGTGGAATCATTCGTGAATGCGCGTGAGCTGCCAACGAATAAATCGGATAAATTAGGCATCGTCGCCGGTCTGCTCACAAATTGCTTGTTAGCCATAATTAAAGTAGGCACAAGATGAACGCGCGCATGACCGGATATTGAGAACAGGTCCAAACCGATTCCAAGATCCGAGAAGAAGGCTTCGAGCGGAATACGCAATAACCTGGGCCATTCGGCTTGGCCCGTAGCGGCGAAGATGACTTGAGTGAGCAGGTTTTTTGCTTCGGATAGTCCTCCAAGGTACAGAATGAACTGCTTCGCCATTAACATGCGCGGATCTGCCGCATGATAGTAGCCCGCATACAGCAGTGCGAAATAGGCCTCGGCAGTCGCCTCCAAATTACCCTCCGACTCGTCCGGATATACCTTCCATGCACCGTTAGCCTCTTGCTTGGAGGCTATTCGCGCAGCAAGCAAATGAATCAAGTGCTCATCCGCTCTACCAAGCAGGCGAAGTAAAATGATAAGATAGCTATCCGTCATCGTTCCTGAATCAAAACACATCCGCCATGCGCCGTCATGCGACTGCGTCCGGAGCAGATCGGCGGTCATTTCATCTATCCGTGCACGGATTCGGTTCATATCCATTAGGCGCGTTCATCCTTTGCAACCGTAGTTGCTCTATTTATATGCGCTAGGAAGCGTCGAAAGTCGGGTTCGCAGCATTTGCAGCGCCAAATTGGAAAATACATCCTAGTCGGCGGCCGTTAACAGCCTCTGAGTAAACGTATTAACGGCCATCGTAACCGCCGCTTCCTTATGGCGAATAATTGAAAAATTGCGCTCAAAGCGCTCCTTATTCAGACGCAATTCGCATAATTCACCTGATTCCAGCTCTCTTCGGACGATCCAGCGTGAGAGCATCGCTATGCCTAAGCCGGACACTACCGCTTCTTTAACGCTTTGGCTGCTATTGAAAACGTAAGAGCGTTTTGGGGTCAGACTAGCATCCCGCATGAATTGATCACTGAAGGCGCGTGTACCGGAACCGCTTTCTCTCAGCACCCACACTTGATTTTGAAGCATTTCGGCGTCTAAAATGCGTTCCGTTGAAAGTGGGCTAGCCGATGGGGCGATTAGAATCATTTCATCCTTCATATAGGGTGTAATAACCAAGTCCGCTGCATTGGTTTCTCCTTCTATAAGTCCTACATCCAGTTCGTTTGATCGAACCGCTTGTACAATCTCCTCCGTATTTCCAATTGTGACCTGCATGGCAACGAGCGGGTATTGGGCAGCAAATTCAGCGAGCCGTCGAGGAAGCACATATTCGCCTATCGTAAAGCTCGCACCGATTTGAATGGCTCCTGTTACTTTATCCTGCAGCATATGAATGTCTTGTTTGGCTTCCTCGTATAAGGACAAAATTTGCTTCGCTTTTTGATACATCACATCGCCGGCTTCGGTAAGCCGGACCTGCTTAGGAGAACGGTGCAGCAGCTTTGCGCCAAGCTCGTTCTCCAGGTTTCGGATATGCAGGCTCACGCCGGGCTGGGAAATATTCAATAAATCTGCTGCTCTTGAAAAATGACTTTGCTCCGTTACGGTAACGAAGACACGTAATGCCTCGATTATCATTAATATCCCTCATTATTATTTGTGATTTAGGCGAATATATTGCAATAATAACGCATAATAAGGCAGTCCACAATTTCAACCATAAGTAATTGTAATGATATAGATAGGAGATAAGTATTTCACTTCCTGCAGTGTGAGCCGTATAGTGAAGGCATAGAGGACAGCAGGTTTAGTCCTGATGCAGAGGTGAAGGTCATGGCACATAAAAACGGGTTTGCTGTTATTAATGATAAAGGGCTTGGATTTACGCTGGGCTTAGCGATTACCATGTTCATTGCTATTGCTGCAAAATACATCTCGATGCTGCCTTTTTTTAACGTGATGGGTCAGCTGGTTGTGGCAATTTTACTTGGAATCGGATGTAAAGCGTGGGTAGGCGTACCGGAGCCGGCAGTGCGTGGTATAGCATTTTCGAGCAAAGGTCTGCTGAGGATCGGCATTATACTGCTTGGACTGCGTTTGAATTTGATTGACATTGTACATGCGGGCCCAAAGGTATTTGCGATAGCAGTAATCAATATTTCATTTACGATTGTTGTTGTATACGGGCTAAGCAAATGGCTTAATATTGATAAAAAGCTGGGTATCTTGACGGCTTGCGGAACCGCAATCTGCGGCGCTGCTGCTGTGGTGGCTATTTCACCGCAATTAAAGGCAAGCGATAATGAAACGGCCATTAGCGCAACGACAGTCGCGATACTTGGCACGCTGTTTACGCTCGTCTATACGATTCTATATCCCGTCCTGCATTTAAGCGACGCAGGCTACGGTATATTTTCGGGCGCTACGCTCCATGAAGTTGCTCATGTTATTGCGGCAGCTGCGCCTGGAGGGCAAGAAGCGATTGATTTGGCCGTTATCGTCAAAATGTCGCGGATAGCAATGCTGGTTCCGGTCTCGATAATGATAGGCCTGTGGAATGGGCGCGGAGCGAATAAACCGGTAACATTCAGTCTGAAAAAGCTGCCGATTCCTTGGTTTATCGTTGGTTTTCTGGCGATGAGCGGTATTAATACGGCGGGCATTATCCCTGAAGCGATGACAGGCGAGCTGATTGCCGCTGCCTATTTCCTCATCGCGATGGCGATGGCCGGACTTGGCCTAGGCGTTGATCTCGTGATTTTCAGAAAGCGGGGCAAAAAACCTTTTGTCGCAGCGTTAATCGGTTCCGTATTGTTAGCCGGGCTTGGACTGCTGCTCGTACACGGCTTTCAATTGGCTTAAGCAGCAATAAAGTCCGCATGGATGCAATCATCCGTACGGACTTTATTTAAATATAAGAATTTATCAGTTTATCACGAATAAACTTGCTTATATTTTACCGTGAAGCGGGCTTTTTCCGACAAAAAACGGTGTCAGCCGTTTTCGCTGGTCCCCCATGTCATGTTTGATCTGAATAATCGTTGACCGGAGCGACGGGGCAAGCTTGCCCCGTTAGCTCAAAAGTTTAAGCTATGGCTTAAAATATGCCGCACCGCAGAATGATTACCAGCAAAATGAAGAGGACGAGAATAACGCCCGTGCTGGTCCAGATGCCTCCAACCGGTGAACAACCAGTGCCAACGCCTCCGACCGGATAACAACCAGTGCCAACGCCTGCTACAGGGTATCCCATGGTTCATACCTCCTGAATAAATTTGTTTTATTGTGATGTTTAGCTCACACTGTTAATGTATGCCGGAATCGCATGGTTGCACTGGACGTTTGTACCGGATCATTTGCATTTGCGCAAATGCCTATTCGGAAGCGGCCATAATAGCCTTGTACAGCTGCCTCGCCTGACAGATGACCTTGCTAGCAGCCTATAGGAGGATAGGGCTTAGGACGAGGATACTGACGGACATTTTTGATGCGGGACTCGCCGGTTAGGCACATGCCGTTGCCGGCTTGAATGCTGGATGCCGCGCCGGCTGCAATGACCTGAATATGGCCGACTGTAATGTTTGGCGCGCAATTGGTCCGGTGAAGCGATACGACCTGTCCGTTATCATCACCGGGATCATCAAAATAGGGCAGAGGACGGTAGAATAGCGGATACATTTCAAAAAAGACGTCGCCGGCGCCTGGATGATCCTCTTGCCGCTGCACCGCAACCCCTATCTGCTTCGCATTCGTTACCGCGCGGTCGCCAATCTGAACGCATCCTGCCTGGGAGACGCTTATCATACAAATCGATCCAATATTCGCAGTTCTTACCGGATAAGAATGCTCGGATTGTTCATTCATACGAGTCATATTGTTTATCCATCGCTTGATATGTCTTCTGCCTCTTCAGGCATTGGTAAAGGGGCCATCGGGCCAACGATAACGGACTCGGGCGGCGTATCGAACATGGAATACAAGGAGACGGTATCGGTGTCGCCCACCTGCAGCATCGATGCGCTTGATATACCAAGTATTTCGATTTGACCAACGCTCAATTGATGGTTTATGACGCTGAAGTTAAACATCTATTCCATTCCTCCTGAGACGGGCGTACCGCTCTGAAGCTGGCGCATGTAAGCGAGCATAGCTGCCTCGGCATCCCTCGTTGTTTTGGTGAGGACTCTAGCGGCAACTGTTTCATCAATTTGTGCCGGCTGCTGATCCGCTGTAATATTATCCGGCTGCTTCATATAGTAATGGATGCGGTTAGGCAGCTGTCTGCGGACATCCTCTATAATAATGCGTCTATGATAAGGGTCCAGCGGAATCCCAAATTCATGCTCGAAAATAAGCAGCCTTTGCGGAGCTGCGTCATCCAAATAACGGTTCATCTCGCCATAAACAGCGTTGTACGTTTCGCTCGGCGGCGGAATAGATGGGCCGGCTGACGGAAATACCTGCGGGCTCGTCACCTCCAGCTGGTCAATGCTGCCTGGAAAAGACTCGCCGTCCGCACTTGGAGCAGCCATACCGATATTTAATGTGCCGTCGAGCTTTTCTACCTTCAACTGGTCAAAATGATATTCAATGCTTTCTATATTGTAAGTAGGGCGCGTTTCGAGCTTCTTCACCTGCTCGCTCAAAGCAGCTACCTTCGCTTCAAGCGTTTGAAGCTGCTCCTGCTGCTCGTTTAGCTTATGCTGCACTTCAAGAGACCACATCTGCCAAGGGGACAGCTTATTGGGCTGCTGCATGAGACTGCTCCTCCTTCTCGTATTGGAATCCACGCGCTCCCTTAGGAAGGGTTCGGAAGAGGCACGAAGGACAGGGGATTATCCCCGCTGCCGAGCTGTGGAGCGGGTTCGGTGAACCCGCCTGTATTATAGAGCTGAGACAACGAGCGAATGGACCCGGCGCTGCCGATCTGCAGGACGGAGCTGTTCGATACGTTGTCTACGCGCAGCATATTAATCGTAATTTGCTGATGAATCGTTAGACTCATACGACACTCACATCATTATTCGTATTATCCTGTACGTCAGGATCGATGGAGTTCGTAGCGCTGACAGCATTGTTCGAGTTCGTTAAGCTGCCGGTCAAGAACGAGCCTGAGCCCGCATAAGTCTTTGTAGCGCTAGAAGGCGATACTTCAAGGGCATCACCGAACTGAACTATGGAACCAGTACCGGTGCTAACTATTTTAACAAAGCCGATGACAGCTGGCATAAGCATCCTCCTTTTTCGTGTGCACTTTTTGATCAGACGGCTGTACGTGATATATCTTATGCGGCATTCGCCTAGAGGTTCCCGGAGCTTAAGTATCCTGTATGAAGCTAGGCGCATATGATGGTAGGAATGCTGGAAGGCGGGTGTTTGCTGGTGACATCCAAATGGGATGATATGGAGCGATGGATGGAGAGGCAGCAGCTTCCCAAAGGATTTGAGCTGCTGCGTGAACCGGATTGGGTGGAGCAATACGTGCGCAAAATGATGACTAAGGCGCTGCCCGAAGCGGCCGGCGCAATAATCGGGGGAGGCTCCGCTACCTTTTCTGAAACACGCCATTTTGTTCAGGTTAAAATAAAATTACCGGTTGGCTTTGAAAGAGAGCAGCTGAGGTTGTTTGTGCGCGAGGACCGGCTGCGGCTTGACGGCTTGCCGAATGGCAAAAGCGAGACAATCAAGCTGCCAAAGCTTGTGAAGCCGCGCGTCTGCAAAACGCTTTTAAAGGACAATGTGCTGCAAGTAAAGCTGCAGAAGCGACCGACGAACCGAAATTATCATGAGGCTATCGTACGGTGGTAGCGCAAGCACGGACAGGGAGCGATGGCGCATATCCGCCGGATGTGTGCTTTTTTTGTCACGAAATCGACAGGGTTTGCAGCTGGCTAATGGCTGAACTATCCCTTATAATGTCTAGTGAACATGTACATATTAGCAAACAAGGGAGTGTGTTCGGTGTCACTAGTCGATGTGAGCAGTGTATCTGCTTCGTTATTCATACTCGGTATCGTGTTTATCATGCTAATTTTCGGTTTACTCAGCTTCGGAATTTTACGCATGTTTCAGCAGCGGTTCCGTACGGGCTGGTTTAGCTTCGGCGGTGCGGTTATCAGCTTCGTAGTCTTTATGATTATATTAAACAAGTGGTATCTATAGCCGTTCTATAGCTGATCACAACCGGAGGAATTGGCTTGTTCTGGACAATCATATGGTTTTTCGTCAATATGCTGTTTGTCGTATCTATTATTACGTATTTGTTTATGCATCGCTCTTATACGGAAACGAAACGGCAATCGGGAGATTTTGCGCTCATCAAACGGCTGAACGCAAGGCGAAAGCTGGTCGGGGTTCTCAGTATCGTGTTATTCGTTGCGATGGCAGCCAGCTTTATGATCAACATGAGATTGAATGGATAAGAGGCTCTCATTGACGAGAGCTTTTTTTTTCGTCATTATGGAGATAGACAATTATTAGTCCGGAGGTTCGACATATGCATACAATGGAAGACATTATACGACGCATGTCTAGTCAAGGATTACGAATAACGGATCAAAGAAAGACGCTAGCTAGACTGTTTTCGGAGACGCAGGGTTATTTGGCCCCGAAGGAAGTCTATGAATATATGGGAAAATCGTATACCGGTCTCAGCTTCGATACGGTATACCGTAATTTGCGTGTCATGGAAGAGCTGGGCGTGCTGGAGCAGGTTATTTTTGAGGACGGCGGCAAGTTCAAGCTGCATTGCAGGGAGCATGATCACCATCACCATATGATTTGTCTGCAATGCGGCATGACCTATCCGATAACCTTCTGTCCGATGGAGCAGACGGCCGTTCCCGAGGAGTTCCGGGTCGTCAAGCATAAATTCGAGGTTTTCGGCTACTGCAAGGATTGCATTCAGGATGATTCGCCGGCAACCTTAGCCTAATGCCGAAACAACGAGTGATGCGAAGGGTGACGCAGGCTCCGATTCATTTTTATCGCAAGGTTATATCGCCCTTGACTCCGCCTTCATGCCGCTTTTATCCGACCTGTTCGATGTATGCGCTGGAAGCGATCGAGAAGCATGGAGCAGCTAAAGGTACATGGCTCGCGGTTAAGCGTATCGCGCGCTGTCATCCGTTTAATGCCGGTGGATATGATCCCGTACCGCCTCCAAAAACGGATAAGACAGATGCTCCTTGACAGAGAGGGTTCTGTTTCGGTATATTTTGAATAATAAGCGGGTAAAGTTATTACTAGATTTCTCCATATGTCCGAGGAACGGATAAGTACAATAGAACAACTTTTACAGAGAGCCGGGATTGATGGTGCAAGCCGGTAAGGGACGCTATTGGAATATGGTCCGGGAGGATTCGCTTTCAAGCTGCAGCCTATGGTGACGGCTCAGTAAGGGAGCGACGCGAAGCTGGCGTTAACGGCGATAGCCGCCAAGAAGGCGGCACACGAAGCTTTCCCGGAAAACCGGTTCATCTGGTTTTTCGTGATTGAAATTTGGGTGGTACCGCGTGAGTTCTAACTCTCGTCCCATGATGGACGGGAGTTTTTTGCGTTTTTTTGCAGTGAAAATGGAATAGGGGGATTTCAGATGACGAAAAAAAATACGTTTTATATTACGACTCCGATTTATTATCCAAGCGATAAGCTCCATATCGGTCATGCTTATACGACAGTAGCCGGAGATGCAATGGCGCGCTATAAGCGTCTTCGCGGTTATGATGTATGGTACTTGACGGGTACGGATGAGCATGGGCAGAAGATAGAGCGCAAGGCAAAGGAAAAGGATCAAACTCCGCAGCAGTTCGTTGACGATATCGTCGTAGGCATTAAGGATCTTTGGGCAAAGCTTGAAATTTCCAATGATGATTTCATTCGCACCACGGAAGAGCGCCATAAGACTGTAGTGGAGAAAATATTCGCTCAGCTTCTAGAGCAGGACGATATTTACAAGGGTACCTATGAAGGTTGGTACTGTACGCCTTGCGAGTCGTTTTTTCTCGAGCGTCAGCTTGTAGACGGTAAATGTCCGGATTGCGGCCGCCCGGTTGAGCTTGTGAAGGAGGAAAGTTATTTTTTCCGCATGAGCAAGTATGCGGATCGCCTGCTGCAATATTTTGAGGACAATCCGGATTTCATTCAGCCGGAATCGCGCAAGAACGAGATGATCAACAACTTCATTAAGCCAGGTCTGGAGGATCTGGCCGTATCGCGTACGACTTTCGATTGGGGCGTAAAAGTACCGGGAGACCCTAAGCATGTCGTATATGTATGGATCGACGCTTTGTCAAATTATATAACGGCACTAGGCTACGGCAATGAAGGCAAAGATCAGAAGTACCGCGATTTCTGGCCTGCCGACGTGCATTTGGTAGGGAAGGAAATCGTTCGTTTCCACACCATTTATTGGCCGATTATGCTGATGGCGCTTAATTTGCCAATACCGAAGAAGGTATTTGCGCACGGCTGGCTGCTGATGAAGGATGGCAAAATGTCGAAGTCCAAGGGCAACGTTGTTGATCCGGTTATGCTGATCGATCGTTACGGACTAGACGCACTCCGTTATTATTTATTGCGTGAAGTGCCGTTCGGAGCAGATGGAACATTTACCCCGGAAAATTTCGTCGAGCGGATTAATTTTGACTTGGCAAATGATCTTGGAAACTTGCTCAACCGGACGATTGCGATGATCGATAAATATTTTGATGGTGTTATTCCTCCTTTCGCGGGCTCTGTAACGGCTTTCGACGATTCCTTGCAGAAGCTTACGGTTGAAACGATCGCGCAGGTGGAAGCTGCGCTGGAAAACATGGAATTTTCGGTGGCCCTCGCATCGTTATGGCAGCTTGTAAGCCGTACGAACAAATATATCGATGAGACGCAGCCATGGGCTCTTGCCAAGGATGAGGCGAAGACTAACGAGCTCGCATCGGTCATGTATCATTTGGCGGAATCGCTGCGCATCGTATCGATTTTGCTTCAACCGTTCTTGACGCATTCGCCTCGCGAAATGTGGAAGCAGCTTGGCCTGGAGCAGGGCGAGCTGACGACATGGGAGAGCACCAAGCAATTCGGCACGCTGCCGGGCGGAACGAAAGTCAGCAAAGGCTCGCCATTATTTCCGCGTCTTGAAACGGCGGAGGAAGCGGCTTTTATCGCCGCTGCGATGGGAGGCGGCGCACAGCCTGAGCAGGCAGCGGAACAGGCTGCCGCATCGAATTCGGATGCGAACGCTCGGGGCGAAGCTCCGCAAGCGGCAGTTGAGACGAAGGAAGAAATTGCGATTGATGACTTTGCTAAGGTTGAGCTGAGGGTTGCAGAGGTTATTGCGGCGGAACCAGTGCACAAAGCCGATAAGCTGCTCAAGCTGCAGCTTGATCTTGGCTACGAGCAGCGCCAAGTCGTTTCCGGCATTGCCAAGTTTTACACGCCGGAGCAAATGGTCGGCCGCAAAGTGATTTGCGTAACGAACCTGAAGCCGGTTAAGCTGCGCGGTGAATGGTCGCAGGGCATGATACTTGCGGCATCGCACGGCGATCAGCTAACGCTGGCTACGGTACCGGACGGCATGCCAAATGGCGCGGTCGTGAAATAACTGTCGTTGCCGAATGATTGAATCAGGAGATGCCCCGGAAGTCGAAACGACTTCCGGGGCATCTCTATTTTTTCCGGCTTGGGATGATGGTCTTCATATCATATATTGTTCTTTTTTAGTCAATACAAGTAATCAGAGTCCGGTACAGCGCAGCTGCTGACAGCTTATGAATCTGCTATTATGACTGCTTTATTCGGATGAATATGGTTGACAGTCTATTTAATTGCGTCGTATAATACAAAACGTAATAATAACGATTACGAAGAAGAGCGGAATAAGAATGGAGAGAAAACCCAAATGAAAGATTCGAAATCATCGATACGCTTGATGGCGTTACTCCTGCTCCTAACTGCAATGGTGCTGATCGCGGCAGCATGCGGCAATCATACGAACAACGCGAATTCACCGGCTAATGCGGATAGCAGCGCCGCAGCTGACAATGCAAGTAAAGATCAGATTAGTGTTGTTACCAGCTTCTATCCGCTATACTTTCTGGCGGCTGAAATCGGCGGAGAGCATGTTAATGCGGTAAATTTAGTATCTGCCGGTGTAGAGCCTCACGACTGGACGCCGAAGAGCCGTGATTTGGACACTGCTTCGAAAGCGCAGCTGTTTTTGTATCATGGAGCAGGGTTAGAGGGCTGGGTAGACGATTTTCTGAAGGGGTTGTCGAAGGACAGCACGGTTGTAACGAAAGAGATCAGCGATGGGATTGCGCTTATTGAAGGCACGGAAGAAGAGCATGGGCATGAAGAAGAACATGCTGATGAGCACGGCAGCGTGGATCCGCATACGTGGGTCAGCCCGAAATCAGCGCTAACACTGGCGGAAAATGTGAAAAATAGCTTGATAGAGGCAGATAGCGCAAATCAAGCGGATTATGAGAAAAACTATGCTGCGCTTAAATTGAAGCTGGAAGCCATCGATGCGGAATATACGGCTAAGCTTGCGCAATCGGTGAATAAAAACATCGTTACATCGCATCAAGCGTTCGGCTACCTGGCTCGCGACTATGGCTTGAAGCAAATTTCCATTATGGGACTGAGCCCGGACGCCGAGCCGCGTGCGCAGGATTTGCTGGACATTGCGAAGTACGTTAAGGCGAACAACGTAAAATATATTTTCTTCGAAGAGCTAGTATCCGACCAGTTGGCACAAACGCTTGCGAGCGAGGCTGACGTTAAGACCATGGTGCTTAATCCGCTTGAGGGCTTAACGCCGGATCAGGAAAAAGAGGGAGAAACCTACCTCACGCTGATGGAGAGAAACTTGCAAAATCTTGTGCAAGCATTACAATAGAACAAAAGGCAAACCTGCGGAGCTGATTCAGCTCCGTATTGCTGTGAGGAGAGAAATTATGGCGCAATCGAATCGAATAACAAATACGGACGCTAGCTGCCACCAAGAGGTTATCTCATTGGAGGATGTCTCCTTTTCTTTTCAACAGCAGACTGTCATTTCGAATCTTAGCTTTGCAGTGAAGGAACGGGACTTCATCGGCTTAATAGGTACGAATGGTGCGGGAAAAACGACGCTGCTTCGCATGATTGTTGGCTTACTGAAGCCGACCAGCGGCACGATCCGTTTATTTGGAGAGAAAATAGACAAGTTTAAGCAATGGGAGCGTATTGGCTACGTTCCGCAGAAAAACACACTCAACCCGTTGTTTCCGGCTACTGTGCGGGAAGTGGTACTTTCAGGGCTTTATGGGCGGAGCAAGCTGTTTAAGCAGATGAATAAAGCGGATTTTAAAAAATGCGAGGATGCGCTTCAAGCGATGGGCATCGATGACTTAAAGGATAAGCGCATCGGTCAGCTGTCGGGCGGCCAGCAGCAGCGTGTGTTTCTGGCAAGAGCGTTGATTAACAATCCTTCACTGCTCATTCTGGATGAGCCGACGGTGGGCATTGATACGGAGACGCAGGAGAGCTTCTTCCATATGATCAAGCATATGCACCAGCATCATAACATCACGTTTCTGATGGTTTCCCATGACTTGGAAATGATCCGTTCCTATCTTGGCCAAGAGCCTGCGTCAGCGAACGGGAAGCTCAAGTTTCATATTAAGCATTCGCATGAAACGCAGGATTGCGTGGAGAATGACCTGGCGCACAGCTTGAAAGGTTTAAGGGAGCAAATGGAGAGCAGGAAAGAGGTTGTTTTAGTTGGAGATCGTAACGAGTGAGTTTTTTCAAAGAGCCCTTATCGGCGGTTTGCTGATTGGCATAACCGCTCCGCTGATGGGCTTATTTCTTGTGCTGCGCAGACTGTCTATGATTGGCGACACTTTATCTCACGTCTCTATTGCCGGCGTGGCGCTGGGCTTCCTTATAGGCGTTTACCCGATTGCGGTAGGGCTGCTATTCGCCATAGTCGCATCCTTCGCTATCGAGAAGCTTAGAAAGGCCTACAAATCTTACGCGGAGCTGTCAATTGCTATTATTATGTCGGGCGGGGTCGCGCTTGCGTCGATTCTATTCACGATGGGCAAGGGCTTTAACAACAATGTGAACAGTTATTTATTTGGGAGTATCTATACACTCAATAATACCGATCTATACGTTATTGGCGGAGTTACAGTCATCGTACTCGCAGCGATCCGCTTGCAGGTCAAGGAGCTTTTCCTTATTACATTTGACGAGGATGCGGCTGCGGTAAGCGGCTTGCCCGTGAAATTTTATAATGTTATGATTAGCGTGCTTACTGCACTCATTATTAGCGTATCTATTAAAATCGTGGGCGCGCTGCTTGTGTCCGCCTTGCTCACGATACCGGCTGCATGCAGCCTGATTATTGCCCGCAGCTTCCGTCAGAGCGTCATTACGGTCGTCATTATCGGTGAGCTGGCCGTTATTATCGGGCTACTTATCGCTGGGATATGGAATTTAGCGCCTGGCGGTACGATCGTATTATTGCTTATTGCCGTGCTGCTTTTGCTGCTCGTGTTCCGTCGCGGGGTGCGGGCAGGCAGTTGATTCGGATTGGGGTGAAAGGTATTGTCAGACATTAACATTTGGCTGGCTTTCGGCGCCGGCTTCGCATCGTTCATTTCCCCTTGCTGCTTGCCTCTGTATCCCTCATATTTATCGTATATTACGGGTATTTCAGTGGCTGATTTGAAGGAGAATTCGAACGCAAAACAAAAACGGATGCGTACGATGTCGCATACGCTGTTTTTCATTTTAGGCTTTTGCACGGTTTATTACGCTTTAGGTTACGGAACGAATGTGTTTGCTGAGTTTTTCAGCGAGTACAGACAACTGATTAGGCAGTTATCCGCTATACTGATCATTTTGATGGGACTTTTTCTAATCGGATTATTCCAGCCGCAGCTGCTCATGAAAGAACGGAGAATGAATCTGATACCGAAAAAAGCGGACTACATAAGCTCCTTTATTTTTGGAATCGGCTTCTCTGCTGGCTGGACTCCGTGCATGGGACCTGCTCTAACGGCTATATTAGGATTGGCCGCAACGGAACCCGGAACATGGTTTCAATTGACGACAGCATATGCGCTAGGTTTTGCAATCCCGTTTTTTGTGCTTGCTTTTTTCCTCGGCACGGCAAGATGGATTTTGAAATATTCCGCTTCCGTAATGAAGATTGGCGGAGCCGTCATGATTTTGATGGGTATTTTGCTGTTTACCGATCAAATGACCAAAATTACGATCTGGTTAAATATCATTACGCCGGAATGGCTTGCATTCTAAACGAAAGCTCAGCCCTTTGAGTAAAATATTTAATTTTTGCATCTGGAAAACGGTTATAGATGCGCTCCGATATAGACTTGCGGAGCGCATCTGCTTATTTTAGGAGTTATAAGCTCTCCAAAGCGGTTCTCCCTGCCGTCATGCCTTAGAGTGGTGGGAAATGAAGTCCGTCGGATAACCCGCTCTTGCAGCCTTAGCGGCGGCCTAATGCGGAGTTTAAATCTAGTGCATCACGCTAGAAATTTTAGCCCCATGAGCGTTAATTTGTGGAAGAGAAGAGTGGATCAAACGGGCATTTTCAAGCGTTTTTGGCGTTTTGTAATCTATTTTTGGATTGAGAGCAGGTTGCAGTGAGCGTAATGAACAGTGTATGATACATAGAGTAACGCCTGCGAAACAGGTTGAAGAAGTATGGTTAGGAGGTTCTTCAGTGCCTACACCGAGCATGGAAGACTACTTGGAAAAAATTTATAAGCTGATCGATGAAAAAGGATATGCGCGTGTCTCGGACATAGCAGAAGGACTAGAGGTGCATCCTTCTTCCGTCACTAAAATGATTCAGAAGCTCGATAAAGATAATTATTTGATTTATGAGAAGTATCGCGGGCTTGTCCTGACCAATAAAGGCAAGAAAATGGGTAAAAGACTTGTCGACCGGCACCAGCTGCTAGAGTCGTTTCTAACGACGATCGGCGTACAGGACGAAAATATTTATCAGGATGTCGAAGGAATTGAACATCATTTAAGTTGGGATTCTATTACATGCATTGAAACATTGGTTGAATATTTCCGCCGGGACTCGCAAAGAATGGACGAGCTTCGCGCCGTACGTGCGGAAATGGACAGTGAATGATACATAGCATATAGAATAATCTGCAAAAAAAGGACTGCGGCTAACATGCCGCAGTCCTTTTTTGTATTTAATGGTATTTAGGTAGTTCATCGTCATCCTTGCCGCCTTCAATGACGCGAAACGGCACGGTTTTGGAGCGGGGCTTGCTTGTCTTCGATCGGGAAGAGGCGGAACGGCTCGGCTTGACGTAGGTCCTGCTTTGCTGCGAGCCATATCCTCTTAAGAAAGACGGCGGATATTTATACAGCAGGAAAATACCGCCAAGCACTGCAATCGGAATAATAAATGTGCCTGGTCTATTAATAACACTGTATACGAGACCGATCACTAGCAGCGCCAAAACCGTGATTGACCATACATTCCATTTGCCCGGTATTCTGCTCATTGTAATACCGCCTTTCAGCTCATCGTAAATTTATTTCATTTGCCTATCAAGCTCAAGCATGCGTTTAAATGAAGCGATGGACACCGCCACCTGCTCGTCGCGCGGTTCTTTAGTCGTAAGCAGCTGCAGCCACAAGCCCGGATAGCCGAGGTAGCGCAGAATAGGAATTTCACGCAAAGCATTCGTCCAGCGCAGTACCTCATACGATATACCGAGAACGAGAGGAAGCAGAAGAATACGGATGTAAATTCGTTCCCAAATCGTATCCCATGTGAAAAAGGGTAGCGAGTATACGACAACGCCCACTAAGACAGTGAACACGATAAAGCTGGAGCCGCAGCGATAGTGGAGACGGCTATATTTTTGCACATTGCGAATGGTAAGCTCCTCGCCTGCTTCATAAGCGCTGATTACCTTATGTTCAGCGCCATGATACTGGAACAGCCGCTTAATAAGCGGAGTCATGGAGATGAAGTATAAGTAAGCGAGCAATAAAATAATTTTGATAAGTCCTTCTAATAAATTATGACCGACCTTGTTGTCAAATACCCCGGCAAACAGTAATTCTTCAAGCGCTGCAGGAGCAGCGGTGAATATGAGCTTGCCGAAAATAAAGGACAGTACGCCTGCCACGGCCACGCCGACCAGCATACTGAGACTCCAGCCTGATTTTTTTTCTTCCTTTGCCTTGGCGGCTTGCACGGACTTAACTGTATCCTGTTCTTCGCCGGCTTCATCCTCCGCGTATGTTTCCATAGAGAAGTTCAAATGCTGCGAGCCTTTGGCGCTTGATTCCAAAATGCCTACAACGCCCCGGACGAATGGGATTTTTTTTAATACTTGGATCCAGCTCTTGGTAGTACGGGGTACTTCATAAAATACAATTTCATCATTTTTGCGTCGGACTGCCGTTACGTTAACGTGTTTGCCAGCAAACATTACGCCTTCAATAACCGCTTGTCCGCCATATATGCTTCGGGAGTCTTGCGGCAAGAGCTTGTCACCTTCCTTGAGTGGAATATCGTCTTAGCTGTTACGACGAATGTACCTTTAACTTTGTAATCTATTGTACTTGATCTACCGGCCAATTGCCAACGTCAGCATGCTGGAAGCGAAAAGCGGATTAATGAAAGCCGGCTGTTGAAGTCAGCGGTTACGGATCGGAATTTCTTCACATACTAAGCCAGGCAACAATGCACATCAGAGTGGAGGTTAACCAAAATGTCTAAGGAAAAGCAGCGGACAGATTATGATGAGCGGGAGCATCATACAAATCCATGGCTTTACTCGATCAAAATCGGCTTTTTCGCAGGTCTTATATGGGGAATCGTGCGGTGGATGTTTTATGAAATGAAATTTACGAAGGTGCTGCCCGGCTTTGCGGCGGATCCTTTCTTTCGGTCATCCTTTCTAAAGACCGGATGGGGAGAGGTCGTTGGGATAGGCGCATTCGTACTATTTTCAATAGCCGCAGCGTTACTTTATAAACTAGCGCTTGGCCGATTGCGCGGTCCATGGCCGGGCGTTTTGTACGGCGCCGTTTGGTGGGCCATTCTATTTATCGTCGTAGGCCCGATGCTCGGCATCATGGAGAGCATTAGAATAGCAGGCTGGAATACGCTTTACACCGAGATTTGCGTATTTCTCCTGTGGGGCGTGTTTATCGGTTATTCCATTTCCTTTGAGTTCACTGACGAAGCATCGAGGGAGCCAATTAAAGCGGAGTAACGAGTTCTACTTCTCAAGGAGCCGACATTTGTGGTAAAATGGCTATTGATCTTTGAACCTATGATGGATTCGGTTGCTTGGGAGGTGCATTTATGCACAGAATCATTGTTTTGAACGGGCCGAACTTAAACATGCTCGGAATTCGTGAGCCCGGGGTATACGGGACAGAGACGCTTGCATCCATTGAATCGCTCTTGAAGAATAAAGCCGAAGCGCTTGGCGCCACGCTTGAATTTTTCCAAACGAATCATGAGGGCGAAATGATTGACCGAATACATAGTGTGTATGGCAAAGCAGACGGTATCGTCATTAACCCCGGTGCTTGGACGCATTACAGCTATGCGCTGCGCGATGCTCTTAGCACAGTGGGGCTGCCGGTCATCGAGGTGCATATGTCGAACATTCACAAGAGAGAAGCGTTCCGGCATGTATCCGTCATCGCTGCAATCGCAGTCGGTCAAATTGCCGGCTTCGGGTCTCACAGCTATGAACTCGGCCTTACTGCGCTCGTACGTCATTTGCAAAAATCGTAATGAGTTTAAGAAGGGGTGAAGCGGTTATGCCAAACGATAGAGTAAAGCGACTGCGCCAGCTGATGGAAGAACATCGCTATGAAGCGATACTAATTGGAAGCGAACACAACCGTCGATACATAAGCGGCTTTACCGGCTCTTCAGGCATGGTGCTGATCACGCTTCGCGAAAGCTATTTGCTTACCGATTTTCGCTATCGTACGCAAGCGCCTCAGCAGGCGGCAGGCTTTCAAATCGTCGAGCACGGATCAAGTCCGCTTGAGGATGTGCTCGGGCTTCTGCGTCAAGGCAAGCTGACGAAGCTCGCTTTCGAGCAAGACCATGTCGTGTACAGCGAGTTTACGGCATGGACGAAAACGTTGAGCGGCATTACACTCGAGCCTGCTGCAGGATTGGTTGAACGGCTTCGCATCATAAAGGACGAGTCTGAGCTGCAAATTATGCAGGATGCTGCGGACCTGGCGGACAGCACCTTCAATCATATTTTGAAACTGATCCGCCCGGGAGTTCGTGAAACGGAAATCGCGCTTGAGATGGAAGTGTATATGCGAAAGCACGGCGCAACATCCTCTTCCTTCGACACCATCGTAGCGTCGGGCGAGCGCTCCGCACTGCCGCATGGAGTAGCCAGCGATCGCATAATCGGCAATAATGAGTTTGTGAAGCTTGATTTCGGCGCTTATTATAATGGCTATTGCTCTGATTTGACCCGGACAGTAGTAGTTGGAACGCCCACAGCGAAGCATCTTGAGATCTACAACATCGTTCTCGAAGCGCAGCTGCATGCACTGGAGAATATTAAGCCGGGCATGACCGGCCGCGAAGCGGATGCGCTAACTCGCGACATCATTACGAAATACGGCTATGGCGATCTGTTTGGGCATGGTACCGGGCATGGACTCGGCATGGAAATTCATGAAGCGCCGAGATTGTCCAAATTAAGTGAAACGATTTTAACCCCCGGCATGACGGTCACGGTTGAACCCGGCATATACGTACCTGGCTTCGGCGGCGTGCGCATAGAGGATGATATCGTTATTACGGAAACCGGTATTAAAATATTAACCTCATCCCCGAAGGACTTGATCACTCTGGGTTAGGACTATTCATTCAGGAGGGAATCAGCAATGATTTCAGTAAACGATTTTAAAACAGGTTTGACCGTGCAAGTAGACTCAGATATTTTCACCGTTCTTGACTTTCAACACGTTAAGCCGGGTAAAGGCGCGGCTTTCGTTCGCTCCAAGCTGAAAAACCTTCGCAACGGTAACGTTGTTGAGAAAACGTTCCGTGCGGGCGAGAGCATCGGCCGCGCGATTATCGAAAACCGTGAAGTGCAATATTTGTACAACTCCGGTTCGGAGTACACGTTTATGGATAATGAAACGTTTGATCAATTTAACTTGGACAAGAAGCAGCTGGAATGGGAACTTAACTTCCTGAAAGAAAACATGAACGTTAACATTTCTAGCTACCAAGGCGAAATTCTTGGTATTCAAATGCAAAACAGCGTTGAGCTGAAAGTCATTGAAACAGAGCCGGGTGTGAAAGGCAACACAGCACAAGGCGCTACGAAAATGGCTAAGGTTGAAACCGGCCTGAACGTTCAAGTTCCACTGTTCATAAACGAAGGCGACGTTCTGCTCATCGATACTCGCGAAGGCAAATACATCTCGCGCGCTTAGTAAGCAGCTTGATTCAACCGTCCGATGCAACTCGGACGGTTTTTTTTGCAGGCGGATATACCCAAGGGACCGTCTTTTGTGTTATAATATTGTCTTGTATGTACATGTCAGGGTTGGGAGTGAATCAGCTTTGTCGTTGATAGTGATGAAGTTTGGCGGCAGCTCCGTGGGAACGCCGGAGCGGATGCAGCGCGTAGCGAAACGAATAATTGACAGGCAGCGGGAAGGCAACGATATCGTTGTCGTCGTTTCTGCCATGGGAGATACGACGGACGATTTAATCGATCAGTCGAAACAGCTTAATCCAAATCCGCCGGCGCGGGAAATGGATATGCTATTAACGGTTGGAGAGCAAATATCGATAGCTTTGCTGTCGATGACCGTTCACCAGCTTGGAGCTGAGGCCGTATCCTTTACCGGCTGGCAGGCAGGCATCCGCACAGAAGCGGTGCATGGCAAGGCGAAGATGACGAACATTCACCCTGAGCGCGTATTTAAAGCGCTGGAGCAGGGCAATGTAGCCATCATTGCCGGCTTCCAAGGGATGACGGAAGACGGTGAAATTACGACACTCGGACGCGGCGGCTCTGACACGACGGCAGTTGCAATGGCAGCCGCGATGAAAGCAGACGTTTGCGAGATTTATACGGATGTGGACGGCATTTATTCAACCGATCCCCGCGTCGTAAAAAATGCGCGCAAGCTAAACGAGATTTCGTATGATGAAATGCTTGAGCTCGCTAATTTGGGCGCTGCTGTATTGCACCCGCGTGCGGTGGAATACGCTAAGCATAACAATGTTAAGCTTGTTGTGCGTTCAAGCTTTACCCAAAACGAAGGTACAAGTGTGAAGGAGGAAGCGGTCATGGAGCAAGGCGTGGTCGTTCGCGGCATCGCGTTTGACAAAAATGTAGCTAGAATTAGCATTATGGGTGTTGAGGATGTACCGGGCGTGCTTGCCAATGTGTTTGGCGCACTCGCGAGCAACGGCATCGATGTCGACATTATCGTACAAAGCGGTGTGCAGGACGGTAAGGCCGACTTCTCCTTCACTCTCTCTGGCGACGACAAGGATAAAGCGATTTCGGTTATCGAGGGTGTCCGCAGCAAGGTGCCGTACCGTGAGACTACTTCAGAATCGAACCTTGTGAAGGTATCCATCGTGGGCGCAGGCATGGTCAGCAATCCAGGCGTTGCAGCGAAAATGTTCGCAACGATTTCATCGCTTGGCGTCAGCATCAAGATGGTAAGCACCTCTGAAATCAAATGCTCTTGCGTGATTACTGCTGAGCCTTTGAGCGACGTTGTGCGTGCGCTTCATACTGCATACGGTCTTGATACCGAAGTGCAGGCGTTTGTAGGCGGCCCTCAGGAACGGCGATAATAGAATAGGCTAAAGAGAAGGCACGTTCCGTACTGACGGAACGTGCCTTTTTTTACGCGCAAGCGATCAGGATCTTGTTAGCTGATCTCCATTCAATCTTGGGACCTCGTGGTAAATATCGATGGCGGAGCAAGCCTCAATATCTTTTTTCATCCCCATTTTCAAAAGCTTTTTTCCCGTCATTCCATTCATTATTGTCTCTTTCACTTGAGCCGACCGATTGCGGTACAGCGCCAGCATCGCGGTGCCAAAATCGTCCATTTCAACAGTAACATGGCTTAAGCTATGAAGCTTATCAAGCACAAGCCCGGCGCATAAGCCATCCTCAATCGCAAATTCATCATGACTGCCCGCGCACAAAATAACGACATCGCGCCGAAGATCGACAGCCAAGCGGGCGCAGGCCTCCGCATTCAGCAGCGACGCGGTCAGCACATTGTCTGCCCGCATCGATTTATGGATCGCCCTTGTGCCGTTCGTAGTCGTAAGCACAATTCTTTTGCCTGCCACGACCTGTTCGGTGTACTCATCCGGCGAGTTGCCCAGATCGAAGCCTGCGATTTTTCGGCAAAATCGTTCTCCTCCAAGCAAATCTCCCGGACGCTGAAGAGCCCTTGCCTCCATGACGGTTTCAGCAGGGATGACGCATAAAGCGCCCGCTGCGATTGCCGTAATAATCGTGCTTGTCGCCCGCAGCACGTCGATGATAATAGCCGTCTTTTGATGAAATCTTGCGGAGCTGGCTTCATTTACACTTGATATAACCTGCACTTGCATGTTGGATATTCCGCCTTTCCTAAGCTCAATCCTTTACTATATGCGTCTTCCTATGGGCAGGTGTCCGGTATGAAAGGTAGACAAGCGTGCATATGAATAAGGAACAGATGGATTGCGAAGGGAGGTCATTTAATCGTGCTTAATAAAATTGTACTGACTATGGCGTCACTGCGGCTTATGTCAGGCAGCATCGAAATTTGCGCCGCGCTGCTGATGCTCCGGTTGAACCAAATCGACAGAGCGCTGGTCGTAAACTCATCACTTGCGTTAGTAGGCCCGCTCATTCTCATCGCGACGACTACCGTTGGTCTCGTCGGGATTTCCGACAAGCTGTCGCCTTCTAAATTTCTTTGGGTAGGTGCCGGCGTCATCTGTCTGATGATCGGTATTTTGAAAAAATAATAGATTGTAAATCTAGCAAACGATGAACGGGGCAGACATATTTTCGCATCGATAGCATACAAATAGGAACTACGAAGGACAAACATCCGGGAGTGATGATGGCATGCTGGCACGCATCGTGCACTTACTGCCCTTGGAGCTAAAGACGCTGCTGGAGCGGCTTCCTGAACCTATGCAAGAGCAGCTAGAGGAAATTCGGATTCGAGAAGGACGACCGCTTGAAATAGGGTTTCGGGGGCAGTCTCGATTTATGATGATTGACGGGTCGCTGCGCCAAGCTGCCGACGGGGCATACAAGCCATCGGCAGACACATGCCGCAAGCTGCTCGAACGCATTACCAACTATTCCTTGTACGCCATGGAGGAGGAGCTCCGCAGAGGGTTTATCACCGTTTCGGGCGGTCATCGTATTGGACTGGCCGGCAGGACTATACTCGACAGCGGCGTTGTACGCGGCATTCGCGATATTGGCGCTTTCAATATCCGGGTAGCCAGAGAAGTGATCGGCGCTAGCGCCCACCTGCTGCCTAAGCTGATCGACCGTACGAGAAAAACGCTGCATTCCACACTTATTTTAGCTCCTCCGCAGCAGGGTAAAACGACGCTCGTGCGGGACATCGCCAGATCTGTCAGCTATGGCTTGTGGCCGACCTTGGAGGCAAGCGGCTGGCAAGGAAGAAAGGTCGGCATCGTCGACGAACGGTCGGAGATTGCAGCTTGCGTCCGCGGCATCCCGACATTCGACGTAGGTCCGCGAACCGATGTGATGGATGCCTGTCCAAAGGCGGAAGGCATGATGATGCTTTTGCGCTCCATGTCGCCCGAGGTGCTGATTGCCGACGAGATCGGCAGGCCTGAGGATGGCGAAGCCATTCGTGAGGCCAGTCATGCGGGCATCAGCGTTGTCGCCACCGCACATGCCTATGATTTGCAGGATGCAAGAGGCAGGCCCGTACTGCTGAAGCTGCTTGAAGAGGGCGCATTTACGTACGTCGTTGAGCTGAAACGCACAGACCAGGGCATCATGCACCGCGTGGTGCCTGCGGAAGCAATCGCCCTACGGGCCTCCTCCCGCGAGCATCCTTCAGCATCCCGTACAGCCACAGATACGATGCATGCCTTCTCGGGGCGACATCGAGCTGATGACCCGTGATTAAGCTGCTAGGCGCGGTTCTAGTCTTGTTTGCAGGCACGATGATCGGCTTCCAGCAAGCAGCAAAATTCGCCGAGCGACCAAGGCAGCTGCGGCAGCTCGCACATGCGCTGCAGCGGCTGGAGACGGAAATCGGCTATGGCCACACGCCTTTACCGGAGGCGCTGGAGAGAACGGCAGCAGCTACCCCCGAGCCGCTCGCGACCATTTTTCGCAAAGCGGCTAGCGGTATCTGGGAAACGGAAAGCTTTACTTTCCGCGATAGCTGGGAGCAGGCGATCAAATCACAGTGGGAAGCGACTTCGATGCGGAATAACGAGCAGGCCGTGCTCATTCGGCTAGGCTCGACGCTAGGCATCAGCGATAAAGAAGATCAAATGAAGCATATACATCTAGCGTTATTGCAGCTGAAAGCCGAGGAGGACGCAGCGAGAGATGATCAGGGGCGTTATGAGAAGATGTGGAAAAGTCTCGGTATTTTGATCGCTGTGCTGATCGTCATTTTGATGGTGTAGTGGGGTGCGGCATAGATGAACATGGATGTGAGCGCCATTTTCCAGATTGCCGGAATCGGAATTGTTATCGCGATGATACATTCGGTTCTTAAGCAAATGGGGAAGGAAGATATGGCGCATTGGGTAACGGTCATTGGTTTCGTCGTCGTACTGTTTATGGTTGTTCGGCTCCTGAATGAACTGTTCCAAGAAATAAAAACGATTTTTTTGTTCCAGTAAACGTCTTAAGTCGGACGTGCATGCGAGCAGGTGAGCGGAATGGAAATGATTCAAATCGTCGGCCTTGGTCTGATGGCTACAGTACTTATACTTGTTGTTCGGGAGCAAAAGCCGATGTTCGCTTTTCTGCTCGCGGCGTTTACAGGCTTGTTTATCTTTCTGTACTTGATCGGCAAAATCGAAATCGTCATATCCGTGCTAGAGGATCTGGCTAATCGATCGGGTATCCCTTCGATATACTTGAAGACGATCCTAAAAATTATCGGCATTGCGTACATTGCGGAATTTGGGGCGCAGATCGTAAGAGACGCAGGTCAAGAGGGCATCGCATCGAAAATCGAATTTGCCGGCAAAGTATTTATTCTCGTCATGGCTGTTCCGATTATTAGCGTAATCGTCGAGACCGTTATCGGGCTGCTGCCGGAGGGGAGCTGAAGCCTATGATTAAGCTCACTCCTGCAAGAGACCGGGCCAGGCTGCTGCTCTTCATTTTAACTGCGGCGTTTCTGTTCTCCTTTGTTCCGAATGTCGGTTACGCGGGAAGCGGGGAGAGCGGTACACCGGCTGAGGAAAGCCGCGTCCAAGCAGATCAGCTCTCCAAGGAGCTGGCAGCCGAGCAGTTAGGCGCTCTGGAAACGGAAGCTGTTGAGTCTTACTGGAATAAGCTTCGGAGTGAATACGGCGGTTTTTTTCCGGAACAGCATATTCCCAGCTTCGCCCAGATGATTCTTCCAGGCGGCGAAGGCCTTAAGTTTACGGATGTGTTGCAAGGGCTGCTTCGGTATATGTGGCATGAAGTGCTCTACA
This sequence comes from Paenibacillus sp. J2L1-98, assembly GCF_056269405.1. Lineage (NCBI taxonomy): Bacteria > Bacillati > Bacillota > Bacilli > Caryophanales > Paenibacillaceae > Paenibacillus > Paenibacillus sp. J2L1-98. Next base: position 502,975 of record NZ_JBWDNW010000002.1, on the reverse strand, counting down.
ATGGCAAGCTTCTCGTAACCGTTGTGATGCTGACGGTGTTCAGCATGGTGCTGGAGACGCTGCAAAACGCTTTCGAACGAAATGCAGTCAGCAAGGTCGCCTATTCCATTACTTATATGGTGCTCATTATTATCGCGGTAAACAGCTTTCATGTTGCAATGGGCTATGCAAAAGGCGCAATAGAAAGCATGATTCAGTTCATGCTGGCGATGGTGCCGCTGCTGCTTACGCTGCTTGCATCGATGGGCAACGTCGTTACGGTGTCCGTTCTGCATCCGCTAATCATTTTTATGATTCATGCAGTCGGTACGCTGATTTATACGCTCGTATTTCCGCTTTTGTTCTTTTCGGCGGTTCTCCATATTGCAAGCGCATTGACGGATAAATTCAAAGTCACGCAGCTGGCAAACCTATTGCGGAACATTAGCGTAGGCGTGATGGGCGTTCTGCTGACCGTATTTCTCGGCGTCATTTCCGTACAGGGCGCAACTGGAGCGGTAACCGATGGCGTCACGCTGCGGACAGCCAAATTCGTTACGGGGAGTTTCGTGCCGGTCGTGGGAAGGATGTTCTCCGATGCGGCGGATACGGTCATCTCGGCGTCAATGCTTGCTAAAAACGCAGTAGGGTTGGCCGGCGTTATTATACTGCTTTTCATCAGCGCGTTCCCTGCAATCAAAATATTGACGCTAGCGCTCATCTATAACATTTCTGCAGCTGTCATGCAGCCGCTGGGGGATTCGCCGATTGTAAGCTGCCTGGCGACGATCGGGAAGACGATGATTTATGTATTTGCAGCATTGGCAGCTGTCAGTCTCATGTTTTTCCTTGCAGTTACAATTATTTTGACTGCAGGAAATGCGGCGTTGATGGTCAGGTAAGGAAGGAGACGAGTGCTGTGATGGCTTGGTTAAGCGACTGGCTGCGAGACATCATTGCAGTCATTTTGCTGGCGGTGTTCGTTGAGCTTCTGCTCCCCAACAAAGCGATGCAGCGATATGCGAGGCTCGTAGTCGGCTTATTCATTTTGCTGACGATTCTCTCTCCGATATTAAAGCTCATACAAAGCGACTTTGGAGCGAAGCTGGATGAAGGAATGGAGAATTGGAGTAAATCGGCCATGACGCGGGAGGAGCAGATGTCCGGGTTAAACCAAATTACAAGTGATGCCGAAGCAATGAGCGAGAAGCGCAATCTCGAAGCCGCCAAACTCACGGAACGGACGCTGGAGGAATCCATTCGGAATGAATTGATCGAGAAAGAAGCAGCACCGGTGGCCGAGGTGGATGCGATGCTGAAGTGGGTTGCGATTTCCGGTAAGCAAACACCTTATATAAGTCAAGTAACCGTCACTCTCAAAGCAAACGATCAGAAAAAAGGGATACCCAAGGAAGATTCTGCAGTCGAAGCGGTGCAGCCGGTAATCGTAGATGTTGAGATCGAGCCTCTGGGCGATACCTCGCCGCTCCCGGGCAGCAAGGATTCAACCGGCGAAATAGAAGGATCTGATGAACCGGAGGGCAAATGGTCGAGAGCGGACCCGGCTGCAGCTGCTGCAATCAGCAGCTTGATTACGAAGGGCTGGGGCGTTGAGGCGGATCGGATTATCGTAAGGCAGCCGGCGGAACAACAAACGAAATAATAAAAGGTTAGCGATGGAGAGGAGGTATGGCGCGGTGGCCAAATGGCTGGAAGGCATAGAATCAGCGGTTAGCGGAGGTCCCGGGGGTCCGAAGCGTGTGCGGACCCTTCGAATATTGCTAATCGTTGGAGGGATTGGCGCAGCGCTAATGATTATGAATTCTTTTTTGACGTATAAGCAGGTTGAACCATCGGCACAGGATCCGAATCCTCCGCCTCAGACAGAGGCCGCATGGAACAATTCGGTGTCGTCATCAGGCTCTATGTTTGCTGCGATCGAGCATCCATTGGAGACAAGGCTGAAAGAGATTTTGGAGAAAATCGTAGGCGTTGGAACAGTGGATGTACTCGTAACGGTTGATTCGACAGAAGAAATAGTCGTTGAGCGACATAAACAAGATTCACAGCAGGTCACGGATGAGAATGATCCGAACGGAGGCAAACGGCATAATACCGCGATAACAGAAGACGGACAGGTCGTTTTGTACGAGGTATCAGGTGACCAGAAGCCGATCGTGACCAAAACGATTAACCCGCACATTCGAGGTGTTCTTATCGTTGCCAAAGGCGCTGAAAACGCCACTGTCAGACGTCTCATCGTCAATGCGGTCGAGCGGGGCATAAACGTACCGGTTAACCGAATTTCTGTTGTGCCAAGCAAACAATAAACTAAATTGAATGGTTGGGGAGGGTGTTCACATGAACACGAAAAGACAAACGGTATGGCTCGTATCAATGCTTAGCTTAATGGTGGTATTGTCGGCGTATTACTTATTTACGCAAGACGTAGAAACTCCGGAAGTGTTGACTGACGGCTCTCAAACGGAGCAAGCAGCGCAAAATGCGACGGAGGCTGCTGCGAATGGCGATGGGCTGGTTGTGAATGAAGTGGAGCAGCCAGCCGAAGATGTCGTTCTAAGCGATGCGGATAAAGAGGCATTGAATCTAATCGAGGAGCAGGGATTAGCGGCAGGCGGCTTGTTCAGCGAGCTGCTCGCGAAGCGGGAGCTGAAAAACACAGAGGAAGAAAATCGCATAATGGCAGCCATTGCGGAGACGCAAACCAAGCAGGAGGAATCCGTAGCCGCCATTGCCGAGCTTGATATGCTGGAAGAGAAAAACGCTAAATTAACAGGCATTGAGTCGGAGCTTTTGAAGCAGTATGAAAATGTCGTTATCGATGAGCAAAGCGACAAATTCAATGTCGTAGTTTCCAGCGACAAGCTGGAGAAAAAGCAGGCTGCCGACATTATTAAATTGGTGATGAGCACCATGCAAGTCGGTGCGGACCAAGTATCTGTCCGATATATTCCTTAAGCGCCAGCAAGCTTTTATCAGAACAAGAGGCCTTGTCGTCCCCGGCATGTCAGCGGGTGGCGGCAAGGCCTTTTTTTGTGTTATCATCGATTACCGAACAAAAAATGATTCGTGTTCAGGCTTGTTTATGATATAATGTTAAACGTTATGTGTAAGAATTGGTTATATTGGCATGGTAACCATTGTGGTTATCCGCTATGGAAGCAATTTTGCTATCGCAAATTTAAGGAGTGAAAATATTCATGTTCAAATTGAGCGAGATCAAAGAGTTGATCAAATTGGTTGATCAAACTTCCGTTCATGAGCTGGAAATCGAAAACGAAGGGACTCGCCTGCTCATCCGCAAGCCTGGCAAAACAGAAGTGGTGAATGTGCAAGCAGCCCCAATTACGCATACATACGCGCCTGCACCTGTACAAACTCAGCCAGCCGCACCGGCAGCACTGGCACCACAGCCTCAAGCTGTACAAGAAACGGCGCCTGCACGCCCATCGACTGATCATTTGCATCAAATCGTATCCCCGATGGTAGGCACGTTCTACAGCTCTCCGTCACCGGAAGCGCCAGTCTACGTCAAGATCGGCGACCGCGTCAGTGAGAAGAGCGTCGTTTGTATTCTGGAAGCGATGAAGCTGATGAATGAGCTGGAAGCAGAGGTACGCGGTGAAATCGTAGAAATTTTGGTTTCTAACGGCCAGCTTGTTGAGTACGGCCAGCCATTGTTTCTTGTTAAGCCGGAATAATGAAGTGAGTTAACGTCCGTTTTAGGGAAACTGTCGTTTGAAAGGGGTTCCTACGTGAAATTTCACAAAATATTAATTGCAAACCGCGGTGAAATTGCGGTTCGAATTATTCGCGCTTGCCGCGAGCTTGGTATTAGCACTGTCGCTGTTTATTCTGAAGCGGATCGCGATTCGCTTCATGTGCGTTTAGCCGATGAAGCTTACTGCATTGGGCCGACCGCATCGAAGGACAGCTATTTAAACTTAACGAACATTATGAGCGTAGCTACAATTACGGAATGTGATGCTATTCATCCCGGCTATGGCTTTCTAGCTGAAAATGCTGACTTTGCGGAAATTTGCGAGTCATGCAATATCACATTCATCGGTCCATCCCCGGTTGCGATTAATAAGATGGGTGACAAAGCGGTTGCCAAACTGACGATGAGAACGGCCGATGTTCCGATCATCCCGGGCTCTGACGGTCTCGTTGAGAACCTGGATGAAGCTATCAGCGTAGCTCGTGATATCGGCTATCCAGTCATTATTAAAGCAACGGCTGGCGGCGGAGGCAAAGGTATTCGGATCGCGGAAGACGAGTCGACGCTTATACAGCAAATTACGACTGCTCAACAGGAAGCGCAGAAGGCATTCGGCAATGCAGGCGTTTATCTCGAAAAATATTTAACGGGCATGAAGCACGTTGAAATTCAAATTATGGCCGACAAGCATGGCAATGCCGTTCATTTATTTGAACGCGATTGCTCGGTACAGCGCAGACGCCAAAAGCTGGTTGAAGAAGCGCCATGTTCCGTATTGTCTCCCGAGCTTCGCGAGCGAATGGGACAAGCGGCCGTTCGAGCGGCGCTGGCGGTTAACTATTCAGGCGCCGGTACGCTTGAGTTTTTGCTCGGACCGGACGGAAACTTTTATTTCATGGAAATGAATACGCGTATTCAAGTCGAACATCCCGTAACCGAGATGATTACGAACGTGGATTTAATTAAAGAAATGATATCGGTAGCAGAGGGTAATCCTCTTTCGTTCACTCAAAACGACCTGAAAATTAACGGCTGGTCCATCGAGTGCCGCATTAACGCAGAGGATTCCGAACGCAATTTCATGCCATCCCCAGGAACGATTCCGTTCTACTTGCCTCCTGGCGGCGCAGGGGTTCGCGTGGACAGCGCCGTATATCCCGGCTATACGATTTCGCCGCACTACGATTCGATGATCGCGAAGCTGATTGTTTGGGGCGCGACCCGCGAGGAAGCGATCGCAAGAATGAAACGGGCATTATCTGAATTTGCAATCGAAGGCATTCGGACGACGATACCGTTTCATCAGAAGCTTCTAAATCACTCCAAATTCGTGAGCGGTGACTTTGATATTAAGTTTCTCGAGGAGCATGATATTAACGCTCCGGAATGAACATACGACAAAGATGTGAACAAGTAGTAATGTTTGTCATATTTCTTGCCGAATGTTATAGTATATTAACAAGATGCGGTTTATTGCTTGGCCTCGCGCCAAGTACGCGCAACTTTAAGGAGGTGTACAGCCATCATGAGTACGATCGCTGCGGAGTATGAGAGAACGGACATTGGAACGATTCAAATTGCACCTGAAGTCATCGAAGTTATCGCTGGATTAGCTACGGTTGAAGTGGATGGAGTGGCTGGAATGAGCGGCGGATTTGCTGGAGGCATCGTTGAGCTTCTTGGCCGCAAAAATTTATCCAAAGGTGTTAAAGTTGAAGTGGGTCAACGAGAAGCTGCGGTAGATGTGAACATTATCGTTGAGTATGGCATCCGTATTCCCGAGATTGCTTCGGAAATTCAACTCAATGTGAAACGTTCTATCGAGATGATGACGGGACTCCACGTTGTTGAAGTGAACGTACATATTCACGATGTACATTTCAAGACGCCTGATAAACCGGAAGAAGAAGAGATTCAACACAGAGTCAAATAGATATTAATGTCTAATTAAATTCCGTACAACCCCCTCGTGAATGGGCATGCCGCTCGGCGCAAGGGGGTTTTCATTCGGCTTGGCAGGAGGAGGCGCTACGTTGGTTAAGGTCGTGGACAAGCTGCTTTTGTTTTTGTATAGCATTGTAATCGGATGTGTGTCCGTATTTTTGCTATCCATTGGTTTTGGCTGGATATCGAGTGATCTATTGAATGATCTGGTAGGCGATATATATCGTGTTGATTCCATCCAAATTACGTTAGCTGTAACGGGTGTCATCCTTTTTATACTTAGCTTAAGATTTTTTATCGTATCACTTCAGCGCGGATCGGCTTCCGCTCCGTCTATTGATCAAAGAACGGACTTCGGCGACATTCGTATTTCTCTTGAGACGATCGAAAATTTGGCATTGAAGGCCGCTTCCCGTCAGCGTGGCGTGAAGGATTTGCGCGCTCGCATTCGTGCGACGGATGCTGGTCTCGATATCGTGATTCGTGCGGTTGTTGACGGTGAAAGCTCCATACCGGTGCTGACAGAGGAAATTCAACGCTCCGTGAAGGAGCATGTTGAGGATATAGCCGGTATACCTGTAACGAACGTTGCAGTATATGTTGCGAACATCATTCAAACGGGCACATTCAAGAGTCGCGTGGAATAGAGGTGAGTTTGCTGATGTGGAGGGAGTTCTGGGCTATCTATGGGAAGCGCGCAGCTGGCGCTGCGATAGGGCTGTTTTTCGGATTGTTATATTTGTTTGTCGGTTTTTGGGACATGCTCTTTGTAGGGCTGCTTGTCTCGATCGGTTATTGGATCGGCTTGCAGAAGGAAACAAGCAGCGGACCTATCTTTCCATGGCAGCGGCTTTGGTATTCGCTGTTAGAAAGATTTAGGCCGTTTAAATGATCCTGTGGTCTCCTCCGTACTCCGGATTTCGGAAAGCCGCTTATTCGGGGCAGGGAGGAGATCATAGGTTTTTTTTGAAATATAGAGTTTACAAGAATAAACCATTTTATCGGCATAAAGCTGCCGCGGAGGTCACATGAAACGTAGATTAGCAAGAGAAATAGCAGTATCAAGCTTATATCAAATGGAAATGAATGAGGTTTCGGCATCAGATGCAGTCGACATGCTGATGGACGAGCTTCGTCAAGAAAATGAAATAGGTGCCGATCCGGCTGAGGCGGGCAGCACAGCCGAGTTCGCGCGCGAGATTGTTTCTGGCGTTATGGAGCATAAGCAAGCCATTGACGGCATGCTGCAGCAGTTTTTGACTGGCTGGCATATCGATCGGTTGTCACGTGTCGACCGTCAAGTGCTAAGACTGGCATGTTATGAGATCGTATTCCGCAATGACGTACCGCCTAAAGCGGCGATCAATGAAGCGATTGAGCTTGCGAAGCATTTTGGAACAGAGGAATCTGGCAAATTTGTAAATGGCGTGCTCGGAAAATTGCTGCTGGAAATTGAAGAGTTGAAATCTTAATCACAATTAAAAAATCAAACAATCATTGATGCAAAAGGAGACTGGAGCTATGTGCGCACAAATCATTGAAGGAAAGAAAATATCCGACCTTATACGTGAGGAAATGATTACGGAAACTGCAGCCTTGAAAGAAAAAGGGGTCGTCCCTGGCCTGGCAGTCGTACTCGTTGGCGAAGATCCTGCTTCTAAAGTTTATGTAGGTTCTAAGGAGAAAGCTTGCCTGCAGCTTGGTTTTTATTCCGAAGTACACCGGCTTTCTGCTGAAACAACTGAAGAAGAGCTGCTTGCGGTCATAGACCGATTGAACAATCAGGCTACAATTAACGGCATTCTCGTTCAATTGCCCCTTCCAAAGCATATCAACGAGAAGGCCGTTATTGATGCCATTCGCGTAGATAAAGATGTAGACGGCTTTCATCCGGAAAGCGTCGGCAATCTGGTTATCGGCGATGACAGCTTGCTGCCTTGCACACCTGCAGGCGTTATTGAGCTTATTAAGCGCAGCGGTGTCGACATTTCTGGAAAGCATGCGGTCGTTATCGGCAGAAGCAATATCGTCGGCAAGCCGGTAGCCATGCTGCTGCTCCGCGAGAATGCGACGGTTACTATTTGTCATTCGCGTACGGCGAACATGGAAGAAATCGCTAAGCAAGCGGATATTCTCGTGGTTGCCATCGGGAAAGCGAAAGCAATCGACAGCAAATTCGTCAAACCAGGCGCGATTGTCATTGACGTAGGCATTAACCGTCTGCCAGACGGCAAGCTTGCGGGAGATGTTGATTTTGACGATTGTTTGGATACAGCTGGCTTCATTACACCGGTGCCTGGCGGAGTCGGACCTATGACGATTACTATGCTGATGAAAAATACGATTACAGCGGCAAAAAGGGCAAACGGAATCAAGGAGTGATGGTACGCATGGCGGATCAGCCTCGAATTTATTCGATTAAAGAGCTTAATCGCTATATCCGGATGAAGATGGAATCGGATTCACTGCTAGGCGATATTTGGCTGCGCGGCGAGATTTCGAATTTCACGCATCATTCCAGCGGGCATATGTATTTTACTCTGAAGGATAGCGATAGCCGGATTAAGTCCATTATGTTCGCATCACATAATCAACGGCTGCCCTTTATTCCTAAAGAAGGCGCGAAAGTGATAGCCAGAGGGAATATATCGGTTTATGAACGAGATGGCAATTATCAGTTTTATGTCACCTCGATGCAGCCTGACGGAATAGGGAGCTTGTATCTCGCGTTCGAGCAGCTTAAAAGCAAGTTGAATGCGGAAGGGCTGTTCGCCGAATCGCGCAAACGTCCCATTCCGCTTTTTCCACGTGCAATAGGCGTCATCACGTCTCCGACAGGAGCTGCCGTACGGGATATTATCATAACTTTACAGCGACGGTATCCATTAATCCCTATTTATGTCTATCCCGTACTCGTTCAAGGAAACCAAGCGGCGCCTTCAATCGTAAAAGCAATAGAAGCGATGAACCGTTTTGGCGAAGCCGACTTATTAATAGTTGGGCGCGGCGGCGGATCGCTTGAAGAGCTGTGGGCGTTCAATGAGGAATCGGTCGCTCGCAGCATTGCCTCTTCTCGTATTCCGGTAATCAGCGCGGTTGGGCATGAGACGGATTTCACGATTGCTGATTTTGCAGCTGATTTACGTGCAGCCACGCCAACAGCAGCTGCTGAGCTTGCTGTTCCGAGCATTGCTGAACTACAGCAGCAGCTGCAGCGCAAGCAGCAGCGGCTCGTTCAAGGCATCCGCTACCGCGTTCAAGAAGATAAAGAAAAGCTGCAGCGGCTTCGGCGCTCGCCATTTTTCTTATATCCGCGAAAGTATTTGCTGGAGCAAGCGGAGCGTTTAGACCGGCTGTCGGAGCAGCTTGAGCAGCGGACAAAGCGGATAGCCGAACGTGGACATACGAGACTCGCAAGGCTGCAAACCACATTGGCCGGGCATCATCCAGGCGAGCGAGTGGCTTTTGCGGCTAGACGCTTGCAAACGGCTAACAAGCAGCTCGAGCATGCGATGAGCATTGCCGTTAAAGATAAGAAGCTTCAGCTGCATAGCGCAATGAAACAGCTGGACGCCTTAAGTCCATTAAAGGTCATGTCTAGAGGATACAGTCTCGTATATGACGAGCAAGAGCGGCGATTAATTAAATCGATTCGCGATGTGAAGCCTGGCGACATCGTAAAGGTGAAGGTAGCAGACGGTCAGCTTGACTGTCATGTAGGTTCATTGAGAGGAGATCAATTAGGTGGCAGCAACGAATAATAGTGAGCTCACTTTTGAGCAGGCAATGGAGCGATTGGATTCCATCGTATCCAAGCTGGAGAACGGCGATGTTCCGCTTGAGACAGCTATTGAATTGTTCCAAGAGGGTATGAAGCTGTCTCAGCTGTGCGGAGGCAAGCTGGAGCAGGTCGAGCGCAAAATAGAATTGTTGATCGAAACGGAGCAGGGCTTCCAGAAAAAAACGTTTGCGGATGTAAACGAGGATAAAGGGGAATAAGCTTGAACGAGAGGGCATCCATAAAAGCGTACTTATCGAAATGCGCGGAGCTTACCGAAGCTTCGCTTAAACAATCGGTTCCGAGCTCGTGGGACGTTCCGGTACGGCTGCGGGAGGCCATGCAGTATTCGCTTGAGGCAGGAGGCAAACGCCTGAGACCAGCGTTAGTGCTATCGGCTGCCGAAGCTGTATTTGGCCGTACGACAACCTTCGATGCCGCTCTTCCAGTAGCTTGCGCCGTAGAATTTATACACACGTATTCATTGATTCATGATGATTTGCCTGCCATGGATAATGATGATTTCCGCAGAGGAAAGCCGACTAACCATAAGGTGTTTGGCGAAGCGATGGCGATTTTAGCAGGGGACGCGCTGCTTACGCACGCTTTTCATTTAATTCCTCAAGCGGCGCGAAAAGGCGGTATTGGCGCTGAAGTGGCGCTTGCCATCGTAGAGGATCTGGCCAAGTTGGCGGGTGCTCCCGGAATGGTAGGAGGCCAAGTTGCCGATATGCTTGGGGAGCAAGGAATCACTTCAATCAGTGAGCTTGAATATATCCATCTTCACAAAACAAGCGATCTTATTGTGTTCTCGGTCACGGCCGGCGGCCGCATCGGAGGAGCGACAGAAAAGCAGCTTGAGCTACTAGCGACATATGGCCGAAATATCGGTCTTGCTTTTCAAATTCGGGATGATATTTTGGATTTGATCGGCGACGAGCAGAAGCTGGGCAAGAAAACAAATAGCGACGTTCAGCAGAATAAAGTAACGTATCCTTTCCTAATCGGAATAGAAGAGAGCAAAGCTCAGGTTGAGCGGCTAACCCAGGAAGCGAAATCAGCTGTGCTGGACGCGGGGCTACTTGCACCTGAACGGCTGCTTGAAATTGCGGATTATCTCGTTGGTCGCGATCATTGAGAATGTAATGCTTTTTCCATTTTGGTTGGGAAACTAAGCTCAGTGTGCTATAATAGGTAAAATGTAGATGTTCATGAGACGGCAGTTAAAGGCTGTCCGCGAAAGCGAGGAAAGTAACGTGCTGCTTGACCAGATTAACGGACCTCAAGATTTGAAAGCTTTGACAACCGCTCAACTAGAGCAACTGGCCGGTGAAATCCGTCAGTTTCTTATTGAGAAGCTTTCCGTTACGGGTGGTCATCTCGCTCCTAACTTAGGAGTTGTAGAGCTGACCCTAGCCATGCATTATTTATTTAACAGCCCAGAAGATAAGTTTATTTTTGACGTCGGGCATCAATCGTATGTACACAAAATATTAACCGGCCGTAAGGACCGGTTTGATACGCTGCGTAAATATAAAGGGCTATGCGGCTTCGTCAAACGTGCGGAAAGCGAGCATGACGTTTGGGAAGCCGGACATAGCAGCACATCCTTATCGGCTGCAATGGGGATGGCGCTCGCCCGTGATTTGAAGGGTGAGAGCAATCGCGTAGTTGCTGTTATCGGTGACGGCGCCCTTACCGGCGGCATGGCATTAGAAGCGCTTAATCATATCGGTCACGAGAAGAAAAATTTGATTGTCATTTTGAATGATAATGAAATGTCTATCGCTCCGAACGTTGGCGCATTGCATCACTATTTGGGCAAAATACGTACCGATCGTCATTATCATAAAGCTAAGGACGAGCTGCAGTTACTGCTGAACAAAATACCGGCCATCGGCGGAAAGCTTGCTAAAACAGCCGAACGCTTCAAGGATAGCCTGAAGTATTTGCTCGTAAGCGGCATTCTGTTCGAGCAATTCGGATTTACTTACTTGGGTCCTGTGGACGGACATGATATCGAGCAGGTGCTTGATATTATGCGCCAAGCGGATTCGATGCCGGGTCCCGTGCTTGTACATGTATTGACTGTCAAAGGGAAAGGCTATTCACCTGCCGAAGCGGATTCGTTTAAATGGCATGGCATCACGCCATACAAAATTGAATCCGGTCAAGTGGTCAAGGCTGTTGGTCCTCCCGTGTATACAGATGTATTCGGAGAAATGTTAATTGAATTAGCCGAGAAGGACGATCGAATTGTCGCTGTTACTCCTGCAATGCCAGGCGGATCCGGCTTGCTCAAATTTGCAGCGAGGTTCCCTGACCGCATGATTGATGTGGGTATTGCCGAACAGCACGCGGCAACGATGTCGGCAGCGCTTGCGATTGAAGGAATGAAGCCTGTTTACGCGGTTTATTCCACTTTCCTGCAGCGCGCATATGACCAAGTCGTGCACGATATTTGCCGTCAAAACCTTAACGTTATTTTTGCGATAGACCGTGCTGGATTTGTTGGACCTGACGGTGAGACGCATCATGGCGTTTATGATATATCCTATTTGAGACATATTCCGAATTTGGTTATTATGATGCCGAAGGATGAGAATGAACTCAGACAAATGCTTAAGACAGCCGTTGATTATAATGACGGTCCGATCGCTGTCCGTTATCCGCGGATCGCGGGCTTAGGCGTGGAGATGGAAGCCAATCCGCAAGCTTTGCCGATCGGCACTTGGGAGACGGTTCGAACAGGAGATTCCGGCGTTATTTTGGCGATTGGCCCAATGCTGCAGGTTGCCGAGGAAGCGGCTGAACTTCTCAAGCGAGAAGGATTGAACATTCAAATCGTAAATGCCAGGTTTATTAAACCGCTCGACGAGCAGATGCTGCTATCACTCGCTGCGGCAGGCAAGCATATGATCGTATTGGAAGAAGGGGCGGAGCTTGGCGGCTTGGGAAGCTCAGTTCTTGAATTTTATTCGCTCAAAGGCATCTACGGCCTGTCCGTACGTATTATCGGCGTGCCTGATGTTTTCGTGGAGCATGGTACGATCAAGGAGCAAAGAAAAGAAATTGGTTTAACGGCTGAGAGAGTAGCGACCGAGTTCAAAGCGATGCAGCCAAAGCGTATGAAGCGAGTTACTGGTCAACAGTAACGTTTGAGGGAGAAAGATGACAACTACTGCGAAAGAACGGATAGATGTGCTTCTGGTGGAGCGCGGCTTTTATGAAAGCAGAGAAAAAGCGAAAGCGGCTTTGATGGCGGGGCTCGTGCTTGTAAATGACGAGCCTGTCGACAAAAGCGGAATGAAAGTGGCGCGTACGGCAGATATTAAGGTAAAGGGCGCGCTGCATCCTTATGTCAGCCGCGGCGGCTTGAAGCTGGAGAAGGCGATTCGGAAGTTCGATATCGATTTGAACGGACGCGTCATGCTCGATATCGGCGCATCGACAGGCGGATTTACGGATTGCGCTCTTCAGAACGGCGCATCGTATGTATATGCAATCGATGTCGGCTACAATCAGCTTGATTGGTCGCTTAGACAGGATGAACGGGTAAATGTCATGGAGCGTACCAACTTTCGCTATACAGAGCCGACTGACCTGGTTGGACCTTCTCCGACGTTTGCTTCAATTGATGTTTCATTCATATCGTTGAAGCTCATTTTACCTGCTTTATCCACCTTGTTATCGGTTGGGTCTGGAATTGTCGCACTAATTAAGCCGCAATTCGAAGCTGGACGAGAGAAGGTTGGCAAATCCGGTGTCGTACGTGATTCCGTTGTGCATAGAGATGTGCTGCGGACAGTTCTGACTGCTGCAGCCGAGCTGGGTTATTACTTGCAGGATATAACGTTTTCTCCTATTACGGGAGGAGAGGGCAATATTGAGTTTTTGGCTTACTGGACATGGTCCGCTGAGCCGAACGCTGCAATTCCGGATGATGCTGCGTTAACCGAATTGGTAAAACAAGCAAACGAAACCTTTACCACTAACAAATAAATGTAATAATCAGGAAGGTGTCAAGCAGAATCATAGCTGCTCGGCATCTTTTTTACTTTACAGCAACCTGCTCGATTTGATAAACTATAGAAACCAAACAAACGTTCGGTAAAGTTTGCAAACAGGAAAATGCCCCCAGCATAGCGAACGAGTAAGTGAACAATCCATTTGCGAATGGGGGATGCTAATGGGCACATACGGTGATTGGTTTATTATGCTTTTTGCCGGTGGTTTGTTTGTAGTGTGGATATTCAGAGTATTTCACCGATGGCTGCACGAGCCTGCAAGCGTTAAGCGTCTTAAGCTCGGTAAAGGCGGCGTGTTAGCAGATGATGATGAGAATATTTTATTGCTTGAGCAGGCTGGATATGAAGTAAGCTCAGGAAAGCATTTAATTCCGATTCCAATCAAGCTGGACGATGTGCCGCTTGGAAGGGGAAGTCGGTTATATATTGATTATATAGCGGAAATGGATAATTGTACGTATATCGTAAAAACAGCACGCGATCGGATGCCGATGGAATGGACGGCTAGTGGTGTTAGGGATCGATTGCTTGTGTATTCACTGTTATTGCCAGAATGCGAAGGCATATTGTTCGTTGACGCGAAGGAAAAAGTCATCCGCAAAATAACGTTTCACATCTCAGACCAATAACTCATGGAGGTTTTTGTATGAAGGGGATTCGCCAATATCGAATCAAGGAAATTATTACAAACCGCATAATCGAAACACAGGAGGAGCTTGTAGAAGCGCTGCGCGCAACCGGGATGCAGGTAACTCAAGCAACCGTATCGCGCGATATGAAGGAATTGATGCTTATCAAGGTACCGGCGGGTGAAGGGAAATACAAATATTCTATTCCGCAGGAGCAACAGCGCCAAAATCCGATTCATAAGTTAAAGCGTGCGCTGCTTGATCATTTTGTACATATCGATTTCACCGATAACCTTGTTGTCATGAAGTGTCTGCCAGGATCGGCAAATGCAATTGGAGCTTTGGTCGATAATATGGAATGGTCAGAGGTTATGGGCACAATCTGCGGTGATGATACAATCTTGATGATTTGTCGCACCAAGACGCAGAGTGGAGAAGTTGTGGAACGCTTGCTGGAACTATTGAACTAAATTAGGGGAGGATATTAAGCCATGCTGCGTGAGCTATCTATAAGGAATTTAGCGGTAATCGAAGAAGTGAACGTTACATTTCATCATGGATTTCATGTGTTGACAGGTGAAACAGGTGCAGGTAAATCGATTTTAATTGATGCGCTAAGCTTGCTGGTTGGCGGTAGGGGCTCCGCAGACATGGTACGGTATGGATGTGAGAAAGCCGAGATGGAGGCGTTGTTCGATCTTCCTGGCAGTCATCCTGTTTGGGTCGTGTTAAACAAGCTCGGTGTACATGCCTCCTGCGAGGAAATGCTGGTTATCAGGCGCGAGCTTTCGTCACACGGCAAGAGCAACAGCCGTGTAAATGGTCAACTCGTTACGATGACGATGCTTCGGGAAATTGGCGAGTGCTTAGTTAATATTCATGGTCAGCACGAACATCAATCATTGCTTCGCACAGATCAGCATTTGGAATGGTTAGATATGTTCGCAGGCGATTTGTTAATCGAACGAAAGCAAAATTACAGAAGCGTATTTAAAGAGCTGCAGCAAACCAGAGCTTCGCTGCGCGAGCTGGAAAATTCAACAAGACAAAACGTTCAGATGCTGGATTTGTATCGTTTTCAGATTGAAGAAATTAAAAATACCCAGCTTAAGCCAATGGAAGATGAATTACTTGCCGAACAGCGGCGCAAGCTACTGTATGCGGGGAAAAGAATGGATGGCGTGTCAGAGGCATATTCCTTGTTATACGGGGGAAAAGGTCTCGATATGGTAAGCAAAGCGGTTGCGAAGCTGATTGATATCCAGACCTATGATGCGGTGAAATTAAGTCCCTTGCTGGAGCAGCTTCAATCTGCGTTTTATCAAGCGGAGGATGCAGCTTTCCAGCTGCGGGATTATCGTGATGGTATAGAATCTGATCCAGACCAGCTGTCGCAGGTGGAGGACAGACTTGATTTAATAAATGGTTTGAAGCGGAAATACGGGGAAACAATACCGGATATATTAGCTTATTTAGATCGGACAATTATAGACCGTGACAAAATCGAAAATCGTGATCAGCTGCTTGAAGAGCTTCGATTAGAAGAAATTAGGCAGTACGAACAAGCATTGGTTCTAGCTCAGGAATTATCGCAGCTTCGCGAGCATGCAGCTGCGAAGCTGTCTGAAGCGATCGAGAACGAGCTGGGACAGCTACAAATGTCTTCCGCTAAGTTTCGGGTGCAAATCGATACGACCATTGACGGAACAGGGGAGACGAAGCAAATTCGCCTGCACATTAATGGAATGGACGAAGCGATTTTTATGCTTTCAACAAATCCGGGTGAGCCTTTGAAGCCGCTAAGCAAAATTGCATCCGGAGGAGAAATGTCACGCATTATGCTCGCCCTAAAGAGCATTTTTGCAGAGATCGATCAAGTTCCTGTCCTAATATTTGATGAGGTTGACACAGGCGTAAGCGGTCGGGCGGCGCAAGCCATTGCAGAGAAGATGTCGCAGCTCGCAATGAAGTGCCAGGTGTTCTCGATTACTCATTTACCTCAAGTAGCATGCATGGCAGATCATCATTATGAAATAAGGAAGCAGGTTATTGAAGATCGAACGTCTACTTCGGTAACGGAGTTGATCGGCACGATGCGTATTGAGGAGCTGGCTCGCATGCTTGGCGGTGTAGAGGTAACTGAAAAAACCAGACATCATGCACAAGAAATGCTTGATTTGGCTCACAGGCAGAAGGGAGCGTAATGGAAGCCAATTAGGGAATGTTTTTGCGGACATAAAACAACAGGGTGAGGGTAACTTAAAGGTACGCCAATGGCGATGCAGCCTTTAACGTCATGCGATGGAATTACAGGGAGCGTGAAATCATTGAACTCCAATCAAAGGAAGCGATGGTTTGGCCTAGTTCTCGTTTTCTTCATTTGCATGATCGGAATCTCCACCCCGTTTCAACATTTTGCCGCAATTCCGAATGAACTTCGTTTATTCTCCGGGCAACTGAAACGATTGCAATACGGAGTTCCCGTTCATGCAGAAGTAACGGTCGACCCTCAGATGCTTCAGATTAACGGATCAACCAGTCATTCTTTATCCGTAAATTTGAATGAAACACTGTCACTTCAGCCGAATCAAAGCGGTCAAACCAAAATGAAAGTGAAATTATTTGGTAAAATTCCATTTAAGACTGTAAAAGTGAATGTAGTGCCTGATTTACGAGTTATTCCCGGTGGGCAAACAATTGGAGTCAAGGTCAAATCATCCGGCATTTTAGTTGTGGGTCATCATCAGGTCTCTGGCAGCGATGGCATGAAGCAATCGCCTGGAGAGGCTGCAGGACTCCGGCTGGGCGATTTAATTGTTAAGATCAACGGGACAAGCATCAATCAAGTACACAGAGTTGCAGAGCTAAGTGAGAAGGCTGGCAATGATAAGAAGCCGCTTGAAGTTACTTATAAGCGTGACGGACAATTAAGCAATACGCAGTTAAGCCCTGTATTTGATGCAGAAGATAAGGCTTGGCGGCTGGGCTTATATATCCGTGATTCAGCAGCTGGGGTAGGAACATTAACATTTTATGCTCCTGATCAAGGCGTATATGGGGCACTCGGACATGTTATAACCGATATGGACACGCAAACGCCGATAGAGGTTGGCGAAGGTCAAATATTACAATCAAGCGTCACGTCCATTAACAAGAGCCAAAATGGCGAGCCGGGAGAAAAAAGAGCGCATTTTGTGAAAGAAAGCAAAATATTAGGCAATGTAGAGCGTAATACTCCGTTTGGCATTTTCGGCAAAATGAATGAAGTGCCGACGCATAGCTACAGCGAAAATGCAATGCCCGTAGCCTTTGCCGAAGATGTCAAAGAAGGGCCAGCGCAAATTTTGACTGTTGTAAATGGACAAAAGGTTGAACGCTTTGATATCGAAGTTGTCCATGTATCAAAGCAAACCGGTCCAGCCACTAAAGGTATGGTTATTAAAATTACAGACAAGCGACTGTTAAGTAAAACCGGCGGTATCGTTCAAGGAATGTCGGGCAGTCCGATTATACAGGATGGCAAGCTGGTGGGCGCAGTTACTCATGTGTTTGTGAATGATCCTTCATCAGGGTATGGCTGCTTTATCGAGTGGATGCTGCAGGATGCAGGCGTATTACTGAAGTCGGCTAACGGCAGAATTGGCGAGGCTGCTTAATGGTTGCAATTTAAAACGAGACGTCTGCTTAGGCTGGATGGAGCCAAGGCAGACGTTTTTTTTTAATTTTTATCCGGTCATCTAAAAACCGCGTGGCACATACAATAAGTGAAGAAAATTGTCGAAAGAGGGCGAAGGAGATCGTTACATGTAATAAATTTTTAATTATATCGAAACAACTTTAAATAATAAAGAAAAATAATTTTCGACAGAAGGAATTCAACTCCACGTGTCGAAAACTTTAAGGAGACAACAAGTGAGCGATATCATGAATATCATTTAAGGGAGGACCACAACTTGCATAAGATCGAAGTATTATTAGCAGACGACAACCGTGAATTTACTAACCTGTTATCGGAGTATATATCTGAACAAAGTGATATGAGTGTGAGTGGAGTTGCGTACAATGGAGAAGAGGTCTTAAGACATTTGGAGGAAACAAGAAAAGTTCCTGATGTACTTATTCTCGATATTATAATGCCGCATTTAGACGGTTTAGGCGTTCTCGAGCGTCTGAAAGAAATCAACCTGTCCCCGATGCCGAAAATTATTATGTTGACAGCCTTCGGTCAAGAAAACATTACCCAAAAAGCGGTGCAACTTGGCGCGTCCTACTACATTTTGAAGCCGTTTGACATGGATATTTTAGCAAACCGTATCCGTCAGCTTGTTGGTAACTCAACGTATTCGTCGACGGGAAGTTTTTCAACGAGTTCTTCCTCTTTGAAATCAAACGTCGTGCCAATTGCTAAAGGGAAAAATCTGGACGCTAACATTACGAGCATCATTCATGAAATCGGAGTGCCAGCTCATATTAAAGGCTATCAGTACTTGCGAGAAGCGATCACGATGGTTTACAACAACATCGAAATTCTTGGCGCGATTACAAAAACGCTTTACCCGGCAATTGCTGAAAAATTCAAAACAACGCCTTCTCGCGTTGAACGCGCAATCCGGCACGCGATTGAAGTCGCCTGGACCCGCGGCAACATCGACAGCATTAGCCATTTATTCGGTTACACCATCAACATCAGCAAGTCGAAGCCGACGAATAGCGAATTTATTGCGATGGTCGCAGATAAGCTTCGGATTGAGCATAAGGTGAGCTAGATGGGAGCTTTGTAAGGAATGGCGGGTGATGGTAACATGCCCGTATATTCCGCGAGACATGGTTTGAAACCGCTTTACGTTTTAAGAAACGCTGATGCTTACAACCGCTATTTGTTGGGTTATCCAAAACCAATGAAAAGCGGTTTTTTGTTTATGAAACAAAAAAAGGCCATCATAGGATGCCTCAGTTGTATACGACTCTTCGGTTTAAATAGACGTTGCTGCCATATTTCTTGATTAAACCAGACGATTCTGCTTTGATAAAGCTATGTATTTCTTTTAAGCGCTGACTTTGCGGTTGAATCGTTTCTTTTACTTTCCCGTCGACGGTAACGTCGAATACGATTTTCATGACTGCACCTCTTTTTCTTTAGTTACTCTAATCATAGTGCTGTTGTATTTCGGCATAATAAAATAAAATAGTGTAATTTGTAATCTTATTTTGAAAGCATCATCGCATTGTAAACGAATGATTTGAGGTGATAGGATGAAAGCGGTTTACGCAGGCAGCTTTGACCCGATTACGCTCGGTCACGTATCCGTTATTGAGAGAGCGTTCCAATTGTTTAGCGAGGTTCATATTATTGTCGCGAATAACCGGTCGAAGAAACATTATTTTACGATTGAGCAACGAACGGAGCTCGTTGCTTTGTCCGTGCCGCAGGATGAAAAAATTCAAATTATACCCTATGAGGGCATCGTTGCCGATTATATTAACGAGCATAACATTAACGTTGTCATTCGGGGGATTCGAAATGCAACCGATCTTGAATATGAGCTGCAGCTTGAGCAATATATTCGCAATACGACGATGGCCGATACGATCTACTTATCTCCTTATACACATTATATGCAGACGAGCAGCTCTCTCGTCAGAATGTTTCTGATGTCCGACAAGACGGAACTGGCCGCTTCTTATATGGTGCCGAAGGCGTATTTGCAAATGCTCGAGTATGTAGAGTAGCTTCATATTTCATGCAAGCATGCGCAAAAAAACCGCCGGTCCTGGATCGGTTCGACCCGTGACACTGCGGTTTTGTATGCGGATTGAGCTATGAACTACATATAATTAGTTTTGCGGCTTCGGCGGGCGGGGGCGCTTTTCTTTGAAGCGGGGCGCGACATAATTACGTTTGCGGTCCCGGAAAAAAGTCCAGCCTGCGATAAAGCCGGCCCCTGCGGCGAACATAACAAATCCGAGCAAAAACTTCAACCAATCAAAGTCGGGCGTAATGGCGTCATTCCCGAAATCGGAGAAATAAAAGAATACGGAATCTTTCATTTTGAGAAAGCCGAAACAGGCCAGCAGTCCTGGAATAACTAGCATGAGGATAGCAATAAAGCGTGCAGTAACTAATTTCATAAAAACAGTGTCTCCTTATCGGTCAAAATATACAGGTAGCTCTATCATACCTTTTTACGCGCAGAGTGTCTATTTCATAAAGGACGGTGATATCGCCGGTAAAAACAGGTACAATAAGGATGCATGTCATGTTACAATGCGGATGGGCAAGAAAGAGCCACGCCACGGAACATTAGGCTTTACCAGCATATATTGAAAGTATTTATGGAGGGAATTTGATTATGGCAATACAGGTGGATGTAGCTGTACTCGGAGGCGGACCAGGCGGTTATACGGCAGCCATTCGAGCAGCTCAGCTAGGCAAGAAGGTAGCGATTATTGAAATGGATAAGTTAGGAGGAACTTGCTTACATAAAGGCTGTATTCCAAGTAAATCGCTGCTTCGCAGTGCGGAAGTATATGCAACATTGCTCGAAGCGGGCTCATACGGCATTCAAGTTGCAGAGGGAGCAATTTCACTCGATTACAATAAAGTGCAAGAACGGAAGGATCAAACGGTAGAGCAGCTATACCGCGGACTTCAAGGGTTAATGAAGAAAAACGGGATTCAGATCATTCAAGGCAAAGGAAGAGTGATCGGTCCTTCGATTTTCTCACCTAAGAGCGGGTCGCTGGCGGTCGAGCTTCCGGATGGGGAAATGGAGTCTGTCGTATCGACTAATCTGATTATCGCGACAGGCTCAAGACCTCGCTTATTGCCGGGGTTAGCGCCCGATGGCGAATATATTTTGTCCAGCGAGGAAGCGCTAGTGATGGATAATCTGCCTGGTTCAATCATTATTGTGGGCGGAGGCGTGATCGGTGTGGAATGGGCGTCGCTGCTGCAGGATTTTGGTGTTCAGGTTACGCTGGTGGAAGCAGGCTCGCGCTTGCTGCCGGGCGAAGACACGGAGGTTTCTGCTGAGCTGACCAGAGTGCTCAAGAAGCGCGGGGTACGCGTTCTGACAGGCATTCAGCTTCAGACCGACCAATATAAAGGCGAAAACGGAGAAGTATCGATCGTGGCAGCGACACCGGAAGGGGACGTAATGCTGACTGCGGAGAAGCTGCTGATTTCTGTCGGACGTGAGCCGAATGTGGAAGGGATCGGCCTTGAAAATACAGACATCCGCACGACTAACGGCGCGATTGAAGTGAATGGTTTCGGTCAAACGAGCGAGCCGCATATTTATGCGATCGGAGATGTTACCGGCGGAGTTCAGCTCGCGCACGCGGCTGCACATGAGGGATTAATCGCCGCGGAGCATATTAGCGGAGAGAAGCCGGCTGCCATTCAGCCTCATTTGATTCCAAGATGTATATATTCCCGTCCGGAAATCGCTTCCTACGGTTTGACAGAGGATGGAGCCCGTGCGAAAGGGCATGACATCAAGACAGGCAAAATTCCGTTTCAAGCGATCGGCAAGGCACTCGTGCTTGGAGAGAAGGATGGCTTTGTCAAAGTGATTGCTGACCGTAAAACAAATGACATCGTCGGTGTCCATATGATCGGAGCACATGCGACAGATCTTATTTCTGAAGCAGCGCTGGCAGGGGTCCTTAATGCAACGCCATGGGAGGTCGGCCAAATGATCCATCCTCATCCGACGCTTGCAGAGGCACTGGGAGAAGCGATGCTGGCTGTTGACGGCAAAGCAATATCGTTCTAAGGATGACTGTTTTCTTTTTGGATCAAATGGAGTTATAATGTATATGATCAAGTCTTAGTACCAGGTTATAATAGCGCAAAAAAAAGGAGGAACACCTTATGACCCAATCTGCTGGGCAAAATGTTCGTCATTTGGAATTAGGGCTTAGCAATGAGCAAGCAATTGATATGTATGTAACGATGGTGACTGCACGTAAGTTTGACGAGCGGATGCTGCTTCTTCAGCGTGCCGGTAAAATTAACTTTCACGTTTCCGGTGTCGGCCAAGAGGTGGCACAGGTTGCGGCAGCTTTTGCGCTTGACCGTGATAACGATTATTTTTTACCGTACTATCGGGATTACGGCTTAGTACTCTCGGTAGGCATGACGGTGCGCGATTTACTGTTGTCGGTATTCGCGAAAGCGGAGGACCCGAATTCAGGCGGACGCCAAATGCCCGGCCATTTCGGCTCGAAGAAGCTGCGGATTGTGACGGGCTCAAGTCCAGTTACTACGCAGGTTCCACATGCGGTAGGCATTGCGCTTGCAGCGAAAATGAAAAAAAAGCCGCTTGTCAGTTTCGTAACGTTTGGAGAAGGATCGAGCAACCAGGGTGACTTCCATGAAGGCTGCAACTTTGCGGGCGTGCATAAGCTTCCTGTCATTTTTATGTGTGAAAATAATCAATATGCAATCTCCGTACCTGTCCATAAGCAGCTTGCCGGAAAGGTCGCTGACCGTGCGCTCGGCTATGGCTTCACTGGACTTCAGGTAGACGGCAACGATGCTCTAGAAGTGTTCCGGGTTGTAAAGGAAGCGCGCGAGCGCGCAATTGCCGGAGAAGGCCCGACACTTATTGAAGCGCTTTTGTACCGAATCTCGCCTCATTCTACATCAGATAACGATCTTGCCTATCGTACGAAGGAAGAGGTTGATCTCAATCGTGCGAAAGACGGCATCCCTAAATATATGCAATACCTGATCGATTGCGGCATTTGGTCAGAGGAACTTGAGGCGGAGCTTCAAGCCAACGTTCGCAAGGTGCTTGACGAGGCTACCGAATATGGCGATAAAGCACCTTTCCCGACGCCGGAGTCTACATTGCTTCACGTATATGCGGATGATGCTGAGCAAGGGGGTAGGGAATAATGGCAGTAATCGAATATATCGATGCAATCCGCCAAGCGATGAAGGAAGAAATGGAACGCGATGAGGACGTCTTCGTTCTGGGTGAGGACGTTGGTCTCAAAGGCGGCGTGTTCACAACAACGAAAGGTTTGCTGGAGCAATTCGGAGAGCTTCGAGCGCTTGATACGCCGCTAGCGGAATCTGCGATTGCAGGCGTTGCAATCGGAGCGGCGATGTATGGCATGAAGCCGATCGCAGAAATGCAATATTCCGATTTTATGTTCCCGGCAACCAATCAAATTATCAGCGAAGCAGCCAAAATCCGTTACCGCTCGAACAATGATTGGACGTGTCCGCTCGTTATCCGCGCGCCGATTGGCGGCGGTATTTTCGGCGGTCTGTATCATTCGCAATGTCCGGAATCTGTGTTTTTCGGCACACCCGGTTTGAAAATTGTCGCTCCATATCGTGCTTACGATGCGAAGGGATTACTGAAGGCCGCTGTTCGCGACCCGGATCCGGTCATTTATTTTGAAAATAAAAAATGCTATAAGCTCATTACGGGCGAGGTTCCCGATGATGATTACATCGTTCCGATCGGGAAAGCGAATGTGCTTCGTGAGGGCGATGACATTACCGTTATCGGTTATAGTCTTCCGCTTCATTTCGTAGAGCAGGCAGCCGAAGAGCTTGCAGGCGAGGGGATTAACACGCATATACTTGATTTGCGGACGCTTCAGCCGCTCGATAAAGAGGGCATTCTTGAAGCCGTGCGAAAAACGGGCAAGGTGCTTATTGTCCATGAGGATAATAAAACGGGCGGTGTCGGCGCTGAAGTATCAGCCATTATCGCAGAAGAGCTGCTTTATGAGCTGGATGCTCCGATCATGCGTCTATGCGGGCCGGATGTACCGGCAATGCCGATCAATCCTCCGGGCGAGAAGTTTTTTATGCTAAACAAAGAAAAAGTGAAAGAAGCCATGCGGCAGCTTGCGCTTTATTAAAATATAAGAAAGTATAAGTAACGTATTTATACAAAGCTTATATGTCATTGCGAAACGCTTGCTGCGCCGCCAGAGGACGGCTGTAGCCGTTTACGCTTGGGCCAGTAGGGAGATGTGAACTATGAAAACTAAGGCGGAAATCGTCGTGCCGCAGCTTGCGGAATCACTCGTATCGGCCACCATTGATAAATGGCTGAAGCAGCCAGGTGATTGGGTCGAACTTTACGAACCTGTCTGTGAAATAATAACGGATAAAGTAAATGCGGAATTGCCATCCACTGTGGCCGGCAAGCTTGTCCAAATTTTAGTCGGCAAGGGTGAGACCGTTCCGGTCGGCACACCGATCTGCATAATCGAGACGGAAGGATCGGCAGATCATGCGGGAAGCGGTGCAGCGGAATCTGTGGCTGAAAATACAGGGAATGCTACCGTAACTACAGCAGCTGTGGAAGACGCGCCGATGCGCAACCGGTTCTCGCCGGCTGTGCAGCAGCTGGCAGCTGAGCACGCAATCCGATTGACCGATGTTCCCGGAACGGGTCTTGGCGGACGTATAACGCGTAAGGATGTACTTGCTTACGTTGCGGCCGGCGCAGGAAAAGCGAATAATACTTCAAGCGGGAACGCAGCCGCGCAAGCGCCTAATACGGTAGATGCGGCGGCACAGGTTCGTTCCTCGGGGATGCATTTGACGGAAACGCCAAGGTTCCCCAAAATTGAGGTTGAAGGCGCGTCCGGGCTTGGCCGCGGTGATAGCTTTATTGATGTGACGCCTATTCGTAATACGATTGCCCGCAATATGAGGCAGAGCGTAAGCGAGATTCCGCATGCTTGGACGATGATTGAAGTGGATGTAACGAATCTGGTTCTGCTTCGGAATAAGCTTAAAGATGATTTCATGAAGCGCGAAGGCATCAATTTGACTTATTTGGCTTTCCTGCTCAAAGCTGTCGTAAATGCGATTAAAGACGTGCCTATCATGAATTCCATGTGGGCGGTGGATAAAATAATTGTCAAGCGGGACATTAACATCGCGCTTGCAGTCGGTACGGAGGATTCCGTTCTCACTCCGGTCATCAAAAATGCTGATCACAAAAACGTTGCCGGATTGGCAAAAGAAATTGAGGAGCTGGCCCGTAAGACGAGAGAAGGAAAGCTGACGCTGTCTGATATGCAGGGCGGCACCTTTACCGTCAACAATACAGGATCCTTCGGATCTATTTTGTCATATCCGATTATTAACTACCCGCAAGCTGCCATTTTAACCTTTGAATCAATCGTGAAGCGTCCAGTCGTTATTAATGACATGATAGCGGTTCGTTCAATGGCTAATTTATGTCTGTCGCTCGATCACCGGATTTTGGACGGCGTCATTTGCGGTCGTTTCTTGCAGCGCGTAAAGGATAATTTGGAGAGCTTTAACCTGGAAAGCAAATTGTATTAGAAAAGGGGACACCATCATGGCTGAAGCGGATAACGCAAATGGCTTAAGACGGCTGGATGCCCAGTATATCGGCATGCTTGATTACGCTCAGGCGTGGGAGCTGCAAAAAGCATACGTAAAGCAAATTGATAAGGGGGAGCGCGAGCAGTCGCTGCTCCTTCTTCAGCATCCGCCAACCTATACAATGGGTTCTGACAAACATCCCGAGCACCTGCTTCTAGATGAGTCAGAGCTTAAGGAGCGCGGCATTGCTTTGTTCCAAATCGATCGCGGGGGTGATATTACCTATCACGGACCCGGTCAGCTGGTTGGCTATCCGCTGCTCTATTTGGAAGCCGATGGCCTTGATTTACATGCTTATTTGCGCAGCTTGGAGCAAGTCATGATCAATTGGCTTGCCGAGTACGGTATAGAAGCGGGAAGAAAACCGGAATATACAGGAGTGTGGGTCGGTGACCAAAAGATTGCTGCCATCGGGGTGAAATTTAATAAAGCCCGGCAGCGGCGGGGCTTTATTACGAGTCACGGCTTTGCTCTAAATATCAAATCTGGGATAGCCGCAGAAGGGTTTAGCGGAATCGTCCCTTGCGGAATCCAGCAGTTCGGCGTGACCTCCTTCAATGATTTAACGGGGCTCGAGCTATCGGTAGAGGAAGCGGCGAAAGAGTTGCTCCCTCATTTTGTGAAAGAATTCAAATGTGAATTGGATCTAGTAAAGAAATAACGAACCAAGACCAGCTACCAAAGTGGATAAAATCAGTGCGGTCACGACTAAAATAGCAACAATTCGGATTAATCGCTGTCTGCGCATTTGGAAAACCCCTTTCTCGATTTAGAACGTATTGGCTGACTACGAGCTTGTCATTTACTCTATTGTATACGAAAGTGACGAACGGAGGAAACGTTAATGATTGCAAAAGATCGGCTGGTTAATGAATTTATGGAATTGGTGAGAGTAGATAGCGAAACGAAGCATGAGCAGGAAATAAGCCGTGTGCTTAAGCAAAAGTTCGAAGCGCTCGGTTTGCAAATTAGCGAGGATGATGCCGCGGCAAAGACAGGCCACGGAGCGGGCAACCTGTTCGCGATTTTGGAAGCAGAGGGTGCGGACGCATCAGCGCCGACGATTTTTTTCACCTGCCATATGGATACAGTTACGCCTGGCGTAGGCATTAAGCCGCAGCTGGACGCTGACGGATACATAAGAAGCGATGGCACGACCATTCTCGGCGCCGATGATAAGGCCGGTATTTCAGCTATATTTGAAGCTATACGCGTCGTTAAGGAGCAGTCCATCCCGCATGGCCGCATCCAATTTGTCATCACGGTCGGCGAAGAGTCGGGTCTTCTAGGCGCACGAGCGCTAGACGCGTCGAAGCTGGAGGCGAAGTTCGGGTATGCACTGGATTCAAACGGAGCAATTGGCGATATCGCGGTGGCAGCGCCAACGCAGGCTAAGGTTACAATCAAAATGTATGGACGTTCGGCGCATGCAGGCGTAAATCCGGAGGATGGCATAAGTGCAATTCAGGTTGCTGCGAAGGCAATTGCGAGAATGCCGCTTGGCCGTATCGATAATGAAACGACTGCGAACATTGGCCGGTTTGAGGGCGGAGGCGCTACGAATATTGTGTGTGACTTCGTGAAGCTGGATGCTGAAGCGAGAAGCATTGTTCAGCATAAGCTGGACAATCAAATCGAAGCGATGCGCAAAGCTGTGGAGAGCGCTGCAGAGGAGTTTGGAGCGCGCGGCGAGCTTGAGAGCGAAATTATATATCCCGCCTACCAGTATGATGATGAGGATTCCGTCGTACAGCTTGCGAAAAAAGCAATCGTAGCAATCGGTCGAACGCCGCGAACATTTCATTCCGGCGGAGGCAGCGACGCGAATATTTTTAACGGCTTAGGAATCCCAACCGTCAATTTGGCTGTCGGCTATGAGCATATTCATACGACAAAGGAACAGATTAAGGTCGAGGATTTGGTCAAAACGACCGAGCTCGTTGTTGAAATTATGAAGCAGGCTGCTATTGCGAAGTAAGCAAAAGCGGACTATTCTTTAGAAAATGATTGCTGCTTGCGGAATTTGCTTGCTGCAACATGACAGAAAGCCCTTCAATCCTGAAGCTCAGCGTGAGCTGAACGCGGATGGAGGGTTTTTGTCTGAGAGTGATAGGCCCGGACTAATTCGTTTTTTCCAAAGGTACGCGGCGCACGCTGATGACGTTTGTATATTCGGACATCGGTGTTCTTGATAACGATGCGGCAGACAGCTTGCGAAGCTGTTGACGTATTTCCCAGCCTTTTCCTACTAAACGTAAATGGTTCAACCCAACATATTGTTTCAT
This sequence comes from Paenibacillus sp. J2L1-98, assembly GCF_056269405.1. NCBI lineage: Bacteria > Bacillati > Bacillota > Bacilli > Caryophanales > Paenibacillaceae > Paenibacillus > Paenibacillus sp. J2L1-98. Next base: position 475,195 of record NZ_JBWDNW010000002.1, on the reverse strand, counting down.
ATTAATCGCCCCTGTCGTTTTGATATAATGATAGTTATGCAGGGGCAGGACAAGTTATGCTCACGATAAGTAAATACATATAAAGGAGCGGTTACGAATGGAAGAGCAACAACGGGCAGCGCTATGGCGTGAGGAAACGATTAAGACAGAGCCTATTTTTGAAGGCAAATTGATTAAGCTGCAGGTAGATACGGTTGCGCTGGCAGATGGCCGGACCGCAACAAGGGAAATTGTAAAGCATCCTGGCGCGGCTGCGGTCATGGCGCTTTTGGATGGCAAGCTGCTTGTAGTCGAGCAATTCCGCAAACCGCTTGAAAAGTTTCAAATTGAAATTCCGGCGGGCAAGCTTGATCCCGGTGAAGATCCGCTCACTGCGGCTGCTCGCGAACTGGAAGAGGAAACAGGCTACCGCTCGAACGATCTTAAGCTCCTAAGCGCTTTTTATACTTCACCTGGATTTGCAGATGAGAAACTGTATATCTATTTCACCGACAAGGTTGAGCTAGGCGTCCAGAACCCCGATGAGGATGAAGATCTAAAGGTCGAAGCGATCACCCTTGAGCAAGCTGAAGCCTACATACAAGAAGGCCGCATAAGCGATGCAAAAACGATACTAGCCGTCTACGCTTGGAAACTATACACCCTAACAGGTCGGCTTTAGCCGGCCTTCCCCCCAACATACCCGTCATACCTCCATGAACGCCCTCATACACTAGAAAGACAACCTCTCTATACCAAATTCGCTGTTAGAATATTTAAATTCATCATAAAAGCGCCTTACTTTAAACTTTTTGTGTGCCCCACAGGGATGAAAGCGATGATTTAGTTTCAGTTGATCGAACTAAATGAAGCCGTATTTAACAATTGGGTGGATTAGGTGCAGCTCGTTGAACTAAAAGCTCATATATGAGTATACAAATTAAAAATCGTTGTTTAGTTTCGTGAAATGAAGCTAAACAGAGCTTTTATCAAAAAGTTTAAAAATTAAGTTAGCAAAATGAAACTAAATAAAAATCTAATGGATTAGCAAGGAGGTTGAGAAGGCAAACGCGTCCCAAAGGGACGAAAGTGCTCAGCCTCAAACTTTAATTGAGTCCCGCAGGGACGAAAGCGCGTCCGCCGCAAAAACAGATCGCATACGCCTGTCAATCTCCCGCGTTAGTCCAATTGCAGGTGTCCAGAGGGTGCAACCCTCGGGGTCCTCCCTCGGATGGGAGGGTTTGGGTGGGTTCGAGAGCTTCCAGTGAGTCTCCTATAAGAGTCTCGTTCAAGCGATCAAGCTTCCAGCGTGTCCCGCAGGGACGAAGCGCTCCGTCACATACACTGCTCTAAAGTGTCTGTTTACCTCCATCGTTAGTCCGATTGCGGGTGTCCAGAGGGTGCAACCCTCGTGGCCCTCCCTCGGATGGGAGGGTTTGGGTGGGTTCGAGAGCTTCCAGTGAGTCTCCTATAAGAGTCTCGTTCAAGCGATCAAGCTTCCAGCGTGTCCCGCAGGGACGAAGCGCTCCGTCACATATACTGCTCTAAAGCGCCTGTTACCTCCATCGTTAGTCCAATTGCAGGTGTCCAGAGGGTGCAACCCTCGTGGCCCTCCCTTGGAAGGGAGGGTTTGGGTGGGTTCGAAAATCTTTTAAGGTTTGGTTTTAAATGAAATTGTTCGAAAGCCCTTGAGGTCTCTGGAGAAGCCCTTCCACGAAAGGGCGGGTTCCACAATTGTGAAAGGTTTGGTGACTATGGCAAAAAATCAGTTATCATTGTATGTATTTGTATCGGTTTTATTTGTGGTAGGCGTTATTTTCGGCGCGTTAATGGTTAATGCGCTTACCCTTGAGCAGCAGCAGGAGCTGGCTCAGGACGTGGATCAATATGTTCAGCTGATGAATGCGAAAACAGGAGCGGGAGAGGCGCATGCATTTTGGGAACGGTTTTTTTTCCACAGCAAGTGGCTGCTTTTATTGTGGCTGCTCGGCATCACCGTTGTCGGAATTCCAGGCGTGCTTGCGCTTAATTTTTTGAAGGGTGCTTTGGTAGGGTTTTCGGTAGGGACGCTCATTAATCAGTATGCATGGAAGGGAGTTCTCTTCTCGCTCGTATCGGTCGCACCGCAAAATATAATTGCTGTTCCGGCGATGATCATCATGAGCGCCGCTGCCATCTCGTTCTCCATGTTTGTTATCAAAAACAGGCTTCTCCGGCAGAAGGGAGAGCTGGCCCCTCAGCTGGGTTCATATACTTCGACTGCTGTTCTTATGCTTATTCTTTTTGCAGGTGCGGCGCTGTTAGAAACCTATATTTCTCCTGCTCTAATCGCTTTGGTTTCACCTCTTCTTTCGTCTGCGATCGCCACAAACTGACACCAAAACGTTTGACTTTATTACAGGTTAGCACCTATAATGAGAGGAAACGTTTCCTGAAATAGGCACAGTCATGCGGTAGGGGGGAATTCATGGAAGCCCGGATTGAGAAGATCAAACAACAGTTGCAGTCGCAGGGCTACAAATTAACCCCGCAGCGCGAAGCAACGGTGCGTGTTTTACTTGAGAATGAAGACGATCACCTGAGCGCTGAAGATGTATTTATGCTAGTTAAGGATAAAGCCCCAGAAATCGGACTTGCAACGGTTTATCGGACATTGGAATTGCTAAGCGAAATGCATGTAGTCGAAAAATTGAATTTCGGCGATGGGGTAGCACGGTACGATTTGCGTACGGACAGCAACAAACATCATCACCATCACTTAATATGCGTACAATGTGGAACAATGGATGAAATTAAGGAAGACTGGCTTTTGCCATTAGAAGAACGGCTTGAGCAGGAATATGGATTTTTTGTGATCGACCACCGCCTTGATTTTCAAGGTATTTGCCATCGATGCAAAGAGAAGAACGATAACGCAAACCCGACTGAAAATCAAACTTAAACGGCTTGGCTGCCCAGCATAACTGGACGGCAAAGCCGTTTTGGCATTTTTTTAGGCTTTATAGATACGATCGAGCTGTATCAAACCTGCGCCTTGTGCGAGCGAACTGTAATTTTTCAGCTTCAGCGCCCGTTTTCGCAGTCTGTTTTTTACCGCATTCGCGCTTAATCCCGGTTTACCGGCCAGAAGCAAGGCGGCTCCGCCTGTAACATGTGGTGCAGCCATACTCGTACCGGAAAGTTTAATGTATTTGCCGTTTAGCCAGGTCGATAATATGTTTTCGCCCGGTGCTGATAGTCCGATCCCGCGGCCTCTGCTGCTGAAGCTGGCAATTTTATTCAAACGGGTAGAAGCGGCAACAGCAATCGTCTCAGCAAAAGAAGCAGGCTCGTCAATTTGTCCGCTTGCGTTTCCAGAATTGCCTGCCGAGGCTACAATGACTATGCCTTGCTTGGCCGCACGCTTTATCGCATTGTGCAGTGTATTGCTGCTCTCGGAGCCAAGGATGCCAAAGCTCATATTAATAACATGCATCCGGTTTTTGATGCACCAATTGATTCCTTCGATAATATCCGAAACAAACCCCTCACCGTTCTTATTAAGAGCTTTAACTGCGTACAACTTCACTGCGGGAGCGGTTCCCGTTATTTTGCCGGCTATGCCAATCGCTGAAATGATTCCCGCTACATGAGTGCCATGCCCATTGTCGTCTGCGAAGGAGAGTCCGTTGATCGTGTTTCTTCCTCCGGCTATCCGTAAATTGGGATGACTCGCTATTCCAGTGTCGATAATTGCGACTTTTATTGATTTTCCTTTCGTAGTAGTCCATGCGGCAGGTGCTTTTATACGTTTAATGTTCCACGTAACAAGAGCGGTCTTATTTGCGCGTATCAATAGTGGGATTGAGGGGCGTTGACGTACGATTGGCTGATTTGGCAATAAGTTGTGAGCGCGGATTTTAAAGTCCTTCTCAATTAGCTTAATATGAGGATTTTTCGATAACGCCTGCAATGAAGTTCTTTTATGAAAATGGCAACCGATGATCCGGCTGCTTGAGACGGTCTTGAACGGATTGACTCCTAATTCCTTAAGCTGCTTAAGGCAGCGTCTATAGGACTGTGCTGAACGAAACGTTAACAGCTTGCGGTAGGTATGTTTAGAAGGTTTGCATGAAGTGCAGCTTTTAAATATCGCTTTAAGTTTTGACAATGGACGTAGAACCCCCTAAAATGGCATTTTACTCCTTCAGTCTATGGAGGAGGCCGCATTTCCGTATGGGTAACTGTCGTTTACGCACATATTTTTTGAAATATAACAAAGCATAGAAAGGATATCAGTGATTTTATTATATTTCACCGCGAAATGCCGATAAGGACGATCATTCCTTGCTGATCGTTCATACAACATAATAGGAGAATCTTTAAGCAGTGAGATTGAGAAAAAACCTAGGAGGAAATAGACATGATTGTTGGAGTTCCGAAGGAAATTAAACAAAGCGAATATCGTGTCGCCTTAACCCCTGCTGGTGTTACTGTACTGGTTGCAGCCGGCCATAGCGTGCTCGTCCAGTCGGGGGCAGGGAGCGGAAGCGGCTTCGAGGATAGCGATTATGAGAGTGAAGGCGCTGAGCTAATTAGCACAGCAGCGGAGGTTTGGTCACGGTCGGAGATGATCATGAAGGTTAAGGAGCCGCTTCCCGAGGAATTTGCTTATTTTCGCGAAGGCTTGCTGCTGTTTACGTATTTGCATTTAGCAGCGGCTCCCGAATTGACGAAGGCACTTGTCGATAAAGGGGTTACGGGTGTTGCTTATGAGACGATTCAGCTAGCTAACGGCAGCCTGCCGCTGCTCACCCCTATGAGTGAAGTGGCAGGGAGAATGTCCGTTCAGGTAGGTGCACAATTTTTAGAAGCATTTAACGGCGGAAGAGGCGTGCTGCTTGGCGGTGTGCCGGGTGTACCGCCAGCGGAGGTCGTTATCATCGGCGGCGGCATCGTGGGCACGAATGCAGCGAAAATTGCGCTTGGAATGGGCGCCAACGTGAGCATTTTGGAGAGAAGCGCCGATCGCATGAGGTACTTGGACGATACGTTTGGCGGAAGAATTCATACGCTGATGTCCAGCCCTTATCAGATAGCAGAAGCTGTTTCGAAAGCTGATCTGTTGATTGGCGCTGTTCTTATCCCGGGCGCGCGCGCTCCTCATCTGGTGACGGAGCAAATGGTGCAAAGCATGAAGAAAGGAGCGGTAATTGTAGACGTTGCAGTCGATCAAGGCGGCTCCATAGCAACCGTTGACCGGCCGACTACCCATAAGGATCCGATTTATGTGAAGCATGGCGTCGTTCATTATGCGGTTGCCAATATTCCGGGCGCGGTGCCCCGCACATCGACATTTGCCTTGACGAATGTGACGATTCCTTATGCGTTAGATTTGGCGAATCACGGTATGGAGGCAGTACGCAAAAGCATACCGCTGCAAAAAGGAGTCAATACCCATGCCGGAAAAGTAACCTATGAACCGGTTGCGGCCGCTTCCGGCTTACCTTATACACCGCTTGAAAAATGGATGGACAGTGTTCCCTATGACAGCCTGCAGGAATGATGGCATATTTGCATAAGCCTCCTCATATGGTGATATGGATGGACAATCGTATCGGCATTATAAGGAGGCTGGTTTGCATGGTTTTTTCTATTCGGAAATGGACGAGCCGCATCGTTTTTATCGTTATTTTTACTATACTGCTTTTTGCCGTAACGGGCGGCTATCGCTGGCTGGCCGATGCGATTTCTCCTGTTCATCCGTACCGGGAGCCCAGAGGGGCTGCCTTAAAAGTATTTGTAACGGATCCAAACTCGCCTGACAGCAAAAAAGCCGCCGACCGGCTGAGATGGTTTTATTGGTATGGAGAGTAAAGTTTTGTGCAGGTTGCATAGATTATCGGTTCAAGCAGGATTTAAGGCGTCGAATGTTGAATGGTTTTGTAGAATAAGCTTGTAAGTAATGTGCCTTATGTGAAAGGAATACCAATGAAAGATCATGTAAATCGTTTTATTCAGTACTTGCACATGGAACGGGGATTGTCTGCAAACACGCTGTCATCCTATGAACGGGATGTGAAACAATTTATTTTCTATGCGGAAGCGATTGGTCTTACTGAGCTGACCGCCGTTCAAAGACACCACATTTCAAGGTATATGCTGCATTTGAAGGAACAAGGAAGGAAGGCTGCGACGCTATCGCGGCATATTGTATCCGTGCGCGCCTTTTTTCACTATTTGGTTACAGAAGGACTCATTGTAAACAATCCTTCCATTTATATGGAGGCGCCCAAGCAAGAGAAGAAGCCGCCTAATATACTAAGCGTTGCTGCCACCAGCACGCTGCTAGAGACACCTAATAGCGCCAGCGCTACCGGCAAACGCGATAAAGCGATGCTGGAGCTTATTTATGCAACGGGAATTCGAGTGTCGGAACTTGTGTCGCTCAATATGGAGCATATTAATATGCAGATGGGGTTCGTTCAATGCATCGGCACAGGCCTTAGGGAAAGAATTGTACCTTTCGGCCGGCTCGCCGCAGACGCATTAACGGATTACCTGCAAACAGGCAGAGATGAATTGTTGACGCTTAGAGAGTCGGAATCAGCTCTCTTTCTTAATCATTTGGGTACTCGTTTGACAAGACAAGGGTTTTGGAAGACGATAAAGAAGTACGCGAAGGAAGCTGGAATTGAGGAAGAAATTACGCCTCATACGCTAAGACATTCGGTCGCAGCACATTTATTGGACAATGGCGCCGATATTCGGTCCGTTCAAGAGCTGCTGGGGCATGCGGACATATCAACCACGCTCAAGTATACGCAGGTACCTAAAACGCGTATGAAGGAAGTATATAACCGAGCCCATCCGCGAGCTTAAACGGGCAGGCGGCACTGCATGCACTGACAGAGGAGGGAGTCATACATATGAAATTTGATCGTATTGCGGTAATCGTATTGGACAGCGTTGGAATAGGCGAGCTTCCTGATGCGGAGTCGTTCGGTGATTTGGGCTCGCACACGCTTGGTCACATTGTGGAGAGAGTACCCCGTACGCAGCTTCCTCATCTGAGAAGATGGGGACTGGATCGTATCGCTTCTATACATGATTGGTGCCCGGGAACGGACGGGCCGGCTGCCTATTATGGGAAAATGGCCGAGGTATCGGTGGGCAAAGATACGATGACTGGCCACTGGGAGCTGATGGGTCTCGAAATGACCGTACCGTTCCAAACCTTTCCTGAAGGCTTTCCGCCAGAACTGCTTGGTCCGTTCGAGGAACGGACAGGCCGCAAAGTTATCGGGAACAAGCCGGCAAGCGGCACCGACATTTTGGATGAGCTTGGGGCCGAGCAAATGGATAGCGGCGCGTGGATCGTCTATACATCTGCAGATAGCGTATTTCAAATTGCAGCCCATGAGGATGTCATTCCTCTCGAGGAGCTTTACCGTGCTTGTGAAATTGCGAGAGAGCTGACGATGGATGAGCGCTTTACGGTCGGACGCGTCATTGCAAGGCCCTATATAGGCCAGCCAGGCGCCTTCAAACGTACACCTAATCGTCATGATTACGCTGTGAAGCCGCCTCAGCCGACCGTTTTGAATGCATTGAAGGAAGCGGGCTTTGATTCAATTGCCATTGGGAAAATCAACGATATTTTTGATGGGGAGGGCATTACAGCCTCCACGCCAACCAAAAGCAATGCAGACGGCATCGATAAAACGATTGCGCAGCTTAAACAGCCCTTTAAAGGACTTCTATTTACGAATCTGGTTGATTTCGATTCCCTTTATGGCCATCGTCGCGATCCAGCGGGCTATTCAGCCGCGTTGGAGGAATTCGATCATGCGGTTCCCAATTTGGAGCAGCAGTTAGGCGAGAGAGACTTGCTTATCATTACGGCCGACCACGGGAATGACCCTGTGCATCCGGGTACGGATCATACTCGCGAATACGTGCCTATTTTATTGTACAGCCCTTCATTTAAGCAACCGGGCCAGCTCGGCGTGCGCTCAACCTTCTCGGATCTTGGAGCAACGATCGCCGAAAATTTCGGTGTACAGGCGCCACCGAACGGGACAAGCTTCCTTTCCGAGCTTATCATAGAAGATCATAAGTAACGATATTCATAATTTTGAATAGCACTTTAATTGAATTTATTTTGGGAGGAATATCGATATGAGTACAATAACTCCGGCAGTACTGACCGCAGCGCATATCAAAGAAGCGGCAAAGTTTATCGAGGCGCAAACCGAGCAAAGGCCTGAAATCGGTTTGATCATGGGTTCGGGACTCGGTGTGCTTGGTGACTATTTGGAGGATGCGGTGACGATTCATTATCAAGATATCCCTCACTTTCCTATTTCTACAGTTGAAGGCCATGCTGGCGAGCTGTTGATCGGAACGCTTTCGGGCAAAACAGTATTGCTTATGCGTGGACGATTTCATATGTACGAGGGATATGGTCCGGAGCTAACCGCATTCCCGGTTCGTGTAATGAAGGCGCTGGGCGTAAAAACATTGCTGGTTACGAATGCTGCAGGCGGCATCAACACCGATTATGAATCGGGTAATCTTATGCTAATCTCCGACCATATTAATTTGACCGGGAAAAATCCGTTAATCGGTCCAAATGACGACGAGCTCGGCGTACGGTTCCCGGATATGTCGGAAGCATACAGCAAGCGTCTGCGATCTATCGCTCGCGGGATTGCTGAAGCACAGGGCATTCCGCTGCGTGAAGGAGTTTATGCAGGATTGCTCGGGCCAACCTATGAAACACCTGCAGAAATTCGGATGCTGCGAGTGCTGGGAGCTGATGCTGTCGGAATGTCGACTGTTGCCGAAGTAATCGCGGCGCGTCATTCGGGAATAGAAGTAGTTGGAATTTCCTGTATAAGCAATATGGCCGCGGGTATTTTGGATCAACCTTTGTCTCATGCAGAAGTTATGGAAACGACGGAGCGCGTCAAGTCCCAATTTTTGGGACTTGTTACAGCATTAATCGCTGTCATGTAAGGTTTTTTGTAACACAATTGTAATAATTGCGTCGACTCAATATGACAGTGTTTTTTTTGTGAATCGTCGTATAATGTCCATGATTACAGAAAGATGGAGTGGAAAAAGACATGGACAAGCAATTAATCACGCAGATGGAGCATTTGCGTAAGAAGATGGTAGAAGCGGCTCTGTTGAATGAAAGCCTGCAGCATTTGGACGTAATCATGCTAAGCCAATCACTTGATGAGATTATTGTCCAGGTGCAAAGAGAACAACGTTCTTTATAAAGAGGTCAATACTGGGTTGGTGAATGGAGAGGGAAACATGCGGTCGGTAGATCTTATTCAGAAGAAAAGAGACGGTGGCGAGCTGACCGCGTCGGAGTTAACATTTTTGATTGATGGCTATTCTCGCGGAGATATACCTGATTATCAGCTGTCGGCATGGGCAATGGCAGTGTTTTTCCGTGGTATGACGTCTAGGGAGACAGCAGCGCTAACGCTTGCAATGGCTAATTCAGGTGATCAAGTTGATCTCGGCCCTATTAGCGGAATTAAAGTAGATAAACATAGCACGGGCGGCGTTGGCGATAAGACAACATTGATACTTGCGCCTTTGGTCGCTTCAGTAGGGATTCCCGTTGCAAAAATGTCCGGTCGCGGCTTAGGCCACACCGGTGGTACGATCGATAAGCTCGAATCAATTGAAGGTTTCCGGACGGAGCTGTCGAGAGAGAAGTTTATGACGCAGGTGAACGATATCGGATTATCTGTAATTGGCCAAAGCGGAAATCTTGCTCCAGCAGATAAGAAGCTGTATGCACTCCGCGATGTTACGGCTACTGTAGAATCGATTCCGCTTATCGCTAGCTCGGTCATGAGCAAGAAGATTGCTGCAGGCGCGGATGCGATCGTGCTTGATGTAAAGACGGGCAGCGGCGCATTTATGAAGACACTGGAGGATTCCGAGAAGCTGGCGCAAGCGATGGTTGAAATCGGGACAGAGGTTGGCCGAAATACAGCAGCTGTTATTAGCGATATGGATCAGCCGCTGGGCTATGCAATCGGAAACGCGCTAGAGGTTTATGAATCGATAGAAACGCTTAAAGGTAACGGCCCGGAAGACCTTACTGAGCTCTGCTTGACATTAGGGGCTCATATGGTCGTATTAGGCGGGAAGTCAGACTCCATTGAAGCGGCGAAGCGGCTGCTTCGCGATCAGATTGCGAACGGGGCGGCATTAGCAAAGTTCAAAGCGTTTATTGCTGCGCAAGGCGGGGATGCTTCGATTGCGGATGATCCTTCAAGACTTCCGCAAGCGCCGGTCACTGTTGAGGTGAAAGCAGAGTCTTCCGGTTTTGTTAGTGCGATCGAAGCAGAGCAGCTTGGTCTTGCAGCTATGCTCCTTGGCGCGGGCAGAGCAACAAAAGATGCGGTCATTGATTACGCGGTTGGCGTCACGCTGCGCAAGAAGGTTGGTGATTCCGTGGAAGCAGGCGAAACCATTGCGCTGCTTCATGTTCGCGTATCAAATGAGTCTGCAACCGAAGTCGCGGACCGAGTACGTCAAGCGTATACGATCCGTGAAGAGAAGCCTGAGAAACGCGCGTTATTGCTTTCAGTCATAACTTCTGAAGGCGTTACCCGTTATACTTAAGTTTATAATGAATCGAAATCCGCTCCGGGTATATGCCGGGGCGGATTTTTTTGTTGCACAATTAACCCTAGCTTATGGAATAATTTCCAACTTAAAAGTCAACACTGAATAGAGAAATATAAGCGAATTGTGCGCAATCTTCATTTGCATCACAAACAAAACAATTGGTGGCTTACGAAGCTAGGTTAATCGACTGCTTCATCGCAGCTATCATAAGCTATGCGGACGCTTATGAAGTGAGTTTTGCTTCTCAAAACCAAGTGGTAGCTTACGAAGTGAGTTTTGCTTCACAAAACTTTAGGAGGAGATCTAGTTGAAAAATCGTTCTATCAAGCTATGTATTCTTTTTCTCGCATTCGTGATTGCGCTGCCTGCGGCCGCGTTTGCTGCTGTGGAGCCAACGCCGGCTCCCAACGCCCAAAAACAAGCGCCTTCTGCTAATCTGGCGCCATCGGCCCGTTCCGCGATTCTGATGGATGCGGACAGCGGGACCGTTATTTATGAAAAAAATAGCCATGATAAGCTGCCGCCCGCGAGTATTACTAAAATTATGACGCTTCTCCTCATCATGGAAGCGCTCGATGACGGTAAGATCAAATTGACAGACAACGTGCAGACAAGCGAGTATGCCGCATCGATGGGAGGCTCTCAAATCTTTCTCGAACCGGGAGAAGAGATGAGCGTTGAAGATATGATCAAAGGCATTGCGCTTGCTTCCGGTAACGACGCCTCGGTAGCAATGGCCGAGAAGCTGGCAGGCACTGAGCAGCAATTCGTAGCGATGATGAATGAGCGGGCGAAGCAGCTTGGCATGAACGATACACAGTTTAGCAATCCGAACGGCTTGCCTGTAGCGAATCATTTCTCGTCAGCGCATGATATTGCGGTTATGTCGATGGAGCTCCTTAAGCATTCCGAAGTAACGAAATATACAGGGCTTTATCAGGATTATTTGCGCAAATCGTCCGAGAAGCCTTTCTGGCTTGTAAATACGAATAAGCTGGTACGGTTCTATAGCGGAGCGGACGGCCTGAAAACAGGCTTTACGAGCGAAGCGAAGTACTGCTTGTCGGCTACGGCCAAGCGCGATAATATGCGGGTCATCGCAGTCGTAATGGGAGAGCCCGATACGAAGACTAGAAACGCTGAAGTATCGCAAATGTTCGATTATACGTTTGCGCAATATATGAATCACGCGATTATCAAAGAGGGAGACTCGATGGGCACGCTCCAAATTGAGAAGGGCACAACGCCTGAGCTTCCGCTCGTCGCTAAGCATCCATATAGCGTGCTTCTCAAAAAAGGCAGCCAAACGAAAGATATCCGTTACGAGCTGAAAATCAACGGCCCTCTGAAGGCGCCGGTCCAAATCGGCCAGCCGATAGGCAAGCTGGTCGTCTATCAAGGCGAGCAGGTTCTGAAGGAATTTGATGTGGATGCGCCGTTATCGGTCGAACGCGCAGGCTGGTGGAAATTGCTGAAGCGATCCTTCTCCGGATTGTTTGCTTAGACTCCTTTTCAGCGCGGTAACATCTGATTGACTTCGCACATTTTGTCAGCTGATAGCGGTATGCTTCTAGTTTTGTCGCCATGCAGGAAAAGGTCACCATTTTGGAGAATTGCTAGTTCTATCTCGGCAAGTGTAAACGTCTGCAGCTCTTTTAAGGCAGATCGGCAAACGTTTCACGGTGAAATATAAGGAAGGAATACAGGTTAGCTTATTCTTACTTATGTTTGGAAAAAACCAAACTTAGAGGAGATGAACAGCATAATGAGTCTGCAAGCAGAACTGGAGCAATACCGCAATGTGCTGATCGTAAGGCTTCGGGGCGAGCTGGATCACCATACTGCCGATGTTGTGCGCTATAAGATGGAGGAAGCACTTCTTCGCGGCAGCAGCGAGCATGTCATTCTCAGCTTGAAGGAGTTGCAATTTATGGACAGCTCCGGTCTTGGCGTAATATTGGGCCGGTACAAGCAGGTGAAGAGCAAGGGCGGGAAAATGGTCGTCTGCGACGTAAATCCAAACGTTTATCGCTTATTTGAAATGTCTGGCCTGTTCAAAATATTGACCATTCATGAAAACGAACGTACCGCAATTTCCAGTTTGGAGGTGGTGTCATGAACGGATCCAATGAAATGACGCTTTCCTTCAGCGCCCGCTCGGAAAACGAAGCCTTCGCACGAATAGCGGTCGCTGCATTTGTGTCACAGCTCGATCCGACGCTCGAGGAGCTGAATGATTTGAAGACCGCAGTATCCGAGGCCGTGACGAACGCGATTATACATGGCTACGAAAGCGATTCGTCTTGCAAGGTTACGATCGAAGCGAGAATCGAGGGCGATTCCGTATCCATTACCGTGTCGGATAACGGACGGGGCATTGAGGATTTGGATCTGGCGCGTCAGCCGCTCTATACATCGAAGCCGGAGCTTGAGCGCTCTGGAATGGGCTTTACAATCATGGAAAACTTTATGGACCGTTTCGAGGTTTCAAGTACGATAGACGGCGGAACTCGCGTGGCGATGCTGAAACGAATCGAATCGAAAAAAGCGCTCTACAATTAGCGCATAGGGGTTGAACCTCATGGATGTCAATCTAAAGCAGACGGCCCAGCCATACTTGGATGACGCGGAAGTAAAGCGGCTCATTGCGTTAAGTCAATCCGGCGATACGCTTGCAAGGGATACACTCGTTCAGTGCAATATCCGTCTAGTTTGGTCAGTCGTGCAGCGGTTTATCAATCGCGGTTATGAGCCCGAGGATTTATTCCAAATCGGCTGCATCGGATTGCTTAAGTCAGTGGACAAATTCGACTTGTCCTATGATGTGAAGTTTTCTACTTATGCGGTTCCGATGATCATTGGGGAAATCCAACGGTTTTTACGCGATGACGGCACGTTAAAGGTCAGCAGATCCCTCAAGGAAACCGCCAATAAGGTGCGTAAAATGAAGGATGAGCTGTCCAAGACGTTAGGCCGCTTGCCCACCATTAGTGAGGTTGCGGAGCGGCTGGGCATTACGCCCGAGGATGTCGTATTCGCACAGGAAGCGAACAAGCCGCCGACGTCCATTCACGAAACGGTGTTTGAGAATGACGGCGACCCCATTACGCTGATGGATCAAATAGCGGATGAATCTCAGGAACGGTGGTTTGACAAGCTTGCGCTGGTTGAAGCCATTGAAGGTCTGAGCGAGCGTGAACGATTAATCGTATACTTGCGTTATTACCGTGACAAAACGCAATCCGAAGTAGCGAGCAGGCTGGGTATATCGCAGGTGCAGGTATCGCGGCTTGAGAAAAAAATATTACAGTCCATCAGAGACCAAATCGCCCTTTAAGGCGGTTTGGTTTTTTCTATTTTTTACCTCAAATCGCATGAGTATCCGAATCGTCCTTTTCTCATACTAAAAGGGAAACATAAACAAAAGTTTAAGCAGAAGGGAAGCTGACAAATGGCAACACCCAACCATTCGGTCCTCTATCTGCGTCTAAAGAAACGAATCTACATGAAACCGAATCAACGTGTCTCCTTGGGGCAGGCGGCCAGACTGCTGGCTGAAGACGACTTGTTCGAGAAGCGGTTAAAGGAGCTTGTCCTTTACGAGCACAAGAAGGCGGACGGCAACCGTGTCGTTATCGACGTGCTGCAAATCGTCAAAGCCATTCGCCAGCTGGAGCCGGATTTAACCGTTGAAGCCTATGGGGATCCGCAGGTTCTCGTGATGATAGCGGAGAAGCCGGTAAAGCCGCGAATTGCGGTGCTCATTCTGGCATGGCTGCTGCTGTTTTTTGGAGCGGGTCTCGCGATCATGAATTTTCATACGGATGTCAGCATGAAAGAAGTTCATATCCGGATCGTCGAGCTGATTACCGGTAAGCGTACCGATCATCCGCTATGGTTTCAAATCCCGTATTCGCTGGGAATCGGGCTTGGAATGGTGTTGTTCTTTAACCACATTTTCCGCAAACGGTTCAACGAGGAGCCGAACCCGCTTGAGGTTGAGCTGTATATGTATCAGGAAAATGTGAATGCTTACGTCATTGCCGATGAAATGCGCAAAAAGTCGGATTACGACCAAACAAAGGATAATGGCCATGATTAATGCTTTAGCCAATATTTTTGTGGCTCTTCTTGGCTTGGCGGGCGGTCTTGCAGTAGGCAGCGGACTGGTGGCCCTGCTTATTGTTCTCGACCTTATACCGCGCCTCGCTCAAATCGCAAATGCCTATCGTATGTCCATTTGGTTCGAGACGGCTGTTATATGCGGCTCGCTTTACTGGACATTTGCCGATTTTATGAATTGGAGACTGTCATTGCCCTCAAGCGTTTTTTTGAGCGTTTCAGGTCTGTTTGACGGCATATTTGTCGGGATGCTGGCTGCTGCATTGACAGAGGTGATGAACGTGCTGCCGATTTTGGCAAAAAGAATGAATCTGTCAGACTATATGGTCGGGCTCGTAATGGCGATGGTCCTCGGGAAAACGTTAGGCTCGTTATTCGATTGGCTTGTATATCAGTGGTAGTTTATTAAGGACGAGGTGAGGGCGAATGAAGGATAAACATTCAGACCATGAACATGATCAAGGGCAAGAGGCAATGCCTTCTTTTTCGAAGCTTTACGGGGATCAGCAGCAAGAGGAATCGGGAGTGGCGTTAGATGAAGCGTCATTCGTACGTAGTAAAAAGAGACAAAGGATCGGCAGCGCCGTTTCAGAGACTGCAGGGAATGAGGATAAATCACCGATTCCGGATCACTTGGATAGTGTACTTGATCGTTTGGAGAAAGAGATTGGCTATAAAACAAGCTTCGACGTGGTCGTAAGAGAGATGACGTTTGGCGAAAAGCGTACCGCTATGCTTTGTATGAACGGTTTAGCGAAGGACAACATTTTGACTGAAGTGCTCAAACGGCTTACTTTCCTGCAGCCGGAGGATCTGTCAGCTCACGCGTTTCAATCATTCCTTGATTTGTACGTGCCTGCCGCTCAGGTAACGAAAGAAGATGACTGGAACAAAATGTTGACCGGCGTGCTTTCCGGAGTAACCGCTTTGTTTATCGACGGCGAGACAAGCGTCGTCATGATCGATGCCAAAGCTTTCCCTTCACGCGGGCCGGAAGAGCCGTCGCTCGAGAAGGTCGTTCGCGGAAGCAGAGACGGCTTCGTGGAAACGTTGATGGTTAATGTGTCGCTTGTCCGCAGGCGCTTGCGTGATCCGCAGCTCCGTTATGAGGTCGTACGAGTGGGCGAGAGAACGCAAACGGATGTATGCATCGCATATATCGATGACATCGTGGATAAAGAGCTGCTCAAATCCATTAAGGATAAAATATCGATGGTTAAGATCGACGGCTTGCCGCTTGCAGATAAGCAGCTCGAGGAGGCTACCGTAAAGCGGGGCTGGAGCCCGTTCCCGCTTGTCCGCTATTCAGAGAGGCCCGATACGGTAGCTTCCCACCTGCTGGAAGGCTATGTGGCGGTATTCGTTGATACATCGCCAAGCGTCATGACACTTCCGACAACATACACCGATCTCATGCAGCATGCTGAGGAAAATCGTCAGACGCCGTTTATTGGCACCTATTTGCGATGGGTGAGATTTCTCGGTATTTTTGCTTCGCTGTTTATGCTGCCCTTGTGGCTGCTATTCGTTATGCATCCTGAATTGAAGCCGCCAGCGCTCGAATTTTTGGGACCTAATAAAACGGGTAAACTGCCGCTGGTCGTACAGTTTGTGCTCGCAGAGATCGGCGTCGATTTACTGAGGATGGCGTCGGTACATACGCCAAGCTCGCTTGCAACAGCAATGTCGCTCGTTGCTGCGATTTTAATTGGCGATATTGCCGTACAAACCGGTATTTTTGTGAATGAAGTTATTTTGTACATGGCCGTTGCCGCAATCGGAATGTTCACGACTCCGAGCTATGAGCTGGGTTTGGCCAATCGAATCGTCCGGCTTGTCCTTATCATTTCAGTTGCGGCGTTTAGCGTCCCTGGTTTCGTTATTGCCACAACTGCCATTATACTGATGCTGGTCATGGAGCGTTCATTCAACCGACCGTACTTGTGGCCGATCATCCCCTTTGATATGAAGGCGCTGTGGAGCATTATCATTCGTCAGCCGGTACTTTACAACCGAACACGCCCCAATATTTTGAAGGCGCAGCAGATCGATAAGTTGCCAAAAACAGAGTAGATTCATAAAATGCAAATGAAATGTGAATTTATCCATTTCGTAGAGCGGGTAGATTGCGTTATACTGTTGCTATTGATGCAAATTCTATCCGTTCTATCTGCATGCAGATAGAAGAAAGCTGAGGGGAAACTATGTACCTGCATGGAACTAGTAATATTAACGCAAATGGACATTTGGAAATTGGCGGCTGCGATGTAGCTGATTTGGCTGCACAATTCGGCACGCCACTATATATTGTGGACGAGGCTCTAGTACGTCAACGTGCGAGCGAGTACGTAGAAGCGTTCAAAGCTTCGGGACTTCGCTTCCAGGTCGCTTACGCCAGCAAAGCGTTCAGCGTAATGGCAATGTGCGCGATTGCTGAGCAAGAGGGACTTTCCCTTGACGTAGTGTCCGACGGCGAACTTTATACGGCAATGCAAGCTGGCTTCCCGGCTGAACGCATTCACTTCCACGGCAATAACAAAACGCCTGAAGAAATCAACATGGCGCTGGATGCAGGCATCGGCTGTTTCGTTGTTGACAATTTTTCCGAGCTGCAGCTGTTAAACGCTCTTGCAGGCGACAAAGGCAAGAAAGTGAATATTTTGCTTCGTATTACGCCAGGTGTGGAAGCACATACACATGATTACATCTCGACTGGCCAACAGGATTCAAAGTTTGGCTTTGACCTTGGCAATGGCGCAGCGAAACAAGCTATTCAAGAAGCTCTTGCTTTGCCTAACCTCGTTATTTTGGGCGTGCATTCCCATATTGGTTCGCAAATTTTCGAGGTTGAAGGCTTCCGTATGGCAGTAGACAAGGTAGCTGATTTCGCAGTTGCAATCCGTAACGAGCTTGACCTGACGTTTAAAGTAATCAATCTTGGCGGCGGCTTCGGCATTCGTTATGTAGAAGGCGACACTCCGCTTCCAATTAGTGAATATGTAGCGGCAATTACAGGTGCGATTATTACGAATTTTACAAAAGCAGAATTCCCGCTGCCTGAAATTTGGGTAGAGCCGGGCCGCAGTATGGTTGGCGATGCAGGAACTACTTTGTATACTGTCGGTACAAGCAAACATATTCCGGGCGTTCGCAAATACATTGCTGTTGACGGCGGCATGACGGACAACCCTCGCCCAGCGCTTTACCAATCGAAATATGAGGCGGTACTGGCTAATCGTGCGAATGATCCTGCAGAAGAAACGGTTTCTATCGCGGGAAAATGCTGCGAGAGCGGCGATATGCTTATTTGGGACCTGGAATTGCCTAAAGCTGAAAAAGGCGACCTGCTTGCTGTTTTCTGTACAGGTGCTTATAATTATGCAATGGCGAGCAACTATAACCGCATTCGTCGTCCGGCTGTCGTTTTTGTAAAAGACGGGCAGGCTGACCTTGCTGTTAAGCGTGAATCGCTTGAAAATATCGTATGCAATGACGTCATTCCGGCTAGACTTCAAAAATCACCGCTTGCGAAATAAGGACGATATTGGTAACGTAGTCTTATCTGGATAAAGAAAGGTAGATGCAGCAATGGCAAAACAGGCTAAAATTACACTAGCAAACGGCGGAGAGGTTCTAATCGATCTATTCGATCAAGACGCGCCAAACACAGTAGCAAACTTTGAGAAGCTTGCTAACGAAGGCTTCTACAATGGTCTTACATTCCATCGTGTTATCCCGGGCTTTGTCGCACAAGGCGGATGTCCGAAGGGTAATGGTACAGGCGGTCCTGGCTACACAATCAATTGTGAAATTAACCCGAACAAGCATGAGCGCGGTACGCTAGCAATGGCACATGCTGGCCGTAACACAGGCGGCAGCCAGTTCTATATCGGCTATGCTCCACAGCCGCATTTGGACGGTGGACATACTGTTTTCGGTAAAGTATCGAAGGGTATGGAGTTTGTTGATGCTTTCAAAGGCGGAGACAAAATGGAAAAGGTTGAAGTTGAAACGATTTAGTGTTAAGATACTAACTATAATTATGTAAGTGCAGCTTTCCTTCGGGGTCAGGTGAAATTCCTAACCGGCGGTGATCGGGAAGGTACAGGCATATCGGACAACCGGTGCTTGTGCCTCTCGTCAGTCCGTGACCCGGGCTAATGAGCTTTTTCTATCCGTATTTTTACGTATAGAAGCGATTTAGAACGGTGGACCTGGTGCAAATCCGGGACCGACAGTATAGTCTGGATGGGAGAAGGAGATGCTTCGACAGCTATAATATTCAGCTTATTTTGTGTGTGCTTTATTTCACATGCAAAGTAGGTTTGTTTCTTTAGCGTATTTTACAAACCGTATTCGCATGATTTGCGAAAAGGAAAGTAGTCGGCAACTAAAGCCGACAACGCCGATCGGTTTTGTCGTGGTTCTCAAATTCTTTTTCGTCACCCCTGTCGGATCGTATGCCGATAGGGGTGTTTTTTGTACGTGGACATTTTAAACGACGAGTATTACATGCGGTTAGCGTTAGAAATGGCTTCTAAAGCTTCCGGCCAAACAGGAATCAATCCTGTAGTCGGATGCGTCGTGGTGAAGGATGGACGAATAATCGGAATTGGTACGCATTTAAAGCGCGGTACCGGACACGCTGAAGTGCATGCCCTTCAGATGGCAGGGGAAGAAGCTGCAGGCGCAACCGTTTATGTAACGTTAGAGCCATGCAGTCATTTCGGCAAAACGCCGCCCTGCTGCGAGCGCATCATCGCTGCGAAAGCGGCGAGGGTAGTGGTCGCAAGCGGTGATCCGAATCCTGAGGTGTCAGGCCGGGGCATCGCAAGGCTGCGCGAAGAGGGAATTGACGTTACCGTAGGCGTTTTGGAACAGCAATCCCAGCAAATGAACGAAAAATTCAATAAGTATATTACGACAAGGCTTCCCTTCGTTACGTTAAAAACCGCCAGCACGCTTGACGGTAAAATTGCATCACGGACTGGTGACAGTCGCTGGGTGACAGGCACTGCGGCGCGCGAGCAGGTTCATACACTGCGCCATCAGCACGAAGCGATTATGGTGGGAATCGGTACGGTTCTTGCGGATGATCCATTATTGAATACGCGGGCAGCCGTTCCGGCTATCGATCCGGTCAGAATCATCGTAGATTCGATGCTGCGTTTGCCGCTGAACGCAAGGGTAGTTACCGATCGATCGGCACGGACCATTGTATTAACCTCCAGTGAGGCAAGCGCGGAAAGACGTCAGGGTCTAGAGGCTGCGGGCATTGAAGTTGTCACCTGCGGGCTTGGGGCGAAGGTGGATCTGAGCGACGGGATGAGAAAGCTCGGAGAGCTTGAGATCGGTTCGATCCTACTCGAGGGCGGCGGCCAATTGAACGGTGCGATGCTGGAGGCATGTCTTATCGATAAAATTGTACTCTACTATGCAGCCAAGATTATCGGGGGAACTGAAGCGCCAGGCACATTTACTTTCGCTGGAATCGAGAAAATGGCAGATGCGGTCCAGCTGGAACGCGTGAATGTGGAAATGGCCGGCGAAGACATTTGCGTATCCGGCTATCCCGTTTACGAGAGGTAAAGGAAGCATTAGTACGTTATCACGCCAGGTTGGATAATGCGTTGCATCGTATGATTGAGAATTAGATGGATAGCTGAGCAAGCTAGAGATTGCGTACGATGCAGGTTTTGCATTTGCGAAACCAAGGATTATGTTTACGAAGCAGGTTTTGCATTCGCAGAGCCTTTGAGGAGGAAGCCCATGTTTACCGGATTAGTGGAAGAAGTGGGGAAAATGAAAGGGATAACGAGGCAGGGTGAGGCGATGCGTCTCGTCATTGGAGCCACCCTTGTTACGGATGGCGTAAAGCTTGGGGACAGCATATCGGTAAATGGCGTGTGCCTAACCGTTACGTCGTTTGACAAAGCTTCATTCTCTGCAGATGTAATGCCTGAAACGTTTCGCAAATCCAATCTTCATCAGCTCCGGACAGGCGAACGAGTGAATTTAGAGCGTGCGATGCAGGCGGGCGGACGGTTCGGCGGTCATATCGTTCAGGGTCATGTTGATGGCACTGGAAAAATAGTAAACCGGGAAACGGACGCGAATGCTGTTGTCTATAAAGTTCAATTAGAGGACTCAGACATGCTGCGCTACGTTATTCCGAAAGGCTCTATTACGATAGACGGCATCAGTCTTACTGTGGTGGACACAGCAGCACATTCCTTTTCTGTGTCGATTATTCCGCACACCCTTGATGAAACTGCCCTACAACACAAGCACGCGGGTGACACTGTCAATATCGAATGTGACGTCATAGGCAAATACGTCGATCATCTGCTGCATTTTAAAAGACCAGAAGCTGCACAAGCAGGGTCCAAGTTGACCACATCATTTCTTATGGAAAATGGATTCTTATAAATTTTTATCGATGTGTGATTATATTTCATGGCTAATATCGGATAGAGCGTAAGGTTCATTCGAAAAAATATGATCTAGTTAGTTTTTATCGCATGAAATGTTCATTTCTGCATAGAGCGGGTTGGGTAAACTACTCAATCAAAAATATCATCATAATTAGCAGTAAAAGCTCATGTTAATTTTGCACCAATGCGCTCTGCTGATATTTTCAACTGGAATTACTCCATGTAATTTGGATAAAACCGCCACTCGAAAGCGAAAAGTATTGAATTAGAGGGAGAATTTCCAGCTAACTAAAGCAAGAACCTATAAATCAGCCAATTAGCTGGAGATTTTCCAGTTATTTATTCTAAACTAACAGCATTCGTGGATAAGAGCGATGTTACAGAAAACGAAACACAAGATCGGCTTAATAACTCAATCGTTATTAAACCATCCAGATCTCTAAGCGACTCAAGCGCTACAACATCAAGCGTGTCCCGCAGGGACGAAAACGATCCTACGCAAGAGCCGCTCACAACCATCTCAGCATCTCTCACGTTAGTCCAATTGCAGGTGTCCAGAGGACGCAGTCCTTGAGGCCCTCCCTTGGAAGGGAGGGTTTGGGTGGGTTCGAAAAGCCTTTAAGGTGTGGTTTAAAGCCTTTAAGGTTTGGTAAAGCCTTTAAAGGATTGGTTGTCATATTAGTTGTCACAAAGGAGGGAATCCCAAATGGAACAAACAGATAAAATCCCATTTGATAAAATCGAAGATGCGCTTCATGATCTTAAGCTTGGGAAACCGGTTATTGTCGTGGACGACGAGGATCGGGAAAATGAGGGTGATCTTATTGCGCTAGCGGATCAAACGACGCCCGAGGTCATTAATTTCATGATCTCGGAGGCACGCGGCCTCGTATGCGTGCCTATCACGCAGGAGCGCGCCGAACAGCTTGATTTGCCGCCAATGGTCACGCATAATACCGATTACCATGGTACGGCATTTACCGTATCGGTCGATTATGTGGGAACAACAACCGGTATTTCCGCATTTGAACGCTCGGAAACGGTCAAAGCGCTTATTGATCCAACTACTAAAGCATCGGATTTCCGTAGACCTGGCCACATATTCCCGCTTATTGCAAGGTCGGGAGGAGTGCTTCGCCGCGCAGGCCATACCGAAGCGGCAATCGATCTCGCCGTTATGTGCGGCTCGGCCCCGGCTGCGACCATTTGCGAAATCATTAATGAAGACGGGACGATGGCTCGTTTACCGGATCTGCTCGTCTTTAAGGAAAAGCACAATCTGAAGCTCATCACGATTCAAGATTTGATCCAGTACCGCAATGCGATGGAGAAGCTTGTTGAGCGGGCGGTTGATGTAAAGCTTCCAACTGATTTTGGTACATTCCGCGCAATTGCATACACGAACTTCGTTGACAATAAGGAGCATATCGCGCTTGTAAAAGGCGATATCGATCCTGAACGTCCGGTGCTCGTGCGCGTTCATTCCGAATGCCTGACCGGAGATGTATTCCATTCACACCGCTGCGATTGCGGCCCGCAGCTTGAAGCGGCGCTGAAGCAAATCGAAGTGGAAGGCAGCGGCATTCTTCTTTATATGCGTCAAGAAGGAAGAGGCATCGGTCTTATTAACAAATTAAAAGCTTATGAGCTGCAAGAGCAAGGACTGGATACGGTTGACGCAAATTTAAAGCTTGGCTTTCCGGCCGATTTGCGCGATTATGGAATAGGAGCGCAAATTTTAAAGGATCTTGGCGTTCGCCAAATGCGCTTGCTTACGAACAATCCCCGCAAGATTAAAGGTCTAGAAGGTTATGGCCTAGAAGTTGTAGAGCGCGTACCGATCCAGATGGACGCAAACGAGGACAATAAAAGCTATCTGCGTACGAAGAAATCGAAGCTTGGACATTTGCTCAGCTTTGAAGATATTGATTATATCATTTAAAATAACGGAAGGAAGATGACAAAATGGCACGTATTTATGAGGGACATTTAGTATCAGAAGGTTTAAAATATGGAGTAGTAGTAGGTCGTTTCAACGAGTTTATTTCAAGCAAGCTGCTTGGAGGCGCACTGGATGCATTTAAGCGTCACGGCGCACAGGATTCAGACGTTGATGTGGCATGGGTACCGGGAGCATTCGAAATTCCGTTAATTGCACAAAAAATGGCTGAGAGCGGCAAGTACGATGCGGTTATTACACTTGGCGCCGTTATTCGCGGGTCAACTCCGCATTTTGATTATGTTTGCAACGAAGCGGCAAAGGGTGTAGCGGCAATCGCATTAAAAACAGGTATCCCGACTATTTTCGGCGTACTGACGGTTGATTCGATTGAACAAGCGATTGAGCGCGCCGGTACGAAAGCTGGCAATAAAGGATATGAAGCAGCAGCCAGTGCGATAGAAATGGCGAACTTGTCGAAGCAATTGCAAGGCTAAGCTGCGAAGATAAGGCTAGGCGGGAGGAAAATTAAGTGTCGGTGCTTTATAAGCTGGATACTTTTGAAGGGCCGCTTGATCTATTGCTTCACTTGATCGACAAAGCCGAAATCGATATCCATGAAGTATCTATCAGCGAGATTACTATACAATATATGGATTACTTGCATGCGATGAAGGAGCTGGAGCTTGAGGTTACGAGTGAGTTTCTAGTCATGGCGGCAACCCTCTTAGCGATAAAGAGTAAGCAGCTTCTTCCAAAGCCTCCCGTATTTGAGGATGATTACGAGGATTGGCCAGATGACGGATTAGATCCGCGCGATGAGCTCATCCAGAAGCTCGTAGAATACCGGAAATTCAAGCAAATTGCCGAGCAGCTGCGCGAGAAGGAATTCGAGCGCAGCCTTGTCTATTCGCGGGAGCCGGAGGATATGACGCCATTCATGAAGCAGGAGAAGGTTAATCCGGTCGAAGGTATTCATTTATCGGATTTAATCGTTGCCTTTCAGAAGGCGCTTCGCCGAGCGGCAAGACGCAATATCGTTGCAACGGTACAGCGCGACGAGATCTCAGTCAAGGACCGGATTCGCGATATTGTCGATGTGCTGAAGCAATTTGAAACGGTTCGTTTTTCGCGGCTAATACGTGAAAATATGGACAGGCATGAAATCGTGGTTACTTTTCTAGCCATTCTGGAGCTAATGAAAATGAAACATATTCGTTGCTTTCAGCATCAGTTGTTTGACGACATCGTCATTCATTGGAGAGGAGAGTCGTCACAAATTGGATTATCAGAAATTGAAGACAATTATTGAGGGCCTGCTGTTCATGGCAGGAGATGAGGGGCTTACGAAGCGGCAGCTGGCTGACATTTTAGAGCTTGATGCTGATCTGGCCTCCGATTTGGTTTACGATTTGCAGCGTGACTTGGAGCGCGAGGAGCGCGGTATTCAAATTGCGGAGGTTGCAGCTTCGTATCGGCTGACGACGCATTTGGAGCACGCGCCTTATTTTGAACGAATGGCCTATACGCCTACGCGCTCACAGCTCTCTCAAGCCGCGTTAGAGACGCTGTCTATCGTCGCTTACCGTCAGCCGATAACTCGAATATCGATCGAAGAGATTCGCGGCGTTAAGAGCGACAGAGCGATTCAATCACTCGTATCCAAGGATTTGATCGAGGAGGTCGGGCGCGCCGAACAGATTGGCAGGCCGATTTTATACGGAACTACTAAATCATTTTTAGATTATTTTGGATTACCGTCGATTAAAGAATTACCGGAGCCGGGAAATGTCGATATCGATGATGCGCTGGAGGAACAGACACAGATGCTGTTCGAGCGGCTGGACGGCCAGCAGATGACAATTGAAGAAATTAAGGAATGAGATTTGACCGCCGGGTCATACTATATTCAACCCATATTAGGGAAACGGAGGAAGCATTATGATGCTCAGTTACCCTTACGGTTGGATGACGGCGGCCGGTCTCTTTTTTTTGCTCATTTTAACAGTTATTCTAAACTCCCAGGTCGTCTTAAAAGGGCATCTGCGGCGGGTAGGAGACAATGATGATGCAGAATTGAACATAAAAGCACTATTTGGAATTATCCGATACCGCATTAAGGTGCCGATTATGCAGTTTACCGGTACATCCGTTCAACTAAAGGAGCAAGTGTCAACGACGAGCGCAGGCTTTGACTCGTGGATGCAGTTCAATAAGGATATCGATACCGAAAAGGTCGTTAATGCCATTGATAAATTAAAGTATATTTTACAAATCACACGAAATTTAACGGGCTGGGTCAGACTGACGCTGACGAAGGTACGTCTTGATGAATGGAACTGGTCTACGTCGGTCGGAACGGGGGACGCGATGTGGACTGCAATGGCGACTGGACTCGTCTGGTCCGTGAAAACATCGATCATTGGCGTATTGTCACAAATGGTTAAGCTGAAAGCAGAACCGAAAATGAATGTGCAGCCGATTTATCAACGATCTGCTTTTACAACGGAGTGGTCATGCATAGCTCAAATCCGCTTCGGTTATGCTATCCTTGCCGGATTGCAGCTCTTAGTCCGGATGAAGAAAATGAAAGGAGGCGTCAAAGCATGGCAGAACATCCTATTCAAGGCTTAATGCAAACCGCAATGGAAAATATTAAAGAGATGGTTGACGTCAATACGATCGTCGGCGATCCTGTACAAACACCGGATGGCAGCATCATCATGCCGATCTCAAAAGTAGGATTCGGCTTTGTGGCAGGGGGCAGCGATATCCGGTTAGATGATTCGGAGCACAAAGGCGGAGGGCAGTCCGATGCGCAGCATGCTTCCGTATCCATGCCGTTCGGAGGCGGCAGCGGCGGCGGTGTATCGATTACGCCGATCGCGTTTCTAGTCGTAGGCACGCATGGCGTGAAAATTGTTCCGCTCGACACGCAAACGCATCTGCTCGATCGGGTAATTGATTCTGCACCGTATGTTTTTGATAAGCTTCAGACGATGATGAAGCAGTCGTCCAGCACAGCAGCATATGCCGATCCGTCCCAGACCGTAATCACCGGACGTGTCGAGGCAACCGATCACCTCTTTTAACATAACTGCCCGAGAGGGCAGTTTTTCATTTTTGTTTAGCTTTATTTCGTCTAGAGCAACGTGTACAGGCATATACTGAAATACACAAGCAGAAGCTTTATCTACTAAGACGGCGAGAGGGGTAAGTATGGGCATGTATTTCAAAAAGCTGCAGCGGTTTACTGTGCTCGGTTTATTGGCAGTATTGGTAGTCGGGACAAGCCGGGGGCCGGCTGTAAACGCGAACCCCGGTCCGCTGCATACGAATGCGAATGCTTCGGCGCTTATTGATGTCGAGTCAGGCAGATTGTTATACAGCAATAACGGCGATACAGCGATGAGAATAGCAAGCTTAACGAAAATAATGACAGCGATCGTAGCCATTGACCATGGGAAGCTGACCGATATGGTGAAGACAAGCAAGCGTGCTGCAGGCAAGGAGGGCTCCTCGATCTATCTTCAGCTCGGCGAAGAAATGAGCCTTCTTAATATGCTTTATGGGCTAATGCTAAGATCCGGCAACGACGCTGCAACGGCTATCGCCGAGCATGTCGGCGGCTCCGAGGAGGGCTTCGTTCATTTAATGAACGAGAAAGCGGCTTTTCTTGGCCTAAAACACACTCAATTTAAAAATCCGCATGGTCTTGATGAGGAAGGTCATTATTCTTCAGCCAATGATTTGGCCAAGCTGACCGCATATGCTTTGAAAAATGATGTATTTGCCGAAATCGTAAGCACGCGCGAAAAAAAGGTGCCAAACCCGCACGAAAAATGGGAGTACAGCTATACGAATAAAAATAAAATGTTAGCGATGTATGAAGGAGCAGACGGGGTAAAGACCGGCTATACAAAAAAAGCGCTCCGGTGCTTAGTCAGCTCGGCAACAAGACAAGGTCAGCAGCTTGCTGCCGTTACAATAAATGATAGCGACGATTGGCTCGATCACCGGAAGATGCTCGACTGGGGTTTTGGCAACTATCCGCTTCATGAAATTGCGACAAAAGGCCAGCTGGTTGCAGGTTATCCGTTAACTGTCGGACAATCGTTCAAGTATCCTTTGACGGATCAGGAACCGGATGATATCCGGTCGCGTTTGGTTTTGTATGACGTGAGTACGCTGCGTTATTCATTAGGAGAACGAGGATTGCTGGAGTGGTATATGAAAAACGATCGCATTGGCGCTGTTCCAGTTTATGATGTCGGAAGCGGCAGGCTGAAGCTGCCGACGGCTTCGCCAAAAGCGCAACAAACGCTGGTCGATTTCAATATGGCTGTCAAGCATGATGAACGCGGACAGCTGGCAGGTACGATCTCAAAAATATTTGACGCATTGTTTAAGCATTAACGTAAAGCCGGCGCGGGAGACGCTGAATAGTAAAAGTAAAGGTGCATGGATGGGGAGGCGGCCTAAATGGTAAATTGGATTTGGTTGTTTTTCATCGTAGCGAGCGTAGTTGTAGCTGCGATAACCGGCAAGATGGATGCGGTGACGCAGGCTGCCTTCGAGGGAGCCAAATCAGGCGTCACCGTCAGCTTTGGTTTAATTAGCATTATGGTGTTTTGGCTGGGAATGATGCGGATAGCGGAGGACGCAGGACTGCTGCAAAAATTGGCTCGAATGCTCGGGCCGGTTGTGCGAAAGCTTTTTCCTGACGTTCCCCGCAATCATCCGGCTATCGGATACATTATGAGCAACTTAAGCGCTAACTTGTTCGGGTTAGGAAATGCAGCAACGCCTATGGGGATAAAAGCTATGCAGGAGCTGCAGAAGCTAAATCCCGATCCTGAGACAGCAACTCCTGCGATGTGTACGCTGCTCGCACTTAATACATCGAGTATAACAATCATTCCGACCACTCTTATCGCCATTCGGATGAATTACGGTTCAGCTAATCCGGCTGAAATTATCGGAACAACGCTTGCGGCAACCTTTGTTGCTACATCCGCTGCGATACTTGCCGACCGCTATTATAGAAGGAAGTCACCACCGCCGCCGGCAGCACCAGTTCTGTCAAAGAATACGAAATTAAAGGCAGCTCCGCCGGTTGCAGGGGGTGAGCCTGTTGTATAATCTGTTCACGAGTTTATCGGCTTGGATGATTCCGGCAATTATTGTATTTATTCCGCTTTATGCAGCCCTAAGACGCAAGGTGCCCGTTTATGAAACGTTTGTCGAGGGAGCCAAGGACGGTTTCGGTACGGCCATCAACATTATTCCTCATTTAGTCGGCATGATGGTTGCCATCAGCATGTTCCGCGCATCGGGCGCATTGGAATTAATGCTGTCAGCGGTGCGGCCGCTGTTTGATTGGGCGGGAATTCCAAGCGAAGTGCTGCCGCTCGGAATACTTCGTCCGTTAACCGGGGCAGGCTCATTAGCCTTCACTACCGATCTCATTCAGACCTTCGGACCGGATTCGATGATCGGAAGAATCGCATCAACAATTCAAGGCAGTACAGATACGACATTATACGTACTTACCGTTTATTTTGGAGCGATTGGCATTCGCCGGACGCG
The DNA here is from genome assembly GCF_056269405.1 of Paenibacillus sp. J2L1-98. NCBI lineage: Bacteria > Bacillati > Bacillota > Bacilli > Caryophanales > Paenibacillaceae > Paenibacillus > Paenibacillus sp. J2L1-98. The sequence continues at coordinate 446,488 of NZ_JBWDNW010000002.1, read as the reverse complement.
CTATGCGTTGAAGGTTGGCTTATTTTCGGATTTGGTCGGTTTTTTAGCTGCAATTTTCATTTGCTTATACATATTCGGGTAGGGAAGCTTGTACTTTGTTCTCCATATCGTTATGATGGAGATTGAGGTGAAAGCATTGGAACGTTTACAGAAAATATTAGCAGCAGCGGGAGTTGCATCCCGTCGCAAATGTGAAGAAATGATTTTGGCTGGAATGGTTGAGGTTAACGGTGAGAAGGTTACGACGCTTGGCGTCAAGGCGGATCCTGCTGTGGATACCATAACGGTGAATGGCAGGACGATTCGGAGCGAGAAGAAACTGTATCTCATGCTCAACAAATCCAAAGGGGTCATCACAAGCGCCAAGGATCCTCAAGGGCGTAAAGTGGTATCCGATTTTTTGCCTGGTATTAAAGAGCGGGTATATCCGGTTGGTCGATTGGATTACGATACGGAAGGACTTCTCCTGCTTACGAATGACGGCGAATTCGCCAATTTGTTAACGCACCCGAGCCATCATGTGCCGAAAACCTATCGTGCAACCGTCAAAGGCATTCCACATGGAAGCGCGCTTGAGCAGCTGCAAAAGGGGATTAAGCTCGAGGATGGCATGACCGCCCCTGCTGAGGTAGAGTACCATGATGTAGATACGGACGGAAATGAAGCGACGATTACGATTACGATTTTTGAAGGCCGCAACCGTCAGGTTCGCCGTATGTTTGAGGCAATCGGACATAAGGTGATCCGGCTGAAGAGGATACGTTTTGGCGAGCTTGGACTTGAAAATCTGGGCAGAGGCAAGTACCGCCATTTAACGCCTCAGGAAATCAAAGAACTGCTTGCAATCGCTCAAAGCAAGACACATAAAGTTCATAAAAAGTAATCGGCGGCGGCAGTAATTGCCGTCGACTTTTCGTTATAATGGTAATATTCGTGGCTGTTAAGAAAGAAGCTGGTGGTGAATTCAATTATGGGAAAATCGCGCAAGACGGTCCAAATTGTCATATTGATCGCCGTCTTGATCATAGGTGGATATGCAATTGGATCTACCTTATTTGCCGCGGATGATAAAGGTCCTCTAAAGGAAGGCAGCAAGCCGCCTGGGTTCGAGCTTGTCGACTTAGAGGGCAATACGCAGCAATTGTCAGATTACGAAGGGAAAGCTGTCGTCGTCAATTTTTGGGGTACGTTCTGTCCGCCCTGCGTGAAGGAAATGCCGGAGTTTGAACGACAGTATGCGAAATGGAAGGACCAAGGCCTCGTCATTTTGGCGATTAATTTAAGCGAGGATACGTTAACGGTCAATAACTTTGTTCGCCGCTTTGATCTAAATTATCCGATTTTACGCGATGTAAATCGTCAAACGGAACGCAATTACGGGCTAAAGTCATATCCTACTACTTTTTTCATTAAACCGGACGGTTCGATCATGGAAATCAAAGTGGGCGGCATGACGGAAGTGGAAATTGACGAACGGATTGAAAGACTGCTTCAGCTGTAGGAGGTTTTACTGTGTTAGTGGTTGAAAACACTAAATGCGAGTGCGGCCATCAAAACTCGGTCGGAACCGTATTGTGCGAGAGCTGCGGCAAGCCGCTCGAGAACAATGAACTATCGGATTTGCCGTTAGAGATGCGGTATGACGGGGTAGCCCGCCGATCGCAAAAGAGCAATCCAAACCTCATTGATAAAATATGGAATTTTTTCTCATCTGTCAAAATCGCGATTTATTTGATCGTCTTTACTTTTTTGACAGCGATGCTGGGTACGATTTATCCGCAGGAAAACACTTTTGTGAACAATTTTGATCCATCGGTTTATTATGAGGAAACTTACGGCTTGCCCGGAAAACTGTATTATTTGTTCGGCTTGTCGCATACTTACGAAACCTGGTGGTTCATCGGATTGCTCGTCATGATCGGCACATCGTTAGTCATTTGCAGTCTTGACCGGGTGCTGCCGCTTTATCGGGCGCTCAGCAAGCAGCAAATACGTAAGCATCTGCAGTTCATTCACAGGCAAAAAACAGTGTACAAGCATACAATTGAAGGTGACGCCGAGCAGTGGACGGAGAAGTTCGGGGCACAGCTGAAACGCAAGGGCTACCGTATTCACCGCGAAGGATCCGCCCTGCTTGCGGAGAAAAACCGGTTTAGCCGTTGGGGGCCTTATATCAATCATATCGGTCTTATTCTGTTTCTGTTAGCCATACTGGCAAGGAGCATTCCGGACTGGCAGATGGATAGCTACATTACGATTCCAGATGGCGATACGGTACAAATCGCGGATACGAATTATTTTGTCAAAAATGAAAAGTTTACCGTCGAGTATTACAAAGATGAGGAATTGCCTGCCAATCTGAAGGGCACGGCCCGCGCGAAGCTATTCGAAACGAAAGCGGTATTATATGAATGCATTAGCAGCTGCAACGATCAAACGCAGAAGCCGGTGCTCAAGGAAGTGAAGCGGCATAATATCATTGTGAACGAACCGCTCAAATACAAGGGGCTTAAGCTGTACCAATTCGATTTTGATACAACGCCACGCCTAAATGCCGTCCATCCTATTCTCGTGAATAAAGAGACAGGGGAAAAATACGGCCCGTTCGATCTTCCGATGAAGGATTCGGCTCTCCAACATAAGCTTGGGCCGTATACACTTGATTTGTATGCCAATTACATGGAGTTCGCGATTGGCGACAACGGGGAACCAACCACCTTATCGCGTGATCCGGTCGCTCCGGCGTTCATATTTACGGTCAAAGGGCCAGGGCTGGATCCGAAAGGCGAGCCGTACATGTATTTCCCGATGCAGAAGGATAAGGTGAAATTTTCGCAGGATGCCATTAATCATGGGATTGCTGACAAAATTGAAATTCGGGTAGACGGGATGGAGAATGTAGACTTTTCCGAAGCGTCCACTTACTTAAATGTACGTATGGATAAGGCGCTGCCTTATGTCTGGATTGGAGCGGTCTTCTCGATAATCGGTCTGTTAATGGGATCCTATTGGCAGCATCGCCGAATATGGCTGCGCATCGATGACGGACAGCTTTCGTTAGGCGCACATACGAACAAAAACTGGTACGGTATGCGCTCTGAAGTAGCGGGAGCGCTTCAAAAAATAGGGATAACCGTAGATCCGAAGTTGCTTGATAACGGAGGGAACAACGCGTGAGTTTAGTTGATTTTAGCAGCGACGCATTTATCGTCGCATTTTTTCTTTATTGTTTTGCTTTTATGTTTTATGTGATTGCGATTGCAGGCAAGAAATGGAGCAACCGCGATCCGCTGCAGCATGAGAAACGCTGGGGGCGGGTAGCTTTTATAACGTCCAGTCTCGGATTAGCGTCGCATTTGACCTTCTTCTTCACAAGGTGGGCAGGAAGCGGCCAAATTCCGACGAGCAATATGTACGAGTTCATGACGTTTCTCGGAATGGCGATCATGATCGCGTTTACAATCGTTTACAGTATTTACAGAAAACCTTTGCTCGGCATGTTCTCCCTGCCGTTAACCGTAATTATCGTTGCTTACGCATCTGTATTTCCGCAGGAGGTGCAGCCGCTAATTCCGGCCCTTAACAACTATTGGCTGAAGGTGCATGTCACGACGGCTGCTCTCGGCGAAGCGTTTTTTGCAGTCGGATTTGCAGCGGGTTTAATGTACTTGCTGCGTGTAGTCGATTTTAAAGGTAAAACGAAGGAAGCGAAGAGATCGCAGTTTTGGGTGGAGTTTTCCTTATACTCGATCATCCTTATCGTTGGTTTTATCGTAGCCGTATTCGCTTTCCGCGGTATGGGGTATGAAGCGCAATTCGTTCAAGAAAAATCGGTTATTGACGCAAAAGGTTCGGAAACGACGACTTCGGAGACAGTCGATTATTCACTGCCGCCAATCGTTAAGCCATATAACAGCGATATTGTCAAATATGAGCCGTTTCTTGGAATGGAGCAGCCGATCTTTGAAGCGCCTTATTGGATGAACGGCGCAAATTCCGGCCGCAAGCTTAATACGGTGCTGTGGTCTATCATTGCAGGCTCGTTGCTTTACGGATTGCTGCGACTTGCATTCCGTAAGCCGCTCGGCGCTGTCATTCATCCGGTCATGGAAGGCGTTGATCCGGATGATTTGGATGAAATCAGCTACAGATCAATTGCCATTGGTTTTCCGATCTTTACGCTTGGAGCATTAATATTCGCGATGATTTGGGCTAATATTGCATGGGGCCGCTTCTGGGGCTGGGATCCGAAGGAAGTGTGGGCTTTGATTACATGGCTGTATTATAGCGCATATTTGCATTTCCGTTTATCACGCGGCTGGCAGGGACGTCCGTCCGCTTGGCTCGCCGTAATCGGTTTTGTCGTCGTATTATTCACGCTTGTCGGGGTTAACCTCGTCATAGCCGGATTACATTCATATTCTGGTGTTTAGGAACTAGATAGAGAGGAGTCTTGTCTTATGTCTGATTATTCAAGCCGTATTTTGGTCGTAGATGATGAAGAACGCATTCGACGTCTGCTCAAAATGTATTTAGAGAAGGAAGGCTATACAATCGACGAGGCGGAAGACGGTGAAACGGCGCTTAGGCTGGCCTCGAATACCGATTATGCGCTCATTCTGCTTGATGTGATGCTCCCGGGAATCGATGGGGTAGAGGTGTGCTCACGACTGCGCCAAGTGAAGGCAACTCCTGTCATTATGCTGACCGCAAAAGGGGAAGAGATGAACCGCGTTCAGGGCTTTGAGGTCGGAGCTGACGATTATGTCGTGAAGCCTTTTAGCCCTCGCGAAGTGATCTACCGTGTGAAAGCTATTTTGAGACGTTCTTCGGCTACGGCGTTTCTTACAAAAGAAATCAATTCGAGCAACAACATCGTATTTCCTCATCTTGTTATCGAGCATGACGCGCATCGCGTGACTGCCGGCGGACAGGAGGTAAGCTTAACGCCTAAGGAATATGAGCTTCTTCATTATTTGGCTGTATCGCCGGATAAAGTGTTCTCGCGGGAAGAACTGCTTAAGGATGTTTGGAATTACGAGTTTTTTGGTGATTTGAGAACAGTCGACACACATGTAAAACGTTTGCGGGAGAAGCTGAACAAAGTGTCGCCCGATGCCGCATCGATGATTACGACTGTCTGGGGTGTCGGCTACAAGCTTGAGGTGCCTAAGTAAATGAATGTATGGCAGCGCTTGGCCGGTAAGCTTTGGCGCAGTGTAGTCGGAAAACTTTGGGCGACGATTATGCTGCTTGTTGCGGTTGTATTGTTAATTGTGGGTGTATTTCTGCTCCAGTATGTTGATATCTGGTTTGATGACAAATCACATGATAGCTCGCATCAGGTGAAAGTTCTGTTCGTTCTTACCGCGATTGTTGGTTTTTTATTATCGACCTTTTTTGCTTTTTTCTTGTCCAAAAAAATTCAGCAGCCGCTGCTTCAGCTTAAGGATGCTGCCGTTTCGATCTCTCAGGGGAATTATACGACCAGAGTTAACATCCGTTCGAGTGATGAGATCGGTGAGCTCGCGAATACGTTCAATCATATGACGGAGCAGTTGGATAAGCTTATACACGACCTGAATCATGAGAAAAATCATCTGGCCAGCATTTTGAGGAGTATGGGTGATTCTGTCATTACATTTGACGCAGATGGAAGAGTGATCCTGACGAATCCGAGCGGTCACCTGCTCATTAGCCAATGGTCTGGTATGGAACTGGCTTGGCAGGAAGATATGTTTGACAGCACTTCCTCGTACTCCGAAGTTCCGATTCCGCTTCGCGAGCTGTTTCAAAGCGTCATGGAAGAGGGGCGCGATGCGACTGACAAGATTCATGTGCTAAGCAGCGTTTGGTCTGTTGTGATGGCTCCGCTGCAGTCTAAAGGCGTTGTTCGCGGAGCAGTTGCCGTCATCCGAAACGTGACAGAGGAGCACAAGCTCGAGAAGCTGAGAAGAGATTTTGTGGCGAACATTTCGCATGAGATAAGAACGCCGCTGTCGATGCTGCAAGGCTACAGTGAAGCGCTGCTTGATGATATTGTCGTTTCTGAAGAGGACCGTAAGGAACTGGTTCAAGTCATCTATGATGAATCGCTGCGAATGGGCAGGCTTGTGAACGATTTTCTAGATATCGCCCGTATGGAAGCCGGCCATGTCGATATGAACTTCCAAGAGGTCGATCTGAAGCATGTTTTGAAGCGCGTGCACCGGAAGTTCCAGGTCTATGCAAAGGAGCGCGAGGTTAAACTGCTGGCAGATCTGCCGCGGGAGCCATTGCTTGTCGAGGAAGCGGATGAGGACCGGCTTGAACAGGTGCTGACGAACTTGCTGGATAATGCTTTGCGTCATACGCCTTCAGGTAAGTCCATAACAATCGCAGGCAAGGAGGAAACCGTGAATGGCAGCCAATATGTTCAGCTTAGTGTTAGAGACGAAGGACAAGGTATCCCTTCCGAAGATGTACCTTATATATTCGAACGCTTCTACAAGGCGGATAAGGCGCGTAAACGCGGATCCTCAAGCGGTACGGGACTGGGGCTCGCGATCGTAAAGAACTTAATCGATCTTCACCATGGACGGATCGTCGTCGATAGCAGTGAAGGAATAGGCACTTCGTTTACGATTCTGCTTCCTGTCGAAGCTCATCAGTAGTTGTCAAAGGCGTTCCTTCGGGAATGCTTTTTTTGTAGAAAGCAGAAGATAATTCTTGTTGTTCGTGAAACAAAAAAAGAGCTTGCCGGTTCTAGCCGGCAGGCTCTTTCTTAAAGGTTAGCTATTCATTAAAAAAGTGTAATTTCTTTTGCTGTGTTAAGCTCAGGCATGTTCGTAAGTTGAACAAGCACATCCTTAGGCGTAACTTTATCAACTCGAAGCACCATGATAGCGGAACCGCCAACAAGCTGGCGACCTACTTGCATCGTAGCGATGTTAACGTCATTATTGCCGAGCAGCGTACCTACGCGTCCGATAATACCAGGCTTATCGTTATGCGAGATAAGAATGAGATTGCCTTCCGGTGTAACGTCGACAGGGTACTTATCGATCTGTACGATGCGAGGACCGTAGCCAGTCAATAATGTGCCTGATACGACGCGCTCTTCCTTCTTCGTGCGAAGCGATACGGTAACGAGATTCGTGAAGTCCTTCGAAGCATGCGACTTTTGAATAACAATATTAACGTCGCGTTCTTTCGCAAGGTGCATCGAGTTGACGACATTGACATTCTCGGAGCCAAGGTGATGAGCGAGAACACCGCGAACGATATGGCGCGTAAGCGGCTGCGAATCAACCTCTGCAAGCTCGCCCGCGAAGCCAACTACGATTTCAGTAACGGCGCCTTCAGTCGATTGAGCAATAAAGCTCCCAAGCTTCTCGCCAAGAACAAAGTACGGCTGAAGAATGTTTCGCAGATTTGCCGGAATCGGAGGCATGTTAACTGCATTGATGAACGGCTCGTTGCGAAGGATATGAAGCACTTGTTCCGATACGTCAATCGCTACGTTTTCTTGCGCTTCTACTGTAGATGCGCCAAGATGCGGTGTAACGATAATTTTCGGATGAGTCAAGAAAGGATGATCCTCAGCAGGAGGCTCCACTTCGAATACGTCAAATGCTGCGCCAGCTACTATACCTGCATCGATTGCGTCAACCAAAGCGATCTCATCGATGATACCGCCGCGTGCGCAGTTTACGATACGCATGCCGGGCTTCATCACTTCAAATTGCTTTTTTCCGATCATATGCCGAGTTTCAGGAGTCAGCGGCGTATGTACGGTCATGAAATCTGCGTTACGAACGATATCGTCAACGCTTGCCAGCTTCACGCCAATTTTTTCTGCTCTTTCTTCTGTCATGAACGGGTCATAGCCCATAATTTCCATACCGAAAGCTTTTGCGCGTTTAGCAACTTCGCTACCGATACGGCCCATGCCGAGTACGCCAAGCGTTTTGCCGCGAAGCTCTACGCCGAGGAAAGATTTGCGATCCCATGTACCGTTAACGGTTTTCATGTACGCTTGCGGAATATGGCGGGCAACCGCCATCATCATGGCAAAGGTATGCTCACAAGTCGTAATCGTATTGCCGTCTGGCGCATTGATTACGATGATACCGCGTTGAGTAGCTGCATTCAGGTCGATGTTATCAACACCAACGCCTGCGCGGCCAACTACTTTAAGCTGCTTGCCGGCTTCCATAATCTTTGGTGTTACGCGCGTTTGGCTGCGTACGAGCAACGCATCGTATTCGCCGATAATGGCGACCAATTCGTCTTCGCTTAATCCAGGTTTTTTGTCGACTGCGACATCTGACGCATCAACAAGCTGCTGAATGCCCAAATCGCTGATTGGATCGGAAACTAACACTTTAAACATGTGAAGTATGCCTCCTAAATTAGGGCGAAGCGTAAAGCTTCGCTGAATATGAACAGAAAAACCCTCTACCCGGCACCGTTGTGCAGCAGCGGGACGAGAGTTTGATCATCGATCTCAGACTTTTCTATTTTAATGCAAGGAGATGGACAAAAGCAATCCTCAAACTTGCCGAAATGTGAAAATTTCGTTATGATTCAAGCATCATAAGCATCAAAATACGACATTGGAGGTCTTAATGCGTGACAAAGTGGCAAGATGTGACACCGCAATTTTTGCTTGATTTGCTTGAAAACGGAAATGTTGATCGGACCCAAATTATAGATGTAAGGGAAGAGTTCGAATGGGACTTTTATCATATAGAGGCTTCTGTCTTAATCCCGATGAATACGATACCGGTCCGTCATAACGAATTGGACGATTCAAATCCGATTTTTATCATATGCGCACATGGCGTGCGCAGCGTTACAGTTTGCAACTACTTAGAAGAACAAGGCTACAGCAACCTCCACAACGTTACCGGCGGAATGGCTGCTATAGCCTCGTTAAAAGGATTTCAATATGATTGAAAGCAGCTGCCGGGCAGCCGTTTAATTCGTTTCAGGGTAGAAGAACGGAAGCTGAGGCAGGAGATCCTGCTGGTAAAGACGTGATTTGCTCTCCGTAAAGTCGCCTGTACGCACCGCTTCTGTATTGATCAGGAGATCAACAACCGCCGACACGGTGTGCAGCTTCATTTTGGTCGCTTGTCCTGAATCGACAAACTCGTCAACGCGGCTTGTCAAATCCTGCGGATAGTAGGCCGTAAGTTTTTTGCGGGTCAATAGCTGATCGGCCATCAGCTTGTTTTTAATCGTAAGCTCTAATCTCGTCCATTTACTCAGCTCCAGCATGGCGGATGCCTTATAGTCCTGCGGGATATCGAGATCGACTGTGGCTGCCCATTTCAGCATAGCCGAGTAATAAGCTTGTTGAGCGGAGAGCGCGAATTGAGATGCGGAAAGATAGGATTTTTCCTGTACCACCGTTTTCTGCAATTGATTAAAAGTGAGTGTCTTAGTACCGGCAGCCGCTTTGTCTGCTGCTTCTTCGAATAGTTTGAGACTGCGTATATAGCTGACCTGGGCTTGTCCGAGCAATGGCGACTTTTGCATGTCGATTGAGCTTGCTTCCTTTGCCTTGGACTTGGCTAGAATGGCCAGATCCTTAAACATAGAGGTTGCTTCAAATGTTTTTCCTTGCGATAATTTGTCCATAGAATCGAACCATTCGTTTTGAAATTCACGATAAGGCAAAAATACAGTATGATAGAAAGAGACAAGATCTTGCTGCTGGTATTGGCTTGCAGATGCGTCTGTCTGCTCAGAACCTTCGTCGCCGGTTACGTATTTTGCTTCTGTTTTTTCAGTACCGATTTGGATGCCGTATAAAAAAGCGCCCACAGTGCAAACGAGCATAAACACAAATCCAACACTAAATAGCATTGCGGTCTTCGTTAATCGTTTTTCCATCTCTATCTCTATCTCCTTCTATGTAAAAAAATTATGCCGTCAATTTGTTCTATCAGTATAGGTGAAAAGGTCTAAAAAGAAAATACGAACGTTCCAGACAGGCGGGAAGCAATGAAGAAATTTGATATTCGAAATATTCGCGTTCGCAAGGTGTCCGTTGACGAGCTTGACGACCGCATGCTGCTTATCAATTTATACGCAACTCAAGTGCTTACTTTTATTATCGGTATCATATGGATTTTATTTCAGCATCAAAATTTGATCCGGTTATTTACGCCTCCGAGGGAGTTAGCGTTCGTTTATTGGGGAGTGGGCTTAGCTGCCGCTGTAATCGTTGTTGACCTGCTGATTTCCCGCTTTGTCCCTGAGGAAGCGAGTGATGACGGCGGGGTAAACGATCGTATATTCCGAACGCGGAAGGTTTGGCATATTGCTCTTATTTCATTCGTGGTCGCGGTATGCGAGGAGCTGCTCTTTCGCGGTGCTCTGCAGCATGCGGTTGGACCTTACTGGACAAGCATAATTTTTGCGACGATTCATGTCCGTTATTTAAAGCACTGGATTCCGACTGGACTGGTATTCTCGATCAGCTATGGCTTAGGTTGGATCTATATGCAGTCAGGCACAATCATTGCGCCGATTATCGCACATTTTCTTATTGATTTAATTATGGGGCTAATTATACGATTCAGGAGGGAGTCATGAGCAGGAAAGAGAAGTTTGGAAATTCGAAAGCGGCAAGACACCATGAAGGGACGGCAGAAACGTCCTTCACCGGAACGGATTCCATTGAAGGAGAGACTCTGCCGCCTAGGCGAAAAAAACATCCTTCCAGCATTTCTAAAGTAACGAGATGGTATTATAATCTTTTGTTCCTTTTGTTCGTTTGCTTAGTTAGCGGATTATTCTGGTACGGTTTGAAATTCAGCGATTAATGTCGATGGATGCAGGATCAATGTATCCATAGCCTTTTTCCTCCAGCGCCGTTAACAATTTTTCTAGAGCTGCTGCTGTCCAAGGCAGCTCATGCATAAGAATGTTGGCACCGGGATGAAGCTGCTCCAGTACGTTGCGAATGACTTCTTCGGGCTTATCTTTCGTTGACTTATCCCAATCCAGTGAACCATCTGACCACGTCATGTACAGCATGCCGTGGTTTTTTACTATTTCCTTCACCACGTCCCCGCCTGAGCCGAATGGAGGCCGGAAAAAGATAGGTTTTTTACCGATCAAAGCCTCGACATCGGTTTGGACATCTCCGATTTGTTTTTCAACGACTTCCTTCGTTTCATTTTTTAAATTAATATGGTCCCATGAATGATTGCCGATCGTCTGGCCGCGTTCGTTTATCAGCTTTAAGAGCTCAGGATTTTGCTTTACCCGATAGCCGTTGACAAAAAAGATCGCCTTGGCGCCATGCTTATCCAGCGTATCGAGCATGCTGGTAAGAATCGATTCATCCTTCGGTCCGTCATCGAAAGTTAACAATACAACTTTGTCCGTCGTACTTTCCTCGATGGGTGCAAAGCGGTAGGCTTTAGTCATCCGGTATAGCGGAGCGGCCAGTGCGTCATCACTGCTGCCTGGTGCTGCAGCTCCCAAAGGCTGATCCGTCCGATAGGCAGTATCGTCATTAGGCATTGAAGCCGGGGTAGCTGTAGGCTCCTGCGTTGGTGCTGCTGCCTTGACTGGTGCTTCTGTTGATACAGGCTGATTCCCGATTTGCCGATCAGCGGAACAGGCCGAAAGCTGCGCCACTACAAGAAGGACGGCGAGTATTGGAATGATTCGTTTCATTTTGCTGACCCTCCATTGCTCATTTTAAATCACGCTAAAGCGACCTCATTGTATCATATTTATCCATTTGGATAGCTAGAATGATTTCCTGATTTTATATAGAATGAGGGCTCTGCCTGGCGGTCAAACTAACTCATGAATACGCAAGATGAACTAGGAAAGAGGTGTCCGTGAACATGAAATTAAGAGGTTTTTTAGTTGGAGGACTGATTGGCGCTGCAGCCACCATGTTTATCTCACGAAGGCAACCGGGGGCAATGTCTTGGGCAGCTAACGCGATAACGGATGTTACCCGCAAATCCGTTTCGAAAATGATGAGCAAATCGATAAAGGAAGAAGCGGTGAATCTTGCCCCAAAGCATTCAGACGATACCGCCGTAAAATCCGAAGCCGCTTGGGGGCAAATTGAAGCTATTATGAATAGTGATCCTGCTCTGAAGCGGGAGGCGGACAAAATCAAGGCGGAATCGTCAGCGCATACGCATTAAATAAAAGCAGCTGTTGCAAGGAATCGTAGGGTCGCTTAGCAGAAATGCGAAGTGCTCAAACGATTCTTTTTTTCGTTCAATATTAGTGCATTCGGCGAAAAGACATGATAAAGTAGTTACATAGCATGATTTGGTCAAATTGATCACATCTTACTAAAAAATTCATACGCTATTACAACAGATGCTGCAGAGGAGGATCCTGTCATGAAAATCGAACGACTGAGCCAGGACAAGATACGGATTTTCCTGACGTTCGACGACCTGCTGGAACGGGGGATCCAGAAGGACGACATGTGGCGCGAAATTCCAAAAGTACACGAACTATTCAGTGAAATGATGGATCAAGCATATAGTGAACTTGGATTCGATGCCAGCGGCCCATTAGCGGTCGAAGTGTTTGCCCTCCCCGCTCAAGGAATGGTAGTGATTGTCACCCGTGGCAAAATGAACAGTCATGCAGGCGATCGGGCAACCGAAGATGACGACACGGAAGACGAAATATACGAGATGGAAGTTACGCTGGAGCAAAGCGATGTGGTGATGTACTCGTTCCGCGAATTCGAGGATGTCATTTCGGTGTGCAAGCAGCTGCAAAGCTCCGCTCTCACAGAAGACGGACGGTTGTACTCTTATAACGGCAAGTATATATTGGCGTTGGAGCCTGCTTTGATTGAGGCTTCGAGGCACAACGCTGTTATCGCATTGCTTGCAGAATATGGAGAAGCAACGTCAGTGACTTACGCGATGCTGGAAGAGTATGGCAAAGTGATCATGCCCGAATCAGCGGTACGGGAAATATGTCATCATTTTAAATTTTAAGCAAACGTACATGCATAGAGCATCTGCAGGCTGATTCATGTCTGCATGATGCTCTTCTTGTATGTAAACTACAATATCTAATGGAATACAGTAGCGGAAAGGCGTTCATATTAGATGTAGACAAAGGCGGTGTATAGAATGAGTGATAAAGAAGCAAACGATGTTTTGCATTCTACTCAAATCGTTATTGAGCAAGCGCTGCGAAGACTTGGCTATGATCAGGATATGATTGACTTATTGAAGGAGCCGATGAGGCTGCTGACCGTACGTATTCCAGTGCGGATGGATGACGGGAAGACGAAAGTATTTACGGGGTACCGCTCGCAGCATAATGATGCGGTAGGTCCTACGAAGGGCGGCGTGCGGTTCCATCCGGCCGTCTCGGAAAACGAGGTTAAGGCGTTGTCCATTTGGATGAGCTTGAAATGCGGTATCGCAGACTTGCCCTACGGCGGAGGAAAGGGAGGCGTCATATGCGACCCGCGCCAAATGTCTTTCAGGGAGCTGGAGCGGTTAAGCCGGGGTTATGTTCGCGCGGTCAGTCAAATCGTCGGCCCGAGCAAAGACATCCCTGCGCCTGATGTTATGACAAACTCGCAAATTATGGCTTGGATGATGGATGAGTACAGCCGGATACGTGAATTCGACTCCCCGGGCTTTATTACCGGTAAGCCGCTTGTTCTTGGCGGGTCTAAGGGGAGAGAGACGGCTACCGCTCGCGGTGTCGTTATTATGATACATGAGGCGCTGCGCCTCAAGGGCATCGAATTGAATAATGCCAGAATCGTTATCCAGGGCTTTGGAAACGCGGGAAGCTACCTTGCCAAATTCATGCATGAGGCCGGTGCCAGGGTGATAGGTATTTCCGATGTGAACGGAGCGTTGTATAATGAAGAAGGGCTCGATATCGAATATTTGCTGGATCGCCGGGATTCCTTCGGCAATGTGACGAACCTGTTTACTCAGACGATTACGAATTCACAACTGCTTGAGCTCGATTGCGACGTTCTTGTTCCAGCAGCTATCGAGAATCAAATAACGGATCAAAACGCCTCTCAAATACGGGCATCCATCGTTGTAGAAGCCGCAAACGGACCGACAACGCTGGAAGCGACTCGGATTTTGAGCGACAGAGGCGTGCTGCTCATACCCGATGTGCTCGCAAGTGCCGGCGGCGTCATCGTATCCTACTTTGAGTGGGTGCAAAATAATCAAGGGTACTACTGGGATGAGCAGGAGGTGGATGATAAGCTGAAGCTTATGATGATTCGCGGCTTTAACCACGTATACGAAATACACCGCACCCGAAAGGTCGATATGCGGCTTGCTGCTTATATGGCTGGCGTCCGCAAAATGGCGGAGGCTGTTCGCTATCGTGGCTGGGTGTAAGAAAGTAGGGACGAAATGCTGTTGTTTTCTGTTTTGACTGCGGCCGTTGCGCCAGGCGTTTCGCTGCTTACTTATTTATATTTACGGGATCGCTACGAAGCAGAACCGATACACATGGTCGTTCGATTATTTGTGCTCGGCCTGCTTGTCGTTGTACCTATTATGGTCATTCAACGCGGTCTTCAGCTTTGGCTGGGCGATCACTCGGTTTTGTTTGCCTTTGGCGAATCTGCAGGCGTCGAGGAATTTGTCAAATGGTTCGTGCTGTACCACGTCATATACAACCATACCGAATTTGACGAGCCTTACGATGGAATCTTGTATGCGGCATCGATTTCGCTTGGCTTTGCCACGCTTGAGAATGTTTTGTATGCCATTTACTCGCCGGCCACCTTCGGCACGCTTCTCGTTCGCGCGCTGCTTCCGGTATCGGGCCATGCCTTATTCGGCATTATGATGGGCTACTACCTAGGCAAAGCGAAGTTTGCTCCTAAGAACAGGAGCGTTTATTTTTTAAGCATCTCATTATTGCTTCCGGTTTTTTTACACGGCACCTACGATTGGATCATGATTACCGTCCGCACCAACTGGATGTGGTTTATCGTGCCGTTCATGATCGCGCTCTGGATATGGGGCCTGCGCAAGATGAATCATGCAAATTCACGTTCTCCCTTTCGGTTTCTTGTCCGCGAGGATGAGATTAAACTGTAGCTGATCCGTCCATACTTACCTTATATAGGAATGCCTGAAATGACGGCATTTGAATGATGGCTGAGGAGGAGCGTATGGAGGCTGCGAGAATAAAGGTAACGATCCGGTGCAACGTGTGCGGAGAGAAGTTCGTGCTGCGCGGACGAAGAGAGAAAGGCTGGATTGATACCGGCTTTAAGCAATGCATTTGCAATAACGCAAATGATCTCGAAATAGAAGAGCATAGCGTATTTTAAACAAAATACATGCTGCTATTACAATTAAATAGATGGATGCATAAAGCTCCCTTGGGCAAACCAAACTAAAACCAGGTTTTGCACAAGAAAGGAGCTTTTGTATTATGTACCATCGACTAAGTTCAATTCTATTTCCGATTATGTCCCTGCTTTTTATCGGCGCTGTTTACTGGGGCTATCAAGAGCATCAAGAAAAAAACTCGATATTGATCAAGGCTGAAAACCAGTATCAACGGGCTTTTCATGACTTGGCTTATCATGTCGAGCAGCTGCACCAGCAGCTGGGCAATACGCTTGCGGTCAATTCGACTTCGCAAAGTTATCATCGCAAAGGACTTGTGAATGTATGGCGTTTAACCAGCCAAGCGCAAAACGAGATTAACCAGCTCCCGTTAACGATGCTCCCATTCAATGAAGCGGAAGACTTCTTGTCGCGTATCGCAAATTTTGCATACAAAACAGCTGTTCGGG
This sequence comes from Paenibacillus sp. J2L1-98, assembly GCF_056269405.1. NCBI lineage: Bacteria > Bacillati > Bacillota > Bacilli > Caryophanales > Paenibacillaceae > Paenibacillus > Paenibacillus sp. J2L1-98. The sequence continues at coordinate 430,695 of NZ_JBWDNW010000002.1, read as the reverse complement.
ATTTGTCAAAGCAGCCGCTTACGCCGGATGAGTTTAAGACGATGAAGACACTCTACGCTAATTCGGAGCAAATTTCAAAGGATCTCGTCGGCATGCAGCGAGAAGTGCTGGCTAACAATTTACGCTGGATGGACGTTGAGATCGCTCTTGCCTCCGAGAAGTCGAACAATGACAATACAATCATTGACGGCTTTAAGACGGTTGACAAGAAGGTCAGCGAATATCCTGAGATCAACTGGGGACCTTCTGTTAGCAGCATGTATCAGAAGCGCACGATTCAGATGCTGGGCGGGAAAATGGTTAGCGCGGAGGATATCAAGAAGCTTGCCGCTAAGTTTACGCATGCACCGAATGCCGAAATCCGCGTTGTTGAAAATGCAAAGGGAACGGAATTTGCTTCCTACTCGGCGACCGTAAACGAGGGGAAAAACAAAAAACTGCAAATGGACTTCACGCAAAAGGGCGGACAGCTCATTTGGTTTATGAATCCGCGCGATATCGGAGAGAGAAAGGTTGACCTTGACAAAGCTAAAGCTTCTGCGGATACCTTCTTGGATAAGCACGGATTTTCGGGAATGAAGGCTGTAAGCTACGATATGTTCAATAAGACGGGTGTTTTCACTTATGTTAGCTTGCAAAGCGGTGTTCTCATTTACCCGGATAAGCTGACGGTTAAGGTTGCGCTCGATAATGGAGAAACGGTGGGCTTGCAAGCAAATGATTACGTCTATGAGCATCATAAGCGCAAGCTGCCTAGTCCAATCCTTTCGAAAGCCGAGGCGCGCAAAGCGTTAAATCCGGAAATGAAAGTACAAACCGAGCAATTGGCTCTGATCGACAACGATTTGGGCGAGGAAGTGCTATGTTATGAATACACAGGAAAAATTAACGGTTCCCTCTACCGCATCTATATCAATTCGGAAACAGGCGTAGAAGAATCGATCGAGGAAATGTCTCCCTACGATTCCAAGGCAGCTTCTGACAAATAACGATATGGCTCCCCTCAAATCGACGTGTTATAATGGCATGTAAATGGGGGGGAGCCAATTTGTTGCCTAAAATGAACCAGATGCTTCACTATCAGATCGCTTCTTCGGACGAAGAGGAAGCAACGATTGAATACAAGTCCCGTATTGCCGATGAGCAGGAGGACGCCTTGCTTATAGAGGTTCCGATCAGCGAGAAATCCGGGCGATATAAAAGGCTGTTTTTAGGCGACGAGCTTTCTGTTTTTTTTATATCCGAGGACGGAATAAAAATTTTTTTTGATTCGCATGTGCTCGGGTTCAAGGAAGACGGCGTCAAGCTGATCAAAATCCGTAAACCTGAACCGGACCGTATTACAAAGGTGCAGCGCCGCAGCTTTCTTCGCGTGCAGGCGGAGCTTGAGATCGCTGTCAAAATGTCAAATCAAGTGAGATTCGTTTGCGTGACCGATGATGTGGGCGGCGGAGGAATCTCGTTTATTTGCGATAGGAAATGGCCGCTGATGCCAGAGCAGGTGCTTGAGTGCTGGCTGCTCGTTCCATTTAAGAACGGATTGATTGATCATGCTTTTTTCCGTGGGGAAGTCGTGAGGGTTGTGGAGCTTAAGTCTGGAAAGAAGCAGGTTATGATCAAATATATCAGCATCAACGACTCAGAAAGACAGAAGGTAATCCGCTTTTGCTTTGAGAAGCAGCTGGAATATCGCAATCGGTGAATAAACATTTGTGAAACATGGAAAACTACCCGGAAAGAGGAAGGGGAGAATCCATGTGTCACTAAGGCCTTTTTTTAAAAAAAGAAGCCGCAAGCAGATGCTTAAGTTAACGGAAGATGTTAGCAGCGTTTTGCGGAAAATCATTATTACGCTTGTTATTTTATTAGTATGTTCGCAGGCAGCTTTGCAAAATGATGCTGTTCGGCATTGGCTAACGGGCGTGGATCAGTGGGAGGGAACCCGCTTGAACTGACGCTCGGCTTTTGCATCTGCGGTTATAGTGTGGTATAATTTTCACGTTCGCAGGCAAAGCCTGCTTTTTTCTTGAGAGGTTTGCGTCGCATCCTTACATGCATTCGGCCAGCCGTCTCTACTAAAAGGGGGTTGACCTTAAGTGGTGCATCACGAAGGTGACAGCAACTGCATGAATATTGCCATTGACGGGCCGGCAGGCGCGGGCAAGAGTACGGTTGCGCGAAAAGTCGCCGAGCAGCTAGGATATGTATATATCGATACAGGCTCTATGTATCGCGCTGTAACTCTGACCGCTCAGCGAGCAGGTGTAACGGCAGACCAGACTGCTAAACTAGCTGAACTAGTAAGATCCTTAGAGATTGAGCTTGAGCCAGGTGAACAAGGTCAGTCCGTATTCGTGAATGGTGAAAATGTAACCGCATTGATTCGCTCGCGCGAGGTGACGCTTCAGGTGTCCCATTTTGCGGCGAATGAAACGGTGCGTCAAGTACTTGGAGTCATGCAGCGCAAGCTTGCAGAGCGCAAGGGTGTCGTGATGGATGGCCGGGATATTGGTTCGCACGTGCTGCCTAATGCGGAATTGAAAATTTTTCTGACTGCATCCGTTAAAGAACGGGCGCTTCGCCGTTACCGCGAAGTTGCGGACAGCCAAACCGTTACGCTTGCGCAATTGGAAGAAGAGATTGCAGAGCGTGACCGATTGGACGAGCAACGTGAGATTTCACCGCTAATATGCGCTTCTGACGCGGTCGTACTCGACAGTACCGCCATGACAATTGACGAAGTAATTTTCGCAATTGTGAAATTAAGCCGAACCAAAATGGCGGAGGCGAAGTAAACTATGTCATATCTTATTTTTCGGTTTCTGCTGCGTGTCATTTACACGTTGTTGTTCCGATTGGAAGCAAGAGGCACGGAAAACATTCCAGCCACTGGTCCAGTCGTCCTCGCTTCAAATCACTTGAGCAACTTTGACCCGCCTACGGTTGGCGTCAAGGTGAAGCGTATGGTGTATTTTATGGCGAAAGAGGAATTGTTCAAGATTCCGGTCTTCGGGCCTCTCATACGCTCATTCGGTGCTTTTCCGGTTAAGCGCGGCGGCGTAAGCAAGGACGCGATCAAGTCTGCGATCACTTTGCTGAAGGAAGGCAACGTGCTCGGCATATTCCCTGAGGGCTCGCGAAACAATCAATCTGGAGCGGCTAAGAAGGGCGCAGCCATGATTGCTGTGCGCAGCGGTGCAGCGGTAGTTCCCGTTGCGATTATCGGCAAGTATAGACCGTTTAGCAAAATGATTGTTTGTTATGGCAAGCCTATTGATCTTACCGCAATTATTGAGGAATCATCGCCTGATATGCTTGAACAAGTAACAGACGCCATTATGGCTCGCATTCGCGAGTTAGCTGCAAACAATCGTTAATTAATGTTTTAAATGCTGCTTTCGCTCTAGGCGCTTGCGGATTTAAATAAAGTTGGGGTATGAACTGAGGAGGTTATTTCAATGTCAGAAGAAACTAATGTGCAAGAATCCGTGGCGGAAGAAGTTAGCCAAGACGCTTTGGATAATTTCGTGTCTTTGAAAAAAGGCGATTCCGTTAAAGGTACGATCGTCAAAATCGAAGATAACCAAGCTTATGTAAGCCTTGGATATAAATATGACGGTGTCATTCCGATTCGCGAGCTTTCTGCAGTGCAGATTGAGAACGCTACGGACGCGGTTCAAATCGGTCAAGAGGTTGAGCTTAAAGTCGTAAGCATCGACGACGAGAAAGAAAAGCTGGTTCTTTCGAAACGTCTGGTTGACGGCGAGAAAGCATGGGATGTGCTTGAGCAGCGTTTTGAGAGCGGCGAAGTATTCGAAGTTGCCGTTGCTGACGTTGTGAAGGGCGGACTTGTGGCTGACGTAGGCGTGCGCGGTTTTATTCCGGCTTCTATGGTTGAACGTCACTTTGTTGAAGATTTCTCCGATTACAAAGGCCGTACGCTTCGCGTAAAGGTTAAAGAAATCGACCGTGAGAACAACAAAGTAATCCTTTCCCAAAAAGAAGTGCTTGACGCAGAGTTCGAGCAAAGCAAAAAGCAAGTAATCGCTTCGCTTGAAGTTGGTCAAGAGCTAGAAGGAACTGTTCAACGCCTTACGCCATTCGGCGCATTCGTTGATATCGGCGGCATCGACGGTCTCGTTCACGTATCCGAGCTTTCCTGGCAGCATGTCGCTCATCCGAAGGATGTCGTTGCTGAAGGTCAAGCGGTTCGTGTTAAAGTACTTAAAGTTGATCCGGCAGCTGGCAAAATCAGCCTTAGCTTGAAAGCCGCTCAACCAGGTCCTTGGGATACTGCAGGCGCTCAATTTGCAATTGGCGATATCGTAACAGGAACTGTTCGCCGTATCGTACCATTCGGCGCTTTCGTTGAAATCGCTCCAGGTGTGGAAGGACTCGTTCACATTTCCCAAATCGCTCATCGTCACATTGCGACACCTAACGAAGTTCTTCAAGAAGGGCAAGAAGTACAAGCGAAAGTTCTTGACTTCAACCCTGCTGAGAAACGCGTTAGCCTAAGCATCAAAGAAACAGAAGAAGCGCCAGAGCAAGCTGCTCCTAGCGCTAGACCTGAAAGAGCTCCACGCTCGCCAAAAATCGAGAAAATCGATAACCCGAACGTAAGCTTGAGCAACGAGAGCATGAGCTACTCACTAGCAGAGCGTTTCGGCGATAAGCTTAAAAACCTTAAATAAAATAATTTTCTTATACAAGGAGCTGTTTCTGCGAGCCATCGCAGGAATAGCTCCTTTTTTTTGGTGCATAATAGGGGGTACAAGAGGTGATAACGTGAATCCTGGGTATGTGTCGATTTGGATAATAATTATTGTGTTCATTCTGATCGCGACGGGCTGGAAATCGTATTTGGCTCCTGATATCAGCCGTCGAACGATGGCGTTTCTCGGAATCATAACGACATTGCTGCTTAACGTTTCCCTATGGTGGTCGCCATTTCCCCCGCAAATTCAGATCCAGCTTCATGTGAGCGCATGGTTGTTCATACTGGCGGGCTTAATGACCTATATAGATTCCGATGATTGGAGTTATAAAGGGTATTTGCTTTTGTGTGCGGTAATGATTGCCGTCATTTGGGGCTTTATTCGGAAAATGTACAGCTATGATCCCGTTTTTCATTGGGTAGATCCGAGATGGGACGCCCCTTTACTCTGCGGAATGTTTTGCGGCGCTTTTACGTCCCAGGTCAAGCAGCAGTTTGGTATGGTCGTGTGGGGAGCGGTGCTGGGGGAAATGCTGAATGCAGTTCTGCAGGGCGGTGTTTATACGGCTTATATCGGTTCTTTATCCTGGTGGGATAGTTTTTGGATTGCGATGGCTGCGGCTAGATCGTTCAATTTATTGTTAAAAACAATTCGGCTTGGCGCATCCAAGCTAAGCAGTATGCTATGGCATATCAAGGGGGGACGGTCTTCATAATGCAGCATTTTCTCGTCCAAAATAAATTTTTGGCAGGCGTACTTTTGGGCATCGTCTTCGGTATTATTTCAAGATTGCTCATGCTCAGAACGGACTATCGACAGTATCCGACATATCCGCACGGCCGCATTATCCACATTTCGTTAGGGGTTATTGCAGCGGCGCTTGGGGCTGTGGCCGTACCGGCATTGTTCAATAAAGACTATACGGCCATCACCTTTCTAACGCTGGCAGCACAGCAATTTAGAGATGTCAGGAAGATGGAACGGGATACATTGACGAAAATCGACAGCATGGAGCTGGTTGGGCGCGGGTCGACTTATATCGAAGGAATAGCAATGGTGTTCGAGGGACGAAATTACTTGGTTATTATGACAGCTTTATTAACGAGTTTATTTAGTATTTTAGTTAATATATGGATAGGCATCCTTGCAGGGGCATTGTCGCTTTTGATTGTCGAGAAACTTAAATCAGGAAAAGCCGTTTCTCACATTGCTGCGGTGCAAGCAGCCGAGGTGAAGATAGACGGACCGGATTTGTTTGTTGGAGACATCTATATTATGAATGTCGGTTTAAAATCAAATCAGGAAATTATTGCGGAGCGGGGAATGGGTTTTATTTTGACCCCTTACAATTCGAACGGGAAGGTTACATTAAGCAATCTCGGACAGCGTCAAGCGATCCTCTATGATATGGCTACGATTCTAGGCGTATATCGCGACGATGGCGAGCCCGGCCTCATACCGATGGCCAAGCTGGATATGAAGGACGGTCGGTTAGCCGTGTTCATCTTGCCGCAGGAGCTTAATTCAGATAAAGGGAAGGAAGTCATTTTGCGCGTTCCAATACTGGAATCCGCTGTCCGGATGCCAACGGAGGCGTCCGTGAACAAAAAGGAGGCAGGCGAGCATGGCTGAAATCGTCGCTGTTGTATCTATGTACGCAGAATCGGTAGGAGGAGGCGCGCCTATATTTATCGTGGAGAATGAGGATAAGCTTGAGGCTGCATCGTTTCTGCTTGAGAAGATTTTGGATGCGAGCGCGCATGATTTGAAGAATGGCACTTTTATACTGGTTAATCACAAGGTAATATGAAAAGTTAGCCAAGAACGTACTTTTTTGCTATGATGGTTATCGTGAGTATTTTTGAAGGAGTGGAAAACAAACTATGGCAAGACCCGTTATAGCTATTGTCGGCCGTCCGAATGTGGGTAAATCCACCATTTTTAATCGGGTCATCGGCGACCGTCTAGCAATTGTTGAGGATAAACCGGGTGTCACGCGCGACAGACTTTACGGCACCGGAGAGTGGAATGGAAAACCGTTTAGCATCATTGATACTGGCGGTATTGAAATCGATGGCGAAGATGAAATTATGAAATCTGTTCGTATGCAGGCTGAACTCGCAGTTGAAGAGGCAGATGTAATTATCTTTATGGCCGATGCGAAATCCGGCTTGACGCATGCGGATGATGAAGTTGCTCAAATGCTGTTCCGTTCTGGTAAGCCTGTCGTACTTGCAGTTAATAAAGTTGATAATGAAAGCCGCATGGACGAAGTCTACGAATTTTACGGACTGGGCTTTGGCCAACCGATCGCTATATCCGGCTCGCACGGGCTTGGCATCGGAGATTTGCTTGATGCGGCAGTCGAGCTTTTGCCTGAACAAACGGATGACGGGTACGATGAAGATGTCATTCGCGTTGCGTTAATCGGACGCCCGAACGTAGGAAAATCCTCTCTCGTTAATGCGCTGCTTGGTGAGGACCGGGTTATTGTAAGTAATGTAGCAGGTACGACGCGCGATGCGATCGATACGCCTTTCGAACGCGACGGCCAACGTTATGTGTTGATCGATACAGCCGGGATGCGTAAACGGGGCAAGGTGTACGAATCTACGGAGAAGTACAGCGTCATGCGGGCGATGAAAGCAATCGAGCGCGCGGATGTCGTCCTGGTCCTGATTAATGGAGAAGAGGGCATCATTGAACAGGACAAGCATATTGCCGGTTATGCTCATGAAGCGGGCAAGGCATCGATATTTGTTGTAAACAAATGGGATGTCGTTGAGAAGGACGAGAAAACGATGCAAATGTTTTCGCAAAACATCCGCGATCACTTCTTGTTTATGTCCTATGCTCCAATCGTTTATCTATCTGCCCTGACTAAACAGCGCTTACATAAGCTGCTGCCTGTCGTCAATCATGTTTCTGAGCAGCATGCGATGCGTATTCAGACGCATCTGCTTAATGACGTTATTTCGGATGCTGTGGCTATCAACCCTCCGCCGTCCGATAAAGGCAAGCGTCTGCGCATTAACTATGTAACGCAAGTTGCTACCAAGCCGCCGACGATTGTTGTATTTGTCAATGATCCGGAAATTATGCATTTCTCGTATGAGCGCTATTTGGAAAATAAAATTCGCGCAGCATTTAATTTTGAAGGGACGCCGATACGAATATTTTCGCGTCGCAAGTCCGAAGAAGATTAGGGGAGAAGTAGCTTGTTATATGGGGTAATCGCGGTTGCTTTAAGCTATTTGTTAGGTTCAGTTTCATTCAGTATCGTAATAGCGAAATGGGTCAAAGGCATCGATATACGTCAGCACGGCAGCGGTAACGCTGGAGCTACGAATACGTTGCGTGTGCTTGGCAAAGGGCCCGGCATACTCGTATTTTTACTTGATATCGCCAAAGGGGTCGCAGCTGTCTGGATCGGTCACGGACTAGGCGAAAATGATTGGATTCCCGTTCTATGCGGTCTTGCCGCCATTGTCGGACATAACTGGCCGATTTGGTTTCGCTTCAAGGGCGGCAAGGGTATTGCTACGACCGTTGGCGTTATTGCGACGCTTGCGTTTGTGCCTGCGCTTTGCGCCGGTGCCGTTGCGATCTTGACGATTGCATTAACCAGATACGTTTCGCTCGGCTCGTTATTGTTTGCGGCTTTAACGCCATTATTTATTTCTATCTTTTATTTTTCCGTGCCTTTACTTTGTGCAAGTCTTCTGATCTGTATATTTGCTTTCGTACGCCATCGGACGAATATCGTAAAGCTGCTTCAAGGAACGGAAAACAAGCTAGGTGCAAAGAAAGGATAGTGATCGTCGCATGACAAAGCCTAATCCATCAACGACGAAAATTGCAGCAGTGCTGGTGGCGGGAAGCTGGGGTACTGCGCTTGCTTCCGTTCTAGCGAATAATGGCTATCACGTTAACCTTTGGACGCGCAGCGAGGAGCAGGCGGAAGGCATTAATCGGGATCGCGAGAACAGAAAATTTTTGCCTGGCGTTCAGCTGCCGGAACTCATTCATGCAACAACGGATATGAAATTGGCGCTGCGTAATGCAGAGCTCGCCTTATTCGTTGCACCTTCCGGCGCAATGCGTGAGGTGGCCAAACAAGCAGCGCTGCACTTGTCATCTGAGACGCTCGTCGTTCATGCGACGAAAGGGTTTGAAACAGGCACGCTGAAGAGGATGACGACTGTACTTTCTGAAGAGCTCGGACGCCCGCTTGAGCAGCTTGTTGTACTGTCTGGACCAAGCCATGCGGAAGAAGTCATTCTTAAACAGCCTACTACGGTAGTCGTCGCTTCAGCAAACCTGCAAGCGGCTGAGCAAGCTCAGGATGCGCTTATGAATACACATTTCCGCGTTTATACGAATCCGGATGTGGTGGGCGTGGAGGTTGCCGGCGCGATCAAAAACATCATTGCGCTCGGAGCGGGATTGACGGACGGGCTTCATTTTGGCGATAATGCTAAAGCTGCCTTATTGACTCGCGGTTTGGCTGAGATCAGCAGGCTTGGCACGGCTATGGGGGCGAATCCGCTTACCTTCGCCGGTCTAGCCGGCGTTGGCGACCTTGTCGTTACGTGCACAAGCAAGCACAGCCGCAATTGGCGTGCCGGCTATATGCTGGCAGACGGGACGCCTCTAGACGATGTCCTCAGCCGAATGGGCATGGTCGTAGAAGGGGTGCGAACTACGCGAGCCGCTTATGATTTGGCGAAGCAGTATGATGTCGAGATGCCGATTACGTTTCAGCTTTACGAGGTTTTGTTCGCGAATAAAGCTCCCCGAACAGCCGTCGAGCATCTCATGGGACGACTTCGCACGCATGAGATCGAGGAACTGGGCTAAGGACCAGCGCCTACACCAAACCTATCTCCTCCTCATATGATGCATGGTGCAAGACACTAGCGCATCCTGGAGGTGTAGGGTATGGCGAAGGACTTTTCCAAAGACGTTCTAAATTCGATCAACAAAAAAACCGGCAAAAATATTTCCGAAAGCTCAATCAAAAAACTTGCCAGCGGTGTTACTGATGATACGATGAAAGATGAAGCCGAGCTGCGCAAGCTGATCAAGCAAGTGTCGGATATGGCTAAGGTGAAGGTTGCGGATTCGACGATCAACGATATCGTTAAGGCTGTTAAGGCTAGCGGCATGAGCACGAGCAATATGGAAGCTCTCATGAAAATGATGATGAAAAAATAAAGGATAGCGGCAAAAGCGAGGGGCGTTCCGGATGTTCACATTCGGCGCTATGCCCTGTCAGCTTTTGTCCTTTTTTTTAAAATATAAGAATGTATAAGTTTCACCCTTATATCTGCTTATATTTCATCGCGAAACGAGCTTTTGCCGCCAGAGGGCGGCGATAGCCGTTTACGCTTGTGCGATGTTATAATGGGTGAGAATTCATAATGATATAGATTAGGAGAATGGAATTACTATGGATGCAATGACAAAAATGTGGGTTTCGCTGTTCGGCATCGGCATGATGGCGATTGCGGCCCTTTTAATTACGTTCGCCCGTTTAAAAACGAAAGGCGTAGTGAAATTTGTCCTTACGCTGCTTGCCTTCTTTGTTTTAATAATCGGATTTATTTGCGGACTTATATCCATAATTTAGCATTTCTACATACGAGAGTGGAATTAGCTAACAGAAAGGGAGATTTAGACATACAATGATTGAATTAAAGGGTAGATCCAAAACAGCTGTAATAGAAGCAGAAGAGGGTTTGTCGCTGCTTGATCTTGCGCTAAAGCATGATGTCGATTGGAGCTTTTCTTGTGCACGGGGCACCTGCGCCCGCTGCCGTTGTTTGATAACCGAAGGCGCTGACCAGCTGGAAGGCATAACGGACGAGGAATGGGACCGCCTTGAGCCTGAGGAGTTTGAGGAAGGCTATCGGCTGGGCTGTCAGGCGATTGTCAAAGCTGGAGCCGGAAATATAGCTGCTGCTAACAAACCATATTTTTAATGCTTTAGAAGCTGAAAGTATTAGCTTCTATACTGATTTATCGTACACCGCGAAACGGTTTAACGCCAGAAGATGGGGGAAGCCGTTTACGTTTTGAAAAAAAGGAAGTGCCGGCGATGACAGAACATGAACGCATTCATAAAGCGCTGGCTGCCGTGACCAAAGCCACACAATCAAGTCCAGCGAAATGGGTTATAGGCGGGAGCGCAAGCTTAATGCTTCGGGGGCTTCCGTTATCCGCTGAACCGCGCGATTTGGATCTTTATTGCGACGATGAGGATGTTCAGTCCATTTATCAGGCGCTTAAGACTTTTGCGCTTGATGAACCTGCAATAAGCATAACCGATATGTATCGCTCTAAGCTCAGCCATTTCCGCATACATGACGTACAGGTTGAGCTGGTCGGAGGATTCCATGTGAAAGCTTGCGGCAGTCATTATGAGACAATGGTACGCAAGCTGCTTATGCTTTTTGCTGAACAGGTTCATTTGAATGAAGACGAATTGACAGTATCGATTGTACCGCTTGCGCATGAGCTTTGGTTTAACTATCTTCGCGACCGCATGGACCGCGTTGATCTGATTGCTCAAGCTTTTGCGGAAGCTCCGGCCCTGCATGAGGATGCGCTTCTTGCAATCGAAGCAAACAATACGTTCTCCATGGAAGCGAAGCGAAGCCTTCATCATTTGATATCAGCTAGAGAGGCCGGTGGCTTGTAATGGACGGTGAGGTTACGTTTTGGCCATCAGGCCGAACGATTAAGGTCAAGCGGGGTACAACGCTGCTAGACGCAGCCAGACGCGCCAATATACCGATACGAACGAGATGCGGGGGCAAAGCCGCTTGCTTCATGTGCAAGGTCACTGTGAGGCCGGGAAGCGAGCTGCAGCCGATCGAGGATAATGAGAGGCGAAAGCTCTCAGGCTTAGACGGGGACAACATTAGATTGTCCTGCCAAGCAAAGGTGGCGGGAAAGGTTCATGTGGAAATTCCGTTAGATCCGCTTCGGGCGGCAGTGGCTCGCCAGCTTGCGCGGCAGGCGGAGGAAACCGACGAATTATGGTAGCTGCGATTACGAGACAGTTTGTTTCACAAAGCTAAGCCTATGCTTACGAAGCAGGTTTGCTGCACAAACCTTGTAGGAGGAAAATGTGATGATTCGATTTAGAACGGGGGGGCAGCGCCGTCATGCACATTATTCAGCGGCGTTTGTTGCCTTATTAATCATGCTGTTATCTTTGTCAGGCTGCATGTATCCAAAGGATCAGCTTAAGCAAAATCAGGTCGCTCCTAAAGAGGCCGTACGCAACGTGCAGGCGGCGATTGATCAATATAAAGCTGAAACAGGCATGCTGCCAATCAAAAACAGCACGGCCGAAACGCCGAAGTATGAAAAGTTTTATGTCGATTTCGCAAAGCTCGGGCGGACAGGCTATTTAACCGACATTCCCTCCTCTGCCTTTGAAAACGGCGGCAACTATAGTTTCCTCGTCATTGATGAAGAGACTAAGCCGCGGGTTAAGCTGCTCGACATTTTAGCCTTTCAAAGGATAAACGACATTCAAAGCTGGGTAACCGCTTATATTCAGACAACCAGCAAGCTTCCGAAAGGGGAACAGGTATATCCCGGTTTTTACCATATTGATTACAAAAGCATGAATAAAACCGTTCCGACTATCCGAAGTGTTTTCTCAGGCCAAACGATTCAAGCGCTAGTGGACGATAACGGTGTTGTATACTCCGATTACGGAATCGATATTATGCAATTCGTGCAAAAAAGCGGTAAAAATGATTTCGATGCCGCGTTTGATTTGCGCACTTTGCTGGTTGACGGTACGGATTTTGTCCCCGTTAAATCTCCGGCCTACCGCTTTGTGAACAATGAGCCGCAGGCCGTTCAACCGTAGGAAAAATCTGATTTTTACTTATACGATAGCTATATTCCTTTCCTTGACTATTGGTCTCGGAGAGGTTTTTTTTTGGCCGTTTCGGTCATAGATATGCTCTTTTTCTCATATAACTCAATCTTGGAAGGGAAGCTCGATGACGAAGAAAAAAGATTTCGTAGAAGGAATCGTCATAATCGGAAAGCCTGCACATAAGATGTTACTAGTCCAAAAAAGCATGTACGAGTTGCGTCGCTGGCCTGCCCTATTGACCGGTGGATGGCGGCGAACCGGAAAAATCAATTGGGAGGGGATATTCAGTGGAGAAAGTGGACATTTTCAAGGACATAGCCGAAAGAACCGGCGGGGATATTTACCTCGGTGTAGTCGGGGCCGTCCGGACGGGCAAATCAACGTTTATTAAACGGTTTATGGAGACGGTTGTACTTCCGAACATAGCTAACGAATCAGACCGTGTAAGAGCCGTGGACGAACTGCCTCAAAGCGCCGCAGGTAAGACGATCATGACGACAGAGCCTAAATTTGTTCCGAATCAAGCGGTGCAGCTCAGGGTTACCGATGGACTTGAGGTAAACATGAGACTGGTCGATTGCGTTGGATATGCCGTTGAGGGCGCGAAAGGCTATGAGGACGAAAATGGTCCGCGCATGATCACGACACCTTGGTTCGATGAGCCGATACCGTTCCAGGAAGCGGCTGAGATTGGAACGCGTAAAGTAATCCAAGAGCATTCAACACTAGGTGTTGTTGTCACAACAGACGGCACAATCGCAGAAATTCCGCGCAGCTCCTATGTCGTAGCTGAAGAGCGCGTCATTAACGAGCTGAAGGAAGTCGGCAAGCCATTTGTGCTCGTCATTAACTCCACACGCCCTAAGAGTGAAGAAGCGCTGCAATTGCGGAATGAGCTTCAAGCGAAATACGATATTCCGGTTATGACGCTTAGCGTAGCGACCATGGGTGAGGAGGAAGTCATCTCCGTATTGCGGGAAGTACTGTACGAGTTCCCTGTCCATGAGGTCAATGTAAACTTACCGAGCTGGGTTATGGTGCTGAACGACAATCACTGGCTGCGCAGCAACTACGAGAGCTCAGTGCGCGATACCGTCAAAGATATTCGAAGGCTGCGGGACGTCGATCGGGTGGTCACCCAGTTCATGGAATATGACTTCATTGCCCGGGCCGGCTTGAGCGGCATGAATATGGGGCAGGGTGTCGCCGAAATCGACCTGTACGCTCCGGATGAGCTGTACGACCGTATTCTGATGGAGGTTGTCGGAGTTGAGATAAGGGGTAAAGATCACCTGCTGCAGCTGATGCAGGAATTCTCACATGCCAAACGGGAGTATGACCGCTTTGCAGAATCGCTGGAAATGGTCAAAACGACCGGTTACGGCATTGCGGCGCCTACACTTGCGGAAATGGCACTCGACGAGCCGGAATTGATCCGTCAAGGCTCCCGCTTCGGGGTTAGACTGAAGGCCACAGCACCGTCCATTCATATGATCCGCGTCGATGTGGAATCGGAATTCGCTCCGATTATCGGCACAGAGAAACAAAGCGAAGAGCTGGTCAGATACTTAATGCAAGACTTTGAGAACGATCCGATCAAAATTTGGGAGTCTGATATATTCGGCCGTTCCCTGCACTCTATTGTGCGAGAGGGCATTCAAGGCAAAATTGCCATGATGCCGGACAACGCGCGCTATAAGCTGCAGGAAACGCTTGGGCGCATTATCAACGAGGGCTCTGGCGGATTAATTGCGATCATCCTGTAGTTGAACGAATCTAGTATACGAATAGGCCGCTACCAAACAGGGAGCGGCTTTATTTGTTTTGGAGGAATTGATCGTTAACACTTGAAATTGGCAAACGGCTGTATTACTATAGGTTTGTTCAGGCAAAAGGTATATTTTTGAAGTTTTCCGTTAATAAGAGGGATAAGATGAGAGTTTATATGCTTACAATGATAACGACGCCGTAAGGGACTTTGGAGGAGGTGAAACAATGAACAAAACAGACTTGATTTCAAAAGTAGCTGAATTGACTGATCTTTCGAAGAAGGATGCGACAAAAGCCGTTGATGCTGTTTTTGATGCTATTTCCGATGCGCTTCAAAGCGGAGATAAAGTGCAGTTAGTTGGATTTGGTAACTTCGAAGTTCGCGAGCGCCAAGCCCGTAAAGGCCGTAACCCGCAAACGGGAGATCCAATCGAGATCGCGGCAAGCAAAACGCCTGCGTTCAAACCGGGAAAATCACTTAAGGACCTCGTATCCAATTAAGAATAAGCAAGCGCAGACGGCTTTCGCCGCCAACCATTGGCGGCATTGGCGCGTTTTGCGGCTAGTGACGTCCGGACGGACTGCCGTTCGGGCGTCTTTTGTTTATATACAAGAGGGAATAGATTGCACAAACGTCATACTTCCACTATAATTCACATGGATAGTTTGGAATTTCGGATGCGGAGGGATAACGATGGAGCCTGCACATGGCGAGTATATTGTTGTAAAAGCAAAGGATCAGGGCGTTCAAGTCATCGGTTTAACACGCGGACTGGACACAAAATTTCATCATACGGAAAAGCTGGACAAAAATGAAATTTTAATTTGCCAATTTACCGATCATACATCGGCAATTAAAATTCGCGGTAAAGCGGTCGTAATGACGAAATACGGAACAATGGAAACCGATCAGTAGCAAGCACGTGCAAGGCAGGCGAAGCCTGCTTTTTTTTTGCCTGCTTACTGTCCGAATATTCATCCTGCACCGCTCGTACAATGAAGTATGAACTAGTTTCGGATGATGAGCAAATAGTTGGAGGTGCAGGGTGAACATCGGAAAACCACTCCTAACCGCATGTATGACCGCTGTAGCGGTAACGTTATTATTCACTTGGCTTCCACATGCAGCATGGCAGCACAAAGCGAATCCAGGCGAAGTGGCTGTCTTTCACGCGACACCGGCCGTTAGGCTTACCAACAGCAATTTAGTGGACGTTCTTATCGCCATTCAGCTAAATGAACGCTTGAGTAAGGCAGAGTGGAGCAATGGGATATTGTCCGTTGACATGAGAGTCAGCGCAAGCGGGGGCAGACCCTCGTTATGGTTTGCGGATGTAGAGAAACTGGTGCGTGTCTCCTTCCTGCAATTAGAAAACGTGAAGCGTGTGCTTATCCGGATCGTTGAGGAGAAGCCGGACGGCGCAGCATTGCTTGCCGCTGTCGATGTGAGGAAAACAGACGACTGGCTCATTCAAGAGATGGACCGGCTTGCCCAGTCTGATCCGGTGCATGATGAGCTATGGCGAAAAAGACTGCGGGTGAGCTTCACCTCAGCGTGGGAAGAGCGGTTTGGACCGGTGTCGGGATTTACTGTGAAGCCTGCCTCCATTTCGCAGCTTTAAAAGGGATGTATGTTGCAATTTGTTGAACAACAGGGTTGAATCGTATGCTCTTTAGAAAAAGTTGTGCTATAATAGTTTAGATTATTGAGCGGCGATTTGCGCTTCTCTGTTCGGAGGCTTCCCCAAATGAAAACATACCGTATACCTGAAATAGCTCAAAAGTATGTGGATCACGACATCATTCAAGCACATACGGCGCTTCCTGACTTTCCCGACGCACGGCTTCGCTTGCTCTATGCGTTTCTGAATGAGCAGGAGCCTCACAAGACGCACAGCGAACTCTATACGCTTGTCGTATCACTCGTACAGCTAGGGATGGACACGCATGATTTAATCGATACGGACCTGGAGCGGCGGACTGAGCCGGAAATGCGCTCAAGACAGCTAAAGGTGCTTGCAGGGGATTATTTTAGTGCGACATTTTATCAATTGCTTTCGCAAGCCGGCCAAATTGACATGATTTCCAAAATCAGCGGCGCGGTCTCCGAAGTGAACAGGCTGAAAGTAAATCTTTATGTCCGGATGAGACAGCTCAAAATGTCCGCGGAGGAATATTTGAGCCTCACGGTGCAGCTTAAAGCCACCTTGTTTCAAATTTTCTCAGACGTATTGGAGGGTTCGCTGTCTCACGGCTGGTCAGAGATACTTGACGGCGTTTGCCGCTGCGAGGCCTTGGTTGATGAAATCATCCGCATGGAAAGTCCGGCTCGATTCGATAAGAGTTGGGCCTACTGGCATCTGCTGCAAGAGGGTACCGAAGAGGAGCGTCAGCAGCTTAATCAGCGCATGCAGGAGCCTGCATTCATTTACAGTCTGGCGGAAAAATATAATGTGCGCAGCCAGCTCAAAGCGAAGCTGAAACATTCAGCGGATGCCGTGAAGTCATTAGCTGGCAAGCTGGAATCGGACAAGTTGTTCAGTGAGTTGACTGTGATCGTCGATGCACTGTTAAACGAACATACCGGTTTCACGCCTGCACTCAACGAGATGAGGTGACATAAACGATGGATACGAACTCCAAAAGCCATGTACATGGCGTATTTGAACGGATTGCACCGAAATACGATTTGATGAATGATCTCATCAGCTTTCGACGCCACAAGGCTTGGCGTAAATTTACGATGAAGCAAATGAACGTAGCGCCTGGACAAACCGCGCTTGATCTTTGCTGCGGCACCTGCGATTGGACGATTGCACTTGCAGACGCAAGCGTAACCGGGAAGGTCGTTGGGCTGGATTTTAGTCAAAACATGCTCGACGTCGGAGCCGTTAAAGTAGAAAAGCTTGGATTAAATAAGCAAATTACGTTAATTCAAGGAAATGCAATGAGCCTGCCTTTCGAGGATAACACCTTCGATTTCGTTACAATTGGCTTCGGTCTTCGCAATGTGCCTGACTATTTACAAGTTTTAAATGAAATGCGGCGCGTCGTGAAACCGGGTGGTAAGGTGGTATGCTTAGAAGTTTCCAAACCCACCTGGCAGCCCTTCAAAGCCATGTACAACTTATATTTCGAGCGTCTATTGCCATTAATGGGCAAGTTTATTGCAAAGAGCTTTCAAGAATACAAATGGCTTCCAGAATCGCTCAAAATGTTCCCCGGTCGACAGCAGCTTGCAGAGCTGTTTGAAGAAGCGGGTCTTCAGCAGGTGAAGGCATATCCTCTGACCGGCGGAGTAGCTGCGCTGCATATGGGGACAAAGGAGAAGAAGCAGCAATGATTCGCAAACTACGCATTATTTTAGAAATGATTAAGTTTGAACATACGGTTTTTGCATTACCGTTCGCTTTTATGGGAGCAATTTTGGGCGCAGTGATGATGGAGCAGCGTCTTCCTTCCTGGGGAGAGATCGGCTGGATTACGCTAGCGATGTTCGGGGCCCGCAGCGCAGCGATGAGCTTGAATCGCCTCATCGATAAAGCGATTGATCTGCGCAACCCGCGTACGGAGAAACGGGCGCTTCCTGCTGGTTTGCTTAAGTCGGCGGAGGTATTGTTGTTTATTATCGTTTCTTTCGTTTTGCTGTTCGTCGCCACTGCGAATTTGGCGCCGATCGCACTTAAGCTGATGCCAATCGCAGTTGTGATGCTGGTGCTCTATTCGTACACGAAGCGCTTCACATGGCTATGCCATATTATTTTAGGCTTAACGATCGCGCTGTCGCCGCTTGGCGGCTGGGTTGCGATTACAGGCGGATTTGATCCGGCTGCATGGCTTCTGTTTATAACGGTTGCTTTGTGGATCGCAGGCTTTGATATCATTTATGCGACTCAAGATTTTGAATATGACCGTAATGCGGGCTTGTATTCGATTCCCGCTCGGTTTGGCATTGCAGGAGCGCTTTGGATCGCACGTTCGCTGCATGTCGTTACGGCAATCGGCTTTGTTACGTTGTTTTGGCTAACGGACCTGAGCTGGATGTATTTGCTGGGAACGTTAATCTCCATTTCGTTGTTGTTCTACCAGCACTGGCTTGTTCGCCCTAACGATTTGTCACGCGTCCAAACTGCGTTTTTTGGAATGAACGGTACACTTAGCGTCGTGCTGTTTTTATTTACAATCGTTGATTTGTTGGTGATTCACCAATGGTAGCCGGCAGCAAGGATGTATATGTACCCGGGTGGAAGAATCGATGGGTGGTCGGTATTACAGGAGCCAGCGGTTCCATTTACGGCATCCGGCTCATCGAAGTGCTTCTCCAGATGAATTACGAGGTTCATTTGGTCGTTACGGAAGCAGGCTGGCGTGTGCTGAAGGAAGAGCTCGGCTGGGAGACGACACGTCGCTCAGCTGCGCTTGAACAGCGCTTCGGCGATGCTGTTGCTGACAAAAGGCTTGTGTTCCATCCGAATGCGGATATTGGCGCAAGCATAGCAAGCGGTTCTTACCGCGTTCAAGGAATGGTTATTGTGCCGTGCTCGATGGGGACGCTTGCGTCAATCTCGCACGGCATTTCCGATGATTTGATGACTAGAGCTGCGGATGTCATGCTTAAAGAGAATCGGCAGCTGCTTATCATCCCAAGAGAAACGCCTCTTCATGCTATTCATCTCGAAAATATGCTGAAGTTAGCGCGCCTTGGTGTTAGAATCATTCCGGCTATGCCGGCTTTTTATTACAAACCGCAATCGATGGATGAAATGATTGATTTCATGGTTGGCAAACTACTTGATAATATGGCAATCGAACATGATTTGTACAGAAGATGGGGAGATGAACAGAATGGGCATGAATCGCCCGATCACCATCGGAAGAATTGATTACGCGAATGCTTGGCCGCTATTTCATCAGTTCGAGGAGCGGGCAGATGGGAATCTCTTTAATGTGATAAAGCGCGTACCTTCTGAATTAAACCGGATGCTGAAGTCCGGTGAATTAGACGTATCGGCCATTTCGTCCTTCTCCTATGGACAAAACGCGTCTGAATATGTGCTGCTTCCGGAATTGTCGGTCGGCTCAGTCGGCATTGTAAACTCAATTCTTTTGTTTATGAAGGAGCCGATTGAGCGAAAGCGGCCTGACCGGATTGCGGTTACGGCGACATCGGCGACTTCCGTCAATTTGTTAAAAATTTTGATGGCTTTGCACTTTGACTGCAATCCGGAATATGTAACAGAAGCGCCCGATCTTGATCGAATGCTGGAGACTTCAGATGCGGCGCTCATAATTGGTGACCCTGCTATCCAAGCATCCTGGCGGGAACATGGGCTGCATGTCATTGACTTAGGACAATTGTGGAACCAGTGGACGGGTCTTGGCATGACGTATGCCGTAGTTGCAGCACGTAAAGAAGTAGCTATAGCATCACCAGAAGCCATACATACTGTGCATAAGGCACTGGATGCGAGCAAACAGTATAATAAGGCTCATCTTGGTCCGCTAATTGAGCAAGCCTGCTCGCAGCTTGGAGGAGTATCGACGTACTGGGAGATGTACTTTCATTCGCTTCAATATGATTTTGGGAGCAAGCTGCAAGAAGGACTTAAGTTATATTTTGATTATTCCAAGCAGCTTGGACTGCTGGCGAATGAAGTGGAGCTTACTTTTTTTGAAGACCAATCTGCCCAATAGGTGAAAGAATGAAACTATTAGACTTGTATGCAAAGATGAAAGGCGACCTAAATCAGATCGAACAGGAGCTGGAGCGGAGCGTGTCGGATGACCATGTGCTGCTCGGCGAGGCTTCTTTGCACCTGCTCAAAGCCGGAGGAAAGCGGATCAGACCGATCTTCGTGCTGCTTGCCGGTAAATTCGGCGATTACCGGCTTGATGTGATGAAGCGGGTCGCAGTACCTCTTGAACTTATACATATGGCTTCGCTTGTGCATGACGACGTCATTGACGATGCTGATACTCGTCGCGGACAGCTTACTGTCAAATCCAAGTGGGACAATCGCATCGCGATGTACACGGGAGATTTTATTCACGGTAAAGCGTTAACCATTGCAGCTCAGCTTCCTAATCCGCAAATTCATCAAATTTTATCAAATGCGCTTGTACAGATGTGTATCGGCGAGATGGAACAAATTCGCGATTTCTTTAATACAGAGCAATCCATTCGTAATTATTTGCTTCGAATAAGGCGCAAAACGGCTTTATTGATCGCCATAAGCTGTCAGCTTGGCGCCGTTGCGGCAAATACCGATCGTATGACGGCTAATCGCTTGTATCGATACGGTTATAATGTCGGTATGGCGTTTCAAATTCGTGACGACCTGCTTGATCTCTATGGAACGGAGAAGCAAATCGGCAAGCCGCCCGGTTCCGATATGCGTCAAGGTAACATAACACTGCCTGTTCTTCTCGCTTTGCAGGACTTGAAAACGCGCGGTCCGCTGTTAAGCGAAATCTCGGCGCTTCGAGAGCATGGGGGGAAAAAGGATGCAGGGCGCGCTATCGAAATGATAAGGAATAGCGACGGAGGAGAGCTTGCGGATCAGCTCGCGAACCGGTATATAAAAAAAGCTCTTACCGCATTAGAGGGATTACCTAATGTGACAGCGAAAAAGAACTTGATCGACATTGCACATTTTGTCGGTAAACGTAATTATTAATTATGCAAATTTGAAAGGAATGGTTGGAGATGGAGAGAACTTTTCTGATGATTAAACCGGATGGCGTTCAGCGTGGCTTGATTGGCGAGATCGTTTCGAGATTTGAAAGAAAGGGACTGCAGCTGTCGGCAGCCAAATTTATGGTCATTAGCCGCGAGCTTGCAGAGCGGCACTATGAAGAGCATAAGGGCAAAGGATTTTACGAGCCGCTCCTCGATTTCATCGTATCAGGTCCGGTTTTTGCGATGGTATGGCAGGGCGACAACGTGATAGCACTGTCTCGCGCTCTAATTGGCAAGACCGATGCGCTGGACGCTTTTCCGGGAACAATTCGTTCCGACTTAGCGGTACATACGAATTTCAATCTTATTCACGGCTCCGATTCGGCAGCCAATGCGGAAAGAGAGATCGGTATTTTCTTCTCCAAGGAAGAGCTTGTTGACTACGAGCATACGATTCAGCGGTGGATTTGATTTTCCAGACAACTAGTGATGGAGGAAGCAATGCTTGAAGATCGTGATTTCTCACAATTTATCGTTCGGATAAAGCAAAAGACCGACATCGATTTGTCGCAGTACAAGGAAGCCCAAATGAAGCGCAGGCTGACCACATTGCGAATGAAGCATGGATTTCATAATTTCGAGGATTACTGGAAAGCCATTGAACAAAACCGCAGCATGCTTAATGAATTTTTGGATCGCATGACGATTAACGTTTCCGAATTTTGGAGAAATCCTTCCCGTTGGGAGGTTTTGCAAAAACGCTTTTTCCCAGAGATGCTTAGTACTGCAAACCGCCTAAAGGTGTGGAGTGCGGCTTGCTCTACGGGAGAGGAGCCTTATACGCTTGCAATGATTTTATCGGAGCTCGGAGTGCTGCAGCGTTCCTCACTTCTGGCGACGGATTTAGATTCGAATGTGCTGCAGAAGGCGATGGAAGGCAGTTATTTGGAGCGCTCGCTGCGCGACGTTCCGCAGGCGTATCGGCAAAAATATTTTAGGCAGGCGGATGGCGCTTATCTAGTCTCGGACTCATTGAAGCAATTCATACAATTCAAGCAGCAAAACCTTCTGCATGATCTTTTCGACAGCTCGTTTGATTTAATCGTATGCCGGAATGTGATGATCTACTTCACGGAAGAAGCAAAACATCTGCTGTATCATAAGTTTTCTAAGGCGCTTAAGCCTGGCGGACTGCTATTTGTTGGAAGCACGGAGCAGATTTTCTCGCCAGCCCAATACGGATTTGAAACCGCGGATACCTTCTTTTACCGCCGAGTTTAAGGGGCATGTATACCGATTTCTAACTTCTCCTATACTAGTTATAACGTAAATGACTTGGAGGATGAAGCAACCGATGGATAAGCGTAAGGTTATTGCCGCCTATAGGCGTGGTTTTATATCGATTCAGGAATGCGCGCAAATTATCGGAGTAGACAGCGGACAAATGACGAGACTCATCAATGATCCGATGCTAACGAAAGATGGAAAAGCGCTGCTTGTGAAAAGATCGGTCAACAGTTAATAAGCGGCAAGCGGTTCAGGCTGGCGGAATTGTCTTTCAACAGGACGATTCCGCCGGCCTCTTTTATTGCCCGGACTGCGGCGCCCGGCGGGTTCAAATTCTTGTCAAACCGGATGCGCTGTACTATAATGAGCAAAGATGTTTAGTGCAGTAAAGCATAGCAGGCGCTTATAGGCTTGCTTTGAAGGAGGAGCTTTGGTTGAGTTTAAGGTATTTGACAGCTGGAGAAACGCATGGTCCCCAATTAACAGCTATAATTGAAGGACTGCCAAGTAATTTGACTATTGATTTCGAGGAATTGAACTTTCAGCTGCACCGTCGCCAGAAGGGTCATGGTCGTGGACGTCGGATGCAAATCGAGAAAGACACCGCTAACATTGTCGGAGGCGTGCGTCATGGCAGAACGACTGGAGCTCCTGTAGCGCTTGTCGTGGCAAACAATGACTGGAAGCACTGGACCTCTGTTATGAATATTGAACCAATCGAAGGCAGTGACGAAGAGAAGCGCCGCGTTCATCGCCCGCGTCCGGGTCATGCGGATTTGAACGGCGGTCTGAAATATGATCTGAAGGATTTGCGCAACGTATTGGAGCGCTCAAGCGCCCGTGAAACGGCTGCCCGTGTAGCTGTCGGTGCGGTAGCCCGCCAATTGCTTGCGGAATTCGGCATTAAAGTAGCCGGACAAGTTATTAGTATCGGCGAAATTGAAGCGCCAGCTAATCAGCTTCCTGTCGATGAGTTGATCCGGTTGACGGAGGAATCCTCCGTTCGTGTCGTGGACAAGGAAACCGAACAGAAGATGACGGATTATATCGATCAAATTAAAGCGGAGGGCGACTCCATCGGCGGCATTGTGGAATGCATTATCGAAGGCGTGCCAATCGGTCTAGGCAGCCACGTGCAGTGGGACCGCAAGCTTGATGGTCGTATTGCGCAAGCGGTCGTATCCATCAATGCATTCAAAGGCTGCGAGATCGGCATTGGCTTCGAAGCGGCTAAGCTTCGCGGCTCGCAGGTTCATGATGAAATTATGTATAATGCGGAACGCGGCTATCATCGTGCAACGAATCGCCTTGGCGGCTTCGAGGGCGGTATGACGAACGGGGAGCAAATCGTCGTACGCGGCGTGATGAAGCCGATTCCGACGCTCTATAAACCGCTTCGCAGCGTAGATATCGATACGAAAGAGCCATTTACCGCACAAGTAGAGCGTTCCGACAGCTGTGCAGTGCCGGCTGCCAGCGTTGTTATGGAACATGTTGTTGCTTGGGAAGTTGCCAAAGCCTTTCTTGAAAAGTTCGGCGGCGATTCCATCGAGGAAATTCGCGCTAACTTGAACAATTACCTTGAACAGCTGGGACGGTACTAAGGATGCGTGAGCTTACAGTTGAATTAGGCGACCGTTCTTATCCCATATACATCGGAGAGGGCCTCCTGCAGGAGGCTTCCTCCTACTTCATAAAGCACGGAATTAGCAAGAAATCTCCACTGCTGATCATTACAGACAGCCATGTAGCCGAACTCCATTTGCATGCTCTTGAATCAGAGCTGGCGGGCGCAGGCTTCAAGACGTCGAGTGTAGTCGTTCCTTCAGGGGAGAGCTCGAAGTCATTGACGATGCTTGAGTCTCTTGTCACGAAAGCGTTGGAAGCAGGGCTGGACAGGAAATCTGCTATCGTGGCGCTTGGCGGCGGTGTTGTAGGGGACCTTGCAGGCTTTGTGGCTGCCTCTTATATGCGCGGCATTAAATTCGTTCAGGTTCCAACTACGATATTGGCGCATGACAGCAGCGTAGGCGGCAAAGTAGCAGTCAATCATCCGCTTGCCAAAAATATTATCGGAGCTTTCCATCAGCCTGAGCTGGTCTTGTATGATTTGCATACGCTTCAGACGCTGCCTCCAAGAGACGTGAGCGGCGGCTTGTCTGAAGTGGTCAAACATGGCCTCATTTGGGATGAACAGTTCGTTGATTGGTGTGAGAACAATTCCGAAAAGCTGCTTGCGCTCGACGCTGAAGCGCTTGGTTATGCTTTGTATAAAGGCTGCAGCGTGAAAGCGGCCGTGGTATCGAAGGATGAGCGGGAGAACGATCTCAGGGCCATCTTGAATTTAGGTCATACGATTGGTCATGCCATAGAAGCGGTCGCCGGTTACGGCGAATTTATGCATGGCGAAGCGATATCGATCGGCATGATTGGATCGGCGAAGCTCGGTCTGCGTTATGGTGCGCCTGAAGAGGTATACACGGTAACGAAGCGGGTGCTTGCGAAATGCGGGCTGCCTGTGCGGTTGCCTGAGCATATTGACGTAGACAAGATTATGGATGCGATGATGCACGATAAAAAATTTGCAGAGGGTACGATGGTATTTGTTGTTCCAACAGCCATTGGCGAAGTCGAAATAAAACCCGATGTGCCCGTGCAATGGGTGCGGGAAATTGTGGAGCAATTGAAACAGGAGGCGGAGCAGTAATGAGTGTTAGAGGAATTCGCGGTGCGATTACCGTTGATGTCAATGAAGAGCAGCCGATTTTGAATGCAACGATTGAGATGCTGAATGCGATCGTCGCTGACAATGAGATTGTGCCGGACGACATTTGCAGCGTATTCGTGACCGTTACGAACGATCTTGACGAGACATTCCCGGCTCGTGCGATTCGTCAAATGAACGGCTGGGAGCTTGTTCCGCTTATGTGTGCATTGGAAGTTCCGGTAAAGGGCAGTCTAGAACGATGCATCAGACTGATGGTGTTAATCAACACGGACAAAACGCAAGCGGAAATACGTCATGTTTATTTAAGCGGCGCGAAAGCGCTTCGTCCAGACTTGTCCAAAGCTTAAAGCTATTATTCAAATATTAGCTCTTATACATTTGAATCATGTGCGCTGCATTTATTTCAAAGCAAAGCAGGCATTTACCGTCCAATGACGGCAAATGCCGTTTACACTTGTTAAGCTCATCATCATAACAATCCCTTTGTTGACGCACGGGTGTTCGTTGTTGTATATTTAGTAACGTAAGTGAGAGAGCAGAGCAGGGTTATGAGCTGAGTTGAGATGAGTCGAGACTAGTTGAGAGAAGCAGAGTGAGGCAGTTATTTGTACGGGTTTTGCTGAAGGAGCTGAACTTTTCTTGCGCGCATAGGTGCGGAGGATAGTATAAGCGCTTTTTGACTTTACCTACAATTATGTCTTTTTCCGCTTACACACTTCCGTCATCATCTAAACCAACGCTCCTGCTTTTGCAGGAGCTTTTTTTGTTCATATGGATAGAAATGATTATTACACAGGGAGGTTGTTCGGGATGTCAAATGAGCTGCAGCATGTTACACGTCTTGCCAGTCAATACAATTTAATTCCGATCGTTCGCTACATGATGGCGGATACTGAAACACCAATAAGGCTATTCCAGCATTTTGCAAAGGAGAATCACGCCTTTCTGCTGGAGAGCGTCGAAGGCGGAGCGAAATGGGCGCGTTATTCGTTTATCGGAACAGATCCGTTCATGATGCTTTACGGTAAGAATGGCGAGATGGTGCTTGAGCGTAATGGAGAGAAGCATGTGCTTAAAGATAAGCCGATCGAGCTTTTAAAGGCTCATTTGCGTTCCTTCCGCAGCCCGTCGCTTCCAGAGCTGCCTCCGTTCACAGGCGGTGCTATCGGATTTTTTGGCTATGATTTGCTGCAATATTACGAGAAACTTCCCGCACACAGAATTGATGATTTGAACATGAACGATATGCAATTTATGTTCTGCGATCAAGTAATCGTGTTCGACCATTTCAAGCAGCAGCTGCAAATTGTCGGTAACGTTCATATTGCCGATGGTGCTACGGATAAGGAAATCGCCAAAAGCTACGAGGCGGCGGCAGCCAAAATTGAAGCGACGATTGAACGGTTGCAGCAGCCTGTGACTATACCCGTAACGGCCGGCGGATCCGTTCAGGTTGATTACGAGCTGGGAGATATCCAATCGAACGTAACGAAGGAGCAGTTCATTTCTAATATTGAGCAGGCGAAACAGTACATTCGCGCAGGAGACATTTTCCAGGTGGTACTGTCACAGCGCTTCAACATCGATACGGATATCGATCCGCTGCATGTGTACCGGGTGCTCCGGACGATGAATCCATCCCCGTATATGTATTATTTGAAAATGGGCGAGGAGGTCATTGTCGGGACGTCGCCGGAAGCGCTTGTGAAAGTAAACGGCGATCGGGTAGAGACAAGGCCGATTGCAGGCACTAGACCGCGCGGCAAAACGGCTGAAGAGGATAAAGCGCTTGAGCTTGAGCTGCTTGCTGATGAGAAGGAACGCGCTGAGCATTTGATGCTTGTTGACCTTGGACGCAATGATATCGGACGCGTGTCCGAGTTCGGTACGGTAAAATGCGATTCATTTATGGAAATCGAGCGGTATTCCCATGTTATGCATATCGTATCAAACGTTTCCGGCAAGCTTCATAAGGACAAGGACTTCTTCGATGCTTTCGTTTCCTGTCTGCCGGCGGGCACTGTCTCGGGCGCACCAAAACTGAGAGCGATGGAAATCATCGCGGAACTGGAAAATGAAGCGCGCGGCGCCTACGCTGGCGCTATCGGATACTTAGGCTTCGGCGGGTCCATGGATACATGCATTACGATCCGGACGATTATTTTCAAGCACGGCAAAGCCTATGTACAAGCAGGAGCGGGCATCGTATGGGATTCCGTACCGGAGAGCGAATACATGGAGACGGTGAATAAGGCCAAGGGCATGCTCAAGGCGATCCGCGCCGCGGAAGCGATCTTTGCGCAGCCGAAGAGCCCGCAAGAGAGCTTTAATTCCATTAATATGGATTATTACGTCAAGGCTGGAGAGGGGCTTGGTCAATAATGCAGGGAACTGAAGCGATAACGATGCAGCAAGCGTTAAGTCAGCTTATTGGCGGCTCCGATCTCACAAGAGCGCAGGCTAATGCGGTCATGAACATCATCATGAGCGGCGAAGCTACGGCGGCACAAATCGCTGGAGTTGTCACTGCCATGCGGATGAAAGGCGAGACGAAGGATGAAATTACCGGGTTCGCCGAGGCGATGCGCGCGCATTCGAGCCACCTCCATACGGAACAGGAGGGCTTGCTGGATACGTGCGGAACAGGCGGATCGGGCATTCATAAATTCAACATCTCAACGGCTTCGTCCATCATCGCTGCGGCTGCCGGCATTCGGGTTGCCAAGCATGGTAACCGTGCGATGTCAGGGAAGACGGGCAGTGCCGATGTGCTGGAGGCGCTCGGCGTGCAAATTACAATTACGCCGGAGCAAGCAGCGCAATGCTTGCAGGAAATTGGTATTTGTTTCATGTTCGCGCAGCTGTATCATCCATCGCTTCGACATGCGGCCGTTCCGCGTCGCGAGCTTGGCATTCGGACAATCTTTAACATGCTTGGTCCGCTTACGAATCCGGCAGGAGCAGATAGACAGCTGCTTGGCTTGTATGACCGGGCGCGGACCTCGACGGTTGCTGAGGTGCTGGGGGAGCTCGGCCTAAAGCGGGCGCTCGTCGTGAGCAGCCATGACGGGCTGGACGAAATTAGTATTTCTGCTTCAACCCAAATCTCGGAGCTGCTGGACGGAAAGGTTACAACCTATAATATAACGCCAGAGGAGCTTGGACTGACACGCTGGCCGATCTCAGAGGTGATGGGCGGCGAACCGGAAGTGAACGCGGCGCTTATCCGCGCGATCTTCTCAGGAGAGCAGCGCGGAGCTTATCGCGATATCGTGCTTGCGAATGCCGGTGCGTGCATCTACGTAGGCGGCTTGGCAGCATCGCTTAGCGAGGGCGTGGCGATAGCGGCCAAGGTTATCGATTCCGGCGAGGCGCAGCGGAAGCTCGTCAGCCTTATTCAAACGACAGGAGAGTTGGCACATGTTTCTGGATAAAATTGTAGCAACGAAGCAGGCGGAGGTTGAAGAGCTCGCTGCCCGCTTTGATCTTGCGGAAGCAGAGAAACAAATCGCAGCGCTTGAGGCGTGCAGAGGCTTTGAGCATGCGTTAACAGCTGCTGGCCGCAACCGCAGTATGGGACTTATTGCCGAGGTGAAGAAAGCATCGCCTTCCAAAGGGCTGATCCGCCCTGATTTTGAGCCGACGACGCTAGCCGCTGCTTATGAAGCAGCAGGAGCGGATTGCATATCCGTATTGACAGACCGTGATTACTTCCAAGGCTCTAATTCATTTCTTAGCGCAGTAAGACAGACGGTTAAGGTGCCTCTTTTAAGAAAAGATTTTACGATCGATCATCGTCAAATTTATGAAGCCCGCTTAATCGGGGCTGATGCGATTTTGCTCATAGCAGCTATTTTGACTCCGTCGCAGCTGGGAGAATTTCATGATCTTGCAAAATCTATCGGAATGGATGTGCTTGTAGAGGTGCACAACCAGGAAGAGCTCGAAGGCGTGCTTGAGCTAAACAAAGCAACACTGATCGGCATTAATAATCGTGATTTGAAATCATTCGTTACGGATTTGAAAACAACCGAAGCTCTTATCGGACTAATGCCGAAAAACGTTACCGTTATTAGTGAAAGCGGCATTGCGGGTAAGGCGGACATGGATTACTTGCAATCGATTGGCGCACACGGTGTACTGATCGGCGAGCATTTTATGCGTCATGAGCATGTTGGTCAAGCGGTTCACGATCTAATGGGCCCGGTGGGGGTTCGATGAAGCAGCTGCCGCGTATTAAAATTTGCGGTCTGAAGGATGTCCAAACGATTGAAGCGATGGACGGCTTGCCGATTCACGAAATCGGCTTCGTTTTTGCTCCTAGCAAGCGGCAGGTAGATAAAAAGACTGCTGCGCAGCTTATAAAGGCTGTCGCACATTTAAAGGCAGCGGGCGGAGCGCATCCGAAGACAGTAGGCGTTTTCGTCAACGAAACGTTTGCGAACCTGCAGGCTATTTTAGACGAAGCCCCGTTAGACGTTGTTCAGCTTCACGGCAATGAACCGGCTGAGTTTTGTCTGGAAGTACGCGAGAAGCTGAATGTACAAGTATGGAAAGTATTTTCCATTAAGCGGGATGCCGGAAAGAGTGATTCAAGCTCGGCGTTTGAGCAGCTGTCTCCCTATCGATCTGCTGTTGATGCGGTGCTTATTGATGCGCCCGGCGGCGGTACTGGTCAGACTTTCGACTGGCAAGCGATAGAAGAATATAATAAAGCGGCTGAGGAGCTTGGCATAACGCTTTATGTGGCAGGCGGTCTGCATGAAGGGAATGTCCAGGAGCTGCTGAGGACGTATGCCCCGGGCGGCATTGACGTATCTAGCGGTGTAGAGACGGATGGACGGAAGGATATTGATAAAATCCGATTATTTGTAAGAAGGGTGATGGAAGCATGACACAATTACCAGATGAGAATGGACGCTTTGGAAAATTCGGCGGTAGATATGTGCCGGAAACGTTAATGAACGCATTATTAGAGCTCGAGGAGGCTTACCTTCATTATTCGAAGGATCAGGCGTTTCAAGACGAGGTTCGTTATTTATTGCATAAATATTCGGGCCGGCCGACATCGTTGTACTATGCTGAACGGTTAAGCAAGCATCTAGGCGGCGCGAAAATATACTTAAAACGCGAAGACCTGAACCATACGGGCGCACATAAAATTAACAATACGATCGGTCAGGGCGTGCTTGCCAAGCGTATGGGGAAATCAAAAATTATTGCGGAAACCGGCGCAGGACAGCATGGCGTAGCATCCGCTACGATCGCTGCTTTGCTTGGGCTTGAGTGTAAGGTATTTATGGGCGAGGAGGACATGAAGCGCCAGCAGCTTAACGTTTTCCGTATGCAGCTGCTCGGCTCCGAGGTGGTTCCCGTTCTGTCTGGCACAAGAACGCTCAAGGATGCCTGCAACGAAACGCTGCGTTACTGGGTTAGCCATGTCGAGGATACGTACTACATTTTGGGATCGGCTACCGGTCCGCATCCTTATCCGTTGATGGTCCGCGATTTCCAGCGCATTATTGGAGACGAGGCGCGTCAGCAAATTTTGACGGATGAAGGCAGATTGCCGGATTACGTGGTAGCAGCTGTAGGCGGGGGCAGCAACGCGATGGGCATATTTTACCCGTTCATCAATGATGATGGCGTGAAGCTGCTTGGTGTTGAGGCAGCAGGCCGCGGCGTAGATACGAACGAACACGCAGCAACGATGACCAAAGGACGTCACGGCGTTTTCCAAGGCTCATTGAGCTACGTGCTGCAGGATGAGCATGGACAGGTCCAACCGGCGCATTCGATTTCCGCAGGGCTAGATTATCCGGGTATCGGGCCGGAGCATGCTTACCTGAAGGATTCCGGCCGCGCTGATTATGTGCCTGTAACCGATGCTGAGGCGCTCGAAGCGCTGCAGCTGCTGTCCCGCACGGAAGGCATTATTCCGGCGCTTGAATCCGCGCATGCGATTGCTCAGACGATCAAGCTTGCGCCAACGCTTGATAAAGACAAAGTAGTCGTTGTCAGCTTGTCCGGTCGGGGAGACAAGGACGTTGAGGCGATAATGGGATATTTGGGGGTAGACAAGCATGAATCACATTGATACGACGTTTGCACGTCTTAAAGCCGAAAACAAGACGGCGCTCATTCCTTTTCTTACGATGGGGGATCCTAATCTGGAAACTTCTGTCGCGATCATCCAAGCTCTTGAAAAAGCCGGCGCTGACATGATCGAGCTAGGTGTTCCTTATTCCGATCCGCTGGCGGACGGACCTGTCATTCAACGCGCCTCCGAGCGGGCTTTGCTTCATAACAACATTACTTTAAAGGATTGTATTCAAGTAGCCGAGCAGGCGCGTGAAGCAGGAGTTACCATGCCGTTTATTTTGTTTACTTACTACAATCCGGTATATCAATATGGCTTGAACGCTTTCTTCGAGCTTGTACAGAGCAAAGGCATTAGCGGTCTCATTATTCCTGATTTGCCGATCGAAGAGGATGAAGAGGTCAGGCAGCTTGCGGAAGCGGCCAACGTTCATCTTATTCCGCTGGTTGCTCCTACCTCGAAGGATCG
The DNA here is from genome assembly GCF_056269405.1 of Paenibacillus sp. J2L1-98. Taxonomy (NCBI): domain Bacteria; kingdom Bacillati; phylum Bacillota; class Bacilli; order Caryophanales; family Paenibacillaceae; genus Paenibacillus; species Paenibacillus sp. J2L1-98. The sequence goes on along the minus strand of NZ_JBWDNW010000002.1, from coordinate 399,042 downwards.
TGTTATTCGCATATCCCGCAAGGCAAAAGGCTTCGTTTATTGCGTCTCTTCGCTTGGCGTAACGGGCGTGAGAGCTGATTTTCATACCGGCATAGACGAGTTTCTATCTACGGTCCGCGAAGCGACTGATTTGCCGATTGCCGTAGGCTTCGGTATTTCAAGCCGCGAGCAGGTGGCTCGCTTTGAAAAGCAGTGTGACGGTGTAATCGTAGGCAGCGCCATCGTGCGTCTGATTGAGGATGTTATTCCGCTGCTGCAGGATCCGAACAAGCGCGAAGCAGGCCTGAAGCAAATCGGTGATTTTGTCGCTCAGCTAAAGGGCTAATGATATAGTAAGTGAAAGAAGAGCCTCTTGCAGCGAGCAAGGGGCTCTTCTCTTGTAAAAAAACTTTAAAACCTTAAACAGATATGAGACAATGGTTCAAGTAATTAGACTAGTCAATTATAAAAGAGGTGAACGGCTTATGCAGCCCAAAAGTAATATCATCCACCTTCCCGTTTATCAACCTGGAAAGCCGGTTGAAGATGTCAAGAGGGAGCTGGGATTAAAGGAAGTCATTAAGCTGGCATCTAATGAAAATCCGTTCGGCTGTTCCGAACAGGTTAAAAATGCAGTCATCGAGGAATTAAGCAATTTAAATATTTATCCCGACGGCGCGAGCGTCGAGCTGACAGCAGCGCTGGCGGAAGAGCTTGGCGTAGATACGAATCAAATTATTTTCGGCACAGGCTCAAGCGAAATTATTTTAATGATTAATAGAGCGTTTATCGTTCCCGGTGACGAGACGATTATGGCGGACGAAACATTTCCCCAATACAAACATAATGCAGAGATCGAGAATGCCCGCATCGTAGAGGTACCGCTAAAAGAAGGCAAACATGATTTGCCTGCCATGCTGGCTAAGGTGAACAGCCGTACGAAAATCATCTGGATTTGCAACCCTAACAACCCGACAGGGACGATCGTGACGCTGCCGGAATTGTCTGCTTTTCTGAAGCAGGTGCCTACCGATGTGCTGGTCGTGCTCGATGAGGCTTATGGCGAATATATTGATGATCCGGAATTTCCGGATGGCATTCAATTGCTGCGCGAGCACCGCAATTTACTCGTGCTGCGCACCTTTTCAAAAATTTATGGCTTAGCTGCACTGCGGATCGGCTATGGCGTCGGACATCCTGACGTTATTCGCTTTACGAACCAGGTGCGTGAGCCGTTCAATACGTCACGGGCAGCGCAAGCAGCAGCGAAAGCCGCATTAGCTGACAAAGCTTTTATTGAATACTGCCGTGAACAAAACAAACAAGGTCTTAACTATTTATCCGAGCAATTTGATCGCCTTGGCTTATCCTACTTCCCTGCATATGGAAATTTCATCATGGTTGATACGAAGCGTTCATCACCTGAGGTGTTTGACGGCTTGCTGCGCAGAGGCATTATCTCGAGACCACGCTGGACGTATTACCCGAATCATATCCGGATTACGGTCGGTACGCGGGAGCAAAACGAAAAGTTTATCGCGGCGTTAGAACAGGTTTTGCAGGAATCGGCGGTGCAAGGATAAAGTTATGACTACTGTAGCGATTTTTGGGGTGGGGCTGATCGGGGGTTCGATCGCCCTTTGCTTTAAAGGAAAACCGGGTATTACCGTAATCGGGCATTCGAATCGTCCTTCTCAGATTGAGAAATACGTGCAGCGGGGCGTAGTCGATTACGCGACAACGTCGATGCAAGAGGCGGCTGAACAGGCCGATTTTATTTTCGTTTGCGTACCGGTCGGAAATATCGAGGAGTATATCGAGAAACTGAGCCAATTTCAATTAAAGCCCGGCTGTATTGTAACTGATGCAGGCAGTACGAAGGCTTCAGTTATGGCTCGAGCACAATCGCTTGATTTTGGTCAAGCTACGTTTATTGGCGGACATCCTATGGCCGGCTCTGAGCGTTCGGGAGTTGAAGCCGCCTCCTCGCATTTATACGAGAATGCATTCTATGTATTGACACCGGACGCGCATACGCCCGAGGAAGACGTGGAACGTTTAGTTGAGCTTCTTAGCCACACGAAGGCGAATATCGTAAGGGTAGACGCAAATGAGCATGATGAGATAGCGGGCGCAATCAGTCATTTGCCGCATATCATTGCCGTTTCGCTTGTCAATCAGGTAAGGGGATACAATGAAAATAACGAGCTGTATGAATCGCTTGCTGCGGGGGGATTTCGCGATATTACGCGCATTGCCTCCGGCGATCCGATTTTATGGCGTGATATATTAATTAATAATCGCAAGGTTCTGCTCGAATTGCTTCGCGATTGGCGCAAGGAAACGGATAAATTCGTCGCGATGCTAGAGAGCTCTGATGGCGATGCGATTGCAGAGGCATTCGAAACAGCCGGACAATTCCGCAGCAAAATGCCCGAGCGCCGCAAGGGAATGATTCATTCCGCCTTTGATTGCTACGTCGATGTACCGGATCATCCGGGTATTATCGGTAATATTACCAGCGAGCTAGGGAATAGCCTTATTAACCTGAGCAATATTCATATTATCGAGAGCAGGGAGGACGTGCCGGGCGTTCTAAGACTTTCATTCCGGAGCCAGGAATATTTGGATCAGGCGGTTGTATTGCTTTCGGCCAAAGGATATGACGTGCACCTTTAATCGGGTGTACGTTTTTTATTGCTATTAAACGCTTTCAATTCATATAAATAAAAATGAAAACGCTTATTGACAATTTGGAAGCGTATACATATAATAAAGGTACAGTATGGTTTCTCTCCACTCCTATCCAAATCCTATAGCGCTCATCATGAGCGCTGACCACTCCTCGGAGTGGTTTTTTTTTTTTTTGAAAAAAAAACTTCATTGTTCCCATAAGTAAGCTTTGTGAAAGTTATTTCCTATATTTCACCCCAACATGCCGATTGGTATCCACGAATGATGGAAAAACTAAAAATAATGGTTATGAATCGAAATTACATGTGATTTAGGAAGGTGTTGTAGATGGAACATCTGTTTGAAATAATCATTAGGTCCGCTGCTGCTTTCGTGATCATGATGGTTATTGCCCGTATACTTGGAAAGCCGACGATTTCCCAGATGACCTATCACGATTTTGTGGCAGCGATTACACTAGGCGCCATAACCGCTAATATTGCATTTAATGTAAAAATGAATATCTGGCAATTGCTGGTGGCACTGATTACTTTCAGTGGAATTGCTTATGTGTTAATGGTTCTAGCTCTGAAGAACCGAACGTTACGCAAGTGGATCTCTGGCCAGCCGACAATCCTAATACAAGACGGCAAAATTCTGGAGAATAACATGCGAAAATTGAAAATGACTTTGGATACCTTGAATCAGGAATTAAGAGAAAAAAATATTTTCAACATTGAAGAAGTTCAGTATGCCGTGCTTGAACCAAATGGAAAAGTCTCCGTACTGCGAACGCCGGAATATCTGCCTGTGATACATAAAGACATGAACCTGCAAACCGACGTTCAACAATCGTTTCCGGTTGAACTGATCATGGACGGTTGCATTATTGATGACAACCTGCGACAAAACGATATTAAAAAAGAATGGCTTTTATCACAATTAAAAGCGAGAGGTATGTCTGTCGAGAATATCAGTTATGCCGTAAAAAGTTCGATAGGACATTTGATTTTCGATCATTATAATGACCAGATCCAACATCCGATTGACAAAGAATAAATGTATTGAATAGGTTTAATTTGACAGGTAAGTATGTAAAAAAAATATAAACAAAAATAAGAGCGCCATTAAGGCGCTCCATGCTTATTTGTCTATAATTTCATCCAATTCCGACGAATGCTCATTAGCGGCAGCCTTGATTTCCTGATCGAGGCTGCTTTCGCCTTGTATCTGTTTAGCGGCTTGGATTTGCTGCTCTAATTGCTCTTCGATCTGCCCAGTTCCATGCGCTTTCTGATGTTGTCTGCTTGTCGTCATTTGCATTCCTCCGCAATCGTTGTTCGCCCATAGGCTACCTTTTATAATTCGTAATACTTCGAGATCCTATGCGTGTAAACCGCCATGATGGATCATTCTTATTCACTTGATCACATAATAAAGGATAGTCTAGGCAAGGATATAGCGGAAAGAAAAGCGAACTATGAAAATAAAAGTTAAGGAGAATGAACGCAAGTGTATGGCGAAAAAATAGTGGATGAAATTAAGAAGCGCGCTTATAAGCTCGAAAATACAGATGATCTTGACATGATCGTTCAAGCGATCGGAGATGCTGATTTTGTTCTGCTTGGAGAAGCTACGCACGGTACCTCCGAGTTTTATACATTGCGGGCGGAATTATCAAAGCGCTTGATACTTGAAAAAAACTTCTCCTTCATCGCCGTGGAAGGGGATTGGCCGTCCTGCTACACATTGAACCGTTACATCAAACAATATCCGGATACTGCAGCGGACATCAGAGAAGCTCTCCGGGATTTTAATCGCTGGCCAACGTGGATGTGGGCAAATAATGAAGTGATGCATTACGCGGAATGGCTATATGATTTCAACAAAAATAATTCTGCTGGAAGAAAGATCGGTTTTTATGGAATCGACGTATACAGCCTATGGGAGTCCATGGATGAAATCCTCAGTCATTTGAAGCAAACGGGATCACCGGAATTGAAGGCGGCACAAAAAGCTTTTGACTGTTTTGATCCTTACAAGCGCGATCCTCAAACTTATGGAGTTTCGGCAGCTTTCTTATCTGAAAGCTGCGAGGAAGAGGTAGTCAAGTTATTGACCAATCTACAAGTTAAACGACAGCTTAGCAAGGGAGAAGATGAAGCAGCTCTTAGTGATGAACTGAATGCTCTTGTTGCGGTGAACGCTGAACGATATTACCGGTCGATGGTTCAAGGCGGCCCGGATTCCTGGAATGTCCGGGATAGGCATATGGTTGAGGCGCTTAATCGGATTAAAGCATTTCACGGACCGGATGCCAAGGCAATTGTATGGGAGCATAACACGCATATCGGCGATGCGAGAGCGACGGACATGGAAGCAGATGGGATGGTGAACGTTGGGCAGTTGCTCCGTGAGCAGCACGGCGATGACCGTGTATATGTTGTAGGTTTCGGAACTCATCGAGGCACCGTGATTGCAGCTGATCAGTGGGGCGGTGAAATGCAATCCATGGAGGTACCGGAAGCTCAATCAGGCAGCTGGGAAGATTTGATCCACAAGGCAGGAGCATACGACAAAATCCTGTTGTTTGATCATGACCCTGAGCCTTTCCTAGAGCCGGTAGGGCACCGGGCTATCGGTGTCGTGTACAATCCCCGCCGCGAACGCGGAAATTATGTACCGTCTGTTATGGCCCTGCGTTACGACGCTTTTGTGTACATAGATGAATCAAAGGCACTTTCACCGCTTAGGCAAGAAATATTTCACCACTAAAAGCTTTAAGAGTGCATATCAATGCAGTCAGACCGTCGGGGTTTCTCGACAGTATAGGCCATCCCCGGGATGGCCTATTTTCAAATTACATATATATTCGAATATTCGTTGACGGGAATATTCCGATGGTGGTATATTTAATTTATGAGTACGGTAACTATAAAATGGAATGAGGTGGCCCGATATGAATGGAACAGGAAAAACAGCCCGCACCGTACCCTGTATAAAAGCTGATTCATTCATAATTGAAGCGTACGAATTATGGATATAACGACATTTAGCGCACTGGCTGAACCGAGCCGCTTACGCATAATAGAGCTCCTGCATGGCGGCCCATTGACTGTTGGGGAAATCGCCGACCGGCTTGGGCTGCGCCAGCCTCAAGCTTCGAAGCATCTGCGAGTCCTGTTAGAGGCCGGACTTGTCGAAGTGCAGGCTGTCGCAAATCGCCGGAACTACTATCTCCGTTCGGAGCCGTTCCAAGAAATGGACGCTTGGCTTGAGACTTACCGCAGTATTTGGGAAGAACGACTCGACAATCTGGACAATTACCTGCAGAAGCTGCAATTCAAATCAGAAAATGAAAACTAAAAAATTAATTTCAGGAGGAATTATCGATGTCGAATAAAATGACTTTAAAGGTAGTGGGCCAGGAACTAATTTTGGAGCGTGTCTTTAATGCGCCGCGCGAGCTTGTTTTCAAGGCGTTTTCAGAGGCTGAGCATCTGAAGCACTGGTGGGGGCCTCGCGGCTGGGAGCTTACCGTTTGCAACGTCGATTTTCGGCCCGGCGGCATCTGGCATTACTGCATGAAGTGTATGGATGAGAATCAAGGGGATTTTTACGGATTCGAATCTTGGGGCAAAGCGGTTTACGAGGAAATTGTTGAGCCGGAGAAGATCGTCTACGTCGACTTTTTCTCGGATGCAGAAGGCAAAGAAGCGGAGGGGATGCCCTCACCTCTGATTACGATGATTTTTGAAGAGCATGAAGGAAAGACGAAGCTCGTTAGCCGGGCTCAATACGCTTCCGCCGAAGCGCTCAAATCCGTCATGGAAATGGGGATGGAGCAAGGGATTACTGAAACTTGGGATCGTCTCGCCGAACATTTACAATCGATACAATAAAAAGGTGAAAACAGATCATCCACCAGGGAGATCTGTTTTTTTATGACTAACCTCTGCGGTCAGCTATCATTTCACTTATGACGGTATCTTCATAAGCGTGTCTAACTCCATTCCTCACTTCATCGACCTTAACCGGAAGTCCGATCAATGCCGATTCGAGTGCAGTAAAAACTACACTTAAAGCTTCAAGTCCGCGCTCGCCGCTGGAAATCGGAGCTTTATGCTCCGCGATTGCTTCCCACAGTTCCACATAGGAGTGGGCAAACGGATGTACAGGTACTTCCGGCGCATATTGCGCAATTAAGTCCTTAGCCGGTATGATTTGACCATTCTCAAGCGCAGCATGTTTCCCTGGTCGGAAACAGCCTTTGCTGCCATAAATCCAAACTCCGCCCATTTTTTCTCCGTGAGCAGCCGTGCTGCACATCCAATGCCCGAGCCCCCCGTTATCAAAACGGAACACAGTGACGCTAGTGTCTTCCCCTGTCGGTTGAATCGTCGCATTTCCATCGCTCAGTTCTTTCTCAAATATTTCTGTATATGCAAACACTTCACGAATAGGTCCGTTCACTTCCGTAAACATATGCGTACGGTGTACGCCGTGATCGTTAATCCAGCCTGCGCCTGCCCTTCCTTTGAAATGCCGCCACGCGGTACCTGCAAAAAAAGTCCGGTTCAATGTGACCGTCGCGTAATCCATCACCATATATACGGAACCGATTATTCCGTCTTTAATCGCTCTGGCCATGGCCACATTTTCCGCACCCAAAACGCTCGGTTCAGAAACGGTCAGCACTCTGTCGTATTTTTTAGCATCCGCCAATATTTTACGTCCATAGAACGGCGAAATAGCGAGCGGCTTCTGCATTTGGACATGAATGCCGGCTGCGAAACAATGCTCCGCCACGATGTGATGCAAATCGTGATCCAATAAGATAGATACCGCATCCAAATTTACTTCTTTAATCATTTTTTGGTAGTCCGTATACACTGCCGGACGTTTGCCCAACCGTTCTTCAGCATGCGCAGCAAAGGTATTTGCTCTATCCTCATTTAAATCGCAAACAGCCGTCAATTCAAATGTTTTCCGGTTCGCTTTCTTTAACTCCTCCAGACCTTCCAAATGTGCGGTCGATATGACGCCGCAGCCGATAAATCCAATGTTCATAGTATTTGCCTCCTCGAATTAGTTGACATGCTGCCAGATAGGTAGCGTATAATAAATTTTAAAATTAAAGATTGACGAAGAAATACAATAAATAGCAAATCAGAGGAGAGATTAGAATGGAAGAAGCGAACGATCAAGTAAACGACGTATACTGTTCGATCGAAAAGTCACTCGATATAGTTGGCGGCAAATGGTCCTTTCTCGTTATCCGGGAAATGATGTTTCATGAGAAAAAAAGATTTGGCGAATTAAAGCAGGCCGTATGCGGGATCAGTTCCAAATCGTTGACCGATACGCTTCGCCATCTTGAAAATAACGGAGTTATTACCCGGACGGCTTATCCGACTGTGCCGATGACCGTCGAGTATGCTCTTACCAAGAAGGGACATGCCCTTCACGGCGTAATACACGAAATGAAGAAATGGGGAAGCGAGTGGGGCTAGAAGCGGTCAAGTACGCTTACCAGCCTTTTTTTGTTTATGTATTATCCGCTCCTGAACTTCATGTCCGAAAATTTCTTTGATCGGCTGTAATTTGCGGCGAATCTCAAGCAAACGTTCTTTCGTGTAGGCCTGATTATTTGCTCGAATATCGCCAAATATCCAATTAATCCGTACCTAAATTCGTAAGCGTCTGCTCAAGCTGATGGCGAATATGAACGGGCTGCATCGCATTCTGCAAGCGATTCTTTGTCATTATTCCCCGACCATCCTACTGGGCTTCCGTCTCGCCAAGACGGTCCGCCAATTGCCCAACAACCCAAACTGACCTCACTAACGCGTAGACCGGAACGTCCAAGAACACGATATTCCATGGAACATACCACCTCTTCTAATAAATTAAAAATTGCAGCCTCAGGCAGTTTCAAGTGTTGCGCTAATTCACCATTACACCATAAAACAAAGTAGAACTTCTGAAAAGTAGGTACTTTTTGTTTACCTGATTACCTAAAGGTTACTGTTGTTCTCCTAATGGCTTGGCAGTCTGAATCAGCTGGCAGCCGGCTCCCCTTTAAAAACCAGTTTACAAACAAAAAAACAGAAAAATCCAAAACATGGGAAAAATGTTGTAGACTTCAGCTGCTTTAGTTCGTTATCTATTTTTTAGTGAAATCAAGATTTAATGTTCATTTTGAGTTGTTCGGACTCTCGAAAATCGCGCGGAGATTGTCCGGTCTGCTTGTGAAACAAACGTGAAAAATAATGTACGGAGCTAAAGTAGTATTTGTCGGAAATAGCCGTAATGCTCAAGCTGGTATGAAGGAGATCCTCGATCGCGCGGCCTATCCGGAATCTGTTCATGTATTGGATAGGGGAGTATCCTGTTGTTTTTTTGAAAAGCTCAAAAAAATGGCCGCGGCTCATATTTAGGTCTTCGTAATAATAAGCAGGAGGATAAAGCGCGCCGCTTAATAGATTATGTTCCATTCTGTCAAGCAATCGGACGATTCTCGAATCCGGAATATGTGTTTCCTTTAGCATAACGTTCAAGAAGTAATCGATAAAGGTTTGAAAGTTTCTCTGGGTTGTCAGGCTCCTCATAAAGGTCTTCTCGTTCGTAAATTCCCCCGATTTGTAAAAGCTCTGAAAGTGATCGATCCACGGCCGGAGGGACTCTACCGTTATGGCCTCGGGAATGGAGTATGGAAATGCTGGACCTACGAGCTCGTGCTGCAGCTGATCCGGTTGATAGCAGATCGGCGCCGCCCAGTCAGACAGTGATTTTCTCTCTACATAGTGCCAATCAAAATAACAGCAGACATGAACCATAGGCTGCTGAAGGTCGGCGAGCCATTCGTGATGCTGTCCGGCGGGTATATAAATGAGGGTTCCGGGCTCCGTCTCGTACGTTCTACCGCATGTTTTTAGCACACCTACCCCCTCGCTGATTAAATAGATGGAGCTTGCGTAGCAAATACGCGGGAAGCTTGACTGTCCTTTTGCAAAGGGATAACGGGTAGCGTAATAAACGTAGGGATGGAATCCGGAAAAGTTCATGTTGTGAGCCTCCATTGATCAAATCGGGTAAAATTATCCGTCAATTGTGCAAATTAATGACAACTTGCTAAATACATCAGCCCGTAATTTTAATACAGTAAATACTGTAGTTATAAGATTATACAAGGAGCGAATGAAATGCAATATAACTCACATCTGCTGACTGATGAACAAATTATTCAATTCATTACACAAGGCTACTTGATTCTAAACAATGAACTTCCGGACGAACTGCACAGAAAAGTGATGAGTCAGATTCATGAGGTGCTGATGGAGGAGGGGAATCCCGGTAATAACATATTGCCGCGGGTGCCGGACATACAGAAATTTTTTGAAACGCCGGTCGTGAAGGGGGCATTAACGGGAATACTCGGACCGGATTACTATTTGCATCCGCACAGGCATTGTCATTATAACCAGCCTGCGAGCCAAAAACCCGGCGGCGGCGAATGGCATAAAGACGGATACTGGAGCGCAATGCGAAGCCACCGGCCGTGGTGGGCGATGATCTTCTATTACACACAGGCCGTTACGGAAGAGCTCGGTCCAACAGCAATTATGCCGGGAACTCAATATAACGAAACCTATCCTGGCGATGAAAAACCGTTTTTGCTGCCAACGGGCCCGGCAGGTACAATGGTACTCGTTCACTTCGATCTTTGGCATAAGGCTTCCCTTAATACATCCGATCTGGACCGCTATATGCTGAAATTCCAATTCGCGAGACTTAAAGCGCCGAAGATTGCAAATTGGAACAATCAGGAGGAAGAGTTCCGGACTCCGGCAGGTTTGTCTGAATCCCGGCTCCCTCTCTGGTTGGATATATGGAATTGGATGAGAGGGAAACCGGAGCAAGCTGCAGCTGCTGATTCATCAAACCTTGCTCAATTGGCAAGTATTGATGCGAATCAATCGGAGGATGCAGCGTTAGATTCAGCTTACTCGTTAGCGAGAGCGGGTGAAGCGGGTATTCAACAATTGCTCACGATTATAAGCTCTGGTACAGGCGTCTCTGTAAGCCGCGCAGCGTATGCCATCGTGGCTGCCGGTGCTAGGGGGGTAACCGGATTAATCCAGCTGCTTGACCATGCAGATGAAGAGAGGCGGTCGGTCGTTTGCTTCGCGCTCGGGATGATAGGCTCACCTAAAGAAATGATCGTTCCGGCCCTTGTTCATTCACTTTCAGATAAGAATGCGAATGTAAGGCGCCATGCGGCCGAGGCACTTGGGATGATCCCGGAGCTTCCGGAGCAAGCTGTATCCGCACTTGCACATACGCTTGAGGAAGCAGTGGCGGGAGAGCGGTGCGAGCAAGCAAGCGAGAGCTGGACTAGTCAGAGCTATATTGAAAATAAAATCGGCTACGCGTCCGCATTATCCTTGCTGCGAACCGGACAGTATGGAAATGCCGGCGAAGTGATATCGGCGCTGAGCATGGCGCTGGGTAGTAAAGACCGATATGTCCGTGCTTATGCGTTCGAAGCATTAACGTATTTGCGAACCAACGAGGCAGTTGAAGTATTGCTGCGATATTACCGGACGGCGCGATGGTGCCCCGACACTAATAAAGCCAGCATGTACTGATTACTAAGAACCTGGATAAACGTATATCAACGCCAATGAAACAGGCTGCCATCTGGCAGCCTGTTTCATTGAAGGCAGGTTTAATGGAGCATCCGGATTAGCTTAATAGCCATGTTTTTAATTGTAAAAATATAGGATTTTATCCTTTTGTCGAAAGAAGAAGGAATTTGCCCTCGAAACACGAATTATATGTATACTCGTATTTTTTGAATTTTTTATGATAAAGACCGCAACTTTTCGTCCCCGGGCCGGTACAATGTAGTATGGCGATCCGGGAATAATCCGCAGGTGGAGGAGGTTCGCCTGTCATGACTGATTCCCAATTAATACGTGAAATTAAGGATGGCAACGTCGAGCTGTACTCCGAGCTTATGCGGCGCTATCAACGTAAAATATTAGCTTTCATCTATCATATGCTGAAGAGCGCGAAGCTGGAGCTGTTAGCTGAGGATTTATGCTCTGAAACCTTTTATAAAGCCTATCGCAGCCTCCATTCATTCCGCGAACTGGATGCGTCTTTTTCGACGTGGCTGTATACGATTGCGCGCAATACCGTGCTAAGCGAGCTTCGCAAGCAAAAGTCGGCGCATGTATCACTCGACGAATCAGGACTCGAGCCAATTGCTGCGCTTGATATGGTGCCCGAGCAGCAAATGCTCCGGAACGAGAGAATGGCAATGGTGCGCGAAGCGATCAACAACCTGCCAGAGAAACAACGCTCAGCTCTTATTCTTCGGGAATATGACCAGCTGGACTATCAAGAAATCGCTAATATTTTAGGACAAACGGTCAGTTCTGTTAAATCACTGCTTTTCCGAGCAAGAGCAAGCGTAAAGACGCAGCTGGAGCCGTATTTCGGACAATCGCCGCTGATTGAAGAATTCGAAGGGATGAATACGAGATGAACTGCTACGATGCACAAGACAAATTCGGCGAATATTGGGATTTATCTGAGCATGATGAGGATCGGATAGCGATAGATGCTCATCTGTATGAGTGTAAAGCGTGTGCTGAAGAGTTCCGGCTATGGGAAGAGAGCGACGATATGATTCGTTTTCTCACGGAGGAAGACGATAGCTTTGGACCTACCGAGCATGTGAATCGCAGCGTAATGGACCGGATTTATGCTGAGCAATCCTGGTTAATGCCCGTTCCGCATAAGAGCTATCAGTTTTCCAAATCGTTTCGCCGTAATATTGCGTTAATCATTGCAGCTTGTTTGGCAATGTTCGCAAGCGCATTTTTTGTATTCATTTTTGATAATCAGGGCGGAGCCTCGCAAGCGGAAATTGCTGAATTGAGCGGCCTGATGGATACGGCAAATGCATCGCGCGATGGATTGATAACAGCCGGCTTTTATGCGGAAGTTCCGGTAGCCAGCATTAGCGATCCATTCGTTCTGAAGGTGATGCCGGCCTTCCCTCAATATTACGTGGCATTGTCGCTGCTTGGCATTATTATGACGCTGCTAATTTTGAATTGGCTGTCAAGAACGCGAAGCTAAAGCAGCTGCCCTATAAAGCTCCCTCGGGAGCTTTTGTTGTATCTACTATGAAAAGGAGATTGATGCAGTTTTGTTAATCGGATTAGTACGCCATGGGAAAACGGATTGGAATGCGGAAGGGAAAATTCAGGGTCAGACCGATATTCCTTTGAATAAGGAGGGCATAGCTCAAGCGAATGCATTAGCAAACCGGTTGAGCGGCGAAGCGCGTATTTGGGATGCCGTCGTATCCAGTGACCTTAAGAGAGCCTTTGCGACCGCACAAATAATTGCTGAGAAACTGGGTATACCGCTTCTCGAAAGCGATTCACGGCTCAGAGAGAGGTACTTTGGCGAGGTTGAGGGAACAATGGAGGAGGAGAGGCATGCACGTTGGGGAAAAGAGTGGCGTGACGTTGCCGAAGGAGTCGAGTCGAATGACGACGTCCGGGCCCGCGGTTTAAGTGCCCTTAAAGAATGGCAGCATGAACACGCCGGCCGGAATTTGCTCGTCATTTCACATGGAAGCTTTCTCGCGCAAATATTGGCAGAGCTATGTTCGGAGCTTGAGGATCAGCATTTATCAAACTTATCTTACTCGATATTGAAGCGCCGCGGGGATAAATGGCATCCGCAGCTGTATAATTGCACGGTCCATTTAAACCAATAAATACAACCATAACAGAGTCTCTCCATGATTATCTTACTGGAGGGGCTCTTTTTTTAATTAAACTCCTTGTAATCTAGGTTATAAAAAAATAGATATTTTCCCATAATGATATCAACTGACGCTTATCCATTGCACAATACGCTTACGAAGCGGGCCGTTTAGCAGCAATGAGCGGCTTTCGTAAAAAGGGGGAGAGCTATGAATTTATCGGATATGCTAGGTTATGCGGACATTCAACAGCTTAGCAGAATTGCAGACGTTTACCGGTGCGAGTGCAACGGACATTCCAAAAACGATTTGATTCAATCCATTCTCTCTACCGTAAGTCGAAACGATGTTTTTGAAGCGCAAATAAGCAGCATGAAGCTGGAGGACTTACGATTCCTGAATTCTTTGTTGTTCGAAGCCCGAAACTCCTTTAGCCTGGAGGATTTGCTCGCACGCGTGCAGCAAAGCAGATTCGGTGAAGAGGCAGTCAAGACGGAGCCGGATCCGCCAAAAAAATCAAAAAGAACGAAAAAAAATGCAGCAGATGCCGACAAGCCGCTAAGTCCGCGAGAAATGATTGCAAAATTTAAGCACCATGGCTGGTTGTTTAACGGATTTAGCGGCCCAAGCAGGTATTTGTTCCAGGTGCCCAATGATTTGAAAGTGCGTTTTCGGGATACGCTTGCCAAGAGGTTTGCAGCTGACCTGCAGTATACGGACGAGCCGCCGGTTTATCGTGATGAGCAAATGTTAATTCACGACGATATTACTCATTTGCTTCATTACACCTATCACAATGAAGTTCAGCTAACAGCTGACGGCTCAATGTACAAAAGGTTCATCTTACAGCTGCTTGACCGGTTTGGCGTTCAGGAGGAGCTTCCGGCCAAAGGGGCTTGGCGCTTTGGATACGGCAGACATTTCAACCATTACCCGAACCGGTTGTCGCTTGTATACGACTATTGTTATTTCAATAAGTACATTAGCGAGAATCAAGCGGTGCTTTCGGTTACGGGGACAGGCGAAGAGCGAATTCATAGCAGGCCGCCCGGTGAAGCGGAGCAGATCTACAGATTCTGGCTCAAAATTTATAAGGGCCCCATTACCCATTTATTATCGCTCGTGCATTGGATTAATGCGCTAGCGGGAGAATGGGTTACGGTAGAATCATTGAGAAAGGTACTCGTGCCGTTCATCAAGCCTTACTATTACGATGACGCAAATACGATATTAGAGCAGCGCATTATGACAATGATGGTTCACTTAGGGCTGCTGAGGCTTGGCGAGCATCCGGTTTACGGGACCGTCGTCAGAATGACGAAGGCGGGACGGGCAGTCGTATCGGGTGTCAGCTTAGAAGAGACTGGGCCTCTAGTATTACGTTAATTTTTTTTATTCCGCTCTTGGTGTAAGATCAAATATAAGCTAGAGTATGAGGATAATAAGCAGTATTCCTACTTTAATTGATCAATCATAAGGAGCGGATAAAAATTGTTGATTCCTTACAAGGGTGTAATGCCAAACATTCATGAAGATGTATACATAGCGGATGGCGCAAAAATTATCGGCGATGTAACCATCGCTGAGAAAAGCACCGTATGGTTTAATGCGGTACTGCGCGGAGATCTCGCGCCCATAAAAATTGGACATAGCTGCAACATACAGGATGGTGTCGTCGGTCACTTAAATTTGAACCAACCATTACTATTAGATGATGAGGTGTCTATCGGTCACGCCGCAATTATACACGGTTGTACCATAGGCAAAGGCACATTAATTGGAATGGGGGCAATCGTACTTAACGGCGCAGACATTGGTGAATATGCTTTAATAGGAGCCGGTTCGATTGTTACAGAGAATAAAAAAATACCACCCTATACTCTATCTATCGGTTCACCCGCCAAAGTCGTAAGAGAATTAACAGAGGACGATCTACTGCGTATGAGAAAGACGATGGAGAGCTACGTGACAAAGGGAATAGAATATAGGATCTCTTAACGCCGGTTTGGAGGTGTATCCTATGGACAAAATGAAAGTAACGTATGAAGCGATGCTCGGTTTGGCTGCAGAATTCGTGCTTGACGATGCGGTATTGAAATTTCAAACCAATCAAATCTATACGGCAATAGACAAAGCGCTGGCCGCAGGCGATGAGGATACGTTTTACCGTCTCGCGAAACAGTTAAATGAATTGAGAAAATAGCGTTCGTCGTTCAATCTGTCGTTTGACGATACTGCGCACAAGGCTTTCCTGACTGATACGGACGCAGCTGTCCGTATCAGGCGTTGGAAGGCTTTTTTTTCTGAATCTAGCAATTGGCAATGAGCAGAATTGGAGTTAACATAGAAGCAGCGATGCCCGCTATGCTTGCGATTATGTTAAGGAGTGAGAATAACAGGATGAAATTCAGTGAAATAACGAGAGAGCAGTGGGATGAATTAAGTCCTTATTTGGACACCTGCCTGCTGCCGGTAACCGGAATATCTTCAGCGGTAAAGCCCTACGAGGCGACGGAATGGCTTGAGCAGTTAAGAGACGTTATGGATTTGATCGAGATACCGTTTAAGGGCCGGGTAGTCACCTATCCCGCTTGGCATTACATCTGTAACAGCGGTGAGCTTGCAGACCATTTAAATGAATGGTGTTCCTCAATTAAACGTTTAGGCTTTCGTTATGTAATCGTCGTAACGGCGAATAAGGATTTGAATGTCCATTGCCCGGCGGTTGATTTATGGTTTCAATCAGGAGGAGAGGGAGTTTTGCCGCGACAGTCCGAAGTATCGGATGCGATCCGTGCATTATGGAGCGGACAAGCTTCATCAACTTCATAATTTTGTCGTATAATATAATCGGATTTTGGGGAAAACAAATGCCAGACAAGGTCAAATGTGACAAAATGATAACAAATTATTGAACGGAATTTTGTTAAGCATGCAAATATCAAGCCATATTCTTGACGCTCCCAAGCACCTAGGCTATTATAAGTTATGTCCTAGTTCGTCATGTGTTTTTGCCCTGCGGCAAGACGCGAGATATGGTTGGCAAAGGGGGTTAGAACAGAAGATGAGTAACCATGAACAACACGAGACCGCGCATCGACCGGTTCAGCGCAAAGAAATGTCCCGACGTCAGTTTTTGTCATATACGCTCGGCGGCACGACTGCATTTATGATGGGTGGAGCGGTATTGCCAATGGTTCGTTTCGCAGTGGACCCACTCCTAGAGAAGAAGGGTGAGGGCACTTACGTAAAAGTTGTGGAAGAGAGCAAAATTACGGACGAGCCGCAAGAATTTAAATTTAAAATTCATCAGATCGATGGTTGGTACGTGAGTGATCCGGAGCTTGCAGCTTGGATTTCGAAGGATGCTAACGGCAAGATTTTTGCACTTTCTCCAGTTTGTAAGCACTTAGGCTGTACGATCGGCTGGAACACGAAAGGGCAAAACGAATACGATTGTCCTTGTCACGACGCACGCTACACGAAAGACGGGAAAAACCTTGCGGTTGCCCCGAATCCATTGGATGAATACGAAGTGAAGCTTGAGAACGGATTCGTATACTTGGGTCCAGTAATGCCGAATACAAGAACGAGTTAAGGAGGGCGTATTTCAGATGTTTAAAAGTGTATACAACTGGATTGACGAACGTCTTGACATTACGCCGCTATGGAGAGATGTAGCTGACCACGAAGTGCCTGAGCATGTTAACCCGGCGCATCATTTCTCCGCATTCGTTTACTGTTTCGGCGGCTTGACGTTTTTCATCACAGTCATCCAAATTTTGTCCGGTATGTTCTTGACGATGTATTATGTTCCGGACATCATTAACGCTTATGCGAGTGTTGATTACCTGCAGCATAAGGTTGCATTCGGACAAATCGTTCGAGGCATGCACCATTTTGGGGCAAGCTTAGTTATTGTAATGATGTTCCTACATACCCTTCGAGTGTTTTTTACCGGTTCTTACAAAGCGCCGCGCGAAATGAACTGGGTTGTCGGAATGCTGATTTTCTTCATCATGTTAGGCCTTGGGTTCACAGGCTACCTGCTCCCATGGGATAACAAAGCTTACTACGCAACAAAAGTTGGTGTCCAAATTGCTGAATCCGTACCGGTAATCGGACCATATCTCGCTTCTTTCCTATACGGGGGCGATATCGTAGGCGCGCAAACGCTGACTCGTTTCTTTGCGATCCATGTATTCTTCTTGCCTGGCGCTTTGATTGCGATGCTGGCTGCGCACTTTATCATGATTCGGAAACAAGGTATTTCGGGACCACTTTAAGCGAAGGGAGGCTTACTTATGGCGCATGGTCATAATTCGAACGAGAAGGTTGTCTATGTAGGCGACTCACGTGTTAAGAAAAGCAACATTTCTAGCATTCCGCCGGACTATACGTCCTTCCCGGGTAAATCGGAAGCGTTTATTCCGAACTTCCTGCTTAAGGAATGGATGGTCGGCTGTGTCGTGCTGGTCGGTTTTCTAGTATGGTGTATTGCGGAGCCGGCACCGCTTGGCTATCCCGCAGATCCAACGAATGCGGCTTTCATACCGATGCCTGACTGGTACTTCTTGTTCTTGTATCAATTTTTGAAATATCCGTACGTATCGCAAGATTATATCTTGCTCGGAACAGTTGGTGTTCCTGCAGTATTGTTCGGCGCATTGCTTCTTGCACCATTTTTGGACACAGGTAAGGAGCGCCGCTTCTACCGCCGTCCAATTGCATCTTCCTTAATGGGACTAACGCTTATTGCGTGCGTGTATTTGACAGTTATTTCTTGGGATCACTACACACACCAATTGGAAATCAACGGACAAGTGCCAGAGCATATCGAGCGTGAAGAGAAAGCTCGCGAAGCTGCTGAAAAAGGTGAAGAGCGTCCGAACTATACGAAGCCGGCAGTTGAAGCTGCGCTTGTAGATGCGAATGATCCGGCAATGGATATTGCCAAGCAAGCACAATGTGTTAGCTGTCATGCCGCTGACCTGAAAGGCCAAGGCTCTGTTCCTAGCTTGGTCGGTGTTGGTGACAGATTGACGAAGGAACAGCTTGTAGAGGTAGTTACGAACGGTCGTAACGGAATGCCTTCATTCGCTGATAAATTATCTGCCGAAGAAATTGACCAGCTAACAACATGGCTGTCCAAACAGAAAGCGGCGACAGAATAAACCGATTAACAAAACCTGATCGTATTACACGGTCAGGTTTTTCTTCGAATATAGGACTGCGCACACTACGATATGCCGAAGGAGAAGTGGTTCATTATGCTCGCTATTTTCTGGAGCCGCGAATTTTTGCTTAACCGTTCATTTTTGTGGCTGTTGTTTCTTGTTAATTTGGCAGGGACCATTTATGGGTACATATGGTATGAAGGACAACTAATTGATACGCTAAACCACCACCCGTTATGGCAAATCGTATTTGTTCCGGATTCCCCGACGGCAAGCTTGTTTTTCACTATCGCGCTCCTTTATTTGCTGTTTCCGCCGGTTAAGCCGTATCGCTATGTAACCGTTGGACGCATTATTATAGAAGCATTGGCTGTTGTGTGCTCGGTCAAATACGGCATTTGGGCTGTGTCCATGATCGTTGCAGGAGCATGGCAGGGCGATGATCTGCATTGGCAGCATTACATGCTCATGGCTTCTCATTTGGGAATGGCATTCGAGGCGCTGCTCTTTTTCCGCTTTATGAAGGCTGGCGCTTTCTCTCTCCTTGCAGCTGCATGCTGGCTTCTTCTAAATGATACGGTGGATTATACGTTTGGGGTCTTTCCGTATCTTGCAAAAGAATTAATGGATGATTTAACGGCAGTACGCGCTTTTACATATGGATTATCCTTCTTTAGTTTTGGGGCAGCTTTGCTTGTGTGGCGCTTCAGAAAGAAGGTATAACGCTGGACATCCCCTCATAGAGTGATCTATGGGGGGATGTCCATGAAGGTACGATTTATTGTTCCATTCGTCATTTGTATCGTCATGACGATCGGCTATGCTGGGTCAGTTTGGGGTAGTGGCGCGTCGCTTAACCAGTATGCGAACCTGTTATCGTCAAGCTCATACATACAACTACAACGATTGGATGATATTGCAGGCTCATTATATGAAGCAGCTTATACGAACAACCGTCAGGCAGGCTTTCAATATGTCCAGCAGCTGCAGCGTATCGTTGAAAGCGGACTTAAGCATACATCAGGAAAGAGCGAGGGCTGGTCGGCTATCGGACAGGATGCCAACTATATCGAGCAAACCCTTTTAAACGGAGCAACTGCCTCAGGCTGGTTAATGGAAGCTGCGCGGATTAGATTAGCTGCAGATGCGCTCGTCAGACCTGATCATGCGTTATGGCTGCAATACGAAAGCGTAATGCTGGATGATATATCGCGGGTAGAGAAGGCTTGGAAACGTCAAACTAATGATGGGGCGATTGCGGCTAGAGGCGCAATGACGAGCCTGCAGGAGCATGCGGAGCGTATAGAATCAGCGATTAACATGCTCTACGGAAGCATGCGTGAAGCAGAGCTGACAGAACGGATTGTTTATACGAATCGTCTGCTGGAAGCTCATGCAAATAATATTACGAATGAGGCGATGATTGATCGGTCGCTGGAAGCGTTAAAGGAGTCTCTGATTCGTTTATTTGAACAAAGCGGCAGCGCGCAAGTGCTTCCTGCTGTTGCGGCGATCCCGAATGCTAATCCATTAAGCTGGACGTTCTTATTAGGAGCTCTTATTTCAGCTGTTCTTACCTATTCAGGCTGGAGAAAATATAAGGCGAATCCGTTTGGCGTAAAGCCGCTGCCGTAGCGCAGTTATTCTTCCTTAAAGCCTTCCCCAAGAACGTCATGCACTTCATTAATAACGATAAAGGCGCGGGGGTCGATATTGCGGACGATCGTTTTCAGGCGGCGAATTTCTTGCCGCTGGACGACGCAATAGACGACCTCTTTATGTTGTCCGGAGAAAGCGCCTTTTGCAGGTATAAGGGTGACCCCGCGATCAAGCTCAATCGTAATTTTTTTGGATATCGCCTCTCCGTACTCGGTAATAATTGAAAAAGCTTTGGCCGCATAAGCGCCGTCTTGAATGAAATCAATTAATTTCGATGCGATAAATACGGTGACAAGCGTGTAAAGCACCTTCTCGATTGAAATATAAAGCAGCGAAATACCGATAATGAGAGCATCTAGTGTCAAAATAATTTGCCCCATGCTTATTCCCCTTGACCGAGCTACGATACGAGCGACTATATCTACACCTCCCGTAGTGCCTCCAAAGCGGAATACGATCCCAAGTCCGCTCCCTAAGGTAACTCCTGCGTACAGAGCAGCCAGCATATAATCATGCGTACTCTTGAAGGGGACGAGCAGCTTGCTGTCAATTAAATGCTCCATCAGAGCAAGGAAGCCGGATAACGATACGATCCCAATTAGCGTATACATCATTTGACCGCGGCCAAGCGCCTTCCATCCGAGAACAAACAAGGGAACGTTCAACACCAATGTAGAGATGGAGAGCGGAAAACCAGCCGCATAATTAAGCAGCACGGCAATACCCGTCACACCGCCCTCCATTAATTGATTGGGGATAACGAAATAATGCAGCCCGAACGCATATACAGCGGTGCCGATCAGAATAGGAATAATCAAACGCATTTGCAGCAATATTTTTGCCATCTCGTTACACTCCCTAATATTTATAGAAATGATGACCTCGGATCAACAAATGCAGCAGGCTGGTTAAAAACATTTCCTTATATGTAGTATGGCTAATTTCCATCAATCGAAAAACATTGATTTTAAATAGGCCTTTACGTTAACATAGGGAGGTATAGCTATCGACAGAAAGGAAATGCATCGATGTCGGAAAAATCATTGTCAGATATTCAGCGGGAAGTAGATGATTACATTTCGCAATTCAAAGAAGGCTACTTCAGCCCTCTTGCGCTAATGGCCAGAATGTCGGAGGAAGTTGGAGAGCTTGCCCGCGAGGTGAACCATTTCTATGGCGAGAAGCCTAAAAAGGCCGATGAAGCGGATAATTCCGTTGAAATGGAGCTTGGCGATATTTTATTTATTCTTTCCTGCTTCGCTAATTCGCTCAATATTGATTTAACGGAAGCGCATAATAAGGTTATGCATAAGTTCAAGACTCGCGATGCGAACCGGTGGACAAAGAAAATAACCGAACTGTAAACAAGCTCCCAACATATGCTGTACCATCAACCTGTGTACAAGGAGGATGGGCGGATGGATGGAGAGAGCTGCATCAAGAAGGCTTATGAATTCATCTTTAACAGCGATTTCGAACAAGCGATATACTGGTTCGAGCAAGCGATAGAGGCCGAACCGGAAAATGCATTTTATTATCATACATGCGCCGTATCATGCGCACGCAGCGGCAAGTGGGCAAAAGCAAAGCAGCATGCCGAGACAGCGCTAAGGCTTGATCCGGAAGACGCGGAATACAAGTATCATTTGCAAACCGTTGAAGCAAAGCTGCTGCTTGCAGAAGCTGATCTTCTGCTTGCGAAGATACCTCCAAAGCTGTCCGAAGCGGCCGAGCTGCTCGACCGGGCAACCGCGCTTGATCCGTTAAGCTTTGACGCGTTTTATACGCTCGGAGTTTTGTATGCTGCCCTTCATCAATACGAAAAGGCGGCAATGAACGCACGTGAAGCGATGCGGCTCGATCCAGGCCATTCGGCGGCGAGAAGGCTGTTTGCCGACGTTAACCGGAAGCGGCGCATGCTGCACAACCGCATCTATGTTAGAAAAAGAAAAAGGAACAGGTGATAGGCATGACGACACAAAAAATACGAGTGGCAGTAGCAGGTGCAAGCGGGAGAATGGGCCGCGAGGTCGTGAAAATGGTGCTGGAGGACGACGCTCTTCAATTGGTAGCAGCTGTCGCTCCTTCGGCTGGCTCTGTCGATGCAGGCTTGCTTGCCGGCAAGGGCAATACAGGAATTACAGTCAGTGCAACGCTAGAAGAAGCGCTAAGCAGTGCGAAGGCTGATGTGCTGGTTGATTTTACAGTTCCTCAGGTGGCCTACAGCAATACCAAAACCTCGATTGAATTTGGCGTGCGCCCCATTATCGGGACAACCGGATTTACGCCTGAACAAATAGAAGAGCTGGACGAGCTTTGCCTTGAAAAGGGAATCGGCGGCTTAATCGCGCCAAACTTCTCGATCGGTGCAATTTTGATGATGAAATTCGCAGCCGAGGCTTCTAAATATTTGCCGCATGTTGAAATTATTGAGTATCATGGCGATCAGAAGCTGGATGCTCCATCAGGCACTTCCATCAAAACGGCTGAATTGATCTCGAAGGTGCGCAAAGAGCTGCGTCAAGGCAATCCGCAAGAGGAAGAAGTAATTGAAGGCGCGCGCGGCGGATACTATAACGGATTCCGTATACATAGTGTAAGACTTCCGGGAGTATTTGCCCAACAGGAGGTTGTGTTTGGAGGTTACGGACAAACGCTTAAAATCCGTCATGATTCCTATGACCGTGCGGGATACATGCCGGGCGTTAACGTGGCAGTAAAGAAGGTTATGACGTACAGCGGTTTAATATACGGCTTTGAACACATTATGGATTAGATTTATTCGGCAGCAGGAGAGGGGAACATTATGTTAAACATAGCATTTATCGCACATGATCGAAAAAAAGAGGAAATCGTAAATTTTGTAACAGCATACGAGAATGTATTTGTACCGCATAAGCTGTATTCAACAGGTACGACAGGCATGCGCATAATGGAACAAACGAGCTTGTCCATTCACCGGTTTATGTCGGGTCCGCTCGGCGGCGACCAACAAATCGGTGCATTAGTGGCGCAAAACGAGATGGACTTAATTATATTTTTGCGCGATCCGCTAATGGCGCAGCCGCATGAGCCTGATATTATCGCATTGCTTCGTTTATGCGATGTACAAGGCATTCCGGTCGCGACGAACGTGGCTACAGCGGAACTGCTTGTTAAAGCGCTGCAGCGCGGTGATTTCGCATGGCGCGAGCTTGTGCATAAATACAAACCGGGTATCGATGAATGACAGAAGCGCTTGATATTCTCGTTTTTGGCGCTCATGCGGATGATGCTGAAATCGGAATGGGCGGTACGATCGCGAAGCATGTACAAGCCGGGTATAAAGTCGGCGTATGCGATTTGACGGAAGCTGAAATGTCTTCCAACGGAACTGTCGAGCTTCGCAAGCAGGAAGCAGCTGACGCATCCAAGTTGCTTGGGCTGCATGCGCGTACAAATCTCGGTCTGCCTGATCGGGGATTAGAGCCTGTCCGGGATCAAATCGAGCGTATCGTTGCTGAAATCAGAACATTCAAACCGCGAATCGTATTTGCTCCTTATTGGGTGGACCGCCATCCTGATCATGTGGCATGCAGCCGGTTGATCGAGGAGGCTGTGTTCAACGCCAAGCTGCGCCGGTATATGCCGGAGCTACCTGCCGTTCAAGTCGCACAGCTTATTTATTATTATATAAATGATGTGGATCAAGTATCTTTGATCGTGGATATTAGCGATTTTTATGAAATGAAACGCAGTGCGCTGATGTCCTACCGTTCGCAATTCGACGCGGCGGCAGCCGGTTCCGATCGTGTGGCTACGCCGCTAACGAATCGGTATGTTGAACGGGTGGAAGCACGCGATTCTTTGCTTGGACAAGCAAGAGGCTGGGCGTTTGCCGAGGGCTTTGCTTTGAAGCGTCCTCACGCCGTACAATTTTTTTGACAAGTCGTACAGCTCTTGTGTAATACAATAGTTATATGTGACGAACACAGGAGGCGCGACAACCGTGGCGAGAAAATTAAAGATTGGCATAACCTGTTACCCTACCTTGGGCGGATCGGGCGTCGTTGCTACCGAACTTGGAAAGCTTCTGGCGGAACGCGGCCATGAAATTCATTTTATAACGCACAGCATTCCTTTTCGATTAGGTCATTTCAATAAGAACATATTTTTCCATGAGGTTGAGGTTAACGATTATTATGTGTTCCGTTATCCGCCTTATGATTTAGCTTTAGCAAGCAAAATGGCGCAAGTAGCAAAAATGCAGCAGCTTGATCTGCTGCATGTCCATTATGCAATCCCCCATGCCGTTTGCGCTTATTTGGCAAAGCAAATGACCGGCAACGGTCTTAAAACAGTTACGACGCTGCATGGAACCGACATTACTGTACTTGCGCAGGATGAGTCCTTAAAAGATTTAATCCGTCTCGCCATTCATCAGAGCGATGCCGTAACGGCAGTCTCTAAAGATCTTATCAATGAAACGAGACAAGTGCTCGATATAACGACGCCAATTGATTTAACCTACAATTTTGTCGATAAGCGTGTGTATTACCCGCGTGATGTTGTATCGTTGCGTTCGGATTACGCTGCTCCGCATGAGAAAATATTGATGCACATTTCTAATTTCCGTCCCGTTAAGCGGGTTGGAGATGTCGTCGAAATATTTTCCCGCGTTTCGGAGAAGGTCCCTTCAAAGCTGCTCCTCGTAGGAGAAGGTCCGGAGCTGTCGAAAATCCAATGCCGGATCCGTCAGCTTGGTCTTGAGGAGCGCGTTCACTTCTTAGGCAAGCAGGAGGATGTCTCACAGGTTATTTCCATGGCAGATTTACTGCTGCTCCCTTCAGAGAAAGAGAGCTTTGGCTTAGTGGCGCTTGAAGCGATGGCCTGCGGCGTTCCAACGATCGGATCGGATGCCGGGGGCATTCCTGAGCTTATTACACACGGGGAGACAGGTTTCTTGTCACCGATCGGCGATGTTGAAGATATGGCCAACAATGCTGAGCGCCTTCTGCTCGATAAGAAGCTGCACGAGCAATTCAGGAAAGCCTGCTTGTTTAGAGCGAGAAATGAATTTTGCAACGATGTGATCACGACGCAATATGAACACATTTATTATCGGGTGCTTGGCATCGAGGCAGACCTGCCGATTGCTGTATGCGGCGATTAGCAGATAAAGTCTGCTGTCAAGGAAGGTGTATGACATGCGGCTTTCATTAACAGAACCGCTTAAATCCGCATTGCCCATCGTTAAGCGGCTTCGAGAGCATCATTTCGAAGCCTTCTTTGTGGGAGGAGCAGTCCGGGATTCCATTCTAGGCTTGTCGATTAAAGACGTCGATATCGCTACTTCAGCCCGTCCGGAGCAGGTGCTTGCACTATTTGAGCGCTGCATACCGACGGGCTTGCAGCATGGCACCATTACCGTCATAATCGACGGACTTACTTATGAAGTGACGACGTTTAGGCAAGAGTCAGCGTATGAGGCACATCGAAAACCAGAGAGCGTGCAATATATTACGGAGCTTGACGGCGATCTACTGCGACGGGATTTTACGATGAACGCCATGGCGCTTTCCGAGGACGGCGAGCTGTACGATCCCTATGGAGGAGTACAGGATTTGCAGAGCAAGACACTCCGCTCGGTAGGCGATCCGGACGCCCGCTTTCAAGAGGATGCGCTTCGCATGCTTAGAGCAGTGCGTTTCATTGGCGTTTACGAGCTTACTCCGGCTTATCGGACATGGCGGGCGATTTCACGCCATCGTGCTTTGCTGAAATTTATTGCGATGGAGCGCGTGCAGGTTGAGCTTGATAAAATGCTCGCAGGAGCCGCGCCGCAGAGAGCGCTTCATTATGCAGCAGCGAGCGGACTTTTGTTTCATTTGAAGGAGCCTTTTCTTGAGGAAACCGAGTTTTCTTTGAAGGAAGCAGACCGGTCAGCCAAAACCGCGTTTAAGTTTACACGTCTTCATATGCTGGAGGCGGTCGATTTGCGATGGGCTGCGCTGGCTATAGGCTTGCAGCTGTCAGTAGAGGCAACACAGCAGGCGCTGCAGGTACTTCGGTTCTCGAATTCCCGCAGCAAGACGATTTCATCGCTTGTCGCCATTCACAAGGAAATACTGAATAATTTAGAACATGAGGATGAATATAAGCTTAAATCCGCTTGGCTCAACATCATTATCCGGTTTGGAAAACAACCGGCAAGCGACTGGCTTGAAGTTATACGAACACTCCAAGCATCGCCGCAGAGCTTATCTAGCGGCCTTCTAAACCGTTTGGATAGCTGGCTTGCTGTTATGACCATTTCTTCGCTCAAGCAGCTTAAAATTAGCGGTAGAGACCTGTCGAGCCATCTGCAGAGGGAAGCAGGCCCTTGGGTGAGCGAGCGTTTGAATCATTTGCTGTTGTCGGTTGCTCTTGGCGAGCTCGAGAATGATAAGCATGTATTGCTTCAGCAAGCTTCGTTAATGGACTAAGATAATGCTTACGAAGTGTTTTGCTTCGCAAAACTTTAGGAGGAAATGTATATGAATAATGAGCCCTTGCTTCGGTTGTTTGAAGAGCGGCCGGGTGAATACGTATCGGGAGAAAGCATCAGCCAAGAGCTCGGCGTAAGCAGAACCGCGATTTGGAAGCAAATTCGCAAGCTTGAAGCAGCAGGGTATCATTTTGAAGCATCTAGACGGCTTGGCTACCGGCTGCTTAGTGTTCCGGACAACCTTACTGGAGAAGCGCTGACCCGGCGTCTTGAATCAAGCGTATTCGGTCAAACTGTATCTATATTCGAAACGGTGGAGTCAACGCAAAATCTTGCGCGTGCAGCAGCCGAAGAAGGGGCTGCAGAAGGTACGATTTTCCTTGCCGAGCAGCAGCTCAGCGGTCGCGGCCGGATGGGACGCGGATGGGTGTCGCCGCGCGGTAAAGGGATTTGGATGAGCATGGTGATGCGCCCGTCTGTGCCGATTCATTTTGCGCCACAGCTTACGCTGCTGACAGCTGTTGCGCTGTGCAGAAGCTTGAAGCGAATAACAGCGTTGCCGATCGGAATCAAATGGCCAAATGACTTGCTTATTGCAGGCAAAAAAATTAGCGGGATATTGCTCGAATCGGCTGCAGAGGATGAACGGCTGCGCTATGTCATAGCAGGAATAGGCATTAGCGTTAATTTAGAGGAAGCCGATTATCCGGCGGAATTGCTGGAGAAGGCGACTTCGCTCCGCATCAGCAGCGGGCAGAAGTGGGCAAGGGAGGAGATCATTGCCGATTTTCTAAAGGAATGGGAACAGCTTTATTTCCTTTATCACGACCAAGGCTTTGGTCCGATCGTTACACTATGGGAGGCATTGTCGGTATCTTTGGGCAAGCCTGCGCGGCTTATTACCCCTCAGGGCGATATCCTTGGCGTTCCTATCGGCCTTGATGAGAGCGGTGCAATTCGCATTGAACTTGGGGATGGCTCTGTAAAATCTGTTTTCTCTGCGGAAATGGGCGAGCCTCTATAAGGAACTGATGCCGTTTACGGAATGAGGAAAGTTTGGTAAACTAAAATCATCAGGCGGTATTCTTAGGAAGCTGCACTGGTGTTGAACGATAATATGTAAATGGTTGGGAATGCACACTCTGCTCTGAGCCGTAGGGACCGAGACAGAAGGAAGCACAACAAGCAAACGTTTCCTTTTCAGTTTGGGGACCTTTTTAGCAGCGGCTAAAAGGTTTTTTTGTGTTTATCCTATCATTGAACGGGGGATGAAGCTGATGAGGAAACGACTGACGATTACAAATTTAAAGAAGATGAAACAGGACCGCAATGCGATTTCCGTTTTAACAGCTTATGATTATCCTTCAGCTAAACTTGCTGAAGAAGCAGGAATTGACGTAATACTTGTTGGCGATTCACTCGGGAATGTCGTGCTTGGCTATGATACGACCATTCCCGTCACGATCGACGATATTGTTTATCATACAAGAGCGGTTGCGAGGGGAGCACAGCAAACGTTTATCGTAGCCGATATGCCTTTTATGACGTATGGCATCGGCCGCGAATCCACACTGCGCAATGCAGCTAAGATTATGCAGGAAGGCGGAGCACAAGCTGTTAAGCTTGAGGGCGGCGCCGATATCGCTTCGGATGTCGCAGCACTTGTCAAAGCTGGAATACCTGTTATGGGACATATCGGCCTTACTCCGCAATCTGTGCATCAGCTTGGCGGCTATAAGGTGCAAGGCAAGCTCGATTCGGAAGCCGAACGGCTTGTTAATGATGCGAAAGCGCTGGAGGAAGCCGGAGCCTTCAGTATCGTGCTTGAGCTTGTCACAGAGCCTCTTGCAACCATGATCAGCGATGTGCTCAAAATACCGGTCATCGGAATTGGCGCCGGACGGGGCTGCGATGGTCAAGTACTGGTCTATCATGATATTTTACAGTATGCCTCGCCTTATTTTGAGAAAAAATTCGTGAAAACCTATACGGATATCGGTACGACCATCAGAAATGCAATTCAATCGTACGTGGAGGAAGTAAAGTCAGGCGCTTTCCCTGAGGAGGAGCATGTATTCTCGGCACAGCCTGCGCCAATACAGACGCTTTATGGCGGCGCGGATACAAGCGGGAACAGTAATGCGGACCAGGGTAGCACCCAGTCTGAGAAGGGGGTTCGGCTAACATGAAGATTTGCCGGACGAAAGCAGAGCTTAAGCAGCAACTGACCGGCTTCCGCGAAGCGAAAAAAACGATTGGCTTCGTACCGACGATGGGCTTTCTGCACGAAGGTCATGCCTCGTTACTGCGTCAAGCCCATTCTGAGAATGACGTAACCGTTCTTAGTATTTTCGTTAATCCGCTGCAATTCGGACCTAATGAGGATTTGGACCGTTATCCGCGAGATGAGAAACGCGATCTGGCAATTGCGGAAGAATGCGGAACCGATATCGTGTTTCTTCCTTCCGTTCAAGAAATGTATCCAGAAAAGCCGCTCACGACGGTCATTGTCAATCAGGTAACTGACCGTTTATGCGGCGCGTCAAGGCCAGGACATTTCGATGGCGTAGGAACAGTGGTAAGCAAGCTGTTTCATCTAGCAGCGCCGGATCGCGCTTATTTCGGTATGAAGGATGCTCAACAGGTTGCGGTTATCGAGCAAATGGTCAACGATTTGAACTTTCCGGTTCAAATCGTGCCGTGTCCGATTGTGCGCGAGCCGGACGGTCTTGCCCTTAGCTCCCGGAACGTATATTTAAATGCGGAGCAGCGCGAGCAAGCCGTCATTTTGTCGAGGACCTTACAGCAAGCCTCTGATTGGCTGAAGCAGGCTGAAATGACTGTAGAACGTCTTCAAGCGAAGGTAAAGGTGGAGCTCAGCAAAGCCAGTGCAGCGGTCATCGATTATGTTGAGCTGCTGCATTATCCTTCCTTGCAGGTACCGGAGGCTGAGGCTTCCATAGCATCGATTAAACAACCGTTAATTTTAGCATTAGCCGTTAAATTTGGCGCAACACGTCTTATAGATAACCGAATTTTACAGGCATCGGAGGTGAATGAGCATGTTCAGAACGATGATGAAGTCCAAGCTGCACCGGGCAACCGTAACGGAAGCGAACCTGAACTATGTAGGTAGCATAACCATCGATGAGGATTTAATGGATGCGGCTAATATATGGGAAAATGAAAAGGTTCAAATCGTTAACAATAATAACGGAGCGCGCTTTGAGACGTATGTCATTACCGGCAAACGAGGCTCAGGCGTCATTTGCTTGAACGGAGCAGCTGCAAGACAGGTGCAGCCGGGCGATCAGGTCATTATCATATCTTATGCCATGATGACGGATGAAGAAGCCAAGGAACACAGACCGCTTGTTACCATTCTCGATGCCGATAATCGTCCTCTGCAAATTATAAATGAGGAGCTGCACGCGACTATTCTGTAGCTTGTTGATTGGTGACTATAATCCCTGCGTTATGTAACGATTGGGATGCCGTATGAAAAACATCGTTAAAACAAAAAATGAACATAACACTCCTTAATTCTTTGGCGAAGGCGGGATGCGGTATGTTCCAGCATATGTTTTCATCCATGAACGAAATGCTTGATCAAATTATTAATCAGTATGAAGGCGCAGGCGCAAAGGAAAAGCAGCTGTACGATGAACAATTGAACGAACTGAAGAAGGTAAGCGATATGTTCATCGAGCAATGGCTCGAATTTGAGGAGAAATTTGCCGTATTCAAGGAACAGCAGAGCGAGCATGCAGCACCGCAACCATCCGCTGCACCAGCTCCGCAAAGCATACCTGTAAGTGCCGCAGTAACCTGCAATGCGGCCGATTTAGAAATACCTGACGAGCTCGCTTCCATTATTTCCAAGGGACAAGGTTATTATAAGTTATTTATGTTTTCACAAGCGGCGGCACAGTTTCAAATCGTTATTATACAATCGCCGGAATGTAATTTGGCTAGACTGTTTCTAGGCATGACTCAAATGCATCTACAAAATTGGAGCGAAGCCCAGCGGCATTTTCAGCTGTTGATTGCATTAACGGACTTTCCCAAATGGCTGTCCATGGGCTATAATGCGCTAGGGTGCATTCAAGCGGTGCACATGAATTTGGCGCAAGCGGAGCAATTATTTAAAAAGGCTCATGATGTATGCCCAAGCTTTAAGGATCCACTTAACAATTTGAAGTCATGTCAAGAAACACCCAAGCAATTATCGTTATATTTCGGAAGCACGGAGCTGTGCTGTTTGTGAGAGGATCGGGGAATGAATGAAATTTGCAGTATTGGACTTAGAAACGACGGGACATAGCTCGGAGGATGACATTTTGCAAGTTGGGCTGGTCATCGTTTCCGATGAGCTTGAAATTATCGATACGTTTAGCTCCTTTGTTCGGCCTAATATCCCAATACCGACTTTCATTACACAATTAACAGGCATAGATGAAACGGTTGTTGCGGATGCTCCAACGCTCAAAGAAGTAATCGACAAGGTCGTTCCGTTATTGGACGACACTGTGTTAGTCGCTCATAATGTCGGCTTCGACGCCGGTTTTTTGAACCAAGCGCTAGCCCGCTGCGGATTACGTTCTTTTGCGGGACGCAGGCTGGATACGATTGAACTGCTTCGCATTTTATATCCATCGATTAATACGTATCAACTCGGAGCTGTAACCGAGCTCTTCGGTATACCGCATGATCAGCATCACCGGGCTGATAGCGATGCAAGGGCAACCGCGCTACTGCTTATCGAATCGATCAAAAAGCTTCGCAAAATGCCGCTGCTCACTTTGCAGCGGCTATCCGCGCTTATAGACGACGGCAGCGATTTAAGCTGGTTTATTAAGCAAACTCAGCAGCAGATGGAGTATCGTACCGTATTTGAATCGAATGAATACGACTATTTCAATCAATTTGCTTTGAAGGTACGTGAATGGAACGACGAGCAGCCGCCACGCACAGGCAGCGGCAACGCTTTGCCGTTTACCGATGTGTCGTTCGAAAATTATTTGGCTGACGTTAGGCAGAGGTTTGAACAAAAATTTGAAAATTTTGAAGAGCGGGAAGCGCAAGTTGCTATGTTCCATGAGGTATACAGCGCTCTCAATCAGAATCAGCATTTGCTCATCGAAGCTGGAACAGGTACAGGGAAATCGCTCGGATATTTGATTCCTGCGCTTTATTACGGCATTCAAAACGGCAAAAAAGTTGTTGTCAGCACGCATACGATCAATTTGCAGGAGCAGCTTCGGCAGCGCGATTTACCGCTGCTTGAGGAAATTTTACCGTTCGAGTTCAAAGCTTCCATATTCAAAGGCAGAGGGAATTATTTATGTCTGCGTAAATTCGAAGGGAAAGTGAATACGAAGGATTTAGTATCGCCAATCGAGGATACCGTTACGGCTGCGCAAATGGTCGTATGGCTTGGCGAGACAGAAACCGGCGATCAGGAAGAACTCAATTTCGGCAACAAAGGCGCTGAATTTTGGTCAACAGTTGCAAGCGATACGGATTCCTGCTTAAACCGGGCATGTCCTTGGTTTAAAAGATGCTTCTATCACCGGGCAAAGCATGAAGCTAATATTGCCGACGTTACAATTACGAACCATTCCATGCTGTTTACCGACGTTCAAGCGGATCATCGTTTGCTTCCTACATACAGCCATCTTATTATTGATGAAGCGCATCATGTTGAAGAGGTAGCCGGAAAGCATCTTGGCATGCAAATAAATTATTTCTCACTGACGCAGGCCGTGCTCCGTTTGTTCAAGGACAACCGTACAGGATTATTGCCTGCGCTGCGCCAAAAGCTCATGTATGAAGATGACGCCCATCAGGCTTCCTGGCTGGAGACGATTGATACGGTCATACCGATTTTTGGGGAGATAAAGGAGCATTGGGATAAGCTGTTCGAGATGTTCTACAGCTTTACGTCCACTTCATCCGATAGTCCAACCGAGAACGGGCAATCGGTATGCCGGCTTAAGAAAAACGAGCTCCCTGCAAGCTGGGAGGAAAGCGAATCTGTTGAAGCAAACCTGTATACGGAGCTTAACCGCGTTATTCGAACCGTCGATAAAATGGTTACTGACATCAAAGACCGGGTTGATGATTCCAGCGTGCAAGCGATAATTACCGATCTTAACGGCGCCGTTCGTGATTTATCGCGGCTGAAGGATGAACTGAGGACGTTTATTAAATTAGAGCTGGCGGATTCGGTATTCTGGATCGAAGCAAGCAGTGTATACCGCTATCGGTCTGTGCAATTGTACGGCGTTCCGGTAGATGTAAGCGCGCAGCTGCAAAAATATTTCTTCGATGTAAAAGAAAGTATTGTGCTTACGTCAGCCACTTTATCTGTGCAAAAATCATTTCAATATGCTGCTGAGCAGCTGGGCTTGTCCGGTTATGAAGAGCAAGGTAGGCTTAAGACGGTACAACTGCCATCTCCGTTCAATTACAGGGAGCAGGCGCTTGTGGTCATACCGCGCAATTTCCCAGTTTTGAAAGGAGCCGCCGTTGATGGTTCATACTTGGAAATGCTTGTTAAATCGCTAGCTGACGCAGCGAAAGAAACAAACGGCAGGATGCTTGTACTGTTTACTTCCTACCGTATGCTTAAGCAGGTCTATGAGCCCCTCAAGGAGCTGCTTAGCTCAGCAGGTATTCAGGTGCTCGGACAAGGGATCGACAGCGGTAACCGCACGAAGCTCACAAGACGATTCCGTCAAACGCCCGAGTCCGTTTTGCTCGGAACGAGCAGCTTCTGGGAAGGTGTAGACATACCCGGCGAAGCATTGATTTGCTTAGCAATCGTTCGTTTGCCTTTCCAGCCGCCGAATCATCCGTTGGCGGAGGCTAAGGCGGAAATGCTGCAGCGGCAAAAGCAGAACCCGTTTATGAAGCTCTCCATACCTCAAGCGGTTATCCGCTTTAAGCAGGGCTTCGGCAGGCTTGTAAGAACGTCGCAGGACAAAGGAATTGTAATTATTTATGATACAAGGGTAATCGACACTTATTATGGGAAGCATTTCTTATATTCGCTGCCGGGTCCAAAAATCGAAACGATGCATACGGATCAATTAGTCGTCCGTATGCGGGAATGGCTGTCCGATGAAAAGCAGGAGCCGCTGGTTAGTCAAGCCGCGTCAAGTGTAGAGGAGGAAAAGCGATGAAGCAAACGAAAATATCGGAGGCTGTCGTCAGGCGGCTTCCTATTTATCTTCAAGTATTAAACGAGATGCTTAATCGCGAAGTCCAAACCGTTTCATCTCAAGATTTAGGCGTGAAGCTTGATCTAAACCCTGCTCAAATCCGCAAGGA
Organism: Paenibacillus sp. J2L1-98; assembly: GCF_056269405.1. Lineage (NCBI taxonomy): Bacteria > Bacillati > Bacillota > Bacilli > Caryophanales > Paenibacillaceae > Paenibacillus > Paenibacillus sp. J2L1-98. The sequence goes on along the minus strand of NZ_JBWDNW010000002.1, from coordinate 364,961 downwards.
TCTCGCTTATTTCGGTGAATTTGGACGTAAGGGAGTCGGCTACGACGTCGTTTACTTAATTGAAAAGATACGGCAAATTTTGAAGGTTGATCAGACGATTAAGGTTGCATTGGTGGGGGCCGGTAATTTGGGGCACGCCTTATGCAATTACAATAAGTATTCCAAGGACAACATGCAAATTACGGCCGTATTCGATATTCATCCGAACAAGATCGGAACGAGCATAAATAATTTGAAAGTGCTGCCTATGAGCGAGCTGGCGAAAACTGTTGCGGAACAAAAAATTAGAATAGGCATCATTACGGTACCGGCCTTTGAAGCGCAAAATGTCGCCAATCAATTTGTGGATGCAGGCGTCGAGGGGATATTGAACTTCGCGCCTGCCATCTTACGGGTACCGGATGAGGTTAGAATACAAAATGCAGATTTTACGAAAGAATTGCTTAGCTTAGCTTATTATTTGGTTAGAGAAGGAGAGGCGCAGAATGAGTCAGATTTGGATTGAAAATGGTTTGTTTATTACGATGGATGATGCAAATCCGTCCTTTAAGGGGCATATGGTCGTTACGAATGATCGGATCACCTACATAGGCACAGAGGCGCCAGAGCAGCTTTCCGGGGATGTTCAAAAAATCGACGGCAGTAAATTGGCATTTATGCCGGGTCTTATTAATACGCACGGTCACGCAGCGATGAGTTTGCTTCGGGGATACTCGGATGATCAAAATCTGCAAGTATGGCTGGAGCAAAAGATGTGGCCGATGGAAGGCAAATATGTCGATCAAGATACGCGCGCAGGCAGCGCTCTAGCCATTGTAGAGATGCTTCGTTCGGGCACGACTGCTTTCGTCGATATGTATGACCGGATGGATCAGGTCGCACAGATGGTTGAGCAGAGCGGCATCCGCGGCGTTTTGACTAGAGGCGTTATCGGTCTTTGTCCGACAGAGGTGCAAGAGGCCAAGCTTACCGAAGCGATTGCCTTCGCCCGTGACTGGAACGGCAAAGCGGACGGCCGCATTACGACAATGATTTCCCCTCATGCTCCTTATACTTGTCCTCCTGAATATATCGAACGATTCGTTCAGGCGGCCCATGATTACAATTTGCCGCTTCATACGCATATGTCTGAAACGATCGCTGAGGTTGAGCAAAACGTTCGCGATTATGGCCTGCGTCCAGTAGAGCATTTGGATCGTCTTGGCTTTTTCTCGCGTCCTGCTTTGGTGGCGCATGCGGTTCATCTGAATGATGCTGAGATTGAGCTGCTTGCTGCGAAAGAAGTAGCGGTATCGCATAACCCTGTCAGCAACCTTAAGCTGGCAAGCGGCATCGCGCGCGTTCCGGAGCTGCTTCGTGCCGGTGTAACGGTATCGCTTGGAACGGATAGTGTCGCCAGCAACAATAATTTAGATTTGTTCGAAGAAATTCGTTTTGCGGCTTTGCTGCATAAGGGCGTTTCGGGAGATCCTACTGCTGTTCCGGCACTCGAGGCATTAAAGATGGGTACGGTCTATGGCGCAAAGTCCATTTGGCAGCAAGATCAAATCGGCAGCCTGAAGGCAGGGATGAAGGCCGATTTCATCGCTATAGACATCGAGCAGCCTCATTTCTACCCGAAAACGGATATAATCTCTCATTTGGTCTATTCCGGTTCTGGACGCGATGTGCAGCATGTATGGATTGACGGCCGTCAAGTATTGAAAAACGGCGAATGCACCTTGCTCGATGAGGAGAAAATCCGTTACGAGGCGCAAGCGAGTTTCGAGAGGTTGTTGAGAGCCTAATGCGCGCGATAGTCAGGAAACGTCCGCCGTTCATGACACTGCAAAGATGGCTGTTCGTTATCGTCGCTTGCCTCTTGCTGTTCATTACCGTTTTCTTTATATACTTTCGCGAAATACAAAACCCGCAATGGTCAGCTATAAGAGATGTCAAAAAACAAGCGATAAAAGCGGCTGAACTTGCATCGATCAAGAACGTATATCATCATATATGGAATAAGGAAAGCTGGGTCGTTGAAGGCAAAAATCAAGCGGACGAAAAGGTATTCGTATGGCTGACCGAAGATAGACTGCCGGAGATTAGAAAATCCTCTGAAGGCATTAGCGAGCGCCAGCTTACCAATATGTTTAAAAACGAGAAGCCTGATTCCGAATTGAAACGAATTCAGCCCGGATTGCTTGACGATAAGCCGGTTTGGGAGCTCTATTATAGTGACGGCCGGAAGCCGCAGCATTTTTTCTATGATTTCTACAGCTTCGATAACGGAGATTTAATCGATTCATATAAGTTACCTGCCAAAACGGAGCCTTAAGGCTCCGTTTCCTTATATTGCAGGACGATTCCTGAAGCGTTTCGTGATATACTTTCGTATAGCGGAGTTGATATACGGAAAGATCATAATATGCTGCAGGAGGGATTTTGATTATGATGAGACCACGAGTGATGCCTGTTATCATTACAGCTGCGATTACGGCTTCCGTTTTATTTGGAGGCTGGGCTATCTACAATCAAGTAGCCGTAGCAGCGCCAATAGAGCAAGTCGTTAAGGAAGTTCAGGGCGTTGTATCGTCTGACAAGCCTGTGATGAATCGCGACCAAGTAATTATTCAGCTCGAGCTCGCACCTGATGCTAATATTCGAGACATATATGAGAGCATTTCGGTAAACGGCAAGGATGTTTTTGGTGACCGCAAACTTAAGCTTGAAATCAAGGGCAAGTCTAACAAACAGTTAGATGATTTATGGTATGCGTCGTTGTTTAAAGTTGCGGAAGCGATGGAGACAAAAACGTACTCCAGCATCCCAAATGCGATGAACGATGCCGCGAAGTCCATGAAGGATGTAAAAGTTACGACTGAAATGGATGAAACGAATGTTTATATCACGATAAAAAATTCTGAAGCTGTTAAATATGTGGTGCTTCCACGTACGCCAGGCCAACTGGAGGCGTGGTAATATGAGAAAATACGGAGCGGAAATCGCAATAGGCTTTGTGCCTGTTCTTATCGCTTTTTTTATTTATATCGGGCAAAATGTCGTGCCGATGCTTATGCTTGGCTTGCTTGGTTTTGCTGTTGTTTACGCAGCACGCGGCAGAGGCAAGCTAACCGCAATAACCGGCCAGAAGCGCCGCACGGAAGAAAAATCGACACCATTAACGTTCGAGCAAATCGGGGGCCAGGAGCGGGCAAAGCAGGAGCTTGTCGAGGCGCTTGATTTTCTCGTCCATCAAGATAAAATTGCTAAGCTGGGCATTCGTCCGTTGAAAGGCATTTTATTAGCAGGACCGCCGGGAACCGGCAAAACTTTGCTCGCTAAGGCGGCAGCGCAATATACGGATTCCATTTATTTGGCCGCTTCCGGCAGCGAGTTCGTTGAGATGTATGTCGGTGTAGGTGCTGGACGTGTGCGCGACCTGTTTAAAGAGGCGCGTACAAAGGCGAACAAGGCGAAAAAAAGCAGCGCTGTTATTTTCATCGATGAGATTGAAGTCATCGGCGGCAAAAGGGACGGCGGGCAGCAGCGTGAATATGATCAAACCTTGAATCAGCTGCTGACTGAGATGGACGGTATTTACGCGAATGAATCGCCGCGTATTTTGTTGATCGCGGCTACCAACCGAAAGGAAATGCTCGACAGCGCACTTTTGCGTCCGGGTCGCTTCGACCGTCACATTGGAGTCGAACTGCCGGATAAGAAGGGCAGACTGCATATTTTGAATATACATGCAGAAAATAAGCCGATAGATGATGATGTTGACTTGGACCGAATCGCAAGAGAATCATATGGTTTCTCAGGCGCACAGCTGGAGAGCGTCATGAATGAAGCGGCGATTTATGCGATGCGGGAGAGCTGTGACAAAATAGCAGAAAGCCATTTATCGATGGCAATCGATAAAGTGATGATGGGTGAGAAGACGGATCGCGAGGCATCGAAGGAAGAACGTAAGCGCATTGCGCTTCATGAGCTCGGTCATGCGATCATGGCTGAGCTGGTTCGTCCAGGCAGCGTCTCTCAAGTAGCATTATCTCCGCGCGGACAAGCTCTAGGTTATGTTCGCCACAATCCGCAGCAGGATCAATACCTTTATACGAAGCAGTTTCTTAACGGGCAAATTATGATTGCGCTCGGGGGAGCTGCGGCAGAGGAAATGTTCTATGGTGATCGGAGCACAGGCTCGCGTGGCGATTTCGAACAATCGATGAGCATCGTGAAAACATTAGTCGAATCCGGATTAACCGATCTCGGTATTATCGATTCCTCCATGATGACGAAGGAAGCATGGACTACTATCAATCGTGAGATTTTAGATGAGCTTATGCTGCAAACAAAGGCGATGCTCGATGCGAAACGCGATGTATTTACACAATCGCTGCAAACGCTTCTGCGTGAGGAAACACTTAGCGGCGATGAATTTAGAAGTCTCTTTACCCCGAATACAGCAGCATAAAACGTTTACAATATTACAATTTGAAGGCGGAATGTCTATCCGCCTTCTCTTTTTTATGAAAACAGTTATAATAAGACTGAACGATATTTGCAGAGAATGTTTCTCAATTGGTTATAAGAAGCGATCTCACCATACTAAAGGAGCTACATACATTGCACATAAAAACAGTTGGCGTGGTTGGAGTAGGAACAATGGGGCAGGGAATTGCTGAAATGCTCGCCTCCAAAGGATTGGATGTTATTATTATCGAGCGTTCGGACGAGCGCCTTGCATACGGTAAACAAATGATTGAGGTTAGTTTGGATAAACAAATTGAGAAGTGGGCGCTCACGAAATCGGAGAAGAAGTTGATTATGAATAGAATCGAGCCGACGACCAGCTATGCGAAACTGGCTGGCTGCGAGCTTGTCATTGAAACGATTACGGAGGACTTGGAGCTTAAAAAGGCTGTTTTCGAAGAAATCGATAACATTTGCGGACCGGAAGTCATTCTCGCAAGCAACACGTCAACTTTGAGCTTAACGGAGCTTGCCAGCGTAACGAAACACCCAGAGCGTGTGATTGGCATGCATTTTATATACCCGGTGTTCAAAATCGACTTGGTTGAAATTGTTCGCGGGCTGAAGACGTCCGAGGAAACATTCGTGCGCACAAAACATTTTGTAGAAGAGATTATTAACAAAAAAGGAGTCATGGTATTTGAATCTCCCGGTTTCGTAACGACGCGACTTATTTGTTTGTTCATTAATGAAGCGCTGCATGTGCTGGAGGAAGGCGTTGCCTCAGCCGAGGACATCGATAATGCGATGCGCATCGGCTATTCATTCCAGCACGGACCTTTCGAAATGTGCGACCGCTTCGGTCTTGATTCTGTTTTGGCAGCTCTTGACCGGATGTTCCGCGAATATGGCGAACTTAAGTATCGTCCTTCCATCGTGCTGAAAAAAATGGTGCGTGCCGGGCATCTAGGCGCCAAGTCAGGCGTTGGTTTCTTCAAATACGATAAGGATGGGGATCGGATCTAATGAAAGTACTAGTCATCAACGCAGGAAGCTCTTCGTTAAAATATCAGCTTTACGACATGAGGGACGAATCGGTGCTTGCCAGCGGCCGTGTGGAACGAATCGGGATGGATTCCTCTATTGTCACGCATGAACCGGTCGACAAGCCCGAGGTCCGGGGCGTTAGTGAAATATTGGATCATGTTACCGCGGTAAAGCGGGTAGTGGATATGCTGACTCATCCTGAATACGGCGCAATCAGCCATTTGAATGAAATTGAAGCGGTCGGCCATCGCGTCGTTCATGGCGGGGAAGCGTTCAGCAGCTCAGTGCTCGTAACGCAGGAGGTTAAGCTGGAAATTCGCAGGCTGTTCGATCTGGCGCCTCTGCATAATCCTGCTCATATGATGGGGATTGCCGCGGTAGAGTCGAATTTGCCCGATGTGCCGCAAGCTGTCGTATTCGATACAGCGTTTCATCAGACGATGCCTAATACTTCTTATTTATATCCCATTCCGACAGTTCTGTATCGCCGTCACAAAATTCGCAGATACGGCTTTCACGGAACCTCTCATTCTTATGTAAGCGCCCAGGCAGCGGAATATTTGAAAAAGCCGCTGGAATCGATCAAAATGATTACTTGCCATATCGGCAACGGCGCAAGCTGTGCAGCGATCTTAAACGGAAAATCTTTTGATACAAGCATGGGAATGACACCTTTAGAAGGGCTGATGATGGGTACGAGAAGCGGTGATATCGATCCGGCCATCGTGCCATTCGTCATGAATAAAGAGGAATTGACATTAAACGAGGTTAACTCTATGCTTAACAAGCATAGCGGGATGTTGGCTATTTCTGGGATAAGCAGCGATATGCGTGAGGTTACCGAGGCAATGCTCGATGGCGACAAAAACGCAAAGCTTGCTTTTGACATGTACGCTTACCGGGTGAAAAAATATATCGGCGCATACGCTGCGGCGATGAACGGCGTAGATACGATTGTGTTTACGGCAGGGGTCGGCGAAAATTCAGTCGCTTTGCGCAAAGCGATCTGCGAAGGAATTTCATTCCTCGGCATTGAACTGGATGAAGAGCGCAACGCTGAGCGCCGCAAAGATGCGCGTGAAATTACAACGGATAGCTCTCGCGTCAAAGTGCTCGTTGTTCCAACAAATGAGGAGCTGTTGATAGCTAGAGATACGTATAACCTAGTTAAGCAAGCAAAAACGGTATAAAGGCTTAGTATAGGAGGCAGCTGGCAGTGAACAACGAGATTTGGAAGGCGTATTCGCATGGAATGGCCGCTGCACTGCAGGAGGGCGGTGTTTACGTATCGGCAATGCTGCTGCGCACTTACCGCGAGCTAGGTTTGTCTGATACAGAAGCGATGCTGCTGCTGCAAATCATGGTTTATATGGAAGCGGATAAAAATGATTTTCCGACGCCGGAGGAGCTTGCTGAGCGGATGGGATTGACGGTTCGGGAGATTGGCCAGACTTTGGGGCGGATGATGAAGGATGATTTCTTAACGATAGATGAGTATGTGGACAGAGATACAGGCATGCAGGCTGAGCGGTACAACTGGACCGGATGGCTGCTCAAGGCTGCTGCGCTCACCTCAGACCAGAAGCGGGAGACGAGGAGAGCTGAGCGTCAGCCTGCTAAACTGCAGGCGGCGTCATCGTCGGATTTGTTCAGCGTATTTGAGCAAGAGTTTGGACGCTTGCTCTCTCCAATAGAATGCGAGACCATTTCGGGCTGGCTGGACCATGACCGGTATACGGAAGAAATCATTCGTTTCGCGCTTAAGGAAGCTGTATTCGCGGGTAAGCTTAGCTTGCGGTACATCGACCGGATACTCATTGAATGGAGCCGCAATCGGGTTACGAATGCTGAAGAGGCACGTGCTCATGCGCAAAAGTTTCGTGGAGGAAGAGGCTAAGCCAAACGGCTTAGCTTCTTCTTATTTTTGGCTCTGTAGATTACGAGTTTCAGGCCTCGACTCAAATATGGTAGATTTGCAATAAAGATAGTTTAATGGAGGTAGTATATGGAGGCAGCATACAAGAACTTTATCATAAGTGATGATAAAACGAGGATTGATGTTCAAACTGTCATCGAATTTTTGGCAAGCAGCTACTGGGCTGACAAAAGATCTGCAGAAACCATTATACAGTCGATTCAGAACTCAATTTGTTATGGTGTATATGATGGAGAGAAAATGATCGGTTATGCGAGAATCGTTACGGATGGAAGCACCATGTACTATTTATGCGATGTTTTCATTTTGGAAGAGTACCGTAAACAAGGAATTTCTAAGATGTTAATTGAGATTATTACGAATGCTCCTGAGTTCGAATGGATGACGGGGATATTAGGGACAAGAGATGCGCACGGACTATACGAGCAGTTTGGATTTCAAAAAGAGCAGGATAAATTTATGAAGAGGCCGCCGCAAGCCCGAAAATAATAATACGAAAGATGCCTCTGGAGCAATTTGGCTTCGGAGGCATCTTTGGCGTTAAATTTTGTTGTGAAAAAAAGCTTACCGGTTGCCGCGCTGCAGCAGCTCCAGACGGTAAACGTATTCGAAAATAAACTCGAACGCTTCCAGATGGCGCTTCGCTTCAAAGGCGTTGGCGCCCCATGCATAAATACCGTGTTTGCGCAGCAAGATGCCGGGAATGTTCTTAACGATCCGCTCTGTAACCTCAGGCACGATAGATGGAATATGAGCGAAGTTGGAGACGATCGGAATATCGATATGCGCCTCTTCATCCCAAATGTTAAAGCCTTTGATCAGTTCAACCCCGTCTACCGGTACGGATTTGCGATCCCAGAAATATTCCGATATGACACTGTTGAAAACGGTATGAACGTGGAAAATCGCTCCTGCGCCTGTAAGCTTGTAAATCTCGCAGTGAATAAGCGTTTCTGCCGATGGCTTGAGGCGGGTAGCCTCACAGGGCTTGCCGTCCTGGTCGACGAATAAATAATCTTCCGGCGTATGCACGGTTTTATCTTTGCCGCTGGCCGTGACCGCGAATTGAAAATCATCTGGCTTGAAGTCGCCAACGCGAATGGACAGGTTGCCGCTTGTGCCGGGAAACCAGCCGCGCTTGGCAAAAAGCTCCTTGACGTCGCGAAGCTCGGATAGAGCCCGTTGTTTATCCTCTAATGCGATTTGATGAAAGCTCATTGCGAAGTCGTCCTTTCAGCATTCATATAGTTGATAATATCGTAGAAAGTTTCATATTCATGATGCGGGAGTCCAAGCTCGTTGCATTTCACCGTCAAATGGGAACGGGAAAACACGATATCTGCGAGCTTCGCGCCTTCAAAATCGGTTACGCTGTCACCGATAATAATTCGTTCGTATTGACCAGCGGGGAAGCGGCGCATGATGGTCGTTTTGCACATGCCGCAATCATTGCTGCAATGCTCATCGCAAGGATTCGGCCACAAAATTTCAATGCGTTCGCCGGTAAAGTCGCTGCCGTTGCAATATATATGATCGCTTGGAATACCAAACTGCTCAAGAATCGGATAAACGAAAAAGTCGATACCGCCGCTCGTTACGTAAAATTCGATCTGATTCTCCCGGCAATAGGCGAGGAAATCAGAGAAACCCTCCCGAATACGGGCGTTGGATATGCCAAATGCAACGACTTCCTTTTGCATGGAAGCGGGGAGAAGACGGAACAATTGCCCGACGCCGTCCTTAATGGACAGCTCCTGCGAAATCGTCTGATCCGCAATTTTCTCCCAGCCCTCCGGATTAAAGTGCTTTATAATTGCGATAATGTTGTCATTGACCGTTATCGTCCCGTCGAAATCACAAAATACGATACGTTTCTTTGCTGCGTTGTTATCCGTCATTATTCTTTGATCCCCCACGCGCTAATTGCGGCTTGCAGCGCTTCGTTGCCGGCTTGCTCAGCGGCAGCGCGCAGCGGAACTCCGTTTAATGTCGCTGTAATCGCTTGGCGGAATGCTTGTCCGCCAGCGGCCGTACCCATTGGATGTCCGTGAATGCCGCCGCCTGCGTTAACGACAACATCCGTGCCGAAATCCTTCAGGATAAGCGGAACAAGTCCCGGATGAATACCCGCAGACGGAACCGGGAAGCTCCTCTGCAAGTCATAGAGGGGCTCCAGCAGCGCTTCCTTAACCGCTAAATTCTCTTCCTTCGGCATAACGACTGAGCCATAAGGCGATGGGAAAAGGACCAGATCGGCACCAGCGAGTCGCATCAGCTTGCCGAGCAGCAGCGAGGCGCCGATTCCATAGTGAGGCGATGGATATATCGCGCCAGCCATGGCGGGATGAGCGGCAATCGGTACATTGATCGATTTATCGCTGCTAAGCTCGTGCAGCACATCGTAGCCATAAGCAAGCACGTTGAACAGCAGCGCGTTGGCGCCTGCGTCAATGGCTTTGCGCGCATTCGCGGCAAGCGAAGATGTAGGTCCTGTCAAATTAACGGCGTACAGCAGCTTCTGGCCGGTTTCCGCTTCTGCGCGGCGGGCGGCATCCATGCAGGCTTCAACGCGCTTCTCAAGCGGTGTCAGCGGATTTTCAAACAAAATTTCGTCATCCTTGATCAGATCTACGCCGCCAAGCGCTTGTTTATAGAACTGATCCTGCAGGTTAGACAGATCATAGCCGACAACCGATTTGAAAATACTCATAAGCAATGGGCGGTCATGAACGTTAAGCAGCTCCCGGACGCCGCTGAGCCCGAACTTTGGTCCGGGAAAAGCAGCTGCGAAATCCTCGGATACATCAAGGTCAAGCAGTTTGATTTTACCGTCCATCGAAAGCTTGCCGAATACGGTAACGAGCAGGGCGGGCAGGTCGCGGCTGAAGTTAATGTCAGGGTATGCAATTCGTATGTCGGCATAACGCTCGCCCGGTAAAGCGTTAGCAGGTTCATGTGCTTTAACGGACAGCACTTTGCCGAGATGTTTCTCCATACTTGCCTTTTGCGCTTCAGGAAGCTCTGTCCAGCTGCCAACCGTTAGGCCAACTGCGATCGAAAGCGCCTTTTTGTTAAAATCCGCTTTATCGTCAAAGGATCGGTAGGTTGCGACACATACTCCGCTCATTCCGCAATGCTCCTCTCGATAGCTTCTCCCAGCTCGCCTGCGCGCTCGGCTGAGCGCTTTACGGCTTTAATAATCGTTTCCGAAAAGCGGTTCTCAGCCATCAGCTCAAGCGCAGCCTGTGTCGTCCCGTTAGGCGAGGTTACCTTGCGGCGCAGCTCGGACGGCTCTTCGCCGGTGTAACGGACCATTTCCGCTGCGCCGAGAACCGTTTGAATGACAAGCTCTTTAGCCGCTTCTTCAGATAGGCCAAGCTCAATCGCTGACGCAATCATCGATTCCATAAAGTAGTACACATAAGCAGGGCCGCTGCCAGAGACGCCGGTTACGGCCTGCTGGAGCGATTCATCGACGACGGCATGAATGCCGACGGAGCTGAAGATCGCTTCCGTTAGCAGCTTTTGCTGCGGAGTTACGTTCTCGGAATAGCTGATTCCGGTAGCTCCGAGACCTATAGTGCTTGAAGTGTTCGGCATGGCGCGTACGACGGAGGCCTTGCCTCCAAGCAGCTGCTCGATCGCGTTAATGGACAAGCCGGCGATAACGGAAATAAAGAGCTGCTTCGGCGAGACCAACGGTTTAATGGAAGCGATAGCTTCGGCAGCATCCTTTGGCTTCATTACCAGAAATATGATGTCGGCATCGCGCAAATAGGATTCATTATTTGAGCCTTGAACGATGGTCTGTACGCCATAACGCTCATTCAGCTCATTCAGCCGCTCTTCGTTTTGCCGGTTAAGCATCGAAATCCGCTTTGGTTCAACCAGCTTTTCATTAATTAAGCCTCTCACTATGGCCTCGGCCATCGATCCGGCACCGTAGAAGCAAAGCTGCAGGCTGGCGATGCCGGTTTGTGTTAAAAGGGACATTGTAGCATTCCTCCGTTTTATCATCTATATTTTGTAAAGGGATAATGGCAGCGATTAGCCCCTTATTTGACCGCTTCCGTAGATCCGGTATTTTGTTGAAGTCAGGGCAGGCAGACCCATTGGCCCGCGTGCATGCAGCTTCTGCGTGCTGATGCCGATTTCCGCGCCGAAGCCAAATTCAAAGCCATCGGTGAAGCGGGTGGAGGCGTTATGGTATACGGCTGCCGCATCTACTTCCTGAATGAAGCGTTCAGCGTTCACCGCGTTCTCGGTAACGATACATTCCGAATGCTTCGTCCCGAAGCGGCGGATATGTTCAAGCGCCGCATCAACATGCGGAACAATGCGGATATTTAATATATAGTCGTTATACTCTGTACTAAAGTCCTCATCCGTAGCAAGCTTAACCCCTGCAAGCAGAGCAGTTGTCCGCTCGCAGCCGCGAAGCTCAACGCCAGCTTGAGTGAAGCGGTCCGCCAGCTGAACAAGATGCTGCTCGGCAAAGTCTTCATGAACGAGCAGCGTTTCCATTGAATTGCAGACGGATGGACGCTGCACCTTTGCATTAAGCGCAATTTCAAGCGCCATGCTGTAATCGGCGCCAGCATCCACGAATGTATGGCAAATGCCGGCTCCCGTTTCGATGACAGGCACGGTTGCATTTTCTACTACGTTGCGAATAAGCGACGCGCCGCCGCGCGGAATGACAACGTCCAGCAGGCCGTTAAGTTTAAGCATTTCATTAACAGAAGCGCGATCCGAATCCTCGATAAGCTGAATCGCATCCGCAGGCATTGCAGTAGCGCTAAGCGCTTTTTTCAGAACCTCTACGATTTTACGGTTCGATTCGATCGCTGCAGAGCCGCCGCGCAGGACGACGCTGTTACCGGTTTTTAAGCACAGGCCTGCCGCATCGACGGTCACGTTCGGACGCGCTTCATAAATCATGCCGATCACGCCGAGCGGAACTCTTACTTTATCAATCTTTAGTCCGTTTGGTCGGTCAAAATGCTCAAGCAGCTCGCCGACAGGGTCTGGAAGCTCGACGATTTGACGAAGACCTTCAGCGATCGCTGCTACCCGGTCACTATTCAGGGCCAGACGGTCGAGCAGGGAAGGGCTCGTGCCCTGCTCGCGACCGCGCTGCAAATCAAGCTCATTTGCGGAAATAATGGCAGCCTGCTCGGCGAGCAGAGCTTCTGACATATGAATAAGGGCTATATTTTTTTGTTCTGTCGTTAATCGGTTCATAATTGCTGCAGCATTTTGCGCCAATGCTGCTTTTTGTCTCACTTCGCTGGTCATAGCAGGAAGCCTCCTTATTATTTCAATGTAATCCATTCGTCGCGGTGAATAAACTCGATACGGGAAACGTCGATTCTACGCTTTACTTCTTCGGTCGTTAGACCGGCTACCGCTTGAATTTGCCAAGCGGCATAATTGACGACGCCACGGCCGAGCGTCTCGCCTTGGCGATTCGTTACCTCGACGACATCACCGGGAAGAAATTCACCATGGATTTCCGTGACACCGGCGGGCAGCAGGCTTTTGCCGCCTTCGAGCAGGGCGGTCACGGCGCCGTCATCGACGGCTACGCGGCCTTGCGGCATGGAGTGAAAGCCAAGCCATTGCTTCTTCATCGGCAGACTGTTCAGCTTTGTGTCGAAGTAGGTGCCCCGGCCGATGCCATCTACGGCAAGCGCCAGATCGCCTTCCTCCTGCACCCTGCCGATAAAGGCGTGCACGCCGCCGCGCATCGCGATGCGCGCCGCTTCGATTTTGGAGCGCATCCCGCCTGTACCGACGGAGGAGCCGGCACCGCCAGCCACCTTCATAATATCCTCGGAGATTTGGTCTACGCGTTCGATTTTGACGGCTTGCGGATTTTTTCGCGGATCTTCCGTATATAAGCCGTCCATATCCGTAATGATCACAAGCTTTGATGCCTTTGTCATGGCTGCGACAAGCGCAGATAAGCTGTCATTATCCCCGAATTTAGGAACAAGCTCGTCGGTAGCTACCGTATCATTTTCGTTAATGACCGGGATGATTCCGAGCCTCAGCAGCTCTTCGATCGTCATAAGAGCGTTTTGGATGCGGCGGCGGTTGGAGAAGTCCGCGCGCGTAAGTAATATCTGCGCGGCAACGATCCCGTATCCGCTGAAGGCTTCCTGATAAGCCTGCATAAGCAGCGCTTGACCGACGGCAGCGGCAGCTTGCTTCTCATGCACGATTTTTGGTTTCGCTGCATAACCGATTTGACGAAAGCCGGCTGCAACCGCACCGGAAGTCACGAGCATCACGCCGTTACCGCTCTGGTGCAGAGAGGCTAGCTCCGATGCGAAATACTGAATGCGTTCGCGGTTTAAGCCGCCTTCCTCTGAAGTGAGCGAGCTGCTGCCAATTTTTACGACTATACGTTCCGTCATCATTAATCCCATCCTATGTTTGTTTCGTGACAACAAAAAAGACTTTCGTCCATAAAGGACGAAAGTCTTAGCTTCCGCGGTACCACCTTTGTTGATGATCGCTATAACAAGATCATCCAGCTTAAGCCTATAACAGAAGGCGCTGTCCGGCTCATCGCCGGCCGCTCGGAGGTAGGTTCAGCAAGCGGCCTTCGGTAAATTCTTGCAGCCCATGGAATTTACTCTCTGATCGCGACCCCTTCTTGCTTAATAGTCCCGTCATCACGTTCATGTTCAATTCCTACAAGCATATCACGAACAGGTGCCGCTGTAAAGCGAGGCAAATGGAGGGATTGTCTTAAAATAAATTCAGTTTTCCAATCCGTTCAACCGCTTTCTGCAAGCGTGCTTCATTCGTCAGCAGCCCGAGTCGCACAAAGCCCTCGCCATGCGTGCCGAATCCTACGCCCGGAGCGACGACGACGTCCGCTTCCTGCAGAAGCAGATCGGCAAACGATTCGGAAGTATAGCCCTTAGCTACAGGCAGCCAGCAGAAAAACGAGCCTCCCGGACGTGCAGCTTTCCAACCAATGCGATCGAGAGCGGCGAATAAAGCTTCACGGCGGCTTTCATACATCGCTCTCAAATCGCTCACGCATTGCTGCGGACCGGTCAAAGCGAGTGCAGCGGCTTCTTGAATACCGCCAAAAAGGCTGCAATAGTAATGATCCTGAATCAAATTAATCAGCTTGACGATTTGAGCATTGCCGATCGCAAAGCCAACGCGCCAGCCGGCCATATTATAGGTTTTGGACAACGTGTAGAACTCGACGCCGACTTCCTTCGCGCCTGGCGTTTGAAGGAAGCTGATCGGCTTATTACCGTCGAAGCCGATTGCGCCATATGCGAAATCACTTGCGACAACAATTCCATGCTTCTCGGCGAATTCCACCGTTTCCGCATAAAATGCGGCATTCGCAACTGCACCTGTCGGATTGTTCGGATAGTTCATGAACATAAGCTTGGCTCGCTTGGCGAGTTCAGGGCTGATTGCATTATAGTCCGGCAAATAGTTATTTTGCTCCGTGAGCGGCATGAACGCCATTTCGGCTCCCGCAAGCGCCACGCCCGACCAATAGTCCGGATAGCCGGGATCCGGCACGAGGCAAACATCGCCGGGATTAAGCAGGCATTGGCTAATTTCGACGAGGCCGGTTTTTCCTCCGAAGAGAATAGCGACTTCCGTCGTTGGATCTACATCAACGTTGTAATCCTCTTTGTACCGCGCAGCTACGGCTTCCTTTAGAAAAGGGTAGCCGCTAAACGGCGGGTACTTATGATACAGCGGATTCGCTGCAGCTTCCTGCAGCTTCGCAACGATATGGGGAGGGGTCGGCTGATCCGGATTGCCTTGTCCCAAATTGATTACATCGCGTCCTTTGGCCGTTTGCGCATTCGCTTTGGCGACCAGCTTGGCAAAAAATTGCGTCGGAAGTCCATTCATCCGATCCGCAGGTTGAATAAGATGTTTACCTGTTTGTGTTTCCATACCCTCACACTCCACATGACAAAATCGCTATCTATATTTGGCAATAGCTTAAATGTAGCATGAATGTGGGGAGAAGAGAAGCGGCACGTTAAAGGGCGGGAACGCCTACTTTTTGAATAAACGGTTTAATGTCAGCTTTGAACAGGAACAAATACGGTCTGCGCTTCTCGTCAAACATAAGCAAGAGCGGCGGCTTGTCCTTACAATAAAATAGAAATAGGTCGTCGGATGCGACCGTAATGTCGTTTACCTTAATGCTTACGGCTTTCTCAAGCGGGACCCGGTATACATAGCTGCAGCTTTCATCGCTTGTCAGCTGCGGCGCCAATCCCGTGATGGAATCGAGCCACGATGCGGCAAAAGCTTGATAACCGGCATCGTTAGGAATCGTTTTAATGACTTTGCCAGCTGCCACATCGAATACTTGTATCGGCTTAGGGCCGACCTCGGAGCTGGGCGTGCTAAGGGCAGGATGAGCGGCAGCGACTTGCGCAAACAAAAAAAGCGAGCAGCAAGCCAGGAGCATTGCGGCTATTCGTTTATGAAACATAACGGACATTCTCCTTTTCTATCGTAAAGTGGTAAAGACCTCGTTGTTACAGTTCCCATCTTGACACAGATCCATGACACGGTATCATTAGGGAAAAAAAGCAAAATGGGGAGGAATGGCGGATGAGTCATCAATTGCGGCTTGCACTGCTGCAAATGCATATAGATGCTGGAAATCCGGAAGCAAACTTTACGAAGCTGGCGGGCATGCTTGAAGAAGCGGTCAGTCAAGCGGTGAAGCCGGATGTCATCATGTTTCCAGAAATGTGGAATACAGGCTATGCGTTAACGGAAATTCAATCAATAGCGGATAGGAACGGGGATCGTACGAAAGCTTTTTTGTCCGAATTCTGTAAGAAACATCAGGTTCACATCATCGGAGGATCGATTGCTGAGCTGAAGGAGGACAAGGTGCTTAATACGATTTATGCATTTGACCGTGACGGAAACGTCATAGCGGACTATTCAAAAATCCATCTGTTCCGTCTGATGGAAGAAGAGAAATATTTGGCCGCGGGCGATAAGCCCGGCAAGCTGGAAATCGAAGGGGCCGGTGCGGGGATGATGATTTGCTACGATATCCGCTTTCCGGAGCTTGCCCGGAAGCTGGCGCTAGAGGGGGCCAAGCTGCTGTTCGTTCCTGCAGAATGGCCGCATCCGCGCCTTCATCATTGGCGTACGCTGCTCACGGCGCGCGCGATCGAAAATCAAATGTTTGTTATTGCCTGCAACCGCATGGGTTCGAGCGGCGATACTCATTTCTTCGGACATTCGCTTGTGCTTGATCCATGGGGAGAGACCATTGCGGAAGCCGGCGAAGAGGAAACGATACTTTATGCGGATATTGATTTGGCATTAGTCGATGCTGTTCGCTCGAAAATTCCGGTGTTTGAAGACCGCAGGCCTTCTATATATGAAGCTTGATTACCGGTAGCTGCTGACCGTCTTGTTCAACGTACGGATGAAGGCGTCAGCGGCTTTGGACAGATAACGTCCTTTGCGGCTTGCCACCACCAGCGTTCTGGTCGGTCTCTGCATTAATGGGATATAGGCTGGAGCAAATTCAGAGCCTTTGACCCGTGTAAGCATCTGCGGAACAAAGGCGATTCCCATGCCGCCGGCTACGAGTGATTGTATCGTTTCCATATTGCTGCTCTCGAACACGATTTGCGGAGAGAAGCCGGATTGCTCGCATAAATCGACCGTAATTTGGCGAAAGCCTTGACCCCGCTTGAGGCCGATAAACGGCTCCTCCTGCAAATCCGATATATCGATTGGGCCTTCGCGGAGGGCGAGAGGATGCTGGGGAGGGACTGCCAAGCAAATCTCTTCTTCTAAGAAAGGCTCCCAAGCTAGCGAGTTGTCGATAAGCGGAAGGGACAGCAGGCTTAAATCCGTTCCGCCGCTTGCAGTCAACTGCTCGAGCTTGGCTGTCGTATCCTCAACCAAGACGATCTCGATTTGCGGATATTGCGCGCCGAAGGCAGGAAGGACAAGCGGAAGTATATGCGAGCCTGTGATAGGCAGCGTTCCTACGACAAGGCGGCCGCGGCGCATTTGCGCCATATCGTCCATCTCTTGCTTTAACTGCTCAACGGCATCGAGAATGGTTTGGGATTTATTAACAAATACCTGTCCGGCTTGGGTCAATTCGACGGAATTGGTCGTACGGCGAAACAAAAGCACGCCAATTTCCTGCTCCAGCTTAGACAGCTGCTGGCTGAGAGAGGGCTGCGCAATATGCAGTTTCTCCGCAGCGCGGGAAAAATTTTTTTCCATGGCGATTTGAATAACGTAATTCAATTGTCTTAATTCCATGTTGGTTCCCCTTCTATTCTTAATTAAAATGTAAAACTTCCATTATAGTTATTACCTATAGTCGTTATAGATATTATATCTTGGATCAATGAAGAAAGAAATGATATAGTAGGTTCAGTTAAGAAAAGCAGAAGATTTTATGAAACGATGGGGTGAATATAATGACGAAAAAGACAATGTTTGAGAAGATCTGGGATAATCACGTCATTCATCAGGAAGAAGGCAAGCCAAGCGTCATTTATATCGATTTGCAGCTCGTTCACGAAGTAACGTCGCCGCAAGCGTTTGAAGGCTTACGTCTTTCGGGACGCAAAGTACGTCGTCCTGACCTTACTTTCGCTACGATGGATCATAATGTACCGACGAAGGACCGTTTCAACATTACGGATCCGATCTCTAAGCAGCAAATCGACACACTTACGCAAAACTGTAAAGATTTCGGCGTAACGCTGTTTGATCTAGACAGCATCGATCAAGGTGTCGTGCACGTTATGGGACCTGAACTTGGACTTACACATCCAGGTAAAACGATCGTTTGCGGCGACAGCCACACTTCTACTCACGGTGCTTTCGGCGCATTGGCGTTTGGTATCGGTACGAGTGAAGTTGAGCACGTTATGGCTACTCAATGTTTGCAGCAATCGAAAGCGAAGACGCTTGAGGTTCGCTTTAACGGCAATCGTAAGCCGGGCGTAACGGCAAAGGACTTGATTCTTGGCGTTATCGCGCAGTACGGAACGGATTTCGCAACTGGCTATGTTATTGAATTTACCGGCGAAGCGATCACCAGCTTGACGATGGAAGAGCGTATGACCGTTTGCAACATGTCGATCGAAGCGGGCGCTCGCGCCGGCCTAATCGCTCCGGACGAAACGACATTCGAATATCTGCGCGGCCGTCAATACGCGCCGGCTAACTTCGATGAAGCGGTTGAAGCTTGGAAACAGCTTACGACTGACGAAGGCGCAGAGTATGACACGGTTGTTCACTTCGACGTTGATGCTCTAATTCCGCAAGTTACTTGGGGTACTAGCCCGGGTATGGGTACGAACATTACGGCGAAGGTTCCATTCCCGGCTGATCTTCCAACTGAGAATGAGCGTAAAGCAGCTGAAGCAGCACTTGAATATATGGATCTTAAGCCAGGTACGCCAATGAACGAAATCGAAATCGATTATGTGTTTATCGGATCCTGCACGAACGGACGTATTGAAGATTTGCGTGCTGCCGCTGAAATTGCGAGAGGCTACAAGGTTAGCGACCGCGTAACGGCTATCGTCGTTCCGGGCTCGGGCCGCGTAAAAATTCAAGCCGAGAAAGAGGGCTTGGACAAAATCTTCACAGAAGCAGGATTTGAATGGCGTGACGCAGGCTGCTCGATGTGTCTGGCGATGAACCCTGACGTATTGAAGCCGGGCGAGCGTTGTGCATCGACATCCAACCGTAACTTCGAAGGCCGTCAAGGCCGCGGCGGACGTACGCATCTTGTATCTCCTGCGATGGCTGTCGCTGCAGCTGTTATGGGCCGCTTTACAGATGTACGTGATTGGGAAATTAAATCCGAAGTGTTGAACTAATTGAACGCGAGAGAGGGGTATATCCGATATGGAACCGTTTAAACAACTTACAGGCATCGTCGCCCCGGTCGACCGGGTCAATGTCGACACTGATGCAATCATACCTAAACAATTTTTGAAGCGCATTGAGCGCAGCGGCTTCGGTCAATTCCTATTCTTCGAATGGCGTTTTCACGAGAATGGCGATGTGAACGTTGAGTTCGAGCCGAACAAACCACGTTACGAGGGTGCTTCCGTACTCATTTCCCGTGCAAACTTTGGTTGCGGATCTTCCCGTGAGCACGCGCCTTGGGCGATTCTTGATTATGGCTACAAAGTAATCATCGCTCCTTCTTATGCAGACATTTTCTACAACAACTGCTTCAAAAACGGTATTTTGCCAATTAAGCTAAGCGAAGAGCAGGTTGAAGATTTGTTCCAGCGCACGGCGAAATATGACGGCTACAAACTGACGGTTGATTTGGAAAACAAACAGCTTACGGATGAGCATGGTCTAACGATCGCCTTTGATCTTGATGAGCACCGTCGTCAATTTTTGCTGCAAGGCCTTGATGATATCGGTTTGACTCTTCAGCATGAAGACAAAATTACAACTTACGAGCAAAAGCACGCCGCTCGTCTTGGCTAATAAAACGAAACAAAGAGGACGGCTCTGCCCTAATGGGCGAATCGTCCTCTTTTTTCCTATAAACGCAACTTTTTCTGACAAGCTGCGTCTATATTTTAGTCTGTAAAAGTCGAATGCACTCATTCGATGCGGGCAATTTCAGTCATCGAGGTGGGAAATGAAAAGGTTTGTATCCATGTTGTTATTTATGTCTGTTTTTTTCACGTTGTTCGCCGCTGTAGGACATGCTGCAGAGGTCGTCCCGAAGCTTTATTTGAACGGTAAGCTGCTGCAATCTGATGTCAATCCGCAAATCATCGATAATGCAACGGTTGTTCCGGTGCGGACCGTATCAGAAGGTTTAGGCTATCAAATAACTTGGGATAATACGGCCAAGACAGCGACGGTCAATCATGGCGATGATGTCATTAGGCTTAAATTGAATGACAAAATTGCAATGGTAAATGACCAAATGGTACAAATGGATACCACAGCATCAATCGTTAAAGGCACGACATTAGTTCCGCTTCGCTTCTTAGGCGAGCAGTTCGGCCTCAGCTTTGAGTGGAAGGCCGCGGAAAAAGAAGTACATATGTATGAGCAGCCGACTGTACCTGCGGGAACGACCGGCTGGATTACGCAAATTACTTATGACGGCAGCAGCAGCTTGACGGTCATTTATGATGGCGTTGTCAAAGCAAACAAACCGTTATTGCTCGAGAATCCGAAACGCGTCGTATTTGATTTTCCGGCGACAGCATATTCTTCGGATTTGAAAAGCCAGTTTTTGAACGGTCAGGTAGAATTTGATGTTACAGACAGCAATTATTTGGATGGCTTCCGTTATTCCTTATTTTCAAATTCGCCTGCAACAGCACGTCTCGTCATCCTTATCGGCGATAATACGGGATATGTCATGACAGAGGATTCGGGCAAAATGCAATTCAGCTTCATGTCGAACTCGGATGTTCCCGTCGATCCGAACGCTCCTGTCGACCCGCCGGTCGTTGTTAATCCGGAGGATCCCCCAGCAGCGAACGATGTTTTTGATGTCGTAATCGATCCCGGGCATGGCGGATCGGACCCAGGCGCGAAAAGCGTGCTTAACAAATGGGAGAAAGAATTTAACCTAAGCGTTGCTCTTAAGATGAAAGCGCTTCTCGAGAATGAAAGCAAAATTAAGGTGCATTTATCAAGGACGGGCGATACTTATCCATCATTAGATGACCGCATCAAATTTGCCGAGAACTTAAAGGCTGATTTATTTCTTTCCATTCATGCCAACAGTGCACCCGGAACAACCGCTTCCGGCTCAGAAACCTACTATTATCGCGATGACAGCATTGCCTTTGCAAATGTTGTACATAAGCATCTCATTGCAGGAACCGGCCTGAAAGATCGTAAAGTCAAAAAAGAAGCTTATAAAGTCATAAAGCAAACGACCATGCCGGCCGTATTAGTCGAAGCGGGCTTCTTATCCAACACAACCGATTCGAAAATACTTTTCGACGATGCATCTCAAAGCCGCATTGCCAAAGAGCTGGCAGCAGGCATCAAGGAATACTTAAACGTAAAATAGAAAGCAGGTGTTCAGTGTAATGAAAATATTCAAAGCACGCGGGCTTCTTGCTGTCATCATTTTATCTGCTGCGATCGCAGGCTGCGGTGTACAGGACAAGCCACAGAATAACCAGGGCAGTACAATTGATGAGCAGTCTCCAACCGCTTCACCAACACCTGCGCCTACAGCCGTAATCAATGTGCGCGAAGCTATTATTTACTTAACCGATGCGGAGCTGGTTGAAACCGTAGAGAACCCGGTAAAGCTTTCTTATGAAACGGATCTGGATCTGGTTAAGGCGGCACTCACTGAATTGCAGAAGGATGCTGGCGAGAATGCTTTATCGTTATGGAAGCCGATTGAGATTAAATCCGTAGAGCTGGAAGGCGGACAAGTTACAATCGATATCCATTTGCCGGACGAAGCCCGTCTTGGTGCGCCGGGCGAGATGCTCGTTATTGAGACTTTGAAAAAGACATTGTTTCAATTCGACTTCGTTCAAGCTATAGAGCTGTTGGATGATGGTGAAAAGGTCGAGACGATAATGGGCCACGTTGAGCTGGAACATCCGATGAAGCGGGAATAGGACAAGTAAACCGGGCGCTTCGAAATTAACTTAATAAACAATGTCAAATTGAATGTTTGATGCTTATATTTCATCGTGAAACGGCTCCGTCCTTGCATAGGACTGCGAAGCCGTTTCTGCTTGAGTCATTATAAATTTTTAGGGGGAATATCATCCTATGACATTGCATTTTGCAGGCAAAAAGATTTTGATTGGAGCGCTGGCTTTCTCATTAGTCGCTGGGAGCGGTGTCATCGTACCATCCGCTATTAGCGCTGCTGCCAGCGGTCTTACGACTCCGTTTAAAGACGTTAGCAGCGGTCATTGGGCCGAGAAGCATATCGCTAAGCTGGCCTTGCAGGGGATTATTGAAGGGAATACAACGACGAGCGGCGCTTTTGTATTCCGGCCTAGCGAAAATGTAAGTCAGCAGGAAGCTGTTCTTATGGCGCTTCGATTTATGGGCTTAGATCAGAAAGCGGACCAGGATGCGATTATCGGCTTCCCGACCTCCTTTGCCGTAAGCAAATATTTTAAAGCATATGTCACTCTTGCCTTCCAGGAAGGTCTGCTTGATCAAGCGGAGGAGTTCGAGCTCGCCGGCAAGGATACCAAGAATGCTTGGGGGACGAAGCCTGCTACCCGCGAATGGGTGACGAAGCTGATGGTGCGAGCGATAGATAAGGAAGAGGAAGCGGTACGTTTGCAAAATACGGCCTCAACCTTTTCGGATGCGGCTCAAATCAATCCGCTGTACAAAGGGTATGTGAACGCGGCATCGAAGCTCGAGCTCGTTAAGGGCGTTACGGCTGTTAAATTCGATCCAAAAACGAATGTGAACCGGGCGAGTCTCGCAACGATGTTCAGCCGCGCAGAGAAGCTGTTCCCGGTTGCGTATGAAGGTCAAGTAAACGGGATCGTATCGCGGATAACCGACACATCGCTGACGATTTACAGCAACAAGAAGGAAACAACCTATACGCTTGATTCGGGTACGTTATTTTATCACTACAATACGGAAAAGACGATTACGAGAGAACAATTGCTGGAGTACGGCGATGTAACGGTCATTGCAAAAGACGGCAAGGCGTTATACGTCGAGGTACAGGGTGATAAGCAGTATACGAAGACGATTACAGGAACGCTCGATCGCGTCATTGCAAACGAAAAGAAGCTATATGTCTGGATAGACGATAAGCCAGTTGAAATTTTTTATAACGATTCGGTCGCTGTTGTGGACAATGAGGGCAAAGCGCTTACGCTCAGCTCTATTAAGAGAGACAGTCAAATCAGCATCGTACAGGACAATTTCCGCGATAAGCCGTTAGCTCTTAAAATTATAGCTTCCCCGCAATCATCGGCTGCGAACGTAAAAGGAACATTTTATGGAACGGATGGCGAGCTCATAACCGTTATGGACGGCACAGCGCTCGTATCTAAATTTATGGCCGATACGGTAACCGTTGAAATTGACGGGATGAGCGGCGCGATGATAGACGATCTGATTAAAGAAGCGGATCAAGTGGAGCTTGCGCTTAACGACAATGATCAGGTGACGAAAATTAAAGTCGTGAACCGTAATGTGAAAATGATTGCCGGTGCGCAAATCGCCAGCTACGTTTACGATAAAAAGCTGTTGACAGTCGTTGATGCGGCAGGCGGAAATGCCCAGGCGCTTTATTTCACAGATAAAACAAAGATCGAGTACAGCGGCAACATTATTTCGCTTTCTTCAGCAAACAACCTATTGACTGCAAACCGTAAAATCATAATCAGTTATACCGGAAACTCAATCGTGTCACTTCAATTCGTAACGAAGTATACGGGCGCATTGGTTTCCATGAATTCGACTACCAATCTGTTGACTGTACGATTAGATAGCGAGGCTTTGGTTTCGCTGCCTTATAATACGGCTAATGTTGAACATCCGGCGATTGCGGGTGCGGGCCTTAGCGATTTGAAAACAGGCGATCTGCTCACGCTGGAATTAAACAGCAATCAAGATCGCGTGTCAACGATCAAAGTGCATATGAATGCGCAATATGAAGTCTTATCTGTTGATGCGATTAACAAAAGTCTTCGCGTCAAAAATGCTGCGGCAGCCGCATTCGATTTATCGGTGCT
Organism: Paenibacillus sp. J2L1-98; assembly: GCF_056269405.1. NCBI lineage: Bacteria > Bacillati > Bacillota > Bacilli > Caryophanales > Paenibacillaceae > Paenibacillus > Paenibacillus sp. J2L1-98. The sequence goes on along the minus strand of NZ_JBWDNW010000002.1, from coordinate 340,772 downwards.
CAGCTCGGAGCTGCTAAGCGAAGCGGGTGCAAAGCTTACGATTGAACAAATTGCTGCAGGCTCTTTAATTAATGTGAACTATATCGGTAAGCAAGCAGCGGTTGTGAAATCTGTGACCGCCACTTACGGCAAGGTGCAATCCGTTTCGGCTGACAGCGTAACGATTGTGGACCTTGCGGGTCAAACCGTTGCTTACAATGGCAGCGCAGGCTTTGTCATCATTGAAGGAGCTTCTCAAGGATCAGCAACGAGCCTGTTGACGGCTGGCGATTACGTTGAGGTTCAGAAGCTGGATGGCAACAAAACGCAATTTACTGTAGCGGTCGGTGAAAGCCGCGTATTTACAAGCTATAATGCGGCTTCGGGCCAAATTTGGACGGAGAAGGTATCGGATGCGGATAACCGGAATTATTTTAACGTAACGAGCAGCACAAAGTATTTTTCGAACGGAAATGCAATTGCGCTCGCCGCTTTCAAAGCAGGCGACGCGATTACGATTTTCGGGTTCAGAAACAATGCGATTGCAATCGTCAAGCAGCCAAATCAGTAAATTTTGAAAGATTTCAGCTGCAGATATTTATTTTTTGTGAAAAAACTGCCTTTAGGGGCAGTTTTTTTTATAGAATGTGCTTGATTAAGGTTGCGAAGCGTGTCAAATTTCGCTACACTTTGAACGATAGTGTTTGATTAGGAGAGAGGACGATGAGTGCGAAACAGAAAATGCGTCATGTACTGGACATTGTTGCGGACATGTTTCCAGATGCGCACTGTGAGCTTAACCACAGCAATCCGTTCGAGCTGACGATAGCCGTGCTGCTGTCGGCGCAATGTACGGATGAAACGGTCAATAAAGTGACGGTGTCTTTATTTCAAAAATATAAGCGTCCCGAAGATTATTTGAGCGTACCGCTTGAAGAGCTTGAGCAGGACATTCGCCGCATCGGCTTGTTTCGCAGTAAAGCCTCCAACATACAAAAGCTATGCCGTATCGTCATCGATAAATATGACGGGGAAGTGCCGGAAAGTCATGAGGGATTGACTGAGCTGCCGGGAGTAGGGCGCAAGACGGCTAATGTCGTCATGTCTAATGCTTTTGGCGTACCCGCTATTGCCGTCGATACGCATGTGGATCGTGTATCAAAGCGGCTGGGTTTTGCAAAGCCGGATGATACGGTGCTTGAGGTTGAGAAGAAGCTCATGAAACTCGTACCGCGCGAGGAGTGGACTTTAACCCACCATAGACTAATCTTTTTCGGCCGCTATCATTGCAAAGCGCAAAGCCCGCAGTGTCCGGTTTGTCCGCTGCTAGATGTTTGCAAAGAAGGAAAACAACGTATGAAGCCAGGTTTTAAAACAAAAAATAAGACTATAAAACCTAAAATAGCCAATGAAGGATGATGAAAATGAACTGTATTTCCGTGTACACAAACAATTTTGAGCTTTTTTCCGATATTTACGAGCAGGTGCTCGAGTCTCCGCCAGAGGAGAACGAAGATCTCGTCGTAGAAGGGATTACAGTCAGCGGCTCCGGCGACGTGCCTGAGCAATACATCGAGCGTATGCGCGCTAAACCTGAGGTTGTCGTTATGAGAGATAAAGAACGCAACATTATGATTTTGCAGCACGGCAACGTATTTGAAATTTGTCTGCCGACCGAAGAAGAGCAAGCTGTTTAAGGAGAAGCAAATGACAGAAACAACAGTGCAAAGCATAGCGGGAGCATTATCCGAGACAGCCGGCTTGATGGCGGCAGCAGGAGATACATTACATGCAAAGCAAGCACAGGAGCTGAACAGTAAGCTGACCGATGGTCGGCTTACTGTCGCTTTTTGCGGGCATTTTTCGGCAGGCAAATCAACCTTAATCAATCGTTTGTGCGGTGCGAAGCTGCTTCCCTCAAGTCCGATTCCAACCAGCGCGAACGTCGTATCGATTCGCGGCGGCAACCGGGCCTATGCGGCAGTGGAAACGCTGCGCGGCGGTGAGGCGGCGAAAGCGGAGGTCCCAATCGACGAGCTTGACCGCTATTGCGTAGACGGGGAGCAGTTTACATCCGTTTCCATCGTTTATCCAAGCGCGCTGCTGGGCGACCATACGGTACTGCTTGATACGCCTGGTATTGATTCAACCGACGACGCGCACCGGATGGCTACGGAATCTGCACTTCACCTGGCCGACGTCGTGTTTTATGTGATGGATTATAATCATGTGCAATCCGAAATCAATTTTACCTTTGCAAAGCAGCTGAAGGATTGGGGGAAGCCCCTATACTTTATCGTTAATCAGATCGATAAGCACCGTGACCGCGAGCTGTCCTTCGCAAGCTATCGTCAAAGTGTTGAGGATGCGTTTCACGCTTGGCATTTGGAGCCGGCGGGGATCGTCTATTTGTCGTTGCGGGAGCCGGATCATCCGCAGCAGCAATGGGAGCAATTGATCGAGCTGCTTGAGAAGCTCCAGACGCTCCGTAAGCCGCTTTGCGTATACAGCGTTGATGCCTCACTGCGTCATTTGGCGGCTGGGCATTTGAAGTGGAGCGAGCTTCAAGCGGAGCCTGAGCGCGAACGGCTTCTCGAGGAGGCTGGCGGCGAAGAGGCGGCGGCCCGCGTATCGGGTGAAATGGAGCGCTTGAAGGCGCTGATCTCCAAAATAACGGAAGAAAAAGAGGTTTATCGGGCACAGCTGCGCAAAGAGCTGCAGTCGCTGCTCGATAATGCGAATATTACGCCTGCGGGACTGCGTGATTTGGCCCAGACGTTTCTGGAGAGCCGTAAGCCAGGCTTTAAGGCGGGTCTGCTGTTCGCGGCGGCCAAGACAGCTGCGGAGCAGGAAAGGCGTTTGCAGGCTTTCAGCGAGGAATTGAACAGCTTAATCAGCGCATCAATTGATTGGCATGTGAAGCATTTGCTGCGCGTGGAAGCGGAGCGTACCGGTTTTGACGGCGCGCGGCTGGAAACGGAGCTCGCGCAGAAGCTTGCGTGGCTGCCGGATTCGGAATGGCTCCTGGCACGGGTGAAGGCTGGCGCCGTAATCGGAAATGAATATACGATGACGTATAGTCGCGACCTTGCCGCGGATGTGAAGTCGGTTTACCGCCAGCGGGCGCTTGAGCTGATCGATGCGCTGGCGGATCATGCTGCGGCAGCAGGCGAAGCTGCAGCCGCTGAGGCGCAGGCACAGCTGGCGGCGCTTCGCGCGCAGGCTGGCGCGCTTGAGGCGATAGCAGCGCTGGAGAAGCGCGCTGCGGAGCATAAGGCGCGGCTCGCTGACGCGATGCCTGAGGCGCCGGCGAGGCCGGTATTGCCCGCACCGCGCGCTGCGGGTGCGGGAGCGCAATCGCAAGCGGCTGGCGAGGCTGCCCGCGAAGCAGCTGCTGCGCGCGATACGATGGCTGGCGACAGCGGCGTTGCAGCGGCCGCAGTGGCGCAGCGGCACGCGGCGGAAGGGCGGAGCGCCCTTGCCGGCGGAGTTGCCCTCGCGCAGCAGCACAGCGCTGCTGCGCGCTTAGCGGGCGCAGCGGAACTGCTCGCGCCGCACGCGGCGCTTGCGGCGGCTGCGCACGCGATGCGCGATAAGGCGAAGCGTCTGCAGGACAGCCGCTTCACCATCGCGTTGTTCGGCGCCTTCAGCGCCGGCAAATCATCGCTTGCGAACGCGCTGATCGGCGAGCCGGTGCTCCCGGTCTCGCCGAATCCGACGACCGCCGCGATCAACCGGCTCGTGCCCCCTACGGCGGAGCACGGTCATGGCACGGCGCGCATCGTAATGAAGTCGCGCGCCGCTATCGAAGACGACGTGCGCTATTCCCTGGCGCTGCTCGGCGAGAAGGCGGGATCCGAGCATTTGCCGGATGCCGCTGCGCTAATGCGGGCGATTGACCGTCTATCTCCGGATTCCATCGGGGCTGGCGGACGCCCGCACTACAGCTTCCTGCGCGCTGCTCGCGCAGGCTGGGCAGAGCACGAAGCGCTGCTTGGAGAGCAGCTTTCGGTCGATCAAGCGGAGTACGAGCGCTACGTGGCGGAGGAATCGCGTTCCTGCTTCGTCAGCGAAATCGAGCTCCATTACGACTGCGCCTTAACCGCACAGGGCATCGTGCTCGTTGACACGCCCGGAGCCGATTCCGTCAATGCGAGACATACGGGCGTTGCGTTTAACTATATCAAAAACGCCGATGCCGTTCTGTTCGTGACGTATTACAACCATGCCTTCTCGCAAGCGGACCGTCAGTTTCTGATGCAGCTGGGCAGGGTGAAGGATCAGTTCGAGCTGGACAAAATGTTTTTCCTCGTTAACGCGGCCGATTTGGCAGCTGATCAAGAGGAGCTTACAGGCGTATTAAAGCATGTGGAGGCGAACCTGCTACAGCACGCCATTCGTTCGCCGCGTCTGTTCCCTGTATCAAGCCTGCAGGCGCTTGACGGGAAAATGGATGGGAATTCAGAGCTGCTGAGACGCTCAGGCATCGAAGCATTCGAGCAATCATTCTTGTCCTTTATTCAGAACGACCTCGGACGTTTGGCCATTGATGCGGCGGAGCAGGATTTAAAGCGTGCTGCAGCTACGGTTGCAGGCTGGCTGCAAAGCGCTGAGGGCGATGCCGCGGCGCGGGAAGCGGAGCTTAACGTATTAGCGGCTGCTGTTAACGATGGGAAGCGCGAGATCGCAGCACTGCAGACTGGAGCTATGCCCGAACAGCTTAAACAGGAGCTTAGCGAGCTGTTGTATTACGTTGTGCAGCGCCTGCAATACCGTTTCGGAGAGTTTTATAATCTGGCCTTCAATCCGGCATCGCTGCAGGACGATGGACGTGATCTCCGCAAAGCGATATGGACGTCGTGGCTTGAGCTGCAGCGGCTTGTCCAGCTGGAGCTCTCCCAGGAGATGCTGGCAACGTCGCTGCGGATGGAACGGGGCGTTCATTCGTTATTGCAAAAGCAATATGCCAGCTCGGCGCAGCGTCTGGAATCGTCAATCGCATCGTATAACGCTATCCCGTATGCAGCTGCCGCTTTGCCAACGCCGGAGGAGCCGGCTGCATGGGAAGCAGCCGCAGTCGATGCGAAGCTGCTATGGAGCCGATTTAAATCGCCGCGTCAATTTTTTGAAGGCGAGGGCAAATCCTTGCTCCGCAAAGAGCTTGAAACGCTGCTCGCTCCTTCCTTGAACGGGTGGATGGCTGAACAAACGGCGCGTTGGTCTTCGCTCTATGAGCAGATTTGGCAGAAGGCGGCTGTACAAGCCGGCAGTCAGCTGCAAGAAGATATGCTTGCCTTTGAGAGCGGGAAGCGCAGCCTGCTAATTGGAAGCGCGGATACGTCTGCGCTGAAGCAGCTCTACGATCGTTTAATTCATATCTAATTATCAATGAATGTAGTTAATTCCATCGCATTAATAGCTGAATGCTTTTGCGGGCGCGTATTGCGCCTGCAAAAGCTTTTTTTATATTTGTGTGTTTCTGTGCAAAAAGTGAGTAATTGGCACATATATGTAATGATTTAAGACCATTTGGGAGCATTGGCCGTTTCCAATTTCCATTTCGCCAATATAAGCGGTATCAATCACATATACGCATATTTCTACTGTTTGCTCGCATTTCCCGATGCTGATAATATTCAACCATACTTACAAAATAGCAACGGGGAGATGGATTTACTTGGACGTATTAAGGCAGTTGAAAGCATTCTATTGGGCGGAACGGAAGTTTTTGTTCTCCTCCATCCTATGCTTAATGAGCGCTACAGCGCTCGGACTTGTCTATCCGAATTTGCTGCGATACTTGATTGATGATGTGATCACCCCACAGAAATTCGAGCTTGTACCGGCGCTTGCTTTTACGGTAGTTGGAGTCGTCACATTTAAAGGCTTTATGCAGTTTTTGCACGGATTTTTTGGCGGACGCCTTGGAAACCGGGTTGCGTTCCGGATGCGGAACGCTTTGTACGACAAGCTGCAAACGCTGTCCTTTCAGTATTACGACAAAGCGAAGACGGGCGATCTGATGTCGCGTCTGACAGCGGATCTGGAAGCGATCCGCAACTTTATCGGCTTTGGCTTCGCGCAGATTTTAAACATGGTGCTCATGGTCGTGTTCGGCGGCGTCATGATGCTGTCGATTCATTGGCAGCTGACGCTCATCACGCTAGTAACGATACCGCTGCTAGGCTTCGCTGCGATTCGCTTCGAACGCAACATTCATCCCGCATTTCGTGAAATGCGCCAAGCAATGAGTAACTTAACGACAGCGGTGCAGGAGAACATCACAGGCGTTCGTACAGTCAAATCATTTGCGCGCGAATCGCATGAGGTATCGAAATTTTCGGTACGGAGCGAAGCGTATCAAACGAACCAAGTCGGCGCCGCTAAGATTTGGGCAAAATTTTTCCCGGTCATGGAGCTTGTAGCTAACTTAAGCGCTGTCATCCTGCTTGTTACCGGCGGTATTCTCGTCATTAATCATTCGCTCAAGCTAGGCGAGTTCGTCGCATTCTTCAGCTTGATCTGGTACATTATCGGTCCGATGTGGGGACTCGGGTTCCATATTAACAACTATACGCAGTTCAAAGCATCAGGCGAGCGGGTGCTGGGATTACTGAACGAGCATGTCCATGTCCAAAATATTGAGCATGCGATTGAAGTCAACAATGATTCGGTAAAAGGCCATGTACGCTTTGACCATGTTACCTTCAGCTATCCAGACAAATCGCCAGCTGTAACCGACATTGTGATCGACGCGCCAGCCGGCTCTGTCATCGGATTTCTTGGAGCGACGGGCTCGGGGAAATCGACGATTATTCAACTGCTGATGAGAGCCTATAACGTGAAAAATGGTTCGATAACGCTTGATGGCATCGATATCCGTAACCTGGACGTTGCAAGCCTTCGCCGCCTGATAGCGCCTGTATTTCAAGAAACGTTTTTGTTCTCGGCCTCGATCCGCGACAATATCGCATACGGGATTAAAGATGTAACTCCGGAACAAATCGAGAACGCGGCTAAGCTGGCCAAAGCGCATGACTTCATCATGGAGCTGCCGCTAGGCTACGATACGATCGTCGGCGAAAGAGGGATGGGCTTATCCGGCGGACAGAAGCAGCGGATCGCGATTGCGAGAGCGCTGATCAAAAACCCGCGCATTCTTATTTTGGATGACGCAACCAGCGCTGTAGATATGGAAACCGAGCATGAAATACAAGCAGGCTTCAAGGAGCTGATGGCCGGCCGAACGACCTTCATAATCGCTCACCGGATTTCTTCGCTCAGACATGCCGATGAGATCATCGTACTCGACAAGGGCCATATCGTTCAGCGCGGATCGCATGCGCAATTAATTGCGCAGCAGGGACCTTACCGCGACACCTACAACATTCAATATGCTGATTACCCGCTGGTTGATGCGCCACTGGCCGCGGCGGAAGATCGGAAAGGGAGTACCGTATAATGAGCACGAGTGTCAATGCAAAGGCCAGCAATAAAAATGAACGGTTCATCTATCAGGACGACGAGCTTATCGAAAAACCATTTAACTGGGGACAATTACGCCGGTTGTTCATGTACATGAAGCCTTATTCGAAACAATTGATGCCTGTTATTTTCATGATGATTCTCGGGACGATGACCCGGCTCGGCGTGCCGGCGCTCGTTATCCTGGCGATCGACGAAGCGATCGCCCCCGGGAGCGGGGCAACGAGTGTACCGAAGCTGCTTACCATCGCCGCTATTATGCTATTGTTGTATATTATCCAATGGGCATCCAATACGTACCGGATCAAATATACGAACATTATCGGACAAAAGGTCATTTATGACCTCAGAAACCATTTGTTCCAGCATATTCAAAAGTTGAGCTTCCGCTTCTACGATAAACGTCCGGCAGGCTCGGTGCTCGTTCGCGTAACGAACGACGTCAATGCGCTGCAGGATCTGTTCACGAACGGGGTCGTCAACCTGCTGATGGACTGTGTCCAGCTATTCGGTATCGTTATTATTTTGCTCGTATGGAACTTTAAGCTTGGACTTGCGGTGATGATTACCGTGCCGCTCATGTTTCTCGTATCGACGACTTTGCGCAAAAGAATCCGTTTCGCCTGGCAGGATGTCAGGATGAAGCAATCCCGCATCAACTCCCACTTGAATGAAAGCATTCAAGGGATGAAAGTAACGCAGGCTTACGTGCAGGAAAAAGACAACATGAGCTTTTTCGAACATATGAATACAGTCAATATCAAGTCGTGGAACAAAGCATCCGCGCTTAACCAAGCCTTTGGACCCATTATCGAGGTCACATCGGCAATCGGAACCTTTATCCTGTTCTGGTACGGCGCCCATCTCATTCAAGCAGGGGCGATCACAGTCGGATTGCTGGTCGGATATGCCAACTATATCGGAAACTTTTGGGATCCGATCAACCGTCTCGGTCAAATGTATTCCCAGCTGCTCATTGCGATGGCATCATCGGAGCGCATCTTCGAATTTATAGATGAGGAGCCGACAGTCGCCGAGTTAACCCATGCTAAGCCGCTGCTAAAAATTAAGGGCGCCGTGAAGTTCGACCGCATCGTGTTCGAGTACGAGAAGGGAAGGCCGGCTCTGAAGGGCGTTACGATTGATGTGAAAGCAGGTCAATCCATTGCGCTTGTAGGACATACCGGTTCAGGCAAAAGCACGATCATTAACCTGCTCTGCCGCTTCTATGATCCGGTAGAGGGGCGCGTGCTCATCGATGGCGTCGATATCAGGGACGTCACGATTGAGAGTTTGCGCTCGCAGGTCGGCATCGTGCTCCAGGATACGTTTATTTTCGCAGGCACGATCCGCGACAATATCCGTTACGGACGACTGAATGCAACGGATGCGGAAGTCGTGAAGGCGGCTCAGGCCGTTAACGCCCATGATTTCATTATGGGGCTGCCTGACGGGTATGATACACAGGTAGAGGAGAGAGGAAATGTGCTCTCCATGGGCCAACGCCAGCTGTTGTCATTCGCGCGCGCATTGCTTGCTGATCCGCAAATTTTGATTTTGGATGAAGCGACGGCAAGCATCGATACCGAAACCGAATTGAAAATTCAAGAGGCGCTTAAAGCGCTGCTGGCGGGCCGCACATCCTTCATGATCGCTCACCGTTTGTCAACGATTCGACATGCGGATGAAATTATCGTGCTTGACCATGGTCAGATCGTAGAGCAGGGCAATCATGAATCGCTCATTGCAAGACGCGGTGTTTATAACGGCTTGATTGAGGCGCAATACCGTTTTCTTTAACAGCTGTGCATAAAATGGTTGATTTTTACCCTTGGAACCTCCACAATGGAAGAAAAAACGAACCGAAGCGCTTGTCCGCATCCTTTCAGGCAGCGGACACGTTTCGATTTGCTTCCAGGAGGTTCTTTTTGTTTATGTATGGATCACCGCTAACATCGAACGCTCGTAAACTGCTGCTGCTCGGCTCTGGCGAACTTGGAAAAGAGGTTGTGCTGGAGGCTCAGCGACTAGGCGTTGAAACGATCGCCGTAGACCGGTATACGAACGCACCGGCCATGCAGGTCGCGCATCGCAGCTATACGGTCGATATGCTGGACGGAGCGGAGCTTCGCCGCATTATCGAAGAGGAGCGTCCGGACTTTATCGTTCCAGAGATCGAAGCGATCGCTACGGAAACGCTGCTTGAGCTTGAGAAGGAGGGACACCGCGTCATTCCAACAGCACGCGCCGCATGGCTGACGATGGACCGCGAAGGCATTCGCCGCCTTGCTGCCGAGACATTGGAGCTCCCGACGGCACCTTACCGTTTCGCCGATACGCTGGACGAGCTTCGGCTTGCGGCAGCTGAGCTCGGCTTTCCTTGCGTCATTAAGCCGATCATGAGTTCTTCGGGCAAAGGGCAGAGCGTGTGCCGCTCCGAGGCGGAGCTTGAAGCATGCTGGAACTATGCGATGGAGGGCGGCCGCGCGAAGAAGCAGCGGATTATCGTGGAGGGATTCATTACATTTGAATCCGAAATTACGCTGCTGACCGTTCGCTCCGTTTCGGGTACGAGCTATTGCCCGCCGATCGGACATGTTCAGAAGGATGGCGATTACATTGAATCCTGGCAGCCGCATGATATGACCGAGCAGCAAATTGCTCAAGCGGAAGCGATAGCACTGCGTATTACGGATGAGCTTGGCGGGTATGGCATTTACGGCGTCGAGCTGTTCCTCACGAAGGACGGCGTTCTATTCAGTGAAGTGTCGCCGCGCCCGCATGATACAGGCATGGTAACGATGGCTACCCAGGATTTATCCGAATTTGCTCTCCATGTACGTGCTATTTTAGGGTTTCCGATTCCGACGATCCGTTTGCTGAGCCCAGGCGCATCGCATACGTTGAAAGCGGACCGTGAGGCTGCCTCATTCCGCATCGGCGGTATCGAGGAAGCTCTTGCAGTGCCAAACACGCAGGTTCGCGTGTTCGGCAAGCCGGAGACAAAGGTAGGGCGCCGTATGGCCGTTGCGCTAAGCACTGCTTCAGATGCCCGACAGGCGCGCGAAACGGCACGTATTGCCGCAGAAGCGCTCTATATCGAATACGGTGAGTAATTTACAATGAACTAAGAAACCTCCGAAATTCACGATATGTGAATCTGGAGGTTTTTTTGAATCCATCTATTGGATTTCACATGCTATTGATGACCTTATGGCTTTTTATATATTCTTTTTGCGCAATCGATTAATAAAAAGCAGAAGTATCGGGATGAGATTTAACGCTATAAATGCTTGAAACGGAACGGCGAGCATTAAATAGGTTGATAGAGCGGAGAAGTTCGGGATACCCCACAAGCTGAGTATTATCGTTAAAATTCCAAGCGGAAAGACGACTGGCCGATAATCCGACAGCTTCAAAGTTTCTGCGAATGTAAGGACGGCCACATAAAAAAATACGCTGATCTTTATGAAATTTCCGACAACCCACATCGCCAATAGCAGCGAATCCAAATTTTCAATAAAATTGGCGATGCTAATATAACGGAATGCGATTAGAATCGGATAAATTTTATTGCCGATATCAGGCCCAAGCAAAAATAATGTAATGAGATTTACATACGTCATACTTATTACAATGGCACACAATGAAATCATGCCCCACTTCTTGCCTTTTTCCGGATTGCTCAAGCAAGGCAGGAAGAAGGTCATAAAAAACATTTCGCTGTTCCAGGCTTGCGGTGCGATCGTACCTTGGAGAACAGGGATAATTCCGTGGTTTAAAGTCGGGAAAACGTTTTTGATATCCAAATCAGGAAAAAGAAGCAGAAGGAAAAATAACGGCAAAATAAAAATAGGTGTGAAGATGACTGCGCACCTTGCCAAAATTTCCAATCCGCCGCGTACGGCAAAACAAGTGAGTAAAACCATGGAGGAAATAATTAACATAATCGGCGTTTTAAACAGAAAGCTGCCATTAACGAATTCGGCATACTGACGGATAATGGAACCGGTACTCTGAATCGTATAGATAAAGAATAGGATACACATTATTTTGCCAGGCAGTACTCCGGCTATACGCTCACTGTGCTGGATGATCGTTTCATTTGGATAGAGTTGATGCAGCCGGGACGCCGCATATACGGTAATGATACCCGATAGGGATGAGAGGAGGCCCGTCATCCAAAGGTCATTCCGGGCGTATTGGGCCGTTATGGTCGGAAGGGCGAGAAATCCTGTGGCCAACACCGTCGGGTACAGCAGCAGCGCCATTTGATAGCCAGATATTTTTCCTTTCTCCAACATCGGCCTTTAGCTCCTTATGTTCAGATTTTGCGCAAACGATTGATAAGAAGAAGCAGCAGCGGGATAAGTGTCAACACTGCCGGTATTTCGAATGGAGCTATATACTTTAAATGGATTCCCAATCTGGCAGAGTCCGGTAAATCCCACAAGCTGAACAGGACCGCCAAGATGCCCATCGGGAAGACTATGGGCCGATACTCCGATAAATGCAGTGTTTGTGCCAAAGAAAGAATCGCCGCATAGAAAAACACGGAGATCTTGATGAAGTTTCCGACGACCCACATCGCGAGAAGCAGCGCCTCCAAATTTTCAAAAAAACCGGCGGCGCTAATATAACGGAATGCGACCAGGACAGGGTACGATTTGTCTTCCGTGTCCGGTCCAAACAAAAATAATACAATCAAATTGACATATGCCATACTGAGCACGATGGCGACTAATGCCAGATTGCCCCACTTTCGTCCTTTGTCCGGATTGGACAAGCCGGGCAGGAAATAGGTCATAAAGAACAATTCACATATCCAGGCCTGGGGCGTGGCCGTTCCTTTGAGCACAGGGATGATTCCATGGCTAAGAATGGGGAAGATGTTTCGGACATCCAGGTCAGGAATAAGGAGCAGAAGAAACATTAAAGAGAAAATGAAAATCGGCGTAAAAATGACGGCGCTCCTCGCCATGGTCTCTAAACCGCCACGAACGGTAAAGGATGCGAGCAAAACCATGGAGGAGATGATAATCAGAATCGGCGTTTTGAACAGGAAGCTGCCATTCACGAATTCGGCATAAATGCGGATAATCGTTCCGGTGCTATGGATGGCATAGAGAAAGAAAATGGTGCCGATGATTTTCCCTGCTAATTTCCCGACAATCCGTTCACTGTGCTGAATGATGTTCTCGTTCGGATAAAGCTCGTGAAGCCGGACTGCAGCATGTACTGTAATAAAACCCATAAAGAAGGAGAGGAATCCCGTCATCCATAGGTCGTTTTGAGCATATTGGGACGTAATCGTAGGCAGGGAGAGAAATCCTGTGGCCAATACGGTCGGATACAGCATCAGCGTCATTTGGAAGCCTGATATTTTTCCTTTCTCCAACACTCTGTTTCACCACTCTTTATTTTTCTACCAATCCCCTAAACGGCTTGAAGATGGTTTCCAGCAGCGTAATAGGGCCCGGCGTGTGTGGAAGATCCAGCGTGGACAACAGCCATCCGATAAGGAGCAGCGTTACGAATGCCGCTTTATCCTTCATCGGTTTTTCTTTCATTCGCGGCCAGTCGCACCACAGGATAAGCAGCGCGGCAATTGTCACGCCAATAAATAAAGCCAGTCTCATTTTTGCTGCACCTCATCTTCAGGTATTCCGCCCGGCGCGTTGATTAGTCCCGGTCTTTTGATTGACGCATTGACATCAATCTTTACTTCAACCTTTGGAAACTGCTCATCCCAACGGTCTTTGTTACTCTCCCAATGCTTCGGGTATTTCCGATGAAATGCAGTTGCAAAGCCTAAAATGTCTGTCTTATTCTTATGTTGAACTTCACGAAGCGCAAGCTTAATACGCTCTCTTACATCATCCTGGAACGCCTGGTCCATCTCCTTCAATAACCTCGGATTCATTGGATTCAGGTCAGTGCCGTTCTGAATCATGTCCCCTTCTGCTTTTACCTTGACCGTCATCAGCCATTTGTCGCCTTCTATTTTTGGGATGAGCTTTACTTTGGCTCTAACCGGTTTTAACGAAACGAGATTTTTTGCCCCGTCCATCTCGAAAGTAACGGTGTATTCATCGATTTCGTTTAAAATCCACATCACGCCGCGCGTCGATTTTTCCGAAATTTGTCCGACCATTCTGTCTTTTTTGAATAGAGCGGTTCCCATAATATAGGGAATCGTTTGGAAACGTTCAGCCGACTTGGCTTTTGGCAGATTATGTACGATTGGTAGAGCATAAGCCTCAGCATCTCCTTTCAACCTTATGCTAACCTGCTCGAGTGTAACTTTGATCCCGATCTGCAAGTCGGCGAATTCCCTTAACACTTCCGAGGAAGTGCGTTCAATAGGGGGGAACAATTCGAGTGATTCAGCCGCTTTTCCTTTGCTCACAAACATGTAAGCTCGCTCTCTAGGCTGCGGATGACGGACCAAAAAATCGAATTCATCCTTGATGCCTAATTTAGCGACCTGTTCGCTGAATATAAATACTTTGCACTGTCCCCAAAATAGTTTCCGTGGAATTTTCCGTTGAAGCTTGGACAGCGCATCGGAAATGTTGATTCCTTTTTCACTGCGTACGGTTGTCTTTTTCGGCGCTCCGCCGCTTACTCCGCCCGTCATGGATCCGCCTTGGTTTTGCGGAACGATGATTTGTACGGTCGTTTGAATTTGCTTGTCCTCCGCCAGATCGAAGGACATCGCTGTAATAAGCGCCAAATCGTTAAGCTCCGTACGGTCCCAACATCCATCAAGAAATACGATTATAAAGACCAACGTCAAACATTTAAAAAGTATTTTCACAGAGCCGGATCCCCCTTGTCTGCCGATTTTCAATTAATAATAACGGCCACAAGCAGCAAAAGCAGCGGAATGAACGAAAGAGCAGATCGTACTACAGCTTTAAATCAGGTTTCGCCACCCCGTTCAGGTCCCGGTTTTTGATTAGGAGCTTGCCTGTACGCGTTATAATCCCCCGTAAAACGCGGACGTGTATTCATCATCCACCAAGGAGCCCGGACCAACACGTCTTTTAATTCCTTCTTTTGTGGAATTGCGACGGCTGACAGATAAGGAACGCCGAAAGAACGCAGACTGCTTAAATGGATTACAATCGCGATAAGCCCCATCATAATGCCAAGCAGCCCTAAAGAGCCTGCGAGAAAAATTAACGGGAAACGCAACAGCCGTATCGCAATACCTGCAGTGTAACGTGGAATCATAAAGGATGAGATCCCCGTAATGGCAACGACAATGACCATCGGTGCAGACACAAGGCCGGCTTGCACTGCCGCTTGGCCGATGACGAGCGCTCCGACAATGCTGACGGCGGAGCCGACCTGCTTAGGCAGCCGAACGCCAGCTTCGCGCAGAGCTTCGAAGGTCACTTCCATGATGAGCGCTTCAATTAAGGCAGGAAAGGGAACGGATTCCCGCGAGGACGCCATGCTTATGAGCAGGGAGCCGGGCACCATCTCTTGATGAAAGGTCAGAATCGCAACATAAAGCGAAGGAAGCAGCAAAGCAATCAAAGTAAACAGATAACGGAGCCAACGCATTGCGGTGCTTACCCAGAACCGCTGGTAATAATCTTCCGCAGACTGCATAAAAGAGAATAGGGTTACGGGTGCGATTAATACAAAAGGAGTTCCCTCTACCATAATCGCTACCCGCCCCTCGAGCAGATTGGCACATGTCACATCCGGGCGTTCCGTTGTGAGCAGCTGCGGAAACGGCGAGTAGGGCATATCCTCAATGAGTTCCTCGATATATCCGCTTTCCAGAATGCCATCGATCCGGATGCGCTCAAGCCGGCTTTTCACTTCTTCCACCAAAGCCCCTTCAACTAGCCCCTCGATGTATGCGATGACGACATTGGTTTGGGTGTATCCGCCGATTTTCATCGTTTCCGTTTTGAGCGCTGGACTTTTAACAATTCGGCGGATAAGGGACGTATTGGTCCGCAGCGTTTCAGTGAAGCCTTCACGCGGTCCACGAATGCTGGATTCTGCGACAGGCTCATCGATGGTGCGCTTTTCCCATTTGTTCAATCCGAAAGCGAGTCCCGTCGCTTCTTGATCGCGGAGCAGTATCGGCAGGCCGTTCGATAAATATTCAATACACTCTTGAAAGTTCGAAAAAGGCTTTGCTTGTGAAGCAGATATTTTTCGCTCGGCGAGCTGCCCGATTTCATACGCTTTCCCTTCAGCTTCTTGCATAAGGGGGGCAATGATGTTTGCCTCAATCGCACTGGAATCGGCCAGTCCTTCAATATAGACCAGGATGGCTTTCGTTTGGCCTTCGATGAGGAAGGAACGATAGACGATATCCGAACAATTGGAATAGATCGAACGGAGCTGCTGCTCATTTTGCTGCAAATCAGTATAAAGCAGCTGCGGCTGTATGTTATTGGCGTTTTGCTGCTGAGCACGATCGTCGTGTTGATTTTTTTTGGTAGCTTTGGTGAGTTTATTAAACAAGCGGCGCTCCTTCATAAAGGTTTATTCCCTTCGACAAACTCTTTTCTTCGTTATTGTTATCCAAAATTACCTATTATATGTAGAACTAACGGACTTCTAGGTAATATGTATATTAGTTAAAACGATAATAAGAGTTTGTTTTCAGGAGATGAATCTTTCGTTCTATTTAGCTGCTTCGAAATAAACGCTGCGGGGGGAACAAATCGGAGGTTTTCGGCATATTCCGCAGGGTGCAAAATGGAATGAAGGTTAAGTCGCGAATCTAATACAGTAAGGTTTAACTAGCGGCAATAAACGAATCATTTGTGTTATTATAAGTAAATATGTTCTTTAATAAATAGGCTCAATTAGAAATCATATTTAAGAATCGAGGGAAAGTTATTATGAGTAAAAAAAGGAAACAGTCTGTCTCTTCCTCGGCAAAATCCACTGCGAAAAGTGAGAAGGATAATCCTGTTTTGCTCAATGAGCTGTTGAGCGCAGATATCGTAACAAAGCTTAAAGCACAGGCAGAGGAATTAAAGAAAGCCGAGGAGACACGCAAGGAAGATATTCGTAAGCAGGAAGCAGAAAAAAAGAAATTGGAACAAAAGCGATTGGAAAATGATTTCGCTTATTTGTTAGAAAATAGCGATCCGAATTGGTCTAAGCATAAATAAACCGACAAGCTTTAGGAGTGCAACTTTTGTTTAGGTTCGAAATGCATACAAGGCTTTCCGGAGGAGTGCAGAACCATGCTGCTCGGCAGCATTTTCGTTTTAAAGCCGAAGGCTTTGCAGCCTTTAGGTGCGGCCGGTTCCCAGGTAATGAAGAAATACTTGCATTTCACGCAATCAATACGTTCAGTCGCGTTCATTTGGCTACCTCAATAAATGAATTTAATTGCTCATTAATCGTAAACCATTTTACGAAGGATGTTGAGCAAAGTCAAACTTTATCGTACAAGAAGAAAGAGTATGCCTCGCGCGGGCATCCTCTTTTTTTTATGAATTTCACTGCTGCATACATAAATCCCACTTATCTGCAAAACATGCTAACAACAACTATTTGGTTGATGCATGCTTGCACTGCAAGGTAAGGCAAGGAGGCGAGTCTTAGCGTGAAAACGAATTGGCTGTGGCGATGTTTAGCGGCAGCTTCCCTATGTGCCGCAGCATTATTGTTGATTGGCTTCGGCTGTGCGGTCAAGGATATGCTTTTCCCTTATCAGGGGCAGGCAGCGACTGCAGCAGAACCGAAAGGCGTTCGGACCGAAGCTGGTTCCCTTGAAAAAACGTCGGAAGTTCGGATCGTCGCCCTTGGCGATTCCCTCACGAAGGGAACCGGCGATAATACAGGAGACGGGTATGTAAAGCAGGTTGCTGCAGGTCTTCGTAAAACGACGAACAAGCCGGTTAAAATAATTAACAATCTCGCGATAAACGGTCTTCGCGCCGATCAGCTGGCAGAAAGGCTAGACAGCGACAAAGGTTTTGCGTACGCGCTTCAGAAAGCTAATTTGATTCTTCTGACGATTGGCGGCAACGATTTATTTCATACAGCGCGTGCCCAGAATGCAGGCCGTAAGCTGTCGGCTTACAGTATGGAAGGACTCTCGAAAGAGCTTCCCGCAGCTTTAGGGCGCTTTGAGCGGATCATTAGTGAGCTTTATGCGATCAACAGCACCGCCAAAATCGTTTATGTCGGTTTATACAATCCCTTCTACGATATCAAGGAGCTTCGCAGCGGAAGCCTGGAGGTACAGCAATGGAATGAGAAGGCGTATGCTCTGCTGCATAGATATCCGAATATGACCATGGTACCAACCTTTGATTTGTTTGAAGGGAAAATTGCCGACTACCTTTCAGACGATCATTTCCATCCCAATCATAACGGTTATGAAAGAGTGGCATCACGCATTTTGGATTCGTTGAATTAGACCGGTTTAACGTGATGCGAAGTTGACCAATCTGATACGAAATACGAAGGTAGGTGGAGATCATGATGAGACCTGTACTTTCCGTAAAGCGGCTGCACAAAAAAATTCGCGGAAAAACAATTATACACGACGTAAGCTTCGAGGTAAATGAAGGGGAAATATTCGGCTTCCTCGGTCCTAATGGCTCCGGGAAAACGACGACTATCCGCATGCTGGTCGATCTGATTAAACCAACCTCAGGCGACGTTTATATATGCGGAAACCACGTACAGAAGGAACCGGAGATGGCTCTGCGGCATGTCGGGTGCATCGTGGAAAATCCGGAGGCTTATCCGTATTTAACCGGTTATGAGAACCTGGAGTATTTTGTCCGCATGCTTGATGGAACGGATGAGGCGCGCATTAGGGAAGTCGTCTCAATCGTAAGACTTGAGGAGCGGATTCATGAAAAGGTCAAAACCTATTCGCTGGGCATGCGGCAGCGGCTAGGAATCGCCCAAGCGCTGCTTGGCAGGCCGAAGCTGCTCATTTTGGATGAACCGACGAACGGGCTTGATCCAAAAGGAATAAAGGAGCTGCGTGAATTTGTCCGAATGCTTGCCGAGCAGCGTATGAGCGTTTTTATATCGAGCCATTTACTAAGTGAAATCCAGCTTTTATGTGACAGGGTCGCTATAATTAACGGCGGAAGAGTGCTTGCGGAAGGATGTGTATCCGACCTTATTAAGCAGGCCAGCGGCTACGTGGTTTGGCAGCTGGATAATCCGGAATTGGGCAAGCAGATATTAGCTCGTAATTATGATATTCAAATGATTGAAAGGGAATCCCATCAGCTTGACGAAGGGTTGATCGCTAATATGGAGGATGCCATTATTACAACGATGTCCGCCGATCAAATTCCCGGCAGCGTAGAGAAGCTCGTTGAGCAGCAAATCGGCGTTATGTCCGTCCATCAAATAGCACCAACGCTGGAGGAGCTGTTTCTAACATTGACGGAAGGTGAAACATATGGTTAACTTATTGCCGCTCATCCAAAACGAGATGCTGAAAGTTTGGAAGAAAAAAAGATTTTTCGTAATTATTCTCATTTTGCTTGCGCTTATTCCTATTTTTACTTACGCTGAGCTGAAGGTTGCACAGAACAACGCTGCCAAATTTTCGGATTGGCGCAATCAGGTGCTGCAGCAAATGACTGATTTAGAAAATACGCTTGCAAGCGACCGAATTCCGGAAGAGTGGAAGCGCAGCAGGCGCGCAGCTGTGCAGCAGCTGCAATATTATTTGGATCATGATGTTAATCCTAACGCCCCGAACGGGGTAACGTTTACGAGAAGTTTTTTGGACAACGCAGTTACCTTATTTATTCCACTTCTGGTCTTAGCGCTAGGATCGGACATTGTATCAAGTGAACGAACGTCGGGCACGATTAAAATGCTGCTCACTAGACCGATTAAACGCTGGAAAGTGCTGCTAAGCAAGCTTATTGTACTGGTTTTATACGTATCGCTTACAGTTGTCATAACTGCAATACTCTGTTATTTGATTTCTGGCTTGTTTTTTGGATATGAAGGCTGGACGATGCCCGTGTTTACCGGGTTCCGAATAAGCGGGCCGGCCATTGATTTTACACATGCGCATGCAGTACCCCAGTGGCAATATATATTGATGCAGGCAGGGTTAGCATGGTTTTCAGCAATGACGGTTGCGCTTCTTGCATTTATGGTGTCCGTGCTCATCCGCAGTACAGCTGCAAGCATGGTAACGATGATGGCCGCAGTCATTACGGGAACGATTTTGTCAGGCATGACATCGACGTGGACGAGCGCTAAATATTTGTTTGCCGTTAATCTTAAGCTCACCAGTTATCTTGATGGATCGCCGCCTCCTATAGAAGGAATGACACTGCCGTTTTCCCTTACGGTTCTTATGATTTGGGGGGCTTTCGCACTGGTCGTCTCCTTTGGTGTCTTTACGAAACAGGACATCTTGAATTAAAATAGCTTGAAGATACGGAAACGTGACAACAGATTGGGGGACGCTCATGACAGAGCAAACAGATCTCTTCACAAATACAGCGGCCGCAGACCGGAACTACGAGGCCGATGATATACAGGTGCTTGAGGGCTTAACTGCAGTAAGGAAAAGGCCGGGCATGTACATAGGCAGTACAAGCAGTTCAGGGCTGCATCATCTCGTATGGGAAATTGTCGATAATGCGGTCGATGAGCATTTGGCCAAATTTTGTTCGGCAATAGAAGTAACGCTGCATAAGAACGGCGCGGTAACCGTCCATGATAACGGGCGGGGGATTCCAACCGGCATGCATAAGACCGGTATTCCGACACCACAAGTTGTTTTTACCATTTTGCATGCGGGCGGCAAGTTTGGCGGCGGAGGCTACAAAAAATCCGGCGGCTTGCACGGCGTAGGCGCTTCGGTTACAAATGCCTTATCGGAATGGCTGGAGGTTGAAATTTTCCGTGACGGCAAAATTCATAGACAGCGCTTTGAATACTGGGTGGATGAAGCTGGCCGGGAGCATGTCGGAGAGCCGGTACGCGGTTTAGAGATCATTGGGACGACGAACCGGACAGGCACGAAGGTTACGTTCAAGCCCGACGGACGCGTGTTTCAGAACGGAACAACGCTTAACTACGATACGCTTGCCGAACGCTTGCAGGAGATCGCGTTTCTGAACTCCGGGCTTAAGGTGTCGATTAAAGACGACCGCAGCGGCAAGCAGGATGTGTTTCACTATGAAGGCGGAGCGCGCCAATTCGTTCAATTTTTGAACGAGAACAAGACGGTGCTGCATGATGTGATTCACTTTGCAAGCGAACGGGATGAAATTGAGGTAGAGGTAGCTCTGCAGTATAACGACGGTTATACGGAGACGATCGCCTCCTTCGTTAACTCGATCCCGACGCGAGGCGGCGGTACGCATGAAACCGGTTTTAAAACCGCTTATACGCGCGTCATGAATGACTATGCCCGTAAAACGGCTATGCTGAAGGATAAAGACAAAAACCTTGAGGGCAATGATCTGCGCGAAGGGATGATGGTTGTCATTAATATTAAGATGTCCGAGGTAGAATTCGTCGGTCAGACGAAGGATCAGCTCGGCAGCTCATCGGCCCGGAGCGCGGTAGATGCGATCGTTTCCGAGAAGATGCAGGTATTTCTGGAGGAAAACCCCCAAATCGCGCAAATGCTGCTAAAGAAATCGCTTCAGGCATCGAAAGCGCGTGAGGCGGCGCGTAAAGCCCGTGAAGAAATACGCAGCGGCAAGAAAAAAAGCGAGAGCTCCAATCTAAATGGCAAG
This sequence comes from Paenibacillus sp. J2L1-98, assembly GCF_056269405.1. NCBI lineage: Bacteria > Bacillati > Bacillota > Bacilli > Caryophanales > Paenibacillaceae > Paenibacillus > Paenibacillus sp. J2L1-98. The sequence goes on along the minus strand of NZ_JBWDNW010000002.1, from coordinate 319,572 downwards.
CTAACCCCCGCGCAGTCTAAAGACGTTACGCGCACGGAGCTGTTCATTGTGGAAGGAGATTCCGCAGGAGGCTCTGCAAAGCAAGGCCGTGATTCAAAATTACAGGCGCTGCTGCCGCTTAAAGGCAAGCCGATGAATCCGGAGAAAGCAAAGCTTATCGATATTTTGAAAAACGACGAGTATAAAGCGATTATTTCGGCAATCGGTGCGGGCGTCGGCTCGGAGTTCGCAGCCGAGGAATGCAACTATAATAAAATTATCATTATGACGGATGCGGATACAGACGGTGCCCATATACAAGTGCTGCTCCTTACTTTTTTCTATCGTTATATGAAACCGTTAATCGACTTGGGACGCGTATATATCGCACAGCCGCCATTGTACAAAATTACCCGTAAATCAGGGAAGCTGGAAACGATCCGTTATGCTTGGACGGACGAGCAGCTCCAAAATTATTTGAAGGAATATGGCAAGAACTATGAGCTGCAGCGGTATAAAGGACTCGGAGAGATGAATCCCGAGCAGCTGTGGGAAACGACGATGGATCCGGAGAAACGGACGCTTCTGCAAGTGCAAATCGAGGATGCGGCAAAAGCGGAGCGCAGAGTATCGACGCTTATGGGAGATAAGGTTGACCCGCGCAAACGCTGGATTGTCGAGAATGTCGACTTTATGGAATATGAGGAATAGGGGGAGTTCTGCATGAGTATGCTGGAACAATTTTTACCGGCGTTTTTGGAGGAGGTTGTAGGAGACCGCTTTGGGCGCTATTCAAAGTATATAATTCAGGACCGCGCGATTCCTGACGTTCGCGACGGCTTAAAGCCGGTGCAGCGTCGTATTCTATATGCGATGTATGATTCAGGCAATACGCCGGACAAGCAGTACCGTAAATCGGCCAAAACGGTCGGCGACGTAATGGGTAACTATCACCCGCATGGCGATTCATCCATCTATGAAGGCATGGTGCGGATGGCGCAGCCGTGGAAGATGGGGCACCCGCTCGTGGACGGTCACGGCAACTGGGGCTCGCAGGATGATGATCCTGCTGCAGCGATGCGTTATACGGAAGCACGCTTGTCGCCGATCGCGATGGAACTGCTTAGAGATATCGAGAAACGAACCGTACAATTCAAAGATAATTTCGATAATACGACGAAGGAGCCTGTGGTGCTGCCGTCGCGGTACCCCAATTTGCTCGTAAACGGAACAAGCGGGATCTCTGCCGGCTTCGCCACGGAAATTCCGCCCCATAACCTACGCGAGGTTATTGACGCTTGTATTGCGCTTATGAGTAGCCCCGAGCTTACGCTTGAGGAGCTTATGTCCTTCGTGAAAGGCCCCGATTTTCCGACCGGAGGCATCATTATGGGCGAGGAAGGCATTCGGGATGCTTTCGCCACCGGCAAAGGCCGTATTTACATACGCGCCAAAACAGCTATCGAGGAAATGCGTGGCGGCAAGCAGCAGCTTGTCATTACAGAAATTCCTTATCAGGTCGTGAAATCAAGGCTTGTTACCTCTATGGAGAACATCCGGCTGGAGAAAAAGGTCGAGGGAATCGCTGAAGTTCGCGATGAGAGCGGACGCAATGGTCTTCGTATCGTTGTGGAATTCAAGAAGGATGCGGATGCACAAGGGATTTTAGCTTATTTTTTCAAGAAAACGGACCTGCAAGTCGCTTATAGCTTTAACATGGTCGCGATTGTGAACAAAACGCCAATGCAGCTTGGTTTAAAGCAAATCTTATCCGCTTATATCGAGCATCAGAAGGAAGTCGTTACGTTCCGGACGAAATACGATCTTGAGAAGGCTGAGGATCGGGCTCATGTGGTCGAGGGCTTAGTTAAGGCGCTCAATATATTGGACGAGGTCATTGCAACGATCAAAGCATCCAAGAACCGTGCGGATGCGCAGGATAACCTGATCGCTAAATACAGCTTTACGGCCCGCCAAGCGGACGCAATCCTCACGTTACAGCTCTATCGCTTAACGAATTTGGAGATTACTACGCTTGAGAAAGAACTTAAGGATGCGCTCAAAAAAATCGCTTACTTGAAATCGATCTTGGCCAGCGATAAGAAGCTGATCGGCGTCATAAAGGATGAGCTGCTGGAAATCCGGACGAAATATGGAATTGACCGCCGGTCTGATCTTGTCGGTGAAATTGAGGAGCTGAAGGTTAACCTTGAAGTGCTGGTTACACCGGAGGATGTTCTCGTAACGCTAAGCCATGAAGGCTACGTGAAACGGACGAGCATGCTGTCGTTCACGAGATCGGGCGGAGAGCTGCAAAACGCGGGGGTCAAGGAAGGCGATTTCGTGCGGGAGCTGTTTGAGGTCAATACGATTGACAATTTGCTTCTGTTTACGCGAAAGGGCCAATATTATTTATTGCCGGTTCACCAAATACCGGAATTCAAATGGAAGGACACGGGAACTGCAATCGTCAACGTCGTTCCGATTCCGAAGGATGATTCAATCGTAAGCGTCATCCCGATAAAAGATATTTTAGCCTCAACCGCTTCGCTTGTTTTTGTAACCAAACGAGGCCAAGTTAAACGGACCGAGCTTAAAGAATATGCAACGACGAGGTCAACCGCTGTAGCGGCTTGCAAAGTTTCCGATGGCGACGAGGTCATTCGGGTAGTGCTTAGCGACAGTTCGAAGCAAATCATGCTCATCACGAAGCAAGGTATGAGTATACGTTTTACTGAGACTGAGGTTAATCCGATGGGAAGAGTAGCAACTGGTGTAAGAGGCATACAGCTTAAGGATGGAGACGAGCTTATCGCCGCGGAATGGGTTGCTGAGGATGAGGGCGAAGTGCTCGTCATTACCGATATTGGATTTGCAAAGCGTTCACTGCTGCTCGATTATCCGATTCAGGGCAGAGGCGGCAAGGGCGTTCAAACGTTTGAATTCAAAGAAGGCAAACGAGTGCGTCCGAACGGCGCATCGCTGGTCGGAGCTTATTATTGCAAGGAAGCGAAAGAAATCGTTGCTCTCACCGCTTCTGGAGCGAAGCTGGCTGCTGTATCGGAGAAAGCGCCAATTGAAGAGCGTAAAGCGGTAGGTAAGCTGGTGTTCCCGGTAGAGAAAAATGATGTCATCACGAACACGCTTGCACGCTCACTGTCAGATGTTAATCAAAAGGGCGATTAGGCGGATCAAAACGTTCAATCACTTCTAAAATAGCTTCAAGCATGACCCACAATGGTACCAGCTCATCCGGGCGGTCCAGCAATTGTGGGTCCTTTACTATACCGTAGTTTTTAATTTTTTGAATAATTAAAGCTTTTCTTTCTTCCACTGGGTTCACGCTCCTTACTCATTAAGCAAAAACAGACATGGCGCTGGGCCTTCGCCTCATTGTATGTCTAACACTGTCATAATGTTCATTATTGTATCGATTAATATCGCAAATTATTAATTGGGTTAATCTTTTATTCGACAATTAAGACTGCTATAATAAATATCAAATAGGTGGAAATTGACAGAAGGCAGGTGTGAGCTATGGTATCTGGAGAATTTACCCGATTATGGACGAGGCTTTCGCGGGATTGGAAAAATAACTTGGAGCAGTCGCTGGCTCCTTTGACGGAAGGGCAGCTAAATGTGCTCGAGCTGCTGCTGCAGCATCAGCCGATGAAGCCGTCGGATCTGCTTCAGTATTTGTCAACTACTCCGGCTGCAATTACGACGCTGCTTGATCGGATGGAAAGAAACGAGCTGATTGAACGCGCGAGGGACGATAATGATCGAAGAATTGTTTGGGTTTCTGTATCGGAGAAGGGCAAAGCGGAAGCGGAGCGCGGTTCAACGATTCGGACCGAAATGATCGAACAATCGCTGGACCGCATTTCCTCTCATAACCAGCAGCTGCTGGTGTACTTATTAGGCAAGGTTGCAAACTTGTAAACGCTGCAGGGGACGCCGTCTATTTCATGGAATCGAGCCGATTGCGCAGCAAATCGTAATTTTTTTGAAGCAAATCGTAGTCGGCTTCTTTTAGCAAAGTGTCATTTGAAGCAGTTATCGTATCTTCGATCGGAAGTATGCGATAACGGTAGGAACGATCCGGCTTGTAACGATGAACCCATGTTGGAATCGTTTCAATTTCGGTTAGGTCAACGGTACCGTCCGTCATGTTTTTACGTACATTTACTTTAAAAATAACCCCGCAATCCTTCGTATCGCCCCGCTGATTTGAAATAAAATTACCCATTGAATAAATAATAAGTCCTTTTTTTACATGGCCATTCGCATCAGTTGTTTCGACGACCTCATACGGCTGAACGACATGTGGATGCGAGCCGGCAATAATATCTGCTCCTGCTGCTATAAGTGCTCTTGCAAGACGCTTCTGTTCATCATTTGGCGTAACTTGATATTCGGTACCGAAATGAAGAGATACTGTAATGAAATCGGCTCCCGCTTTACGAAGTTTTGAAATATCCGCTTTTATTTTTTGTTCATCGATTAGTGAAACCAGATAGGGCTTGCCTTCAGGAATGGGAATACCGTTCGTTCCATAGGTGTATGCAAGCAATCCCATGACGATGCCGGATTTCTCCGATAAAACGATTGATTCCGCTTCCGCTTGCGATGCGGCTGTTCCCTTAGTCTGAAGATGAAGCGCACTCAGGTTTTTCAGCGTGCGCAGCACTCCTGTTTCACCTTGATCGAGCGAATGATTGTTTGCAGTTGTTATCAGATTAAATCCAGCTTTCTTGAGGGCTTCCCCGAGCTCAATTGGCGCGTTGAACCGCGGGTATCCGTCGAAGCCGTAATCCGCGCCGGCAATAGGCGTCTCCAGGTTGGCGATAACCCAGTCCCCTTGCTCCAAAATAGGCTTAACCTCTGCAAAAAAAGGATTGAAGTTGTAGCGGTTTGTCTTTTTGTCAAAAGAGCCGGGCAGCTGCGGCGTATGCATCATGACATCGCCTACAGCCATCCATACCGCATCGGCAAATACAGGCTTAGGTGGCGCGGGCGGTTTGGTGGCGGCAGGAGATGGAGATGGCGCAGGCGTGATTGCTGCCTGTTCATCCGGATTAGTCCCGGCTGTCGCTGTACGATAAGAATCAGGTGGTGCAGAGGCCCTCTCGAAAATGGAGGGCGTCAAAAAAATAAATAGTAAACCCAAAAAACAAAGTACTAATAGAACGGCTTGAAATTTAAGATGACGTTTTCGGCGCATATGTATTATGTCCTTCCTTGTTACGTATTGCTGTGCATAATGGAGGCGGCTTCTAGCTGCTCTTCAGACCACCAGGTCCAGGCATCAGAGCCGCTTGGTATCGACCGGAAGCTGATCCATTCCTTCGTTACCGGATGAGGAGCTGAAACCGAAGTCGACCATAACGCGATATCGGTGATACCGCCGGTTGGCTTCGCACCATACTTAAGATCACCCACTAACGGACAGCCGATATGCGCCATCTGTGCCCGAATTTGATGAGGTCTTCCCGTATGCAGTTTAACCGCGATCAGCGAATAACGACCGGACACGGCTGCAACCTCGTATTCCAAAATGGCTTCTTTTGCTTCATTCGTCGGCTTGTTATAGACGGTAACCTGATTATGCTTATTATCCTTGAGGATATAATGCGTTAAACGGGCTTTCGGCTTGCTTGGGCTGCCCTGCACAACACAGACATACGTCTTGCCAAATTGGCGGCTGCGAACTGATTCGGATAATCTGGAGGCAGCTTTCGATGTTTTCGCAAAAACCATAACGCCGCCAACCATGCGGTCAAGTCGGTGAACGAGGCCGAGAAATACGTTTCCAGGTTTATTGTGCCGTTCCTTTAAATCCTGCTTAAGCAGCGTCAGCATGTCAGCATCGCCCGTGTCATCCTCTTGCGACAAAATGCCGGGCGGCTTCACAACAGCCAGCAGGTGGTTATCCTCATATAAAACAGTGATTGGCATTACTTAGACTCCCAACGACCCAGTATTCCGCAAGGCAAATTAAGGCCGGATTTCGTAATCGGCAAACCGATTTCCCCGCAATTGATCTCGCCGCCGTATTTGGCATTCATCGTCATATGCAGCAGGTTGTGCAGCACGGAAGGCGATAATCCGGTCGTATAGGAGTTTATTAGCAGAAATAGCGGATTGTCAGACAAAATAGAAGTGCAGGATTGAAGAAACGGAAACAGATTTTCTTCCAGCTTCCACGTTTCGCCGTTCGGTCCGCGTCCATAGGAGGGAGGATCCATAATGATCGCGTCATATTGCTTGCCCCGGCGCTGCTCGCGTTGAACGAATTTAAATACATCGTCCGTAATGTAGCGGATGGGTGCGGATTCCAGTCCGGACAGCTGGGCATTTTCCTTGGCCCATTGAACCATGCCCTTGGCTGCGTCCACGTGGCACACTTCGGCGCCTGCAGCGGCAGAGGCAACTGTTGCGCCCCCGGAATAAGCGAATAGATTCAAGACGCGAATCGGCCGTCCGGCTGATCTGATTTTGTCCATCATCCAACTCCAGTTCACCGCTTGTTCAGGAAATAAGCCGGTATGCTTAAAGTTGGTCGGCTTGATGTGAAAGTTAAGCTCTCCGTAAGAGATCGTCCAGCGTTCAGGCAGGGACGGGCTCATTGACCATTGACCGCCGCCTGAGTTGCTCCTGTGATAGTGACCGTCCGCTTTTTTCCAAAGTCCTGATTCATTTGCAATCGGCCAAATTATTTGCGGATCAGGACGGCGAAGCGTGTAATTGCCCCAGCGCTCGAGCTTATCTCCATCACCCGTATCTATAACCTCGTAATCCATCCATTTATCAGCTATGTACATATTAATCGTTACCCTTCCTTGACCTGATTTTTGTAATATAATAATGTCATCGATAATTATATCGAAGCTGACACGATGAAGCAATGAAACCGAGGTAAATGGAGGCTGGTATTTATTCGTAAGGAATGGAACGGGTGGGTTATTACGCTAATATTGAGCTTGATGCTGCTTGCAGTTTTAGTGGCGACTGTCCCGGAGAAGAATGGTAATGCATTTGATCGATCAGCGGAGGCGCTCATGGCAGACATGATGAGTGATGGGTCAACTGCTGTTTTTAAGCTGTTTTCGTATCTTGGCTCGTCGATCGCTATATTAGGCATAACACTCATAGCCAGCTTTATGATCGGTTGGTGGAGAGGTGTGCTGCGAGGTGTAGCAATTATTGTAGGAGTAGGTGCGGCCTACGCATTCAATTTATTGCTCAAAATGTGGATCGACCGGTCAAGGCCAGTTTCCGCATGGGGGATTGAAGCGGACGGCGCAAGCTTTCCGAGCGGGAACGCGATGCTGGCGATGGTGATGTTCGGCTTGGTTGCATGCACCATTATACAAGTCAGAGGAGTTTCTAATATTGTAAAGATGTTTAGTACTGTCGCTGCGTTCCTTCTAATCCTCATGATGGGTTTGAGCCGGGTTTATTTCCATGTGCACTACATAACCGATATTTTGGGAGGTTATACTGCAGGGATGGCAGTTATTTGTATAATTATGATTATTGTGCATGCAATCAATAAAAATAGAGGAGCAACCTTAAGATGATGAACTTTGAATGCGAGTGCGGAAATAAGACGTCAATGTTTGCAACAGGAGACCGGGACGAACATGGAAGAGAGTACATTGAAGTCGAAGATGATGATAGGCTGACCATTACGATTGGTGACAAAAGCGTCCTGTTTCGCTGCTCCTTTTGCGGCTATACGTACCGTTTGGAGCAAATTTCATAACTGGTATCAAAATTCGACGGTCCGCGGCATTCGCAATGAGCTTCGTTGGAATGATCTAAGCTGCCGCATTCGTTAATAAACATACAGGTTGACAATTAGTAATCGGGATTTTTTAATAAATAAGAGGCTGCTGTTTTAAACCAAACGAAGGTTTAAAGCAGCAGCCTCTTCCTATTTACGGATCGCTATTCGGATTTTTCTTTTTGTATTTTTGCTGGATTGTTGATTTTGTAAGGAATAGGGTGCTTTGTGAGCTTCTTAGCTACTATTTTACCTTCGAAATGAATGGTGTCCCCGAGTTCCAACTCCAATTTTTTAAGCGTGGCGCTGTGGCTGGACCAGGCTGCGCCGACATCGGTGGCCGGATCTGTTATGGCAACCGCTTCGTAGATGACTACTTCATCTTCCGTATCGGAAAAATTGTTCGGCACGGTAGTAAAATCTTTGACGGTAGCGACCATTTTGACCTTTTCTTCAGGAAGCTGAAGCTTTGGCGCTTTTTCTTTTTTGGTTTTCGCTTTTGCCGGAGCTTCAGCCTCAGACTCTTTAGGCAAGTTATCCTCGTCAGGCTGTGCACTCTCTCCAGGCGGCTCTTGCTCCAAAACATGCGTTAATGGTTGTTCTGCTTCAACACTCACAGTTTCTAAAATTGAAGCCTCTTCCGCAGCAGCTGAGCTCTTCTGGCCGTAATTCGAAGCCTGCATTTCCTTCAGGTAAGAGGGGTGGATGCAATGTTTTTGTTCGTTTTCGAATGAGATGACCGCCGTCATCCGATCGACATAACCGACAATGCTGCAAGCTAGATTTGTGCCGCTTCCTTTATAGAAAAACGCTTTTGTTTTGGAAGCTTTCTCGGACAATAAGCCCCATTCCTTACATTTTTCTATTTGCGCTTCCTCGTTTTCGAAGGTTGTATACGTTTTTGGTTCGATGATGAAATTATGTATCATGTATTCTCCGCCTTTCTGTTTATCTTCATCTATTCTATCACTTTTTTGTTTTTGTTTCTTCGCTTATAGACGTGAAGAAATCCGGGCGTTTGATGATTGGTAAAGGAAATGCACAGGAGAAATTAAAAAAACCGTTGGCATCAGCCAACGGATTACCTAAATAACGGAATTAATAGCAATAATAGCGCTCCCATAATTTAAAAGAATCGTCTTTGTTCTTATCCCACCAACAGATTTCATCCCACCAGTCATCATCATCCCACCAGTCAAACAAATCCTTTGAATCCCAATCCTTATCAACCTTATGTTTATCCGATTGATTGGAATGATTTTTACTGCTGTTTTGGTTATTATTATTTTGATTCTGATTTTGATTTTGATTATTGTTGCTCTTTGATACGGAGAAAACAGATAAGATATTGTTCAAGAAGCTTTTCTTATTCTCAGATGTTGCTTTACTTGATGAAGCAAATGCGGAAGCCGGGAACATACAAACGCTTATCAGCAACGTAAGACATAAGATTTTTATGGATTTGGACATGACATTTCCACCTCCCGACAAAAACATTAATCGCGAACAAAAATGTTCGCTATAAAGAATTTTATAATAAATAAGATCTTTTGTAAACGAGCAATTTGAAACAATTGGATATATAGAAGGGCGCTAGGATCTTCATAGGTTAGAATCAAATATCATGTACAGTAAACCGGTAGTTTTTCCGATCACGCATCAAAGGATCTTACTGCTAGATATCAATTACAGACATAATATTGATAATCAGAGCCATTGTTGAATAAGGCTGTCCGCAGTAAAATTCAAATATATCGACGCATGAAGAAAGCTTCGATTACACTCGCGTGATGGAAGGGGAATACGACTATGATTACTGCGCAAAGAGAACTTTTGAAGCCATTATCTAATGAACAGCTTGAGCAGTACGAAAGAGACGGCTTTATTTTAATAAAAAAGGGCTGCAGCGCCGATTTAATCGATGCATTTAACAGACACATATTCGAGATTCGGTCTGCACCGCTGGGAGAGATGCCGGATTGGGCTAGAACCTCAGATAAAGCACGCTTTTCAACAAGGCTGTTCAACCCCCATCAGCATGACGGCTTCTCCCGCCAAGTGATGAAGCTGCCGATCATTCGCGGCACGCTCGCTCAGCTCATGGGGAAGGAAGCGGTTTGCGTACAAAGCATGTTCTTCTACAAGGAGCCGGGCTCTCACGGTCAAGCAGCGCATCAGGATTATTACTATATTAAGAATGATCCGATGACGATGGTTGCAGCTTGGATTGCGATGGAAGAGAAGGTAGATGAACAAAACGGCTGTCTCTGGGTTATTCCGGGCACGCATAAGCTTGGACTTCTGCCGCATGGCAAAGTGAAAAACCTCGAAGAGCATGAAGAGTGGACGGACGAGACGGAGGGCATTGATTTGAATCAGCAAATTCCAGTCACGATGGAGAAGGGGGATATTCTTTTTTTCCACGAGCTGTTAATTCACTCCTCTAACCGGAACCGCAGCACGGATCGCTGGCGACGCTCGTATGTGTGTCACTATATTCGAGAAGATTCTGCGGTCACGCTTAGAGAGGATTTGCGTGAGAAATATTCCTTGATTTAATGGCTGCCGGCCCGGACGAACTCGTTCGGGCTTATTGTTTTGTAAGTAAAAGATCGAAAAAGCCCATCGGGAACAATTCAGCAGCCAATATGACGCGGATCATCTATTTTGTTCAAGCTCGGACTCCATGAAACGAATCCATTCCCGGGAGGCGAAGGATAAATATTTGTCCTTCCGCCAAATCATAGATAATTGCCACGGAATCGAAGGCTGAACGATTGATAAAGAAGCAAAACGTTTAGGATCAAGCTGCTGGCAGATCCTTTCGGGCAATAGGGTAATTCCGTATTTTGCAGCAACCATTTCCGTCATAAAATCCCACTGAGAGCTTTCGAATACGATACGGGGCTCAAAGCCGGCTGCTTCACATTGCTCTCTGATCAGGTGATGGATGGTAAAATCCTTGCGAAACATAATAAAAGGCTCTTGTTCAAGCTCGCTCATCCGGATCGTATGTTGCGAAGCTAGCCTATGTTCGGAATGAACGACAAGACGCAGGTCTTCATTGATGCAGGGGAGGATATGATACCGTTCAATATCTTTAACGGGAAGGATAACCATTCCGAAATCCAACTCGCCCTGGATAATATCATGTTCTAAGCTTTTCCCGCCTTGTTCAATGACATGCAGACGGATGTCCGGATAGTGTGTTAAAAATTTTTCGATAATTGAAGGCAGAAAATAACCGCCAACCATGGGTGGGATGCCTAAGCGAAGCGTTCCTTTTTTTAGTTTGACGACTTCCTCCAAATCGCTGGACATGCGCTCGAACGATTGGATAATATGTTTGGCCGAACGGAGAATAGTCATGCCGGCATCAGTTAGCTCTATTTGTTTCGAAGAACGGTCAATAAGCTGAACGCCGAGATCTTCCTCCAGCAGACGGACCATTTTGGACAAAGAAGGTTGGGTAACATGCAGTTTGCGCGCCGCTTGAGTAAAGCTTCCGGCTTCAGCTACGGCTACAAAGTAATTCAAATGTTTCAGGTCCATCAGCTGTTCTCCTTCAGCTTTAGCGCAGGATTTGTTTTTCAACGATTAAGTATTATGAAAAGGAATGAAAACTATTCGATATATGTATTTTACCTATATGGGAGGGAGGTGTAAACTTAGCGTGATCGAAAATCTTAATTAGAAAAAAGGTGTTACCATGAAAATGTTGGATCAACCAGTATGGCAGATGCCATCAAGGCCGGCGTCAGCTTCGCTGACCATAAAGGAATCTATCGTCCTGCCTCCGGATACGAATCATCACGGCACGATTTTTGGAGGCAAGTTAATGGCTTATATAGATGATGTGGCTACGATTGCCGCTACCAAGCATGCCCGTCGTCCCGTAGTAACGGCATCAACCGATTCTGTAGACTTTCTTCATCCCGTAAAAAAAGGCGATGCCGTAAGCTTATCCGCTTTTGTTACGTGGTCACATAAAACTTCGATGGAAGTTTTCGTCCGTGTTGTGACGGAGGATCTGCTTACAGGCGGACGCAAGGTGTGCGCTACCTCCTTTTTGACCTTCGTTGCGCTCGGCGACGACGGCAAACCGACGGAAGTACCGGGGGTGATTGCGGAATCGGACGAAGAACGTTTAATATTTGAAACAGCGCCTGAACGTAAAGAAGCAAGACGAATCCGCAGACAGGAAAGCAAGCATTTTGCTAATTATATGGGGACGGATAATGCATTTAAACAATCGAGGACCGAGGCTATGCCGCAGCATTCTGTCAATAAAGGCTACGAATCCGCTTGGGGTGTGGAGTGGTAATGCATTATATAAAATAGGGATAACCTGTTGCAGCATATCATGAATGGAGATGAATCCTGTTTAAAGGAGCAAAATAATGAAGGATATTGGGAGATTAGTTATAAAGCTTTTTATAGCTCTTTTTACACTCCTTTTTATTTTTCCAGCCATCATCTTCTCGGTTCTTGTCCTGGGATTAACGGATTCTTGGAAATCAGGAACAGTGATGCTTATTTCAGCTTTAATTCTCAAAATGATCATGCATTTTAATTATATAAGCCAACCTCCTTCGCGTACGAGGAATAAGATCGCGTCAAGAAGAAGTGAGATTGGTTATTACATGGAAACGCAGTTTCGGCATCAGACTCCGCCGCCGCCGCTAAGTGACATTTATCGTGAAATCGATTTACAGTACGGGGAAAATGAACTATTATACAAAACCATTCTAGATCTGGAATATGAAAATCAGTTAATTGAAGAGCAAATGAAGCATAAGAAAAAATTACCATGCCGGATTAAAAAATATTAATCACACAAAACCCCTAATATCCGATAAGATGTGCGAATGATAAGCTTATAGGGGTGATTTACGATAATGGAAAAGAAACGGTGTTTGTTTTGTTCTGAGATCGTGCAAATAGAAGAAAAAGGCATGCATGATCATTATTTAGGCTGTTATTGCGCACCAGACGGCTCTTACAGCCTAATGAGAGATAGCTACAATGCAATTAACGCATTCTCTTATCAAATCAAAAGCAAACGATTTCCCATCATATCGGCTTATATCCGGGAACAGTCTGATTGCGGTGAAGCTGTAATACTGTCGATCGGGGATTTAGCCGCGATAGAAAATTCTCCGAACATTCCAGTGACAATCGAGGAGAAAGAAGGCCGTCTGCTGCAGTACTTATTTCGACATTCAGAAGGGCCGGACGATCCCGTCGTTATTCATCCGTTGTCTCAGAGCTATAATATAACCTATTCTCCAAACTTGCAGGAGCTGGTCTATATTATTGAGAAGCTGAAAGAGGAGCGGTTAATCATAAGGGAAGGAATGACCTTTATGCTGACGGAGAAAGGATGGAACGAAGCGGCTGCAAGAGCCGGAGGAAGAAAGTTAAAGTCATGCTTTGTTTTACTTTCAGACGAGGATGACAATTGTACCGAATGGGCGGAGAGCGTATTTCCAAAAATAGAGCAGTGCGGGTATTTGCCGCGTTTGTTTCATCGATCAGAAATGGGCAGTCGCGAAAATCATCCGATTGAGCTAATTTCAGATTGTAAACTTATTATTGCGGATTTAACTAAACCTTCGCCTGACGTTTATTTTGCAGCAGGTTACGCGCTAGGAAAAAATATCCCTGTTATTTGGACGGTAAACCGCAGCTCAGCGGATGAGTTGTTCGTCCAATCTCATCCGGTCCGGCCATTTGTGTGGGACACTATGGAGGAGTTGGCAGAGATGCTGCAGCAGAGATTGAGCTATAAGGTGATTACCTCCTGAGAGCAGTATCCGCCGATCAAATAGAGACAGCAAAAAACACACGCGAGTAATGGTGTGTTTTTTATTTTTACCGAAAATGTATAATTATAATAAATAAATTAAAATTGTATTTTTTTCCAGTCGTTTAGCTGCACATCGTCATAGGCTTTAATGCGGCATTGAAAGCGGCCCGATTTTCCCATAGAAACGAAAGGATTTCATTGTTATCCTCGAAAAAATGTTCAGTTTCGTCACAATAGTCGTCGCCAAGACCGTGTACGCTGAAACGGTTCTCAGCGTAGCTCATAAAAGTCCATTGACCTCCGCGTTTGCGGTCGTTAAACACGATGTAAAACTTTTCGCCTTCTGCATCCCATTGAGCTAAAGAGTTAAAATTTTCCAGAATAAAAGTAATGTCCGTTTTCTTCTTAATCAGCATCATCCATCTCCTCTTTCTTTATGAAAATAATAGTAATATGTAAATAATAGCTTGCATAAGAACAAAACAAGAATATATGATTTCATTAAAAAAGTATGTCAAACGATAGGAGTGAGCTGTAGGATTGTTTGACGGATTATGTCGATTACTCTGCATAGATGTGAAATTTGTAAGTGAGGGAGTATATCTCATGGAGTTTCTTTGTTGTATACGTTGTTTAAAAAATACCGCAGTGTTAACTTTTAGTCAAGTACTTTCGATTAGTTGCAGAAAATAATAAAGTAGATTTATAAAATATATTTAGAATAATCAAAAGGAGTATGATGATGACTATTTATTTCGCGCTATTACGGGGAATTAATGTGGGCGGCAACAACATGATCAAAATGAAGGAGCTTAAGCAGATGTTTGAGGCTATAGGCTGCGAACGTGTGCAAACATACATAAATAGCGGTAATGTAATGTTCGAATCGGAGGACGGTGCAGAAGCGCTGAAGGGACGTATTGAGAATGAGATTTACAAAGTATTTGGATTTAATATCGCTGTTATTTTAAGAACCGAGTCTGAGCTTACACGCATAATCGACAATTGCCCCTTCGAATTTGAAAGCTTGACGGACGGACAAAGCATACATCTCACGTTATTAAAGGATGCTCCTACCCAAGCTGAAATCGATAGTCTGCCTGACGTTAATCATGAAAACGACGATTACCGTATCGACGGAAAAGAAATTTACTTCCTTTACCGCAAGAGCATGCTTGACTCCCAGCTTCCGAAAAAATTTCAGAAGCTTACTCCAGCAACCTCACGCAACTGGAAAACAATCTTAAAGCTCGACTCAATGGCTAAAGCATTGAATGCTCGTTGATGCAGACAGGGAAACGACAAAATTTGACATGCTGTTTTTTATGTGTTTTATTGGTAGCATAGCAAAAAAAACGTTTGAGAATTCGATTTCGACTGCTTCTCTTGCCTTATTAGCGAACTGAAAAATAAGCCGTCCATTTGCGGGATGGCCTTTTTCTATGAAAAATGAGCTTTTGCTTATGAGAGGTTAAAATGGTAAACTATGTATCGTAACCGTAACTGGATACTATACACTGATTTAAAACTATTAGAGGAGTGAATAAAATGTCGGTTGAAGCTTATCTTAATTTTAATGGAAATTGTCGCGAAGCAGTTGAGTATTACGCACAAGTGTTTGGAACGGAAATACCAAAAATGATGAGCTTTGGGGAAATGCCGCCTAACCCGGAATATCCACTTCCAGAGGAAGCCAAGCATCTAATTATGCATACGCGGCTTAATATTAGCGGAAGCAATGTGATGTTCTCGGATGTTTTTCCCGGCATGCCTTTTGTAGCAGGTAATAATATAAGCCTTACGATTGTAAGTGAAAACATGGATGAAATTCAATCGGCTTTTAATAAATTAAAAGATGGCGGCACTGTAGGAATGGATCTTCAAGAAACATTTTGGAGTAAATGCTACGGCAGCCTGACGGATAAATTCGGCATAATTTGGCAATTCAATCTTGGGATCAGTGAGATGTAAGGACCTATTACCGTATAGTTGGTATAGTGCTATGAAAACCCTGACCAACGGTGCAGGGTTTTTTGATTAATATCGGATATGCAAAGTCGGGTATTGCTTTTTAAACATAGCTGCTGAAATGAAGGAAACGTAAAAAATGCCTAAGACAAATGTCCAAGGCAGTTTTTTTCATATGTTTTGTTCCTCATCAAAGTTATACTTCCACTCTAATATACCTTCAAAATTACAACCGCAGTTTTTAAATCTTTGATAATCATCGTCAGTTGCATCGTAGTTTATTGTCATTGTTGAGCTGCATTGATTACATTCCCATACATACCATTTTTCCAAATGTCTCCCTCCTCTATTAAGATCATTTCCCAAAAGGATAATATATATAATTACATAAATCGGAAAATCACAATTTATCTCTGTTTCTGTCATGCAAATAAAAATGAAAAAACCAGAACGAGTAAAATCGATCTGGTTTCATGCTTGGAGGAAGTATAGCAGGAATGCAAGAAGGACATTCAGTGTGATTTATTAATAGCCGATTCCGCAGCCTCCGCCAAAAATACCGCAGCTGCATGCAATAATTACCAACAAAATAAACAGTACCAGAATAAAACCAATATTATTATGAGAGCCGCCAACGATTCCAGTCATCAAACATTCACCTCCGAAGTTTTTGTACCCTGTAGGTTATGCACTGTTTTTGATTCATGTTTGGGTGTTTGTACTCGTTTTAAAAGCCTAGATTAAATAAAATGAAAACAGACGATTCCGAAGTCGAGACGATACGATTGGTCGTGAAGCTGCCCGTTGCTGCTCAGCAGCCAAATACGACCCTCATCCTGTTTAAGAGGATGAATCAGGCAAGAAGCTAAGACAGGATTACCCGCACGAGCTAGGAATTTTTTTCTATATCACAAAAGCATAATAATAGAGGACGCACTATAAAAAATAGTAATGATCTGCTTCTATTTTTTGTGTTATTATACATTTGTAATGTTTTAGTCCGAAAGAACTATACAAATATTGTAAAAGGAGAGGAAATCGATCAATAGATATGGTAAATCAATTGCTCATTCATCTTGTTATCATATTGTTTCCGATCTTTATCCAACAGTTTTTTTTCACACGTAAAAAAATATCGGATAGCATTCCCTCTCAGATTGTGAATGGATTCATGTTTGGCGTTTCTGCCATACTTTGCATGGCTATGCCAGTTAATGTGGTTGGCAGTTTTCAAGGCGATTTAAGAAGCATTCCTATCATTATTTCTATTGTATATGGATCTGGCAAATATGTGCCGGGAATAATCGCCATTGTCGTTGCCGCTTTGTACCGCATATACATAGGTGGTGATACCGTATTATTAGCTACGGTTGCTTTGCTGTTATGCGTAAGTCCAGGCTTTTTTTTTGTGAGAACTTTTCAAAACTATCTAGCAATAAAAAGAGTCATCATTTGTTTGCTTTTAACGGCTAACACCGTAATTATCGTATTTATCGTTTTTTTTCTATACATGGCGATCAACGATTACTCGCTTGAGAATCAAACTCATTCCTATCTCAACTTAACTATTTTGGGTACAGTAACGTTAGTCGGGATAGGAATTTCCTCTTTGTTTAAGGAGCATTTCATTGAGACCAACTTACTAAAGCTTGAGCTTGAGCGCAGCGAGAAGCTGAAAGTTGTAAGTCAAATCGCAGCATCTGTAGCTCATGAGGTGCGCAACCCGCTAACGGTCGTCAAAGGATTTCTTCAATTGCTCAAAGAGTCGGTGGATGACAAGAAGAAGGACTATTTGAAAATAGCATTATCGGAATTGGAAAGAGCTGAATATATTATTACCGATTATTTGAATTTGGCTAAGCCCCAGGCAGATCACCTTGAATTAATAGAGGTTTCGGGATTTCTGAGCAGCACGCTTGAGATTATGAACTCCTATGGATTGATTCAAAACGTTCAAATGCACCTAAACTGCAATCAAACCGATCTCTTCGTATGGGCGGACAAGCCAAAGCTTTCTCAAGTGATACTGAATTTAATCAAAAATGGCGTGGAAGCGATCCCGGACACGGGGGAAGTAACGGTTAACGCTTATTATCGGAATGAAGAAATATTTATCGAGATCATCGATACGGGAAAAGGGATGACCAAGGAGGATTTAGGTAACTTAGGTACGGCGTTCTATACGACTAAGGATACGGGTACTGGACTCGGCATATTGGTGACTATTCGAATAGTCGAGGCTTTAAACGGTAAAATCGTGTTTGAAAGCGTGTACGGCAAAGGGACGAAGGTTATTATCCGGTTTCCGGCAGCAGAGCCGAAAAAATTAAAATTATGATACTTATGCAATATGCAAGGTCAATTCAGACAAATGCCCCCAATCTCGCAAGCGGAGAAGGGGGCATTTGTCGTTATTTGATACGAAGCATCATCGTCCACAAATCAGAGCTTTCATAACCAAGCCGCCAAGCCGCAACGCCTGCTAGATCGTAAGATTTAGCAATGTCGATACGGGCTTTCACTGTGCTTTCGGTTTCCGCCCAGAACAGGTAAGTATAGCCGTCTTTGAAGTACTTGTATTTCATCTGGCCTGATTTGCTATCAAAAACGCCTTGAGCATTCGTATCGGCAATCAGCTTCGGTACCTCTTTCATGTAAATCGCGCGGTTTCCCACCAGCTTATTCGTGCTGTCGAGCTTCCATTCCCTTACGTAGAACGGAATGCCAAGCATGAGTTTGCTCCGCGGGATACCGTAGCTTAGAAATTGCTCTACGCCTTCCCGGACCCATTTCAAGCCTGCGACGGAGCCGGGTATATCGCTGCCGCTCCAGTGCTCATCATAGGCCATGATTATGATTGTATCCACAACAGCGGAGAGAGCGACGTGGTCGTAAGCGGTAACATGATTCCAGCTTAGGCTGCCTCTAGGAAGGTCAATGGAAAGCTGCATTCCTTTCGCATGAACCGCTTTCGCAAGAGCAGTAACGAAGGCGGTGAAGGCGTTTCGATCGCTGCCGGCCACCACTTCGAAGTCGAGATTAACGCCAGCTGCTCCAAGCTGCGCGAGCTTTGCGACGAGATTGTTAATAAACGTCTGCTGGGCAGCTTTATTCTTCAGAAACTCTGTCGTCAGTTTCTTGTTGAATTGGTTATGAACGAGCGGCATGACTTTAATGCCTTGTTCCTTAAAGGCGCTTGCGACCGCAACATCCGATGTATCCGTTATTGAACCGTCCGCAGCGGCAAGTTCAAACCAGGTTGGCGAGTCAATCGATAAACCCTGCGTATTCGCCGCATGATTGACTACGGCCTCGCTGGTCGCGCTTCCATTCCAGCCCATATATATGAGACGTTTTGTATTGCTCCATATCGTACGGCCTTCAGAAGTGCGGACCGTACTGTTAGAAAAAGTTTTCGCAAAAGCAACGGCGCTGCTCCGCGCGTTAAACGCTTTTAATTTATTGTCGCCCTGGTAAACGGTTAAATAGGGAATACCAGACCAATACACGAAGTCTTTGAAGAAGACTTCAGCATTCGGCGTTTTCTTCGCAATGTGGACAGCTGCATCTAAGCTCAGTGAAGCGGCGACGATAACGCCATTTTTTTTGACCAAATAATTTGGTACATTCGAATGAACGATTTTGCTGGTTACAACGTTTCGTACCTCACTGCCGGAAATGGAGGCAGAAGCGTTGATTGCATCGAAAAGGAAGGAATAAAGCGCTTTCTTTTCAAGAGGCAAGCCGTCCAGTGTAATTTGGTAGATTGGATTTGCGGCGCGCTGCGCTTTTTTTTGAGCGTCGGTAAGGTTACTCCATACCCACTTGTTCGTCGATAAATCGATAATGTGCGCGTTGCCCCATTTTTTGGCTTCCTGTTTAGCGGCGGCAAGTGTGAGGAAGGACCAATTCTCTCTTGTGTTGTCGCCTTGGTAAAGCTTAAATTTCGCATAGAATTGATAGGTCCAACCGATGTTTTCTAAATCGCGAATATGTACGTTCGTTAGCTTCTTAGCGACGGATAAAGCGTTAGCGTAAGAGCTAAATTCCCAATTTGGGTTGGTCTGGCCGTTCTGATAAATTTTGTAGCGCGGGAAGTTGTCCCATACCCAGCTGCGGCCGGCGATCGTTTCGACATGGCTGTATCGGAATTTGCCCGCATAAGCGATTGCCTGCGGCTCCGTCGTAAATTCACGCAGCGCCTGGTCATTCTGATAGACACGGAACTTTGTCATTTGCGTTGCTGCTGCGTCTGCGATACCGGCTGTACCTGTCATTAATGTTTGGCCAAATAATAGCAGCAGCAATGCGATGTTCAATTTTCTTCTCATAAGATTGGAAAGCTCACTCCTCTCGTAGTCTAAAGGTTAGACGCAAGAAGAGCACGGAGGTTTCTTTAAATCTATCATTATTTCTCTAGTAATTATTAGGAGGCTGAATATCACCGGCAATCATGCAAAAAAAAAAGCATCCTGGACTTATTTTATCATGAATGATAAAGCAAGCCGCAGGATGCTTCCTCGCGATTAATCGGAAATATCCGCCCAAAATTGTTCGTCCGCATCAAGCGTGATATTCGAACGGAACACGCGCCGGTTATACTGTTTAAATATATATTGCTCGATAGCCTCGAGGATATTAGCTTCAATAATATATTGGCTGCGGCCGTTTACCCAAACCTCGGCCGTATACCCATACTCTTCTTCCCATGAGAGCTGCACTTCCACATCCGTAGGGCTCACGCCCCTGCGCTCAGCTATGTTAAGGCAGATGGCGTTAATAATTTCATCCGTATATATACGCACGATTAGTAAGGTCTCCGTTGATCTGGCGGGTTACGTTTGCTGCGCAGATAAGCGAATGCTACGCGAATAAGCATAATAACCGCAAAAATAGCGATCAAATTAATCAGTAAGCCAAGAATATTACCGAATGCGCCCATGCCGGAGAACAAGCTGCCGAACATTAAGCCTGCCAAACCGCCGATCATCAAGCCTTTCATTAAACTGCCGCCGCTGAAAAATCCAGGTTTTGTTGTACCTGCAGTAGTGCCTGTTTTCGTTCCCGGATTCGTTTGACTAACGTTATCCGTTTTTTTAGGAGTTTGCGTATAGCTTTGCTTTGGTGATTTAAAGCCGCCCCGTGGTTTCGCATCGGCATACTGTCCAAACCCTAACGTAAAGAATAGAGCTAATGCCAGTACAACCATGAATCCTTTTTTCATCTGTCTTTTCTCCTCCTGATATAAGCTTTATACATCTGATGCTAACAACTTAAATACGTCTAAAATATACGATGGTTTCATTTATTCATATAGGATTGGTTGAAATGCATGAAAGTATAAGCGACATATGCTAAAATTTTATAGATGATAAAAAGACGAATGTATTATATTTGCGCGAGCGGGAGGATCTAATGATTACTTTTCCAATTGCATACATATCCTATCTGGTGGAATTCCACGCCTCTCGGGATTATTTTGAATGCCATGAGCTGCTAGAGGAATATTGGAAGGAGCATCCCGGCGACCCGTTTGCGAATACATGGGTGGGACTTATCCAGCTTGCGGTCGGACTATATCATGAGCGGAGAGGCAATTTGCGTGGTGCTGCGAAGATGCTAGTTCAAGCAGAACAAAAATTATCGGTATCGCCGTTAGAGAAGCTTGGAATTGATAAGGACAGCTTGCAAAAGCAATTGATACCGAGAATTGCTGCCTTGCAAGCGGAGGACGAGAGGGTTTATGCTGACTTTGACCTTCGAATCATTAACAATGAGGTTTTTGCTTTATGTATGCAGTCTTGCGAAGATCGGGGGCTAATCTGGGGATCGCCAAGTCCGTTAGACGATGAATCGATTATTCACCGTCATACGAGGAGAGACCGTTCCGATGTAATTGCCGCTAGATTGAAAGCCTATACAGCAAAAAAACGGGAGCGTAACGGTTTGTCTTAACAGCCGTGATGCTCCCGTTTATGTGGTTAGGCCTCAGGGTAAGCAGAATCTACTAGCATTAGCTCACCCGTTTCCGAGTCAATAATTAATCCATGGACAAGAATGTTAGCCGGCAGCAGCGGATGATTGCGGATAATGCTCACGCTGTTCAAGACGCTGTCCCGAACATTATCGAAGCCGGTCAGCCAGCGCATAAGATTGAGTCCGGAATGCTTCAGCGTCGTTATGGTTTCGGATGAGACGCCTCGTTCCTCCATATGCTGAATGATAAGCTCGGGGTTTAGTCCGGTCATGCCGCAGTTCGTATGGCCGATGACGAATACTTCGTCTGCCTGCAGCTCATACAGAGATATCAGGATGCTCCGCATAATATTCCCGAAGGGCTGGGTAACGATTGCGCCGGCGTTTTTAATGATTTTGGCATCGCCGTTTCTAAGGTTCATTGCCTTTGGCAGCATTTCTATTAAACGCGTATCCATGCAGGTGACAATGACCATCCGTTTATTCGGATATTTGCTTGTGGAGTATTTCTCGTATTCACGGTTTTCAACGAATTGCTTGTTATAGTTTAGGATTTCATCGATGTTGCTCATGCCGCACCTCCATTGGTAATGAGGCGAAGGTGCAGGGTATAAATTTGACTATCGCTCTTCAGACTAAAGCTGTCACGCTCCGTATTGTAATCGATGCGAAGATGAGGCTCATAGTAAACCTCATGCCGCGGTTCAAACCAGAAGGGAAAGGGCTCGCCTTGCGCAAGCTTGTCGTCGACAGAGGACTCGCTTATTAGCTGAAGTGCAGGAACGCCGCTGACAACGCAGCCGCAGCCCTCGGTATCGTGGAGCAGCTTAAGCTGTCTTGTCCCGTCTTCTAAATAAGGGGATAACCGGTCCGTGGCTGCTTTGGAAAAGATGATATGCATATGGTTCCCTCTCTTTCTCTCTATTGCACAGTATGTCTAGCAGGTTTAAGATGATTATAAGGATTGACATAAGTAAGATCAAGTGAAGTTCCTATGAAAGGAACGAAGGTCCGAATCGAGAATAGGAAGGCGGAAAAATGATGTCGATAAAACATGACGATGCTCTGCAAAGCTTTACGGAAACAATTCGAAAAATAAAGAGCTATGACGAAGCACTCGGCGTTCTGTACTGGGATCTGCGCACCGGCGCGCCCCGCAAAGGGATGGATAATCGTTCCGAGGTCATCGGCGCTTTGTCCGCTGACCAGTTCAAGCTGTCAACTTCGCCTGAGCTGGGGGAGTGGCTGTCCACGCTGGAGGAAAGCAATGTTTATTCGAATCTCAGTGAAATCGAGCAGCGTCTAGTGACAGAGACCCGCAAGGAATACGATCGCAGCGTAAAAATTCCGCCGAAGCTTTATCAAGAATATGTGGTGCTATCCTCGCAATCCGAATCCAAGTGGGAGGAAGCCAAAGAAAATAACGATTATGCGGGCTTCCAGCCGTATTTGGAAAAAGTGATATCATACACGAATCAATTTATCGATCTATGGGGTGCTAAAGCGACCCGTTATGATACGCTGCTTGATCAGTATGAGCCTGGCATGACGGTAGCTGAGCTCGATCATGTATTCGGAGGCTTGCGCGAACAGCTCGTACCGCTGGCAGCTGCAATCGCGAATTCGCCCCATCAACCTGACACCTCTTTCCTTAAGCAAAATTATAATAAACCGGCGCAAAAAGCATTTAGCTTATACATACTGGAGCAAATGGGCTATAGCTTCGAAGCAGGAAGGCTGGATGAGAGCGTTCATCCATTCGCTACCGGTCTAAGCCCGGGTGATGTTCGGATTACGACGCGTTATTTGGAAAACGATGTAACGAGCGCATTATTTGGCACGATTCATGAGGGCGGTCATGCGCTGTATGAGCAAAACATTATGGAGGAGCTCATTGGCACCACACTCTGCACTGGAACGTCTATGGGCATCCACGAGTCGCAATCCCGCTTCTGGGAAAATGTCATCGGACGCAGCAGACCGTTCTGGAATCGCTATTTCGGCGAGCTTCAGAAGCGGTTTCCGGGCCAGCTGGATGTCAGCGTCGATCAATTTTATCGTGGCAATAACGTTGTCCAGCCATCGCTAATCCGTATTGAAGCAGATGAGCTGACCTACAATCTGCATATTATTATCCGATACGAGATGGAGAAGCTCATCTTCAATGAAGGTGTGAAGGCAGCTGATTTGCCTGCGATTTGGAACGATAAGTATAAAGAGTATTTAGGCGTGACACCGCCAAACGACGCGGAAGGCGTTCTTCAGGACGTGCACTGGTCGGGCGGCGCCTTCGGCTACTTCCCGTCCTACTCGCTTGGAAATATGTACGCTGCACAGATTGCCGATACGATGGAACGGCAGCTTGATGGCTTCTGGACGAAGGTTGGAAATGGCGATTTATTGCCGATTAAGCAATGGCTGACGGAGCGGATTTACAAATACGGTAAGCTGAGAACGCCTTCTGAGCTTATTCAAAGTGTGACGGGCAAGCCGCTTGATCCTCAACATTTGGTTGCGTATTTAACGAAGAAATATACAGATATCTACAAACTGTAGTGCTGCAGCGAAGCTTGCAGGAATGAATAGAAGGCTGTCCGCTCGTCCTTGGACGATGTGCGGGCAGTCTTCTTTTTGTGTGCACATTCACCGCCTAGAACACTACCGCATAGGCTGGAGTACATTTATTAAACGCAATTGCGCGGGAGGGAAGAAAAAATGAAAAGACGTATGATATGGTCGCTGATGCTTACGGTAGCGCTTGTCATAACTTCGACTTTGGCAGGCTGCGGCAAAGGAGATTCGGAAAAAGTGAAAATCCGAATCGGCGAGGTAACACGCTCGGTATTCTATGCGCCTGAGTATGTCGCGGTCGCGAAAGGATTTTTTGAAGAGGAAGGTCTTGATGTGGAATTGACGACGACGCCGGGCGGAGACAAAACGATGACAGCACTGCTCTCGAATGTCATCGACGTTGCGCTGGTTGGCTCAGAAACGTCTATTTATGTGCATCAGCAGGGTACCGATGACCCGATCATTAACTTTGCTCAGCTTACGCAGACCGACGGCACGTTTCTCGTTGCCAGAGAGGCAGATGAAAACTTCGATTGGAATTCGTTAAAAGGAAGTGTTTTCCTCGGACAGAGAAAAGGGGGCATGCCGCAAATGGCTGGCGAGTTCGCGCTGAAGAAGCTGGGAATCGATCCTAAGACTGATTTGGAGCTTATTCAAAACGTTGATTTTGCTAATATTCCTGCGGCTTTTGCATCAGGAACCGGCGATTATGTCCAGCTGTTCGAGCCGACGGCATCGATTTTTGAGAAGGAAGGCAAAGGCTATGTTGTCGCATCGTTTGGTGCTGAAAGCGGCCACCTGCCTTATACCGTCTTTATGGCGAAGCAGAGCTACATCAACAAGAACAAAAAAGCGATTCAATCATTTACGAATGCCATTTATAAAGCGCAGCTATGGGTAGAGAGCAACGACGCCGAGACGATTGCGGATGTTGTGCTTCCTTATTTCGAGAATGTAGATCGCGATATTCTCGTTAGCGCGATCGACCGTTACAAGCAGCAAGGCTCGTACGCAACTGATCCGATCATTGACGAAGCGGAATGGAATAACCTGCTCGACGTCATTACGACGGCAGGAGAGCTGGAGAAACGTACGGAGCATAGCGAGCTGGTAGACACCGGTTTTGCAGAAAAAGCGATCGAAGCGATTAAATAGACACGGGGCAGGAAACGGAGGCTTAGGCATGTCGCATGAACCGGTGCTTGAGCTGCAGCAATTATCACATGTTTATGTGAATGAAAAGGGTGCCTCGCTCGCGGTTGAGCAAATTGAGCTGACGGTAGACCGCGGGGAGTTTATTAGTCTGGTCGGCCCCAGCGGCTGCGGCAAGACGACGGTGCTTAGCTTGCTCGCCGGCTTGTTTCCTCCGACTAAGGGCCAAGTACTGTTAAACGGGGAGCGGGTTGCCGGCCCCTCGCCCAAGGTAGGCTATATGCTGCAGCAGGATTATTTGTTTCCATGGCGCACAATAAGTGAAAACGCCGCGATAGGGCTTGAGATTAGCGGCCAAAAGACGGAGAAAGGGCTTAGAGCCGTCGATAGGCTGCTCGAAGAGCTGGGATTGCCTGGATCAGGCCGCAGATATCCGCATGAGCTGTCGGGCGGAATGAGGCAAAGGGTCGCGCTTGCAAGGACACTGGCCACCGAGCCTGAGGTGCTTTTGCTTGATGAACCGTTCTCTGCGCTGGATCTGCATATCAAGCTCCAGCTTGAGGATTTGGTTCATCAGACGCTGAAGCGGCTTAGCAAAACGGCAGTGCTCGTGACGCATGATCTTGCGGAAGCGGCTGCGATGAGCGATCGCGTCATCGTGCTCGGCCGCAACCCCGGCCATATACGCTGCGAGTTGAAAATACCGGAAGATATCCGCCGGGCAACACCGATGGCGGCCCGCAAGCTGCCGGGCTTTCAAGAGCTTTTTGAACGCTTATGGAATGAGCTTGATAAAGAAGATATGGAAGGCGAAGGAGGTGGACAGAGTGGATGAACGCAGGGGGCCGTATCTTATGAAAGCGGAGAAGCCTGAGAGGGCGGCTGTATCCGGTATTCAGGAGGATCGCCGCTTTTGGATGAGCGAGCTTCATGACCGCTTTAAAAAGAGGAAGCGCCGGATAACGGCTGCAGTCGTTGCGACCCAAGCTGTCCTGCTTCTTCTATTTGTTAGCTTATGGGAAGCGGCGGGGCGAAATGACTGGATTGACCCCTTGCTGTTCAGCTATCCGTCCAAGATGTTTTTGCAGCTATGGAAGACGATGGCTGACGGATCCGTTTGGCCGCATATTGGCGTGACGGTGACCGAAACGGCAGCCGGTTTTTTGCTTGGAACATTGCTGGGAACTGCGATTGCCGCGGCGCTGTGGTGGTTTCCTTTTTTGTCGCGCGTATTTGATCCTTATTTGGTCGTGCTGAACAGTATGCCGAAGGTGGCGCTGGGTCCAATCTTTATTGTAGGGCTTGGTCCGGGATTTATGTCGATCGTGGCCATCACCTTGTCGGTGACCGTTATCATTACGACGTTAAACATATACAACCGTTTTCGAGAAATCGACTCCGGCTATATTAAGGTAGTAAGGCTGTTCGGAGCTTCCCGTTTCCAATTGTTCAAGCTTGTTATTTTGCCTGGCTCATTTCCCGTCATTATTTCCACCTTAAAGGTAAATGTCGGACTGGCGTGGATTGGCGTAATCGTTGGCGAATTTCTCGTCGCGAAGCTGGGTCTTGGCTATTTGATTATATACGGCTTTCAGGTATTCAATTTCACGCTGGTCCTGTCAAGCCTGATCGTTATTGCGGTAGTTGCAACAGTTATGTATCAGCTCGTTGCCGCGCTCGAGAGGCGGTTGACGGCAGGCTGGCGCGAGCGGTAGGATGTAGAAATAAAATCCTATTGTTCGCGAGGTTATTTCATGGGCATTCGTATTATCAAAACGGCGTTAGCCGCCATCGCAGCTATTTATACTGCCGTATATCTAGGACTGGAGCCGCCTCTGGGCGCAGGAATACTCGCTATACTCGGCGTCGAAGTGACGCGGATGAAAGGGCTGAAGAGCGCATTCGTCCGATTTATCGCCTCCGTGCTCGGACTTTTTTTTGCATCGCTTATTTTTACCTTGTTCGGCTTTCATATATGGGCGGTTGCTGTATTTATTCTCATCACGTTTCCTATACTATCGCGATTTCATTTAAAGGACGGCATTGTCACAAGCTCGGTTATCGTCTTTCATTTGTTTAATAGGGCAGAGGTCACGACGGGGATTATCGGCAATGAGATATTGCTGCTGTTCGCCGGTCTTGGATGGGCGACGATCGTGAACATCATTTACATGCCGAAGGATGAGCATCAGCTAAGCTTCTACCGTTCAGCGATCGAGCGAAGCTTCGGCGTTATTTTTCAAGAGATGGCGCTCACGCTTCGTAATCCGGCGCATGTATGGAACGGCGGGGAAATATTAGAAGCCTACAATGCGATCGAGGAAGGCGCGCTGCGCTCTGTCCGCAACCGGGAGAATCGGCTATGGGGCCAGGAGCAGTATTGGTCCACTTATTTCGAAATGAGAAGGCAGCAGCTTGAATCGGTGCAGCAGATGCTCGTCGAGCTAGCGTTTGTATTCGAGAAATTCCCTCAGGCAGTTATGATTGCCGATCTGCTTGATCAGCTGTCGTTCGATGTGAAATCGGATGTGTACGAAGGCAACGTCGAAGAACGGATATACGATCTGTCGCAATTATTCCGGACGATGGAGCTCCCCAAATCACGGGAAGAGTTCGAAATTCGCGCAGCACTTCTCATGCTGCTCCATGAGCTGGAGCGGTATATAAGCATTGCGAAGCGATTAAAAAAAAGAAAAGTCATGTCGTCCGAACTTCAGCCATAGAATGTAGAGGGAAAAATTCGTTGCGAGGCAAGCGTAAACGGCTGGCGACGACTAGGGGGGGCGCAGCTATCGTTTCGTTCAGAAATACAAGCGTGATTATAGGGGAGATACCTTAGCGTCTTGCATTTCAAGCGTAAACGGCTGGCGGAGACTAGGGGAGACGCAGCTATCGTTTCGTTCAGAAATGTAAGTATGTTTATAGGTGAGGAATCTATAATATCTTGTATTTCAAGCGTAGATGGCTGGCGGCGACTAGTAGCGGCGCAGCATGCGTTTAGCTGAGAAATATAAGCACCGTTATAAGTGTGAGACTTATGTATTCTTATATTTCAAGCGTAACAGCTACATCCGGCCTCGTACGGTTCTAGCTAACGTTCCGCAAAGATCTATATGGATCGCTATAAGTATGAAACTTATATAATCTTATATTTCGAGAAAATAAACAGTCACCCTAGACGAATGTCCTGCATACACTTTAAATGAATGATTGTATGGAGGAGGTTAAATCAATGACTATTGCAGATAAACAGCTCCAGTACAGAGAAATAATTACTAAAGCTGTCTGCGGAAAAGGTCGTAAGTTTTCCACTGTAACCCATACCGTAACACCGCCTCATCATCCAACCAGTATTTTGGGAGCATGGATAATCAACCATCAGTATGAAGCGGTTCGTTCGGGCGACGGCATTGAGGTAATTGGTACTTACGATATCAACATTTGGTATTCGTACAGCAAAAACTCGCAAACAGACGTAGCTAAGGAATCCGTGCATTACGTCGAGCATGTCAACCTCTCCTATGTAGATCCGAAGCATCGGCCTTCTACAGTGGAAGTGTCAGCCGACGTGATACAGGAGCCGAATTGTATCGAAGCGAATATTTCTTCGAACGGCTCCGGTGTTGTGATTCGTGTAGAACGTGAGTTTTCGGTGGAGCTGGTTGCCGAGACTAAGGTTTGCGTAGCAGTACTTCCAGGCGGTTGCGGCGACCTGGACGGCAAGGATCTGGAATTCAGCCTCGGCGATAACGATTATGAGGATTTGGATCCGGATTTGCTGGACGAAGAGCTGTAAGCAAGCCGGGAAGCTTTGCTGTCAAGGTATCATATGCTGCGGGAGCAGTAAATTCGAGGGCGAAAGCCCTCTTTTTTTTGGAAATCTTTTCAGGCGTATAAATCAGCTCTGTCAAAAATGATTAAAGGCGGGAAGCGCGATGGCTTCGACGTGGATATGGAGGGGCAGTTACGACAGGCTGGAGAGGGTTACATATCATGAAAACGGTCCGCATGTCTCTGGGGAACGGAACGGACAGCCGCTGCATGCGCAGCCATGGACCGAAGTGAAGGCAGGCGATGCGGTGATCGCATGGTCGGATGCCCGTACGATCGATTGCAGCCGCTTTAAAGGCGTCTGGGTGCTTAATATTAATGGCCACAGCACCATAAAACTGCCGGAAGCAGAGAAGTTTCGGATATGGCGCCGAGCCGGCCTTTGCGGAGGCCCTGAGGTTGAGAGTGAACGTTTGTATCGCGTTGGCATTGTTCATTTGGAGCCGGTGGAAATGGTGCGCATGGACGCCTCTGGAAAACCGATGCACGGTAAGCCGCTGCTGCCTGCGGGCAGTGGCGGCTGGCCGGAGGATCCCGTAATGCGGCGGGTAATTCGTACCGCCGTTTCGGCGCTGTATACGTTAGGCCTCGATATCGGTGAGGCCGTGATCTCGCTTGGCGGGGACGGGCGAACAGCCGTCCGCACCGCTTGGCCGAAGCTGAGTGATACGAGGCTGGAGGCGGCAGTGCTGCGGCGGTTCGCCGCTTGGCATGCGGCGGCGACAGCGGAGGCAGCGGATCGGCAGCTGCTTATTGGCGCCGATCCGGAGTTTGTGCTTGTGACGCCGGCCGGGAAGGTGGCTTCGGCGTCTCGGTTTTTTGGAGCGGGCGTCGGCGGGGCAGCAGGGGCCGACGCCGTGCGTATCGGGCGACGGCTTCTTTATCCCGTCGCCGAGCTGCGGCCCGAGCCGGCCGAAAGCCCGGCCGCTCTCGCCGCGAACGTGCGGCGGCTGCTGCTGCGCGCCGCCGAACGCATCAGCGACCCCGCATTGCGCTGGGCCGCCGGAGCGATGCCCGTGCCGGGGCTTGCGCTCGGCGGGCACATCCACATCAGCGGAGCGCCGCTAACGAGCCGCTTGCTCCGCTTGCTCGACAGCTACGCGGCATTCCCGCTCGCTCTTATTGAGGACCCCGCAGGGCGGGCCCGCCGTCCCCGTTACGGTACGCTCGGGGACTTTCGCCAGCAGCCGCATGGCGGGTTCGAATACCGGACGCTGCCGAGCTGGCTCATCTCGCCGGCAGCGGCTAAAGCTGCCTTCGCTTTGGCGCTGCTGTGCGCTCGCGAGGCGCTAAACATTGACTACATACCTGCTCTGGAAGAGCGGTATGCAGAAGCCTATTACGCCGGCGACCGCTCCGGGCTGGCCGGCTGCTTAGACGGCCTTGCCGCATCCATCTCCGCCACTCCCGGCTATGAATCGCTCGCACGCTTTATCGAGCCGTTGTTCGAGGCTGCGCGGCGCGGCACGACGTGGGACGAGAGCTCGGATATCCGCGCCAAATGGCGGATACCCCAATAATGGATGTTAGCATGTCAAATCTGAAAATACGGGCGCCTACATTTGAAAGCAAATCGTATGGCGCCCTTATTCCGTTTCTCGTTCTGGAGAGAGTTCACCGTTTTCGCTTATGGCGCACATCTGTTCCGCTTGTTATAATAAGTATCTAATGTTTACTGCGTGGGAAACAAGACATAATCGGACTTGCGTATGTAATTAATAATATTAAATATTGAGATGCGGACGAAGCGTCATGATATAAACGTTTTTGAGGAGGATCGGAAATGGCTGGCTATACTCCAATGATTTTGCAATATCTCGCAATAAAAGAAGAAGCGAAGGACGCATTTTTGTTTTTTCGATTAGGCGATTTTTATGAAATGTTTTTTGACGATGCGATAGCGGCTTCCCGCGAGCTGGAAATTACGTTGACTGGCAGGGAGGGCGGTGGCGAGCAAAAAATTCCGATGTGCGGCGTGCCTTATCATTCCGCTGAAAACTATATCAGCAGACTGGTGGATAAAGGCTATAAAGTAGCGATTTGCGAGCAGGTTGAAGACCCGTCAGCGGCAAAGGGCGTCGTGCGCCGGGAAATCGTGCGCATTATTACGCCCGGTACGGTCATGGAATCGAAGGCGCTGGAAGGCAAAGTGAATAACTTTATCTCCGCAATCGTCAGCGCCGGCGGCATGCTTGGGCTTTCCGCTTGCGATTTATCGACAGGCGAGCTTTATGTGACGTCGTTTCCTGAGCATATCGAAGCGTTGATCGATGAAATAAACGTCTACCAGCCTTCCGAGCTTGTGGGCGATGGCCGGCTGCTGGAAGCCGTTCAAGCCGCGGCGGTTTGGAATAAGCAGCTGCTGCTAACGGCGCGCGAGCCGATGGAAGCAGACAAGCTGACGGAGCAATTCGGGGAGAGCGAGCTTGCCAAAATAACGGGAGCAAGGCTTCTCGCCGTTAGCGTCTTGACTGGATATTTGGAGGAAACGCAGAAACGTTCCCTCGGACATGTGCGTACGATAACGAGCTATGAGCCTAATCAGTACATGATTCTGGATCACTATACAAGAAGAAATCTGGAGCTTACCGAAACGGTTCGCGACCGCAACAAGAAGGGATCGCTTTTATGGCTGCTGGACCGCACGCAAACGTCGATGGGCGCGCGCTTGCTGCGCCGCTGGATTGATAAGCCGCTGCTCAGCAGCGCTGCTGTAGAAGCCCGCTTGGATGCGGTCGAAACCTTATATCTGGATTTAATTTTAAGAGACGATATCCGTAAGGAGCTGCAGCCGATTTATGATCTCGAAAGGCTGGTTGGCAGAGTGGCCTTCGGCAGTGCGAACGGACGCGATTTGAATGCTCTGCGAAGCTCCCTTCGCCGGATTCCGCAGCTGACGGATCTTTGCGAGCGATCCGGCTCAGCTGTGCTGCAATCGCTCGTTGAGGGGACGGACAACTGCTCTGATTTAGCTGATCTTATCGAGAAGGTGCTTGTCGACGAACCTCCGGTCACCATTCGGGAGGGCGGACTTATCCGTCCCGGCTATGATGCCTATTTGGATCAATTGAGAGAAGCAAGCACGAACGGCAAGAAATGGCTGGCTGAGCTTGAGCGCCAGGAGCGCGAGGCAACCGGCATCAAAAATTTAAAAATCGGCTATAACCGAATTTTCGGCTACTATTTGGAGGTTTCCAAAGCGAATTTGTCCAGCTTGCCGGAAGGAAGATACGAGCGCAAGCAGACGCTTGCCAATGCTGAGCGATTCGTAACGCCGGAGCTGAAAGAGAAGGAGAGGCTGATTCTCGAGGCGGAGGACAAAATGGTCGATTTGGAGCATGAGCTGTTCACCCGGCTCCGGGATCATTTGTCTCTACACTTGCACAGGCTTCAGAAGGCAGCCGCAATCATCGCCGAGCTTGACGTGTACCAATCGTTAGCGACGGTCAGCGCGGAGCGCCGTTTTTCACGCCCGCAAATAACGGAAAGCTATGATTTGCACATTGAGGACGGGAAACATCCTGTCGTTGAAGCAATGATGGATGGAACGCCTTTTATTTCAAACGGCACGGGGCTTCACAAGGACAAGCAGTGGATGCTGCTAATTACAGGCCCGAATATGGCTGGCAAAAGCACATACATGCGCCAAGTGGCACTCATATGCATCATGGCTCAAATGGGCTGCTTCGTTCCTGCAAAGTCGGCTGTTATTCCGCTAATAGACCGCATTTTCACCCGGATAGGCGCAGCTGACGATCTCATAGGCGGCCAAAGCACCTTCATGGTGGAGATGAAAGATATTCAGCTGATGACAGAGAAGGCAACGGCGAATAGCCTTGTTATTATCGATGAGCTCGGCCGCGGCACTTCAACCGGCGAAGGAATGGCGATCGCGCAGGCGGTAATCGAGTATGTCCATCATCATATCGGCTGCAAAGCGCTTGTATCGACGCATTTTCATGAGCTGGCTCATCTTGAAGATTCTTTGCCGTCGCTTACGAATGCACGTATGGCAGTCGAAGAAAGCGGCGATAATGTAACGTTTCTGCGTAAGCTCATTCCCGGCGCAGCGAGCACCAGCTACGGCATATATTGCGCTCAACTGGCCGGCCTGCCGCAGTCTATTATTGGCAGAGCTTACGAGCTGCTTGATGAGCCGGCTGCCGCTGATCTGCCAATGGCAGCATCAGCGGCAGTTGCAGCAGCCCATGGATCTCAGCGCACCTATTCTTATGCGCAGCAGCCTTCCTTGTTAACGGAGGAGAGGAAGGAAGCCGTGATGGCTGCAGAGTCGCGCGGGATCGTGCAGCTTTCGATATTTGATGAGCCTGCCGCCGCTAAGGAGGCCGAGCCTGCACGGAGGAAAACAAATCCGAAGGCCGAGCAGCTCGCTGAGCAATTGCGGAAGCTGGATTTGTTTAACTTAACGCCGATGCAAGCGATGCAATGGCTGAATGATATGAAGAGTAAATTGAACGACTAGCTGGGCGGAAGGGGGAGACGTAACGTCATGGGAAAAATCAAAGTGCTGGACGAGCAGCTTGCCAACCAGATAGCCGCAGGCGAAGTAGTCGAACGGCCGGCATCGGTCGTAAAGGAGCTTGTTGAAAACGCGGTCGACGCCGGCAGCACAACGGTTGATATTATGATTGAAGAAGGCGGTTTGTCGCTAATAAGAGTCATCGATAACGGCTACGGCATAGAGGCTTCTGACATCGTTACTGCGTTTCAACGTCATGCGACGAGCAAAATCTCGACGAGCAGCGATCTCTTTCGCATTGCGAGTCTGGGCTTTCGGGGGGAAGCGCTGCCGAGTATTGCCGCCGTTTCCCGGCTGCAGTGCATCTCATCGGAGACATCTACGGGACTTGCGCGCCGCATCGTTATTGAAGGCGGCAAGCTCACGATAGATGAACCGGCAAACGCGCCGCAAGGAACGGAAATGACCGTGCGAGATTTATTTTACAATACTCCCGCGCGTCTTAAGTATATGAAGGCTATTCAAACCGAGCTTGGCCATATTTCCGATTATATCAACCGGATCGCGCTTGCACACCCCGGTATTGCCTTTACGTTTAAGCACAACGGAAATGTGCTGCTGCGTACGCTCGGGACTGGCGACAGGCTGCAGGTCATTGCCGCTGTATATGGGTCTAATACGGCTAAGATCATGCTGCAAGTAGAAGCGGAAACTGCCGATTACGAGCTGCGCGGCTACATTTCGAAGCCTGAGCTGACACGGGCCAATCGGAACGGAATTACCGCAATCGTTAACGGACGCTTCATACGCAGCCATACGATCAATCAATCGTTGCTGCAAGCGTACCACACGCTTCTTCCAATCAATCGTTTTCCGCTAGCGGTATTGGAGCTCGGAATGCATCCAAGCTTGCTTGACGTCAACGTCCATCCGTCCAAGATGGAGGTCAGATTCAGCAAGGAGCCGGAGCTGCGCACCATGATTGAGGATGCTGTCAAAGCTGTGCTCGGGCGCCAGCGGCATATTCCGGGGCCTGAATCAAGCAGCAGGCAGGAGCGCTCCAAGCCGTTGTTCGTGCAGGATGCCATTTCGTTTCACCGTCCAGAGCCGGCAGCAGAGTCCTTCAAGCCGTATCAGCCGACAGAGACGAAAAAAACGTCTGCAGTCTCTTACAAGGCACCGGTCATTGATAGGGAGTACGTTCCCCGGAATGCAGCAGAGAAGCTTTATGCGCCGCCAGTCCCGGATGCGGAAGCATTCGCTGTCCGCGAGGTATCAGCGCCTTGGGAGCAAGCCGCATCAACCGTTTCCGATGCGGTTAAACCCAATACAGATCAAATGGTTGAGCTGTTAAATCAATCGCAAAGGACAGATCCATCAGTATGGATACAAGCTGAGCCTGAATCAGAGCAGGCTGAATATCAGAATGAGCCATTTGAAGCGCTGCCGCCAGCTCCGGAAAGTGCTTCCGGCGATGCCGGCACATTTGAACCGGCTGCAGCAGAAACTCCGGAAGCCCGACTGCCGGCTGTTGATGACGCTGCGGAGCAGCCTTCGTTTCCTGAGCTGTACTGGATTGGTCAGCATCATGGCACCTATATCGTTGCTCAGTCTCAGGATGGTCTCTATTTGATCGATCAGCATGCGGCGCATGAGCGCATTAATTATGAGTATTATTTTCATAAATTCGGCAATCCTGAAGCGGCCAGCCAACAATTGCTCGTTCCGCTGACGCTTGAATTTACAACGGGTGAGGCATCGCAGCTAAGGGACCTTATTCCTATGTTTGCACAAGCCGGGGTCGAGCTGGAACCTTTCGGCGCGCAGACGTTTCTCGTCCGTTCATACCCCGAATGGATGCCGCAGGGCGAGGAGCAGTCCTTGCTTGAGGAGATGGCGGATCTGCTCATTTCTGAGCGGAAGTCCATTGACATCGGCAAGCTGCGGGAGAAAGCGGCCATTATGTGCGCATGCAAAGCATCGATCAAGGCGAATGACCGGATGAACCGCGAGGAAGGCGAGACCTTGCTTGCCAGGCTTGCGAATTGCAAGCAGCCTTACACCTGCCCGCATGGCCGTCCTATCATTGTGCATCTATCGACCTACCAGCTGGAAAAAATGTTTAAGCGGGTGATGTCGTGATCGTCACAACGACGGCTAAGCCGTCTGCACGCGCTTTGGAGCAAGCCAGGCGGCTGTCAGACGAGCTCTCAGCTGCGCTTAAAGCACGCGGAAATTTAACAGTCAATAAGCTTATGACGCTAAGCCGGGATAAGCGATTAGTGGTGGTGACTGAGGAGGAGGTCCGCTTTTATGACGGACAATCAGACACACCGCTTTATTTTCATCCCAGCATGGCGTTCGTTCGTGTAAAGCGTTTGCGCCGCGGCGAAACGGATCCGCTCATCCAGCTTTCGGGCTGTAAAGAGGGGGACCGGATTATCGACTGCACAGCGGGTCTAGCTTCGGATTCGCTCGTATTCTCTTATGCCGCTGGACCTACGGGCGCCGTCACGGCAATCGAAAGCGAGCCCGTGCTGTGTGCGCTCGTTCGCGAGGGTTTGGCAGGCTATCAGACAAGCCTTCCGGATGTGAATGAAGCGATGAGGCGCATCGAAATGAAATGTGATCATCATATGGAATATTTGACGGGATTGCCTGATAAAAGCGTCGATATCGTTTATTTCGACCCCATGTTCAGGCAGCCGTTAAACGAGTCGAGCTCGATGGAGCCGCTTCGTTCTATCGCTAATATGGACGCTTTATCCGGCGAGGTTATCGAACAGGCGAAGCGGGTCGCCCGCAAAAGCGTAGTTCTTAAGGAGCATCAAGCAAGCGGAGAGTTTGCGAGACTTGGCTTCGAGCGCCGGCATGTGAATACTTCGAAAATCGCATATGGAGTGATACAGCTTTGAGTGAAGAATTAAACGGTACGCAGCCAGTCAATGAAAGGCAAAATTTGAAGAAGCAGCCGCTTCTCATCCTCATCGGCCCGACAGCGGTAGGCAAGACGCGAATGAGCCTCGATATAGCTAAAGCCTGGAATGCCGAAATCATTTCCGGGGATTCAATGCAGGTTTATCGCGGGATGGATATCGGGACGGCCAAAATCCCGTTAGAAGAGCGTGAAGGCATCCCGCATCATCTTATCGACATTTGCAATCCGGATGAGGCCTATTCCGCCGCTGATTTCCAAGCAGGCGCGACCCGTGCCATCGAGCAAATAGCTGAAAGGGGAAAGCTGCCTTTTATCGTTGGTGGAACAGGCCTGTATGTAGAGTCGGTATGTTACCAATTTCAGTTTGCGGATATCGGTTCCGACGAGGCTTTCCGGCAGGAGCAAGAGCGCTTTGCGGCCGAGCACGGCGCAGAGGCTCTGCATGAGCGGCTTGCTGCGATTGACCCTCCGGCAGGAGAGCGGCTTCACCCGAATGATCTTAGGCGCGTTATTCGGGCGCTTGAGGTTTATCATCTGACGGGGCAGACTTTTTCCGAGCAGCAAGCAGGTCAAACGAAGGAGTCGCCATACGAGCTTTGCATAATCGGTTTGACTATGGACCGTGCGGAGTTGTATCGTAGAATAGAGCAGCGGGTAGATTTGATGATGGAGCAAGGGCTAGTAGAAGAGGTGAGGCAGTTACTGGAAAGAGATTTGCCGCCTGCCGCTGTTGCGATGCAGGGTCTTGGCTACAAGGAGATTGCGGATTATTTGCGTGGAAATTGCTCGCTCGAAGCAGCGGTAGAGCGGCTCAAGCGGGACACAAGAAGGTTTGCTAAACGCCAGCTTTCATGGTTTCGACATATGAATGACATTCATTGGATCGACATGGGTGGAAATTTTCACAACAATTTGCAAACCGTTCATGGTATACTAGCAGGAAAGTTTCAAGTTAATCTTGAATATACTTCTAATCAATCTTTTTAAGACGGGGGTAACGTCCAATGAACAAATCGATCAATATTCAAGATACGTTCCTAAATCAACTTCGCAAAGACAACATACCGGTTACGGTTTTCTTAATGAATGGCTTCCAAATTCGGGGCGTTATTAAAGCGTTCGATAACTTTACAATCATCATCGACAGCGAAGGCCGTCAACAAATGGTATATAAACATGCTATTTCGACGTTTACCCCGCAGCGGAATGTTTCTCTTATGCAGCAGGATCATAACGGTTCCGAATCATAGGTTAAAGCAATTAGTGAAACTTTCTAATATCGTGTATCGTTTAACTAGATAGCGGCATGCAAGAGCAACCCGCTCCAAGCTGGGTTGCTCTTTTCATTTCGTGGCAATGATAAATTAGACGGACTAAGGAACAACAGGAGGGGAGTCGGCTATGGCTGAACGACCGAACAGGAAGACTGCACCGAAACAGAAGAGGAAAAAGAAAATATCAGGACGTAAATGGTTTTACGGATTATTCTTCACAGCGGTAATCGCAATCATTTGCGGTATCATCGGGTACCTGCTTATTATTTTAAACGGCGAGCGGGTTTTGACCGAAAATGCCAATAAGCTTGATCTCGGTGAAGCGTCAATTATTTACGATGCAAACGAAAATGAAATTTCAAGATTGTACGATCCGAATGAAAACCGCGAGATTGCAGAATTTTCAGAAATTCCTGAACAATTGCTGAATGCGATCGTTGCAACGGAAGACCAACGATTTTATGAGCATTCCGGCATCGATTTCTTTGCTATCGGGCGCGCTGTTGTGAAGGACGTTGTTGCGCGCAGCGCTGTAGAGGGTGCCAGTACCATTACCCAGCAGCTTGCCAAGAACGTGTTTCTAACCGCTGACAAAACATTTTTCCGTAAAGCGACGGAAGCGTCAATCGCTGTCGCGCTCGAGCATCAAATGTCAAAGCAGCAAATTTTGACGATGTATTTGAACCGGATATTTTTTGGCAAGAGAGTGCACGGAGTCAAGGAAGCGGCAAAATATTATTTTGACACCGACCTTGATAAGCTGGAGCTTTGGCAGATTGCGACGATTGCCGCTATGCCGAAGGCGCCTAACCGCTACAATCCGATTAACCATCCAGAGGATTCGATGAATCGGAGAGCGGTCGTTTTGAAGCTTATGTACGATCAAGGCTACATTACGGCTGCAGAGATGGAGAAAGCGAAAGCGGTTGTGTACGAGATTCCAAAAAATCATGAGGAAAGAAATACGGACAAGTACCCGGCATTCGTCGACTACGTGATTGAAGAGGCGATGGAGGTTACGAATCTTTCCGAAGAAGAGCTCCGGATTGGCGGCTACCGTATTTACACTTCGCTTAACCAAGAGGCGCAAAATGCGCTGGATACGCAGTTTAACGACGATGATAACTTTGAAAGCAGTAAGGATGATCAGCAGGTGCAGGGCGCGATGGTTATTATCGATCACCGCGACGGCACCATCAAAGCTTTATCGGGCGGCCGTGATTATGTGAAGAAGGGACTTAATCGCGTCGAGGTCCCTCGTCAGCCTGGATCAGCATTCAAGCCGATTATTTCATATGGGCCGGCGCTTGAGTCCGGGAAGTACTTCCCGTGGACTGTCCTTGCCAATGACAAGAGATGCTACGGAAATTATTGCCCGACCGACAGATGGGGAGCGACCCCCGTTACGATGCAGCAAGCGATCAAGGATTCGCGTAACCTGGCGTCCGTATGGATGCTGAATCAGATCGGATTGAAGCAGGGCTTTGCTTTTGCAAGTAAGCTTGGTTTCGAATTAGACGATGAAGACCGTAACTTAACGGCTGCACTTGGCGGTTTGACGACGGGAACGACTCCAATGCAAATGGCAACCGCGTTCAGCGTGTTCGCTAATGGAGGGAAGTCTGTTGATACGCATTCGATCCTCAAGATCGAAGGGAAAAACAACTATTCGTTTACCTACAAAGCCCCTGCTTCCAGGCAGCTGATGTCCGCAGAAACGGCTTATTATTTGACGGAGATGATGCAGACGGTCGTACAGAAGGGCGGCACGGGCTCGAGAGCTGCTATCAACCGTCCGCTTGCGGGGAAAACGGGTACGACACAGCATGGTATTCCTAATTACAAGGGCTCTGGAATTCGCGATGCTTGGTTCGTCGGCTA
Organism: Paenibacillus sp. J2L1-98; assembly: GCF_056269405.1. Lineage (NCBI taxonomy): Bacteria > Bacillati > Bacillota > Bacilli > Caryophanales > Paenibacillaceae > Paenibacillus > Paenibacillus sp. J2L1-98. The sequence continues at coordinate 279,924 of NZ_JBWDNW010000002.1, read as the reverse complement.
TACGCCGGAGTGGACAGCTGCCGTATGGATGGGATACGATAAGACTGATAGGGACCACATCCTAAAGACAGGCAGCAGTCAAGCAGCTGCCATGTTCTCGAAGGTCATGAGGTCCGCGATGAAAAATGTACCTCAGTCAAGCTTTAATAAACCGCAAGGCATTAAAGAAAATAAGCCGCCGGCAGCAGTAACCAATTTTAATGCGATATTTATCCCGGAAGAGATGAAGGTCCAATTGTCTTGGGATCCGTATCAGGACGGTGAAGTCACTTATCAAGTTTACCGCAAGGAAGCTTCAGAAAGTGAATTCATTCGTTTTGTAGATTCGCTCACATCGACTGGGGTAGATGATATGAGCGCATTCCCGGGCATGACTTATGAATATTATGTCGTGGCATATGACGCAGAGAATGATCTGGAAAGCCCGCCTTCCCAGAAAATTACGGTCGTTATTCCGGAAACGGAAATCATTCCGGAAGTTCCGATGGAGCCTGATCCACTCGATCCTAACGGTGGTGAAATTTCACCGCCGCTGGAAGGGGACGGCGGGGAAGCGACGCCTGAGCCGACCGGCGATATTGAGATTCCTGAAGTGACACTGGAGCCCGGAGCCGAAACGGATAAACCCGCGGCTACGCAGGTCCCTGGCGACGGCTCGGGTAATGGAATTAGCACTAATGCTTTAGAAAACTCTGAAACCGGCGGCAATAAGCAAGGAACGGGTGGTTAGTAATGGCGAATAGAAAGAAAGCGCGATTCCTTTATTTAATCACTCTTGCCGCAGCAGTTATGCTGATTGCAGGCTGCGGCAAGGGCGGTTTAAGTCTAATAAGCGGGAATAGCGCTGAAACTTCAGCCAAGACGATGCGCTGGGATAAGATGCCTGAAATGCAGATTGATCTCGATAAATCGTATTTAGCGAAGTTTCATACTACTAAAGGCGACTTTACTGTCAAGCTGTTCACGGATGAAGCGCCGGTAACGGTAAACAATTTCGTCTTTCTGGCACGTGAAGGCTTCTATGAAGGATTATCCTTTCACCGTATTATCGAATCCTTTATGATTCAAAGCGGGGATCCAAAAGGGGACAGCACAGGGACGCCAGGCTACTCGATACCAGATGAGCTTAGTACGGAAATGAAATACGAAGAAGGCATTGTAGCTATGGCAAACGCCAGCAAGCCGAATTCGGGAGGCAGCCAGTTTTTTATTTGCACGGGACCAGATGCCGCGAATTTAAACCGGGAGCCTAATTATACGATTTTTGGCAGGGTGGAGAGCGGTATGGATGTCGTCCAGACGATTTCCAAAACACCATTGAAAAACAACCTGCCAACTGAAAAAATCATCATAAAAAAGATCGATATTATCGAGCGCTAACGATGAATACCGCCTCATTGAGGCGGTAAGATTGTTGGATAAGATTGGAAGTTAAACAATATTCGACCATTGTGATTTTTGTCTAAAACAATTAGAATGAGTGGAAACACACAGGATTGTTACTGTTATGCAGGCAAGACCTCAAATGTGTTAATGCTAATGGACAGCGTTCGCTGTTTTTAGCCTTAACCATTTTAGGTCTTTTTTTGTTGCCTTTTAGCGGAAATAAATTCGCGCTGCAGATTCTGGTGTGGTGTCAAACTCGAATTGAAAGGAGTAAGCAGTATGTTCAAAAATATCAAATTACGCGCTTTATGGTTCATCTTAGCTGTAATGTCCATCATTATCGTTACATTTTTTGCCTTGATTTTTCCAGATCTGAATAAGTCTGTTGAACAAGAGCAGAGTTCTTATTATAACGAGCCTTTTCGTCCACAATATCATTTTACTCCGGAAGCGAACTGGATGAACGATCCCAACGGCATGGTTTATTACGAGGGGGAATACCATCTATTTTATCAATATCATCCTTTCGATACCCACTGGGGCCCTATGCACTGGGGACATGCGGTCAGCAAGGATCTGGTGCATTGGGAACATCTGCCTGTCGCTTTACAGCCTGATGAGCACGGCTATATCTTTTCCGGCAACGCGGTTGTGGATTGGAACAATACAAGCGGCTTTGGAACGGATCCTAAGCATCCTCCTCTCGTCGCGATTTTCACGCAAGCGAAAGACAAGCAAGTACAAAGCATTGCCTACAGCAACGATAAAGGAAGAACGTGGGAAAAATATGAAGGAAATCCGATTATGCCGAATCCGCCGAATGTCGACTGGCGGGATCCTAAAGTGTTCTGGCATGAAGAGACCCGTCAATGGGTAATGATTCTGGCAGCCGGAGAGAAAGCAATGATCTATACCTCGTCCAATTTGAAAGATTGGACGTACGTCAGTGAATTCGGTAAACCAAACGGTGCACCTGACGGCGTCTGGGAATGTCCCGATTTATTTTCTCTGCCGGTAGACGGAAATCCGAACAAGAAGAAATGGGTGCTGACCGTCAGCATTAACAATGGCGCCATTGCCGGCGGATCAGGCATGCAGTATTTCGTGGGCGATTTCGACGGAAAGACGTTTACCAATGACAATCCCGCCAACACGACGTTATGGGCCGATTACGGCGCTGATTTTTATGCAGGCGTCACATGGAGTGACGATCCGGATCACAAAAACAGCAGACTATGGCTGGGCTGGATGAGCAACTGGCAATACGCCAACGACACCCCAACTTCAACATGGAGAAGCGCTTTTTCACTGGTGAGGAAAATGGAATTAAAAACGCTGCCGGAAGGGATCCAAATGGTTCAAACGCCCGTATCTCAATTAAAGCAGCTCCGTCATTCGATCATAAGCATTTCCGATCAAGTGGTGCAGCCGGGCATCAACCAGCTTTCTGATATAAACGGGGAAACGCTTGAAATCGTTGCTGAATTTCAAGTGGATCAGAATACGACTGCCGATGAATTCGGCTTTAAAGTTCGTAAAGGTGAAAGAAACGAAACAACAGTCGGATTCGGCAGACAAAACGGAACATTATTTGTCGACCGCACCCGCTCGGGAAAATCCGATTTCAACGGTGAGTTTGCCAAACGGCATGAAGCCCCGCTCACGGTACAGAATAATAAGGTTACGATGCATATCTTTGTCGACAGGTCTTCCGTAGAAGTTTTCGGCAATGAAGGAGAGAGAGTCATCACCGACCAAATCTTCCCCGATGCTTCGGATACCGGGGTAGAGCTTTATGCGGCAGGCGGGAAAGTGACGTTGAACTCCCTGCACATTTATTCTCTCGACAAGGTATGGAAAAATAATCCCTTTAAAGGAAGCCTGACGAAATGGCAACCGGCAAACGGATTATGGGTGGATACGATCGAAGGCAAGATGGGGCGCGGAACGGAAAAATCGTATGCTATGGCGGCGGAAACGGGAAAAGATTTTACCTACGATGCGGATATTAAGCTCTCCGAGTCCGCTTTCGGAACAGGCGGTCTAGTATTTCGCTCGAACGAAGACGGTTCGAAAGGCTACGCGGCAAGTCTGGATGCCGTTTCAGATGTAGTCAGACTGTACAATTCATCCGATAATGAAACGATAGCTGCTTACCGGATGCCAATCGAACCCGGAAAATCGTACCATATGAAAGTCGTTGCTTCCGGCAGCAAAATCATCGTCTACGTTAATGGCAACCTGGCGATTACAGCGAGTAATCAAGCATACGAAAAAGGACGCTTCGGTCTATTCGTACAGAAGGATACATTTTTCTTCCAAAATGTGGAGGTCTCCAAAAAAGGCTTGGAACGGACACTTCGAAGACAGGCAGACTCCGGTTATTCCGGAGAAGCTATTCTGCGGAGCCTGACAAACCCCGGTTTTGAGACGGGCGATTTAACCGGCTGGAAAGTCGTCAGCGGCAATATATACTCCAATCAGGACGTGACATCCGACCGAAGCTTCTGGGGCGGCAGCTTCGGTTTCACGGGAAGCCGTCACTTGTGGGGACATAAAGCAGGTTCAGACGACAGAACCGGCGTGTTAAAATCTGAAAATTTCATTCTATCCGGCAATGGGAAGATCAGCTTCCTAATCGGGGGCGGCAATCAGATCGACAAGCTGTATGTGGCATTGGTCCGCGCTTCTGACGGTGTAGAACTTTTTAAAGAAACCGGGCCGGGTACAGAAAGCTATCGCCGGGTGACTTGGGATGTATCGCAATATTTGGGCCAAGAACTGTATATCAAGGTAAACGATAACAGCACGGATGGATTTGGACATCTTAATCTTGACGATTTTCGAATGTGATATTAATTAAATTTGACCCGGCTACGTCAGTTCTAAAGGTTAAAGTCGGAGATGAAATTAAATTGATTGCCTTCCGCTCTAGGTGGAAGGCATCTTTTTCATGTTCTGAACGACTGCGGTCATGAGGGCTGGCTCGGTCACATTCCGCAGACCCTGTAAATGGCAATAGTGAAACCGATGGAGCCGTTTAACGTCCGCGAAGCTTCGCTCAATCTTTTCGTTTCGTTTTCGGTAAAGCTTTTTGCCGGATCTGCTCAGCATGACAGCCTCATTGAGGCGGTATTTTTTATTTTATGGCGGAGTGCTTGGTTTATTTTGTCTGTCTGCTGGAGATGGACGTTAAGATATGGTAATCTTTTTTTATAGGTTAATTTCAACTGTCGTCAGTCGCGATGTGTTCGATGCTTTTACTAAGCCAAGTAGTGGTATGCAGGCATTTCGAGCTTTTCCCAAATGAACGGAAAGGTACGTTCCGTATGAAGAGAAAATTTTCAGACCGGGCCAACTGGCGGCGTATCTTGCGCAAAAGCTATTCATGCCTAGCGCTTGACGGCGATGAGTTCAAAGGTCTCGTTACGTTTTATCGGATTCATGAATTGCGTGAGCCGTTATGGAAGGAATATAACGGACGGAGGCTTTGTTTGGCCGATCGCGGCTACTTATGGATGCAGCATTTCCCAAGAGGCGAGCATTTTGTCGTAACGACCATGTTTGATGATAAGGGACGCGTCGTGCAGTGGTATATCGATGTGTGCAAAACGCAAGGCTTAACGGATCAACAGGTGCCTTGGTTCGATGATCTTTATTTGGATGTTGTAGTGCTGCCGAGCGGTGAAGTGTTCCTCATGGATGAGGATGAGCTGGAGGATGCGTTAAGACAGGGTGACGTCAATGGAAAAGATGTAGCACTCGCGCGTAAAACGGCCGGCAAATTACTATCGAGTATCCGCAATGGCCGGTTTCGTTATTTTACGCTCAGTCTTAAACACCGGAAGAGCTTGCTCGAGAGAACCGGGGAATTAAGCGAATCATGAATACGGCTACTGGTCGGAGGAGCAGATCGCGTAAACGAATGAAAAAAAATCGTCCGTGGCTGCTCCTGTTTCGTGTTGTTGCCTGGATCATATGTGCAGGTGTGTTTTGGTGCGGTTATTTATTGTGGTTAATTAATGGATTTGAGGCGGATAAGCCTGTAGCCAAGGCTGATGCCGGTATCGTGCTGGGGGCTGCCTTATGGGATGACGTGCCAAGCCCGGCTCTGAAGGAACGGTTGGATTTCGCATTTTTATTGTATAAGTCTAGAACGGTGGACATGCTTATTTTGTCTGGCGGCCATGACGGTAACGGTTCGGTCAAGACGGAGGCCGAGGGTATGCGCGACTATTTAATTGCAAAAGGTATTTCAGCTGACAAGCTGTTGCTAGAGGAAAATTCGACCAGTACATATGAAAATCTTTCGTTCAGCAAGCAGATCGCAGAGCAGCATAAGCTGGCGAAACTAATTGTCATCACGCATGATTATCATGCGGCAAGATCAAAGGAAATCGCCAAAAAGCTTGATTTTGAGCAGTTTCAAGTGGCAGCTACAAAGTCAAAGGTGCTTAACCCTGTCTATAATGAGTCGCGCGAAGTACTTGCTTTCACCAAATGGAAGGTCGACTCGCTGCTCCTCGCTTTCGGTATCCGCTCTTCTGATTCGGCGCTGTAAATCTGCTAATATGCTGCTGCAAGCTAGAATAAACTTGTAGTGCGGTCAGCCGCTACAGCTTTCGATGCAAAGGATAGGTGATGCGACAGATGAGTGGACACGTCATATCGGGACCCGGAAATGGCTCCGCAAGGCCTTCCCGTCAAATTAATGTGGTCCTTAGAAGCCAAGAAACCTTTCAGACAGGAGCATCTGCTCATGCCTTAGAGACGGAACCGCTCCCGGCGGTAAAGCCGCTGCCAAGCGTGGATCATTATGCCGATATCCAGAAAGAGCTCGAACCGATGATCGGTATGGAAAATGTAAAATCACTTGTTTACGAAATATATGCCTTGCTCTATATTAGCCGGATGCGTTCTGAAGCAGGTTTATTTGGCGGCTCTCATGTGTATCATATGATTTTTAAGGGTAATCCGGGGACAGGGAAAACGACGATCGCCCGAATCGTGGCAAAGCTGTTTCAGAAGATGGGTGTCCTGACGAAAGGACATTTAATCGAGGTGGAGCGGGCTGATCTGGTCGGCGAATATATCGGACATACGGCACAGAAGACGCGTGATCTCGTGCGCAAAGCAATCGGCGGCGTACTGTTCGTGGATGAAGCGTATAGCCTTGCCCGCGGGGGCGAGAAGGATTTTGGCAAGGAAGCTATCGATACGCTTGTAAAGGCTATGGAGGATCATAAAAATCAATTTGTTCTTATACTCGCTGGTTATCCTGCCGAAATCGAAGATTTCCTGCTTACGAACCCCGGCTTGCCATCGCGGTTTCCGATCCAAATTGAATTCCCGGACTATTCGGTTGATCAATTGATTCAAATTAGCGAGCTCATGGCAAAAGACCGTGATTATATTTTGCTGCCTCAGACCATATTTAAATTAAGGCAGCATTTGATGCAGGAGAAGCTGGGTACGATGTTTTCGTTCAGCAATGCCAGATATGTCAGAAATTCGATTGAGAAGGCGATCAGGTTTCAGGCCGTTCGCCTGCTTACGCAATATGCCAGCTCTGTTCCCGCGAAGCAGGAGCTTATGACAATTAGACCTGAGGATTTGAAGTGGGACACGAAGTCATAATGACGGCGTAGTTTAAGAAGGAGTATGAGATGAGCGAGAAAACATTCGATACCAACCCCAATATGACTGAGAAAGCGATTTTGATAAGCTTAGTCACTTCTAACGATAAGCGGAAGGGCGGAGACCCCGAGCTGTCGCTTCAAGAGCTCGTTCAGCTCACGGAAACAGCGGGTGTTGAAGTGCTTACGACGATTACGCAAAATAAGGAAACAGCCGATTCCAAATGGTTTATCGGTAAAGGCAAGGTGGAGGAGGTTAAGGCGTTAGCTGATGAGCTTGGCGCTACGACTGCGATATTCGATCAAGAGCTATCGGGGGCTCAGGTTCGTAACCTGGAGGAGTCACTCGATCTGAAAATAGTTGACCGGACCCAGCTGATCCTGGATATTTTCGCCGGGCGGGCCAAAACGCGCGAAGGGATTATACAGGTTGAGCTGGCCCAGCTCAGCTACCTGCTCCCGCGTCTTTCTGGCCAAAGCAAAAATCTGTCGCGGCTTGGCGGAGGAATCGGTACGCGTGGACCGGGGGAAACGAAGCTCGAAACCGATCGCCGTCATATTCGTGATCGCATTTTTGACCTCAAGACGCTGCTTGAGGAGGTCGTTCGCCACCGTAAGCTTCACCGCGAGCGCCGCAAAAAATCGGGTGTGATCCAAGTAGCATTGGTCGGATATACGAATGCCGGCAAATCGACCTTGCTGCGTGAGCTAACGCAGGCCGACGTTTATGTTGAGAATCAATTATTCGCAACGCTTGATCCGACCTCAAGAACTCTCGAGCTGCCGAACGGCAGAGAAGTCGTAATTACAGATACGGTAGGTTTTATTCAAAATTTGCCTCATGATCTTGTAGCAGCTTTCCGCGCGACGCTGGAGGAGGTTTGCGAGGCCGATCTTGTACTCCATGTCATTGACAGCAGCTCTCCGATGCGGGATGAACAGATTGCTGTCGTGAATAAAATTTTGGGCGATCTCGGTGCAGCCGATAAGCCTTACGTGATGGTCTATAACAAGAAGGATATGTGCATAAATAACGGTACTTTGGCAGATTTGCCGATTACAAGCGGAGATAACCTTGTAATCAGTGCCTATGAAGCTGATGACCTTGAGCTCCTGAAGCAGACGATTCAAGATAAGCTGAGCGGAGATACGTTAACCTTTCTTGTTCCTGCTGAGCGAGGGGACCTCATCGCACTGGCGTATCGCAGCGGAGAAGTTATTAATCAAGAGGTTGAAGAGGAATTGCTGCGCTTAACGGTGCAGGTCAGTAAACAAGAATATGAACAGCATGGGCACCGGTTAAAGCAATATATTAAGTAACCGAATGTTAGAACATTGGAGAATCTTGTTTTGCGAAGCGAATACTGCTTCGCAAATCTAAGCGCATGCTTTTGAAGTAAGTTTTGCTTTGCAAAACTAAGCGTATGCTTATGAAGTGAATTTTGCTTCGCAAAACTTTGAGGGAGAAGATATCGGAATGAAATTGCAACATGAGAATCAGAAGCTATGGGAGCATTTAGAACAACTTGCCGCACAGGCCGAAGAACTTGCAGCGGAATCCTTTCGCAGCGTTGATAGGATAGCGGAACGGAATCAGTGGAAGGTTATTGCAGCATTTCAGCGTCACAATGTGAGCGATTTTCATTTTACAGGTTCAACAGGCTATGGTTATAATGATCGCGGACGTGAAATTCTGGATCTTGTTTATGCGGACGTCTTTGGAGCAGAAGCTGCGCTCGTTAGGCCCCACTTTGTATCCGGTACGCATACGATCAGCTGCGCATTGTTTGGTGTGCTCCGGCCTGGTGACGAGCTGCTTTATGTAACGGGCAGACCTTATGATACACTCCACAAGGTCATTGGGAAACCTGGTGATCGTACCGGCTCCTTGCAGGACTGGGGAGTCATCTATTCAGAGGTTCCTCTGCAAGAGGATGGCGGCCTGGATTGGCAGCTTATAGAGCAAGCGATTACGGTTAAGACGAAGGTTATCGGCATTCAGCGCTCACGCGGCTACGATTGGAGAGCTTCTTTCACCGTGGCTGAGATTGAAAATATCGTCAAGCGCGTCAAAGCAATAAAGCCGGACGTGCTTGTATTCGTTGACAACTGCTACGGGGAATTTACAGAGCTGCTGGAGCCTACTCAGGTTGGCGTAGATTTAATGGCCGGCTCGTTAATTAAAAACCCGGGCGGAGGCTTAGCCGAAACGGGAGGTTATATCGCCGGTACGGCTTCGGCGGTAGAAGCAGCGGCATACCGATTGACCGCTCCAGGAATAGGTGGCGAGGTTGGTGCGATGTTAGGCACTCTTCGCCTTATGTTCCAAGGATTATTTTTGGCACCGCATTTAGTGGGACAAGCCATAAAAGGAAGCGTGCTGGCTGCAGCACTATTTGAGGAGCTTGGATTCGTGACGAAGCCGCGATGGAACGAGCCGCGAACCGATCTTATTCAAGCTGTTCGTTTTGGACAAGCTGAGCATCTGATCGCTTTCGTTCAAGGCATTCAGCAGGCTGCAGCGGTAGATTCGCATGTAGTGCCCGAACCGTGGGACATGCCTGGCTATGAGAATGCTGTCATCATGGCGGCAGGAACGTTCATTCAAGGCGGTAGTCTCGAGCTGTCAGCTGACGCACCTATACGTGAACCTTACATTGCATATATGCAAGGCGGCCTAACGTACGCTCATGCAAAATATGGGATTTTGACTGCGTTATATCGACTTGTGGAAAGTGGTTTAATTGTGATTAAACCTTACATAACTTGACACATTTATATTGTAACGTTTAGAATGAACTTATAAATGAGCGACTGGAAGGTTGATGCGACATGGCTGATGATATTCGCAGAAATATGGCCTTATTTCCTATCGGCATCGTTATGAAGCTGACGGATTTAACCGCCCGCCAAATCCGGTATTACGAACAGCATGAATTGATCGTGCCTGCAAGAACCGCAGGAAACCAACGGTTATTTTCGTTTAATGACGTAGAACGGCTTTTGGAAATTAAATCATTGATTGAGAAGGGTGTTAACATCGCTGGCATTAAGCAAGTGATGAATCCGGTTTCAAAGGAATCGGACGATGCGACCATTGTAAGCGAGCAATCGGAAGTGAAACGTCGTGAGCTTTCCGATCAGCAGCTGCACCGTTTGCTAAAACAGCAATTGTTGGAGAAGAGACCGGGTCAAGCGTCGCTTATTCAAGGTCAATTGACTCGTTTCTTAAATAAGCGCTAGTTTGACTATAATAACAATCGATTAGCAAACTAAGGAGATGATTCAGTGAGTTACACTAAAGAGGATATTAGACGTATTGCACAAGAACAAAATGTACGATTTATTCGTTTGCAGTTTACTGATTTGCTTGGAACAATTAAAAACGTTGAAATTCCTGTCAGCCAGCTTGAGAAAGCGCTTGATAATAAGATGATGTTCGATGGATCATCCATTGAAGGTTATGTGCGTATTGAAGAATCTGATATGTACTTGTACCCTGACTTAGATACTTGGGTTGTTTTCCCATGGGTAACACAAGATCGCGTTGCCCGTTTGATTTGTGATATTTATATGCCGGATGGAACTCCTTTCGCTGGAGATCCGCGCGGTATTTTGAAGCGTGCATTGAAGGAAGCGAAAGAACTTGGTTATACGGCAATGAATGTCGGTCCGGAGCCTGAATTTTTCCTGTTCAAAACCGATGAGCGCGGAGAGCCGACTACAGAACTGAATGACCAAGGTGGTTACTTCGACTTAGCTCCGATGGATATGGGTGAAAACTGCCGTCGTGAAATTGTTTTAACGCTTGAAGAAATGGGCTTCGAAATTGAAGCTTCTCACCATGAGGTAGCTCCTGGTCAGCATGAAATCGATTTTAAATATGCAGACGCGATCAAGGCAGCGGATCAGATTCAAACGTTCAAGCTTGTTGTCAAAACAATTGCACGCGAGCATGGCTTGCATGCATCGTTTATGCCAAAACCATTGTTCGGCGTGAACGGCTCGGGGATGCACTGTCATCAATCGTTGTTCAACGGCGATACGAACGTATTTTACGACGAGAAGGACAAACTTGGACTTAGTGCGGTTGCTCGTCATTATATGGCTGGTATTTTGCTGCATGCGCGTGCGATGGCTGCCATTACGAATCCGACAATCAATTCCTACAAACGGCTTGTACCCGGCTATGAAGCGCCTTGTTACGTAGCTTGGTCTGCAAGCAACCGTTCGCCAATGATTCGTATTCCGGCTTCGCGCGGTCTAAGCACTCGCGTAGAGGTGCGTAATCCGGATCCGGCTGCAAACCCATACTTGGCTTTGGCTGTTATGCTTAAAGCTGGTCTTGACGGTATTCAGAACAAACTGCCATTGCCGGCGCCGACTGACCGGAACATTTACATCATGACTGAAGAAGAACGTCAGGATGAAGGTATTCCAAGCTTGCCGCTCGATTTGAAGGAAGCGCTTGACGAAATGCTAAGAAGTGACATCGTTTGTGATGCGCTTGGCGACCATGCGCTGGCACATTTCTATGAGCTGAAAGAAATCGAATGGGATATGTACCGCACCCAGGTTCACCAATGGGAAAGAGATCAATATTTGACTCTTTACTAATAGGTAACTGTAAAAGAATGATTTGAAACGCATCCCCTAAAGTAGAAATCGCAAGTACCCGTTGGTGCATTGCCTTACTCTTTTGGGGGATGCGTTTTTTCATTTTAAAGGTAATTCTTGTTTTATTATTTTAAAATACCCATTATTCGTGTAATTTGGTATTCAAAATTCATGTTAGCAGGGTGAAACGGATGAGTGAGCAAAAGGATGCGAATCACGAGTTGGGCAAAAAAATTAAAGTTATCATTACTGGAGCTACCGGAATGGTTGGGGAAGGTGTATTGCACGAATGTCTTCAACACCCGGATGTGGAGCGGGTGCTCGTCATCAACCGAAAACCTTGTGGTGTAGCCCATACTAAATTAAAAGAAATCGTGCACAATAATTTTTTTGATCTGTCTGGAATAGCGCCGCAATTGAATGGTTACAATGCCTGTTTCTTTTGTCTGGGCGTGTCATCCGTTGGTATGAAAGAAGAAGAATACAAGCGACTGACTTACGATCTTACGCTGCACATAGCAAGCTTATTATCGGGCTTAAATCCAGAAATGATTTTTTGTTATGTGTCCGGAAGCGGAACAGATAGTTCGGAACATGGAAAAAGCATGTGGGCTAGAGTGAAAGGGAAAACAGAAAACCGTCTGCTCCAGCTCCCTTTTAAAGGAGCTTATATGTTCCGTCCAGGTTATATTCATCCAACAAAGGGATTAAAAAATACGCATAGCTATTACTCGATTTTAAGCTGGATGTATCCGATGCTTCGTGCAGTTTTACCTAAGTATGTCATTTCATTGAAGGAGCTCGGCCTCGCCATGATACATATTGCTCAATCAGGCCGCGAGCGTGCTGTTCTTGAGTGTAAGGAAATAGCTAGAATAGCGAAAAATTGAGTACGGATAATTGGAGTATATTGATTAATCTGAGTTGAGAGATCATCTTCAAGTAAAGGTTGAATGAAGTCTGAACAAACACAAAAAGACCCGAAGTACGGGTCTTTTGTGTGAAGTTGCAAAATTAAGTTAAGAAGTTGCGATTTCATACATTAATTAGTAGCCGAAACCCATGCAGCTGCAAGCGATAATAACTAACAAAATGAAGAGAACCAAAATTGTTCCTGTGTTTGTAAAAGCTCCACCAACGTAACCGGACATTTTTCAATGCACCTCCTTACGTTTTGAGTACACAGTATGTTATGCGAGTTAAACGTTTAGTGATTGGGTGTTTGTCACAGCTGAATAGGATGTGAGGAAACTGGGCGTTCAGGTTGTACACCCGTTATATTAAATATTAAAGAAGAGGCTGAATCAATGATGCAAATGCATCGATTCAGCCTCTTCTTTATGTACGCAATTAATTGTTGGTTGTTTAATGAATATCGCGGAAAAGCCCGATGACTTTTCCTAGAATCGTTACATTTTGGAGTAAAATCGGCTGCATAGTGGAATTTTCCGGCTGCAAGCGGATGTGGTTTTTCTCCTTATAGAACGTCTTTACCGTTGCTTCATCATCCTCGGTCATCGCTACAACGATTTCACCGTTATTTGCGGTTTGCTGCTGCCTGACGATAACATAATCACCGTCGTGAATACCTGCTTCTATCATACTCTCGCCCATAACATTCAGAATAAAAACACTGCTGTCACCAACGAAATGAGAAGGAAGCGGGAAGTACTCCTCGATGTTCTCCGTTGCTGTAATAGGCACGCCCGCGGTAACTTTACCGACGATCGGCACTTTTGCGACGGAAAGGGGAATAATGCCGTCTACGCCTTCTTGATCTAGAATTTCAATAGCACGAGGTTTAGTCGGATCCCGGCGGATTAGACCTTTCTTCTCCAAGCGGTCCAAATGACCGTGAACGGTTGAACTGGATAACAATCCAACAGCTTCGCCGATTTCTCGAACGGAGGGTGGATATCCTTTCTCCCGGACTTCATTCTTAATAAATTCAAGAATCGAATGTTGTCGGTTCGAAATCTTCGACACTGCGATCACTCCATTAGTAGGTTTGTAAAAAATTATAACATAGAACCGGAGTTCGTACAAACATAAGTTCTTAAGTACAGAAGTTCGCATTTTTTCGTTGACACCAAACGTTTGTTCGTGTAATCTAAAAACAGAACAAACGTTTGGGGTGTTGAGAAATGATAACCAGTCCAAGTTTTTATAGAACGATTCATAAGCAAGAAGCAGGTAAAGCAGCTATGCTCAGCCATCTAATGAGTCGATTATTGAAGCGGCATGCAGCTAAGATCGTAGTTTGCTCTGCGGTGTTCGCCCTTTTATTTACTAGCTTTCTACTTATGGGAACAGACGCTTCCGGTAATCATCCTGAAGAAGCGACAGGGGAAGAACAAATCATAACGGTGCATTCAGGAGATACGCTATGGGAGATAGCAAAGCAATACACTGATGGCAGCCATGATATTAGATACATCGTCTACATGATTAAAGATCGTAATGATCTACAATCTCCAGAAATTAAGCCGGGGCAGAGGCTTATTATTCCTAGTATGTAACTAAGGCGTCAATTCCAATGCAATACAAATGATTTTTCCCAAATAAAGCTTTCTAAGCTAAGTAGATTAACCAAATCTACCGGTTTAGAAAGTTTTTTTGTAATAAAGCAAACGATTCGTGCTCGTTACTCTATTCGTTACGGAGCTTCTGCTCCTTGACAATTGAACGGTTGAAATGTCAAACTATAGAGTAGAGTTTTTTTCATCATGAGAGGAGTTTAGTTAGGATGGAATTTTCAAAAATTATTGAGCGTATAAACGAGCTCGCTCGTAAAAATAAATCGGAAGGCCTGACAGGGCCGGAAATTGCCGAAAGAGATGAGCTGCGCCAGCTATATTTAAACAACTTTAAAAACAATTTCCGTCAACAGCTGGAAAAGATTGAAATTGTTGATGATAATGATAATATCAAGCATTAACGAAAGTTAGCGCTACTCATTTAATATCCACGAAAGGGTGATTAGATGAAATATAATCTGTTAGGGAAAAGTGGACTAGCCGTATCCGAGCTTTGTTTGGGAACGATGACATTCGGCAATACGACAAGTGAAGCGGACTCAATCGATATGATCGATCGATTCGTTGACCGTGGCGGTAATTTTCTTGATACAGCCGACGTATATGTGAATGGTCGTTCTGAGGCAATCGTTGGTAAAGCGATCAAAAACAAACGTTCCGACATTGTCCTTGCTACAAAGGTGCGAATGAGCACATCCAGCAATATCAATGGAGCAGGCTTGTCCCGCAAGCATATTTTGGACGGCGTTGAAGCAAGTCTAAAACGGCTTCAGACGGATTATATCGACTTGTATCAAGTACATGTATGGGATCACGCAACGCCGATCGAAGAGACGCTTCGCACGCTCGATGATCTCGTCACTTCAGGCAAAGTGCGTTACATAGGATGTTCAAATTTTTTTGCATGGCAGCTTATGAAGGCTTTGGCTTATAGCGATGCTAACAGATATGTGCGTTTTGTATCGATACAGCCTCAATACAGCCTAGTGAGCAGACAAATGGATCGCGAGATGCTGTCGCTCTGTAAAGAGGAGAAGGTAGGGATTATTCCATGGGCTCCCATCGGCGGCGGTTTTCTGACCGGCCGCTACAGCAGGGAAATGCCGACAGAGGGCCGTTTAACCTCGAAGGTAGGGGAGAGCGCATGGATTTACCGCTCATCAGACAAAAACTTCGTAATCCTCGATACTCTGCTTGAAGCGGCCAAAGAGCTTGGCAAAACGCCTGCTCAGGTTGCGCTTAGATGGCTTATTCAGCGGGAAGGTATTACATCACCAATATTTGGTGCCAGCAAATTAGAGCAGTTTGAGGATAATATCGGAGCAATAGGTTGGGAAATGCCAAGCGAGATATGGAACCGTTTGGAACAAATAAGCGCACTACCGGATGACTATCCGAATCGCTTCATCGATAAGTTCCGCAGACCGTTTGAATAGTGTTTCAATTAGGAGGAGAATCAGCTTGTCACGTTCCTGGGAGCGCAAGGTGCGCAAAAACATGAGTGTCGTAAATAAGCAACGCAAAAAGCAAGGCAATGGTCAAATCGTATTCAATGCCGATAAATCGGAGAAGATCGTTGGGCGTAATTTCATTGCTCCCATATTATTGATTTTATTTATTGCCATGTACGTCATTCTGATGCAAAGCTCTACCGCGTTTAAAATGGATATGATGTTTTGGATCACGGTAGGATGCTATATTTTGCTGGCGGTACTATTCTTTTTCCGCAGACCGTACATTACGATTGGCAAAGATTTCGTACAGTCTCGCCGTATGACCGGAGATAAACGTATTCCTGCATCCGCGATCAAAGGCATTAGTGTTCAAAAGGGTTATGTAATCGTGGAGCAGCACAAAGGCGGAAACTGGGTTTTCTCTAAGTTGACTAACCGGTTTCCGACAGAAGAGCTTGGCGAGAAGCTGAAGGTTTTCGCTCAAGCTAACAATATTGCTTTTCAGCAAAAATAAACAGGCAGGAGAGTTCGAACAACGATGACTAAACAAGCAGTTTTATTTGATCTGGATGACACATTGCTGTGGGATGACCGCAGCGTAAAGGAAGCTTTTGAAGCTACGTGCCAAACGGCAGCGGCAGCGACTGGAGTTGATCCTCATGCACTGGAGGAATCGGTTCGCACCGCAGCGCGGGCACTTTATGAATCGTATGAAACGTACGCGTTTACGAAGATGATCGGCATCAATCCGTTTGAAGGACTTTGGGCGCCATTCCGCGAGGGCGAACAAGAGGAATTCCGTAAGCTTGAGAGCCTTGCTCCCGGTTACCGTAAAGCAGCATGGACCCAAGGCTTAAGTGCACTCGGCATTGATAATGAGGAGCTTGGCGCCAAGCTGGCTGAGCAATTCCCGGCTGAACGCCGTTCGCGTCCGATCGTATACGAAGAAACGTTCCGCGTTCTAAATGCGCTAAAGGGTAAATACAAGCTGCTTCTGCTGACGAACGGATCGCCTGATTTGCAGCGTGAGAAGCTTGCTGGAGTGCCGGAACTGATTCCTTATTTCGACCATATTATAATTTCGGGCGAGTTTGGGGAAGGGAAGCCGGCAGCATCGATATTTAAGCATGCGCTTGAGCGTCTCGGCGTCGAAACTGATCATGGCATCATGGTTGGCGATAAGCTGACGACGGATATTTTGGGAGCAAATACGATCGGGATGACTTCGGTTTGGATTAACCGCCACGGTGCCGTCCGCAATGACGAGATCGTGCCAACCCATGAAATTAAACATTTAGAAGAGCTTCTGCAGCTGCTGGAGGCTTAAATAATAGCAATAAAAAGCCCCTTGCATAAGCTTCAACAGCTAGCGAGGGGCTTGCATTATTTTAAAATCCGTATTATGCCTGGTTGGAAGCGAATTTCTCGTCTGCATAAGGATGAGCGATCCAGCCTTCTGTTTCGATGAAGAGACGAACGGCTACGATTTGGCGATTTTCCATAAGCGTGAAGAAATGCGGTTTGTATTCCGGTACTGAGATAACGTCGCCAGCTTCCAGCTCAACATCGAAATAACCAACGTCATCCGTTCCTTTAATAATGAAGATACCACGTCCGGCAGTAATTGCGCGAACTTCATCTTCGGTGTGCGTGTGCACGTTTTCGAATTTTTTCAGCAGCTCGTCCAGGTTAGGCGTAGCATCGGATAATGCGATGATATCCCAAGTTTTATAACCGCGACGCTCAGCCAAGTCACGAATTTCATCATCATATGTCGCCAAAATTTGCTGCTTCTCTTCGTCAGAGAGAACAAATTTTTGTTGTAATTCTTCTGTTAGCTTGCTAGGTTCCCAATGCTCGTAGAGCACCTCTTGTTGTTCTAGAAATGCACGGACAGCCTCTTCACCTTGAATCCGTTCCTCAGTATTGCGAATTCTTATCTCAGCCATGAACATTCCCTCTTTTCCTATAGAAATTAAATGATATAATTATTATAAAACAAATCAAATGGAATGTCGATGGATTTACCTTTTCACATAACGGGTATTCTGTTAAACTATTGGTTAATGATTTTGGGAAGGGTGTAGTAAATTGTCGAAACCGACCATACAACAAATGCTTCAGGAACGCATACTCATTTTGGACGGCGCGATGGGTACGATGATTCAGCAAGCCGATCTGAATGAAGCTGATTTTGGAGGAGCAGAGCTGGACGGCTGTAATGAGATGCTCGTTCTGACTCGTCCTGATGTTATACAATCGATTCACGAGCAATACCTTGAGGCTGGCGCGGACATTTTGGAAACGAATACGTTCGGGGCAACTAGTGTCGTATTGGCCGATTATGATATTCCGGAAAAAGCGAGAGAGATTAATTTGGCCGCAGCTAAGCTGGCTCGCGATGCATGCGACAAGTACAGCACGCCCGACAAACCGCGTTACGTAGCCGGAGCGCTTGGTCCCACGACCAAAACCTTATCGGTAACGGGAGGCGTGACCTTCGACGAGCTTGTAGAAAGCTATTACGAGCAAGCGTTAGCTTTGATCGAAGCAGACGTGGATGCGCTGTTGCTGGAAACTTCACAGGATACGCTCAATGTAAAAGCAGGCAGTATCGGCATTCGCAATGCGTTTGACAAGCTTGGCAAAGAGCTTCCAATTATGATTTCCGGTACGATAGAGCCGATGGGCACAACGCTCGCGGGACAAACGATCGAATCGTTCTATATTTCTTTAGAGCATTTGAAGCCGATCTCGATCGGCCTGAACTGCGCAACCGGTCCGGAATTTATGCGTGATCACCTGCGGACGCTCAGCGAAATTGCGGATTCTGCAATAAGCTGCTATCCGAACGCAGGCTTGCCGGATGAGAACGGTCATTATCATGAATCACCGGAGTCGCTTGCCAAGAAAATGTCGGCATTCGCTGAGATGGGCTGGTTAAATATTGCCGGCGGCTGCTGCGGAACGACTCCTGAGCATATCCGGGTTATGGCTGAGACGATGGCTGCCTATGCTCCGCGTACGAAGATGGGCGAGCACCCGAACGCAGTATCCGGTATAGAAACCGTATATATCGAGCCGGAAAATCGCCCGATCATGATCGGCGAACGTACGAATATTTCCGGATCCCGTAAATTCAAACGGCTGTTGAAGGAAGAGAAGTTCGATGAAGCCTCTGAAATCGCAAGAGCGCAGGTTAAGGGCGGCGCACATGTTATCGATATTAACCTGCAGGATACCGATATCGATGAGGCGTATGCCGTTCAGCAATTTTTGCCGCAGGTTGTAAAAAAAATTAAGGCGCCTTTGATGCTTGATTCCACTTATGATCACATTATTGAGCTGGGGCTAAAATATTCGCAAGGGAAGGCGATCATTAACTCCATTAACTTGGAGGACGGCGAATCGAAGTTTGAGAAAATTTTGCCGTTAATTCACCGCTATGGCGCTGCTGTCGTAATGATTCTAATCGATGAACGCGGCCAAGCCGTTAACCGCCAAGCGAAGATGGAGGTTGCCGAGCGTTCTTATAACCTCCTGACACAGAAATATAAAATGAATCCTGAGGATATCATTTTTGATCCGAATATGTTCCCTGTCGGATCGGGCGATCCGCAATACATCGGTTCGGCCGTTGAGACGCTTGAAGGCATTCGTATGATTAAAGAGAAGTTCCCGCTTGCCAAGACGATCCTCGGACTCAGCAACATTTCCTTCGGATTGCCGGATGCGGGACGTGAAGTGCTTAACTCCGTCTACTTGTACCATGCAACAAAAGCGGGTCTGGATTACGCGATCGTGAACACAGAGAAGCTGGAGCGTTATGCTTCGATCCCAGAAGAAGAGCGGCGCTTGGCTGAAGAACTGATCTACAACACGACTGACGAGACGCTGGCTGCGTTCGTTGCTGCTTTCCGCAACAAGAAGGTAGAGAAGAAAGAGAAAATTTCGAATCTGTCCCTGGAGGAGCGTTTGGCTTCATACGTTGTTGAGGGAACGAAGGAAGGCCTCATCCCTGATTTGGATGAAGCTCTCAAAAAATATTCGGCCATGGATGTTATAAACGGACCGCTTATGCGTGGGATGGAGGAAGTCGGCCGTTTATTCAACGGCAACGAACTGATCGTAGCGGAGGTGCTGCAGAGCGCCGAGGTTATGAAAGCATCTGTAACCTACTTAGAGTCTTTTATGGAAAAGGATGAATCCTCTGTCAAAGGTAAAATTATTTTGGCAACGGTTAAGGGCGACGTGCATGACATCGGTAAAAACCTTGTTGAAATTATTTTGTCTAACAACGGCTATAAAATAATAAATCTAGGCATTAAAGTACCGCCGGAGCAGTTAATTGAAGCTTACCGTAAGGAGAAGGTCGATGCGATCGGCTTATCCGGCCTGCTCGTTAAATCTGCGCAGCAAATGGTTATTACCGCGCAGGATTTGCGTACGGCCGGCATTGATGCACCAATCCTTGTTGGCGGCGCGGCCCTTACGCGGAAATTTACAAAAACAAGAATCGGCCCGGAATATGACGGACTCGTTCTATACGCGAAGGATGCGATGGACGGTCTGGACATCGCGAACAAGCTGATGGATCCCGAGCATCGCTCACGGATGGAAGACGAGATGGCCGCATTCAAGGCGTCTGGCGGATTGTATGAGGAAGAGAAGAAGCCATTGCCTGAATTGACGCGCGCCGTACGTTCCAAAATTTCGCCGGATGCGCCGGTGTTCACACCGCCGGATTTAGAGCGTCACGTGCTGCGTGATGTGCCGCTTCCTCATGTCATTCCTTATGTGAATATGCAAATGCTGCTCGGTCATCACCTTGGACTGAAAGGCAATGTCGATAGTCTGCTTAAGGAAGGCAACGAAAAAGCGCTTCATCTCAAAGCAACCGTAGATGAAATTTTGCGACAGGGAACTACTGAGGGAATTTTGAAAACGCACGGTATGTATCGCTTCTTCCCGGCACAATCCTCGGGTAACGATATTATTATCTATAATCCGGTAGATCCCGAGCAGGAGATCAAACGGTTCACATTCCCGCGCCAGCAGGTTGAGCCTTATTTATGCTTAGCGGATTTCTTGAAATCTGTGGAGAGCGGCGTGATGGATTACGTAGGCTTCCTAGTTGTAACGGCTGGCCACGGCATTCGCGAGCTTGCGAATGAGTGGAAAGATAACGGCGATTATTTGCGTTCGCATGCACTGCAGTCAGTGGCACTCGAAGTAGCGGAAGGGATGGCTGAGCGCGTCCATCATATGATGCGCGATCTATGCGGCTACCCGGATCCGGCTGAAATGACTATGAAGCAGCGTCATGGCGCTCGTTATCAAGGCATTCGCGTTTCATTCGGCTATCCGGCATGTCCTAACCTCGAAGATCAGGAGCCGTTGTTCGATTTAATGAGGCCACAGGATATTGGCGTCGAATTGACGGAAGGCTGCATGATGGAGCCGGAAGCATCCGTGTCTGCGATGGTATTCGCACATCCGGAAGCGCAATATTTTAATGTGGAGAAGCTATAGGTTATAATTTACAAAGAGCCCTTGAGCGTTCGGTAATACGAGCTTAAGAGGGCTCTTCGTTTCAATTCGGCAAGTGATGCGGCAGCCGCTAAGGGTGAGGTGGACGAGATTATGAACATGTGGTTTTTGGGAACGGGTGCAGGCAGACCCTCTAAGTATCGGAATGTAACTGCAATGGCACTGCAGCTTCCTGAGCCTTGCAGCAGCTGGTGGTTATTTGATGCTGGAGAAGCTGCGCAGCATCAGATTATGAGAACGCCGCTGAAGCTAAACAAGCTGGAGGCCGTATTTATAACACATTTGCATGGCGATCATATATACGGTCTGCCGGGCTTGTTAAGCAGCCGTTCATTCGATGGCGGGGTTACTCCCGTTCAGCTTTTTGGTCCGATTGGCATAAAGCGCTTCATTGATACGATATTTGCCATAAGCGCCACTACGCTGGACTATGAGCTAAACATCCATGAGATAACAGGCGATGAAGGGATTATTTATAAAGATGAGCGCTTTAAGGTGGAGGCCTTGCAGCTTGAGCATCGCGTAACCAGCTTCGGCTATCGCATTACAGAGCATGATCAGCCGGGCAAGCTGCTCGTGAATAAGCTGAAAGAGCTTGGCATAGAGGAAGGGCCGCTGTACGGAAAAATCAAGCAGGGACATCCGGTTACGTCTCCGAGCGGTATGATCGTCCGGACGGCGGATGTTACCGGACCCGCTCATATCGGCAGAATTGTTACGGTGCTTGGAGACACTAAGCCATGCGATAATGCGTTGACACTGGCAGCCGGCGCCGATTTGCTCGTGCATGAAGCGACCTTCGCCGCCGGCATGGAGGAGAAAGCGTATGAGTTCGGACACTCAACATCGGCAGATGCGGCAGAAACGGCTGCAAAGGCGAAGGCGAAGCGGCTTGTCATGACACATTTTAGCGGTCGATACAGCAATGAGGATTTAAGTCAGTTGGAAGCGGAGGCGGCCTTGCGTTTTCATGCCGTAACGGCGGCAACGGATTTCATGCATATCGAAATTGAACGTGCTCTGCAAGAGGAATAAAGCAAAAACGCGAGGGCAACCTCGCGTTTTTGCTTTATTTGTTGTCTTTACTAAAGTGAAACGACAAATAGACGGAAGCGAGGACGATGAGGACGATTATGCCAAAGAAGATAATCATTTGGAAAGGAGCAGGGACGAACGCGGCTGCGATCGTAAGTAAGCCGCCATATAGATAAAACTTGGCCGCTGCTTGATGCGTCTTTCTCCATACGGTCTCGCTTGCAAGCGTTTGATTTGTTTTTATGCCGAAATAGCTATTTGGCTGAAAACGCGGCATATAATTACCTGTAACTACAAAAATAATGCCGACCATAGGCAGGACGACTTTTGCGATATTGATTTCTAGCCCATAGCCGAAGGCAATCGTGACACTGTGCAGAACAAGGAGGCTGAGCAGGACGATATTTTGAACAATCAGCATGCTGGGCTTATGTTTGTGGTAGTTTTGCTTTCTGGGAAGAATGACGATCATTAGGACCATTAACGCCGGCAGAAGCAAAAGTGCAAATGCTTTATGCGCGAGTCCATTGACTTCGTTGCTTACATTCCAATGAATAGCCATTTGCTCTGGTAAATCAGGATAGGTTACGATGCTTGCGATGACGGCAACGGCAACAATTATCCAAGATAATACGCTCGATTTCATTCGGATTCATTCCTTTCGGTTCCGTTATGCTGAAAGGAGATGATCCATTTCATTAAATCTTGAAAGACGGTCGTATGAAGCGAATAATAAATATGCTGCCCTTGTCGTTCATCCCATACGAGCTCCGCTTGCTTCAAAAGGCTGAGATGATGGGAGATGCTCGGTTTGGTCATTTGAAAGTGGTCGGCGATTTCTCCGGCAGTGAGATCGCGTTCGCGCAATAAATCTAAAATTTTGCGCCTAGTCGGATCGGATAGCGCTTTGAAAGCAAGGTTGATTGACATCTAAGCCGTCCTTTCGAGATTAACTTTCAATTTTTTAGAAATTTAGGTAATTGTCTAAATGCATATTCTAAAGTTAATATAGCCCAGCCCTTATCCGGTGTCAATTCACGGGACGTCATCTATTTTGTTAAATTAAATTGCAGCCCGAACATGTATTCTGTAAAATATAAAGAAACATAGGTTTGATGGGAGAGGGACGGTCATGAACCGGTTTACAGGTAAAACCTCCGGCTTGGAGGAATGGTTAGAGCAGGTGCGGAAAAACACCGAGATTATGGACAATGTGACGCACTGGCGGACCATTTCTCCACGTGAGGCGCGTACCGCTCCGCTGCCGGATGGGCTGCATCATGCATGGAAGGAAGCGCTGCATTCCCGGGGAATCAGCAATTTATATACGCATCAAGCCGAAGCATACCGCGCCGCGCGCGCAGGACATCATGTAGTTGCCGTAACGCCAACCGCTTCAGGCAAGACGCTTTGCTACAACCTGCCCGTCATGCAGTCGCTGCTTGAAAACGAAGAGGGCAGAGCGCTCTATTTGTTTCCGACGAAAGCGCTGGCTCAGGATCAGGTAGCTGAGCTGCAAGCGTTAGCTGATCTAATGGACGCCGGAATTAAGACGCATACTTACGATGGCGACACGCCGCCAACTGTACGAACGGCCATTAGAAATGCCGGCCATATCGTAGTCACGAATCCAGATATGCTCCACTCCGCGATATTGCCGCATCACACGAAGTGGGTCAAGCTATTCGAAAATATTAAATTCATCGTCATCGATGAGGTTCATGCTTACCGGGGCGTGTTCGGAAGCCATGTAGCAAACGTCATTCGCAGGTTGAAACGAATATGCAAGTTTTATGGTTCGACGCCGCAATTCATATGCGCCTCCGCCACGATCGATAACCCGCAGGAGCATGCGGAGCGTCTAATCGGGGAGAAGGTTGCGCTCGTAGACAACAACGGCGCTCCGACGGGGGAGAAGCATTTCGTATTTTATAATCCGCCCGTTGTGAATAAACAGCTTGGGATTCGTCGAAGCAGCGTGCTTGAGACGCGCAAGCTTGCCGGTTTGCTGCTTAAACAGGGTGTGCAGACGATTGTATTCGCGCGCAGCCGAGTTCGGGTCGAGCTGCTGCTTACTTATTTGCAGGAACTGATTCGCGATAAGCTGAATGACAAATCGATTAGAGGCTACCGCGGCGGCTATTTGCCCAAATTACGCAGAGAAATCGAGCGTGGCTTGCGTTCCGGTGAAATTCGCGGCGTTGTCAGCACAAATGCGCTGGAGCTTGGCATTGATATCGGTCAGCTGCAGGCTTGCGTATTGAACGGTTATCCGGGCACGATCGCCAGTACCTGGCAGCAATCCGGACGCGCGGGCAGAAGGCAAGAAAGCTCGATCACGTTTATGGTCGCCAGCAGCAATCCACTCGATCAGTACATGATTCAGAACCCGGACTTCTTCTTTAACCGGCCGCCTGAGCGAGCGTTAATCCACCCCGATAATCTGCTCGTGCTCATGGATCATGTGAAGTGCGCGGCCTACGAGCTGCCGTTTGAAATAGGAGATACGTTCGGCTCGGAATCGCTTGAGGACATGATGGAGTTTTTGGTGGAGGAGAAGGTGCTTCATAAAGCAGGCAGCCGCTGGTTTTGGATGGAGCAGTCCTTTCCCGCGCATAACATTTCCCTGCGCTCGGCCGCGCAAGAAAACTTTGTCATCATTGACAACACGAACGGCAGCCGGGTTCTGGGCGAGGTTGACCGGTTCAGCGCTCCGACGCTCATTCATGAGGAAGCGATCTATATTCATGAAGGCGTCCAGTTTCAAGTTGAGAAGCTCGATTATCCGGAGAAAAAGGCTTATGTTCGCGAGGTGAATGTTGATTACTATACGGATGCTAATTTAGCGGTTGAGCTGAAGGTGCTCTATGTCGATAAGGAGCGGGAGTCAGGCGAGCTTATCAGACAGTATGGAGAGCTGACAGTAAATGCGAAGCCGACTATTTTCAAAAAAATAAAGCTACGCACGCATGAAAATATCGGATCGGGCCCTATTCACCTGCCGGAAGAAGAGCTGCATACAAGCGGCTACTGGTTCTCTTTCAGCGAAGAAGCAGCAGCCCGCAAAAGTAAAAGCGAGATGCAGTTTGCCCTGCTTGGCATCGCTAACGTACTCGTGCATATCGCTCCCCTTTATTTAATGTGCGATCCTTTCGACATTCGAGTGGTACCGCAGGTAAAGGCCGTACATACGCAGAAGCCGACGATCTACTTCTATGACCGTTATCCCGGCGGTATCGGACTCAGCGAGCGATTGTTTGAAGTCCATGATGAGCTTATTCGGCAAGCCAAATCATTGATACGGTCTTGTACCTGCTTAAGCGGCTGTCCGGCCTGTGTCGGTCCTATCGAAGAGGTTGGTCTTCTTGGAAAGCAGCAAGCGCTGGAGCTTCTGAATGAAGCGGAGGGTAACCGATGAGCGGTATGCGCGATAGAATGAATCGATTGCGTGGAGACAGCTCGGAGAAGGAGAGGCAGGCTGAGGCAACAGCCTCTGCGGATGAGAAGCGGCAGGATCAATTGCTTGAAGAGGATGAGGAATGGCTCTCGCCGGTGTGGGAGACGTTCGACGTAAAGCTGCATACGAATGCAACCGGAAGCTTCCTGCTTAGGAAGATTGAATATGCAAGTGATTTTCACCATGGTCTTCATGCTATAGAAGAGCTGTACGAGGCGGCGCCGGGGTTAGCAGCTTTTTATCCGGTTTCTGATACGGCTGCCGAGCAAATATTGTTTCTTGATCTGGAAACGACAGGTTTAGGAGTTGGGGCCG
Source organism: Paenibacillus sp. J2L1-98 (assembly GCF_056269405.1). Lineage (NCBI taxonomy): Bacteria > Bacillati > Bacillota > Bacilli > Caryophanales > Paenibacillaceae > Paenibacillus > Paenibacillus sp. J2L1-98. The sequence goes on along the minus strand of NZ_JBWDNW010000002.1, from coordinate 253,937 downwards.
GGAACGTTCCTTTTATGATTGGCATAGGCTATATGTCGAAGGAGCATTTTGTCATTGAACAGACCTTGATTAGACATCCGGCAGAAGAGAGAGCAATGCTCATGTATTTAGCGGAGAAGCTGCAGCATTACACTTTTCTGGCGACGTACAACGGCAAAACCTTCGATTGGCCGCTTGTCCAAAATCGCTTCATTATGAACGGACTTGGCCGTAAAATGTGGGAGCCGAAGCATCTCGACTTCTTACATCCTGCGAGATCCGTGTGGAGAAATACGCTCGTCTCCTGCAAATTAAGCCATGTCGAGGAGGAAAGGCTCGGTATTCACCGCGAGGATGATGTACCGGGCTCGCTGGCGCCCCAGCTTTATTTTCAATATTTGGCGAATGGGGATCCTGCACCGCTTGAAGGTGTATTTCGTCACAATGAAACGGATATGCTTTCCCTCGCCTGCTTGGCCATTCGATTTGGACACTTACTGAATGGCGATTTAGATTCATATATTCCACTGCCTAATGAGCCGGAGGAAATGGTCCGTACCGGACTATGGCTGGAGCGTATGGGCAAAAACGAGCTGCCTTATCACCTATTCAATCTGGCAATGGAGGCGGATCACGCGAATCCATCAACGCTTCTCATGCTTGCGGCGCGCGACAAGAAGGCTGGAAATTGGATTCGTGCTGTGTTATTGTGGCAGAAGGCTATTATTCATACCTCGTCTAATTTTGGCTTGGCAGCACATGAAGCGAGCATCGAGCTTGCTATGTATTATGAGCATAAACTCAAGGATTACGAAACGGCTTTAGGGTACGCGAACTTAGCGTTTGAGCATGCATTGAATCAATCGATGCTCGTTCGCCGTGATACCAAAAAAAGAGCGGAGCTTGAGGCGCTGAGAAACCGAATTGCGCGGCTGCGGCGTAAGACGGAAAAACAAATACAATAATTAGGCATCTTAAAAATAGAGCAGAGGCGTAAAGCAGATAGTTGCAACTCTATACAATGGCTTAACTTTTAACGGAATACGTTAGCTGAGTCACCAGATTGCGGCATCTGCCGTTTACGCTTGGGAGGATTACAGCTATGACAGGAAAACGACCTGCTATGCGCGGCTTACTTATTGATCTTGATGGAACATTATATCATGGCACGCATCGCATCGACGGTGCGGACGTGCTGATTTCTTATTTGCGAGAAACTAAATTTCCTTTTCGCTTCGTAACGAATAATTCGTCATCGACGCCAGAAGAGGTTGCGGAAAGGCTGTTGAAAATGGGCATTCCCGCCGCAGCCGATGAGGTTTGCACTTCAGCACAAGCGGCAGCGGAACATATTGCGGGACAGAAGCCAGGGGCTGCCGTATTTGTAGTAGGGGAAAATGGTTTAAGGAAGGCTGTACAAGAGGCCGGGTTATTGCTGACAGAAGATCAACCGGACTTTGTCCTGCAGGGAATAGACCGGTCATTCACGTATGAACGCTTAACGAAGGCGATCCGGTATATTCATGGCGGAGCGCAATTCATATTGACAAATCCTGACCTGCTGCTTCCATCCGGAGATGGACTTATACCGGGGGCGGGCTCTATAGGAGCGATGCTTAAGGCTGCGGGAGGCAAGGAACCTGTTCTGATTGGTAAGCCCTCATCTATTTTAATGAACTATTCCCTTAGAGAGATCGGGTTAAAGGCTGACGAAACGTGGGTAGTCGGCGACAATATGGCTACGGACATCGCTTTTGGCGAGGCTGCCGGCTGTGGCACAATACTTGTACTAACAGGACTTACGACGGCTCAAAATATCGATTATTATATGGATCAGGCCGGCTGTAAGCCAAATATCGTTTGCGATAACTTAGAAGAGCTTCGTTCGTATATTTCTGACCATAGAGAGATATAAGATAAAATGAAACGGAGAACAAAGGAAGGAAGAGAGCTTCATGCAGGAACTACCGGAACTGGACATATATCGGGCTTTATTAACGGAGCAATTCGCAGGAGCCCAGATTACCGGTATTGAAATATCGAATGTAAAGGCTTTTCAAGCTAGTGAGGAGCAAGTACAGCGCGACGTAGTTGGAAAAGTAATTTGGTTTGTTGAAAGACGAGGTCTGCATTTATTGCTGCATTTGGACAACGGAAAGCGTCTGCTGCTTCATTTGGGGCAAGGAGCTTATTTGTATAAAGGCAGCGAGACCGACAAACCGACACGCACAGCGCAAGTGAGGCTGCATTTTGGCGATGTCACGTTGTTCTGCTTAGGGCTGCGGGCGGATGATTTGCAGCTTTTAACGGTGAAAGAAGTTGAGGAGAAGCTTGGACGTTTTGGACCGGATGTTTTTGATAAACGACTGACGATCGATCGCTTCATCGCGCGTTTTGCCAAGAAACGCGGAGCGATCAAAACCGCCTTAATGGATCAGAATGTAATTTCGGGTATCGGAGCCGTTTATTCCGATGAAATTTGTTATGCTGCGGCTGTGCGTCCCGATGCAAAAATACCGTTGTTTGAACGTGAAACTTGGGAACGCCTATACGAAGCGATGCATAATGTGTTAAAGGAAGCGATTTCACAAGGCGGAGCTGGAGAGCAGTCTTTTGCCGAAGGGGACAGTTTGACAGGCGGACATCACGGCCATTTTCAAATTTACGACCGTGAGGGTCAAATTTGTCAGCGCTGTGGCGGCATAATCGAGAAGTTAGACATTTCTGGTCGGAAAGCATTCGTTAGTTCAGACTGCCAAAAGGATCAGTGAAATAGCAAGCTTTGAATCTTATGGTTGAACGGGGGATTCATTCATGATTCATGTTTATTTAGATGATTATCGAGTATGTCCAAAAGGCTTTGTATTGGCAAGCAACGCGGAAGAATGCAAGCAGCTGCTTGATCTCGAGACAGTCGGAATTCTGTCTCTCGATTACGATCTAGGCTGGGCTCAGCCTACCGGCTACGAAGTGGTACGCCATATCGTAGAGACTGGTCGTTACCCGGAGCAAATCTACTTACACACGTCGAGTGCAGCGGGCCGCATGCAAATGTACGACATGTTATCAACAAGTGCGCCGGCCGAGACCCGGTTATACAATGGCCCAATGCCGGATGCGCTATTAAATGAAATTGCTGGAAGACCAAAACTTTAAATGAAAAAACTAAACCTTTAAGGCTTTTCGAACCCTCGGGGCCCTCCCTTCCAAGGGAGGGCCCCGAGGGTTGCACCCTCTGAACACCCGCAACTGAACTAACGTAGACGGTGGACAGATGCTCGCGAGCTGCGTTAGTTTAGGAGCGCTTCGTCCCTTTGGGACACGCTTGCATTGGAGGCCGCTAGGGGACCTGAAAGCATGAATAAATTTTGAGGGACAGCGATTAGGTCAAGCTGCTTATAGCGATTGGAGCGGTTTCGTCCTTATGGGACACGCTTTAAGGTGTGGATGGAGATGGTGGGTTCGAATTAGTTGCATTTCATGAAACTATTTGAAGATACACGTGAAAATGTGTTCGTTTAGTTGCGATTCTCGAAACTAAATAGCCAGTTTTCAGATGCTTCCTCGAAATAGCCAGGTTTAGTTTCACGAATTGTAACTAATTCGGCTATAATGCAAGTATTGGGCAAATTAAGTTCACGAATTGGAACAAAATTCAAAGCCATATTAATAACTAATATATCACAACCATAAAAGAGTGCCTCTTAGGGATAAAAGCTCACGAAGCTCAAAAGTAGCATTCAAACACCTTACCACCGAGTTCAGTTGTTCTGGTAACTCAATTGCACCAACTGGTTAAGCGTGTCCCGAAGGGACGCAAGCGCTCCATGCGCAGACGTTTCATTCGAACACTTTACTACCAAGCTTATTACTCAGGTTTTAGGTGTTCATTTAACTCATTTGCACCAACTGTTAAGCGTGTCCCGAAGGGACGAAAGCGCTCCAAGCGCAGACGTTGTATTCAAACACCTTACCACCAAGTTCGTTACTTAGGTTTAGATGTTACGGTAACTCAATTACACCAACTGTTCAGCGTGTCCCGGAGGGACGAAAGTGCTCCAAGCGCAGACGTTGCATTCAAACACCATACGATCAAGCTAGTTACTTAGGTTTAGGTGTTACGGTAACTCAATTACATCAACTGTTAAGCGTGTCCCGGAGGTACGAAAGTGCTCCAAGCGCAGACGTTGCAATCAAACACCATACGATCAAGCTAGTTACTTAGGTTTAGGTGTTCAGGTAACACAAGTGCATCAACTATACTGTGTATCCCGAAGGGACGAAAGCGCTCCAAGCGCAGACGTTGTATTCAAACACCTTACCACCAAGCTCGTTACTCAGGTTAGGTGTTCAGGTAACACAAGTGCACCCATGCAAAGCGTGTCCCACAGGGACGAAAGCGCTCCTACACTAACGCAGCTCGCGAGAGCCTGTCCAACTCGAACGTTAGTCCAACTGAGGGTGTCCAGAGGGTGCAACCCTCGGGGTCCTCCCTTGGAAGGGAGGGTTTGGCTGGGTTCGAAAAGCCTTTAAAGGTTGGTTAGGGGTTCGAAAAGCCTTTAAAAAGGTTGATCTTCAACCCCACAGTGTTCGGGTTATCAATTTATGTTTGGATACAGGTGTACAAGCCCTCATAGTTTGAGTGTAAAAACCCCTTAAGGGGCAAGGGGTGCAAATCTCTTATAGGGACCAAGGGTAATTCATAAACGAAAGAGGTTTAAACACGTGAGTCAATGGATCGGAACAGCAAATCAAACTTATGCACCATATGCAATGGAAGAGCTTCGGAAGTTGATCGAGGGTGCGTCATTTACGCAGCTGGCCGCAGGTGAAGTGTTTTTAATGTCGAGCCCGCAAAATAGAGAAGAGACGCTGCAAGCCATTCGTCAGCAGGAACCGATCTTTTTGCGGCATGTGCAGCCGGTGGACCGGACGATCGAAATTTCCGGAAATGCAAATGATTTAGAGCAATTGTCAGAAATGGTCCGTCATGCCGTGCTGAGCTTTGAAAATAAACGAGTTGGCGTCCATATCAGACGTTTATCCAAATCGGAGTTTGTTTATTCGGCTGCGGATACGAAGGCTGTGATTGATGCGGTGCTGGAAGAGATCGGTGCGGAGCCCGTTGTGCAGCAGCCGGAGATTATCATTGCGATATATGCTGCGGTCAATCAGCTTTATGTTGGCTTTGGTACGCCGCCCGACATGCTGTCGGATTGGCCGGGTGGAGCGGTTCGCTTCCAGCGTGAAGAAGGTCAGGTATCACGTGCTAAGTTCAAGCTGCTTGAAGCGGAGCGGGAATTCGGGCTTAATTACGCCGGGTATCAGAATGCGCTGGACGTAGGCGCGGCGCCAGGCGGCTGGACGTCACTTCTGCTGGAGCGCGGATTGCGTGTAACCGCTGTTGATCCTGCCGAATTACATCCGTCCTTATTGGCCTATCCGACCTTGACCTATTTAAAACGTAATGCTTCGGACGTAAAGTTTAATGCCGGCTCGTTCGACTTACTCGTTTGCGATATGAGCTGGAGCCCTATGCTGATGTGTAAGCTTGTGCTTGATCTGGAGCCTGCCCTTGCGAAGGGCGCTACAGCAATTATTACGGTTAAGCTCATGCACCGGAAGCCGCTTCAAACGATCAGAGACGTCATTTCAAGACTGTCAACCGAATTCACACTTCAAAAAGCGAAGCAATTGTTCCATAATCGCGAAGAGATAACACTGTTTTTGATCAAAAAATAACGAGAGCCGCCCTCACCGCAAGGCAGGGCGCTCTTTTCTTCTGTCTGAAGGTATGTACCTTACTCAACTGGCGATTGCTGTTATCGCTTGAAGGAGGCTTTTTGCGGTGCCCAACTTGAAAGCGCTTTATACAAATTTAAGGATTAAACACAAAATGTTTGTGTTAATTTCAGTCGTTATGCTCGTTGTTGCCGTGCTTGCGATAATTATCCAGCAGTATGCGTTCGATTTTTATGATCAGGAAATTTACAAGCAATCTTCCAAGGCGCTTAGCTTATCTTCACTTAGCATCGAGAACGAACTAAAAAAGATGGAGAAGCTGACGTTCATGTTATCGACGGACTCGACCATCCAAAAATATTTGAGATCGATTAAGAGCGGTTTGTCTGATTACGATAACTATGTCGTTCAATTGACGGTTAAGGAGCGGATGGTTAATATCGGAGCGCTCGATAAATATGTGCTATCTGCGCAGCTTTATGACGTGAACAACAATGAATATGCGGTCGGGGCCAATTCGATTACGGTGTATCAGGATCGTTTGAACGTGTTTAAGAAATTAACAGCGGTAAATATGGGAGGAAATACTTGGATCGCTCCCTACAGCAATGATAAGTCCTTGGTTGCCGCGCGCGAGGTGCGTTCGTTCCAGCAGTTGAAGCTGGATTACATCGGCACACTAGCGCTTCGAATCGATATGGCCAAGCTATTTCATGACTTGGCTAAGGGCATGAACAGTAATGACGCCCAGCTGATCATTATGAAAAACGATGAAGCTGTTTATCCTGAAGCATCGGCATTTCCAATCGATACGTTGTCGGCGCTGCCCGGCGATGAAGGGTATAAGGTTATTCGTTACGAAGGAAAGCCGTATTTCGTTACTTATATCGCATCAACGTATACCGATTGGACTTACTATACTTTAATTCCGTTTGACGATATTTTTGACCGCGTTGCAAAGGTGAAAAATACGATTATTATTATTTTCATCGTATTGTTTGTCGTCATCCTTATCATTGCCGTCGGTTTCGCTAACGGTATTACGGAGCCCATCGAACGATTGAACGCCAAGATGAAGCGGGTGCAGCTCGGTAATTTCGAATATAACGAAGAACCGAACGAGCGAGCGCTGGCGATGGATGAAGCCGGACAAATGCATCGTAATTTCCGTATAATGGTCGAACGAATCAATGCGCTTATTCATGAAAACTATGTGAAGCAGCTAACGATTCGCGATACGGAATTTAAGGCTCTCCAAGCTCAAATTAATCCGCATTTTTTGTACAATACGTTAGAATCGATAAACTGGTCGGCCAAGCTAAACAATCAGACGCATATTTCCCAAATGGTCGAAGCATTAGGCTCATTGCTCAGAACCTCGATCAACCTGAAGGAGCCGCTCATTCCGCTGAGCAAGGAGCTTGACATCATTAATCACTATATCACCATTCAAAAATACAGATTCGAGGAACGGCTGGACTTTCATGTCGATGTGCCCGAGAAGCTGCTGTACTGCAGCATTCCTAAGCTTTCGCTGCAGCCGCTAGTCGAGAATGCGATCAACTACGGGCTTGAACAAATGATTGACACCTGTATGATAAAAATTCATGCTTATGTGGAGAATGAGCTGTTGTTCATCGCGGTAGAGGATAACGGTCCGGGTATGGAGGAGCAATTTGTCACACTGCTATTGAGCGGGCAAGTGAAGCCGAAAGGCTCGGGCTTAGGCTTGAAAAATATTGAGGACCGCATAAAGCTACTTTACGGCGATGCATATGGTCTGAAAGTCGAGAGTGAGCTAAACGGAGGCACGAAAGTCACGCTGATGCTTCCTTACGAAATGAGGGATTCTGATGTATAAGGTGCTGCTTGTAGATGATGAGCGAATAATTGTTGAAGGTATTTCGCGCAAGGTGAATTGGAATGCGTATCACACGGAGCTGGCGGGAACAGCTCGGAACGGACTTGAGGCTATGGCTTTTATAGAAAGCCATATGCCGGATATCGTCATTTCGGATATCAAAATGCCAGGCATGAACGGGCTGCAGCTCGTCGAGAAAGTATCCGAGAAATACCCCCACATCGCTTTTATTTTGTTATCAGGCTTCAGTGAATTTGATTATGCCCGTTCTGCGATGCAATTTGGCGTCAAGCACTATTTGCTGAAGCCATGCAATGAGAATACGATTACCGATGCGCTGACCGAGGTCATTGCCGAGCTCGAGAAGCAGCATACGCAAGAAAGCTTCATGCTCAATATTCAGAAGGAATTGTCCAAGGTGCTTCCTCATGCGAAGGAACAGTTTCTGAAGGAGCTAGTAACAAATAAAACCTATGGTCAACGCGATTGGGACGACTACGGAAACCTGTTTCATATTACGGTAGAAAATGATAAGGTGCAGCTGCTTTTGTTTCAAATCGAGGGACAATTTGAATTTGAGCATATGTTCGCTGTCAAAAACATTGCGCAGGACGTGCTCGGCAAATCGATTGTGCTCCTCAGCACGACCATTGGGAAGCATGTGCTGCTGCTGATTAAGGAGATCGTGGAAGCCGATGATTTATTTGCACGGCTGAATGAAATTAAGCAAACTTTCTCAACCTACTATAAGCTGGACGCTACTGTGGCGGTTAGCGAGGCCGGACAAATTATAAATGCCCGCAAAATGTACCGCGATACGCTGGAATGCTTAAACTACCAGTTTTATTTGGGAGAAGGCAGCATCATCACGCAGAAGGATGTCGAAAGAGGCGACAGTAGCGCCCATAAGCCTTTCTTTTACGATGAAGAGCCGCTTTGCATGCATGTAAAATCGGGAGACTGGTCGTTTGTGCAGGCTGAGCTGCATAACTACTTTACATTGCTGGCTGACAGCCGGATGGATACCCATCTGTCTATGTCTTATGTCATTCCGCTCTATATATCGATTGTACGGCAAGGAAATCCGGAGGAAATTAACGACTACTTAAAAAAGATCGCCAGCTTCGATCAATTTTTTACGCTGCGTGCTACCCAGCAATTCGTGACCGAAAATGCAGAGAAAATTTGCTTGAACAACTTTCAAACGCATACGAAGAAACATTCCTCCATTATTCATAAAATGATTCAAGTGATTGAAGACCATATTTCGAATCCGGATTTATCGCTTAACTGGGTAGCGAGCGAGATTTTGTATATGAATGCCGATTATTTAGGCAAGCTATTCAAGAAGGAAACGGAAGAGAAGTTCTCTAACTATGTCATGCGTTTAAGGATGGACAAGGCGATGGAGGAAATCGAAAAAACCGGCGATGTGAAGGTGTTTGAGCTTGCCGAAAAATTCGGGTTCGGAGACAATCCGCAATATTTTAGCCAGGTATTCAAAAAACATACAGGATTCACCCCATCGGAATACAAAAGGTCGCCATAATGGCGACCTCTGTTTTTTTAACAAAGAAAGCGGTTTTTTTAATTCCGACAATTCGACATCGGGCCTATAATAAGGCTTGTAAACAACATTAAAGAGTCTGGAAGGGGCGTAACACAATGAAAGCACCGAAAAAAATGCTTTTAATGCTCATGGCTTTTGCACTCGTTCTCGTAAGCGCTTGCGGCGGCAACTCAGGTAATGGAAATACAGCTAACTCCACCAACAGCCCGAAATCGGGTAATGAAGTAAAAGAGGATACCACGGACGCCAAGCCGGTCACTCTGCGTATCGCCTGGTGGGGCGGTCAGCCTCGTCACGATTACACGATGAAGGTTATCGAAATGTACAAAGCAAAAAACCCGAATGTAACGATTGAAATGGAATATGCGAACTATGATGATTACTGGAAAAAGCTAGCGCCTCAAGCGGCCGCGAACGAGCTTCCTGATATTATCCAAATCGATACGCAAAACTACTCGCAATATGCAGGCAGAAATCAACTCGCTAATTTGACTCCTTTCCTCGGGAAACAAATCGACGTGAGCGATATTAGCCAAAATGCGATTGACGGCGGTAAATTGGGCGACGGTCTATACGGTATTAACCTTGGCGTAAACGCCCTTGGCTTCAACTACGATCCGGCTCTTCTGAAAAAAGCAGGCATTGATTCCATCCCTGAAAACTTCACTTGGGATGACTACGTTGAATTGGCCGGCAAAGCAAAAGCAGCAGGTCTTTACTTCGATAACGGTATGCGCGCGGAAGTATTTTTCGGCTACTACCTCCGTACATTAGGCAAAACTTTGTTTAATGCAGACGGTACCGGTCTTGGCTATGAAGACGATAAAATGTTCACGGATTTCTTCGGAATGCTGGCTAAACTGGTTATTGACGGCGCAGTACCTTCACCAGACGTGCTTGCTCAAATTAAAGGCGCGGAAGACAGCCATCTCGTACTTAATCAAGGCATTGGCGTATGGCAATGGTCCAATCAATATGTCGGCTTGCAGCAGGTTGCAAACCGTCCGCTAGCGATCGCTCCAATGGCTGGTCCTAATATGGAAAAAGGTCTGTTCTTGAAGCCAAGTATGTTCTTCTCCGTTTCTGAAAATTCGAGAGTAAAAGAAGAGGCAGCTAAATTTATCAGCTTCTTCGTAAATGATATCGAAGCTAATAAGTTAATTTTGGGCGATCGCGGCGTTCCGGTTTCGGCTAAAGTAAAAGAAGCGCTAAAAGAGGTTTCCACTGAAGCTCAAATCCAAGTGTACGACTACGTTGCCTGGGCTGAAGCAAACAGCTCTCCGATGGATCCTGCAGATCCGATCGGATCTGCTGAAGTGTTCAAATCGTTGACCAGCCTTGCAGAGCAAATGAACTACAACAAAATTAAGCCGGAAGAAGCTGCAAAGAAATTTAGAGACGAAGCAACCGCCATTCTTAAGAAAAACAAGTAATAAAACTTGGTCAGATGCGATGGTTGGTCGGCAGATCGGCCATCGCTCTTTCATAACTGGCACGTATGTCTTCGTATAGGAGTTGGATAAGATGAAATCGCTATCACTTAAAAACAACTTGATCGGTTACACGTTTATTGGCCCATTCGTTATCGGGTTTCTAATATTCACATTGATTCCAGCAGCGGCATCGTTATATTTTTCGGTTACGGATTATGATCTATTGTCGACACCTTCCTTTATCGGATTCGAGAACTACCAGTCGATGTTTACCGATGACTCAAAGTTCTGGGCATCGCTCAAAGTAACCTTTCTGTACGTATTTATCGGTGTTCCGCTTAGACTAGCCTTTGCTTTGTTTATCGCAATGATATTAAATACAGCCTCGAAAGCAATCGGGTTATATCGGACCGTTTATTATCTTCCTTCTATTATTGGCGGCAGCGTTGCAGTATCCATTATGTGGCGCAATCTGTATGGCGACGAAGGAGTCATAAACATTTTTCTGAATGCGCTCGGTTTAGATAGCGTGAGATGGTTTGCCGAACCGGCAGCTGCGCTCTGGATGCTCATTACGTTGTCGGTGTGGCAGTTTGGTTCCTCGATGCTTATTTTTCTGGCAGGCCTCAAAAACATTCCGCCGGAATTATATGAAGCATCGAACGTGGACGGAGCCGGTTCGATTATTCGTTTCTTTAAAATCACACTGCCTATGCTCAGCCCGATCATCCTGTTTAATACGATCATGCAGACAATCGGAGCGTTTATGACATTCGTTCCTGCTTACATTATTTCCAAAGGGGAAGGCGGTCCGTTAGACGGTACGCTGCTCTATTCACTTTACTTATTCCGCCAAGCATTCGTCTATTTTGATATGGGTTACGCATCAGCAATGGCCTGGATCATGCTCATTATTATTGCGATTTTGACGGGATTATTGTTTGCCACATCCAAAAAATGGGTACATTACGAGTCGAAAGGTGGCCATTAATAATGATATTAAAAAAACTGAAATGGCCTATCTACCATATCTTTGTCGCCGCACTCGCATTAGTGATGGTTTATCCGGTATTGTGGCTGCTGATGAGCTCGTTCAAGCAAAGTAATTTGATCTTCGCAACGGCGGATTCGCTTATCCCTCAGCCGTGGATTTGGGAAAATTACAAAATCGGTTGGATCGGAATCGCAGGCCAATCATTCGGCAACTTTATTATGAACTCGCTCGAAATCGTTATTTTGTCAACGATTGGCGCTGTATTATCATCGGCATTTATCGCATTCGGCTTTGCAAGGCTTAACTTCACGGGCAAAACGTTCTGGTTCGGCATTATGATGGTGACGCTCATGCTTCCGCATGACGTAGTGCTGGTACCGCAATATATTTTGTTCGCCAAGATCCACTGGCTTAACTCCATCAAGCCGATCGTTATACCGCAGTATTTCGGCATTCCGTTTTTCATTTTTTTGCTCATCCAGTTCATTCGGACGATTCCAAATGAGCTTGACGAAGCAGCGACGATCGACGGATGCGGAAAGTTCCGCTTGTTTTTCCGGATTATATTGCCGCTGGTCGTACCGGCGCTTGCCACTGCTTCTATTTTCTCGTTCTACTGGCGCTGGGAAGATTTGCTCGGTCCGGTTCTTTACTTGAACCGTCCCAGCTTGTACCCCGTATCGATGGGACTCAAGATGTTCCTCGACAGCGATACAGTCTCAAACTGGGGAGCGATGTTCGCGATGTCGATCGTCAGCTTGATTCCGGTGCTCGCAATATTCTTTGCTTTTCAGAAGTACATCGTTGAAGGTATTAGTACAAGCGGATTAAAGTAGAAAATTATTTGAATCAGGGGAGAGGAAGATGGAAATGCCGCAGCTTCAATTTGACGAGAATCATATTCGGGACGTTATCGATCGTGTAGTAGACCGTACATTTCGAATGGACTTTAGCTGGGATTGGCCGGGAGGAGTCGCTTTCTACGGAGTGGCTGAAGCCTATGAAGCAACGGGAAACGAGCGCTACATCAGACTGCTGCAGGAATGGGTTGACGAGAAGCTGGAAGACGGACTGCCCAAGCTCTCCGTTAACGGCGTGTCGATTGGACATGCGCTGATCTCCCTTTATAAAGCAACCGACAATCAAAAGTATTTGGATGTTGCCATTCAAATGGCTGAGTATTTAAAACATGACGCGGTACGCTTCGCGGACGGAATTTTCCAGCATACCGTAAATTCGGAAACGTATAATTTCCCTGAGCAGGCATGGGTAGATACGATGATGATGGCTGGCTATTTCCTCGTGCGGATGGGACATTTGCTGGATCGCGCCGATTATTTGGAAGATGGACTTAAGCAGTATCACGGCCACGAGCATTTTCTGCAGGATCCTGTTACAAATTTGTATTACCACGGCTGGGATAATATCGCGCAAAATCACATGTCCTCCATCTTCTGGGCACGAGGCAACTCATGGGCTGCGCTTACGATGGCTAAGGCTTTGCCTCATATTGCCGTTCAGCATCCGTCGTTTATGATCATCGAAGGTTCGATGCGCGATCAGCTAAGCACACTCGTTCGACTGCAATCAGACAATGGATTATGGCATACGGTTTTGAACGACGATACTTCCTACCATGAAACTTCGGGATCAGCAGGGATAGCGACTGGCTTGTTCGCTTTTGGTTCCTTGTACAACAAATACATTCAACGGTCGATTGAAGGCATTTTAAGTCAAATTACCGAGGATGGCGCAGTGTTGAACGTATCCGCCGGTACGGCTGTCATGAATGATCTGCAAGGCTATCGCGAAGTGGCGCATAAACGCGTTCAAGGCTGGGGGCAAGGCTTAGCTCTAGCGTTTCTGGCAGAGCTGCTCAATTCCAAAAAACGTATATTTTCATAATTCACCTGATTGTTATAATGAACAAAAATATGTTAAAGTAGCACTAATAAATATAAAATCAGGAAAGCATCCTGATGCCGTTTGCAACGATACAAACGGCGTCGGGATGCTTTTTTCTTTGTTCAAGCTTGGGAGGGAAAAGCATGGAAAGCGCAGAAAGGCTGTTTGCGTCTTACCGGAATGGAACGGTGCTCGGCGGACGTTACCGAATCGTTGGCATTTTAGGGCGCGGCGGTATGGGGGTTGTGTATGCCGCCGATGATTTGAAGCTTGCGGGTAAGCTTAGAGCGGTAAAGGTGATTGTGCCAATGCCGGGAGGAAGCGGCAGGTATGCCGGTGAAGCGAATATGATGATGAAGATTAGCCATCCTCATTTGCCGGTTATCGTCGATTATTTTCCCCCACATGAGGGGGGCTGTGAGGCGCTCGTCATGGAATATATAGACGGCCACACCATTTCCGATCTATTTCAAACAAGCTTTGCGGGGCTGACGTTTATGCAAATCGTCCATATCGGTTTACAGCTATGCTCCGCGCTCAGCCATTTGCATAGTCATACGCCGCCTATTATCCACCGTGACCTGAAGCCGACGAATGTTATGATCGACAGCAAATGGCATGTAAAGCTGATCGACTTCAGTATTTCTCGTCAATTCAAAGCAGGACAGCAGCAGGATACCGCACAGCTTGGAACAGTTGGCTTTGCAGCGCCGGAGCAGGAGGGGACAGGCCAAAGCGATGAACGGACTGACATTTACGGGCTTGGTGCGCTCCTTTACTTTATGGCTAGCGGCGGTATCATTTATAAGCGGACAGATGGAAGCAGAGGAGCGCATGAGCCGCTCACGCAGTTGCAGAACGATATTCCGAATGGATTCAAAGTTGTTCTGAGCCGTTTGCTGCAGCCCGATCCGCAATTTCGATATCGGTCCATGCTTGAGGTAGAGGAGGCAATGAAGCCATTTTTACCGCCACAATTACCCGATGATCCTTTACTTGCGAAAAAAAATATGCGGCGTCCCCAGACCTGTCGAATGCTTATTTGCGTTCTGTCTTTAGCTCCGGGTGCAGGAGCAACCTTTCTATCGCATACGCTTGCAGCATTGCTAGGGCAGCAGGGCATAGCCGTTACGGCAGCCGAATATGAACATGCGAGGCCGGAATGGCATGCTTGGTTATCGGGACGTAAGTGTCTAAGGAAGAACGGGATAGCGCTGGACAAACGTTACGTTCATTATAAAGAAGACGAGCTGTCTGTGAATTGGTTTTCGCTTTTATCCGAGCAAAACCCCGAGTCAACGCATGATGAGCAGCGATTTGAACAAATGCTTCGGCATGCAGGAGGATTGGTCAACCTGATCGATTTATCCGGCAACTGGCTTGAACCGGATGCGCTCCAGCTGCTGAAGCAAGCGCAATTTGCGTTTGTTGTTGGCGATCCCTCAGTCGCTAAATGGCAAGCGGGTGAGCTAAGACAGCTTGGTTCCATAAGGCAAGAGCTGCAAGCGTCGGGCGGGAAAATGAAGTTTATCGCGAATAAGGATCTTTCTTTTCGCGGCAGAAACGAATGGTTATCCCTTTTCCCGGAGCGGCCGCATGCTATTGTGCCAAGACTGCCAGAGGAGACCATGCTGACGCTGCAATGGAAAGGCCGATGGGCTGCGGACGACGCGCGTCTATGTAAGCGGCTGAATCAAGCGCTGCTGCCTATTTTAAAGCTCCTTTACAAGGAAATAAACACAGATTGACCGTTTTTGTGGTACAATGATACGGGCAAATCGAGTAATTTGCAGTTTTGATTAAGGTGTATACATGAATGGAGATAAAGACAAATGAGTTTGTTAACAGTTGAGCAATTATCACATACGTTTGGCGACCGCGTATTGTTTAGAAATGTATCTTTCCGTTTGCTGGAAGGTGAGCATGTCGGGCTGGTCGGCGCGAACGGTACAGGGAAATCCACGTTAATGAATATTTTGACAGGCAAGCTGCTGAAGGACGAAGGCAAGGTGGAATGGACGCCACGCGTTCGTTACGGTTACTTGGACCAGCATACGAAGCTTGAAGCAGGCAAAACAATCCGAGACGTTTTGAAGGATGCGTTTTTGCCATTGCTCGTATTAGAAGAGGAGCTTAACCGTATTGCTGCGCAAATGGGCGATGCCGATGCAGATACGCTGGATCAGCTCTTAGTACGTATGGGCGAGATTCAAGAGGAGCTTGAAATTGGCGATTTTTATTTAATCGATGTGAAGGTCGATGAGATGGCAAATGGTTTAGGTCTTAATGCGATCGGTCTTGACCGCGACGTTACGGCGCTTAGCGGCGGACAACGGACGAAGGTTCTGCTCGCCAAGCTGCTGCTTGAGAAGCCGGGCGTCCTATTGCTCGATGAGCCTACGAACTATTTGGATGAAGAGCATATTAACTGGCTGACTAATTATTTGAAAAATTACCCGTATGCCTTTGTTCTTATTTCTCATGAAACGGGCTTTATGAACCAGGTCGTCAACGTTATTTATCATCTTGAATTTACGAAGATGACGCGTTACTCGGCCAATTATGAGAAGTTTCTTGAGATGTCTGAACTAAACAAAGCGCAGCATATCGACGCCTACGAGAAGCAAAAGGATTACATTAAAAAACAAGAAGATTTCATCCAGCGCAATAAGGCGCGTGCTTCAACCTCCGGCCGCGCAAAGAGCCGCGAGAAGCAGCTTGACCGCATCGACCGCATCGACAAGCCAGAGGAGGCACCCAAGCCGACCTTTAACTTTAAAGAGTCCAGAACGAGCGGCAAGACCGTATTTGAAGCCGACGGCATGGTTATCGGATACAATAAGCCGCTGCTGCCTGAAATGGATATGGTGATCGAGCGCGGCGATAAGATCGCAA
This sequence comes from Paenibacillus sp. J2L1-98, assembly GCF_056269405.1. Classification (NCBI taxonomy): domain Bacteria; kingdom Bacillati; phylum Bacillota; class Bacilli; order Caryophanales; family Paenibacillaceae; genus Paenibacillus; species Paenibacillus sp. J2L1-98. The sequence continues at coordinate 237,558 of NZ_JBWDNW010000002.1, read as the reverse complement.
TCGTTGGCTGCAACGGCGTTGGTAAATCCACGCTCCTCAAGACGATTCTTGGAGTTATTCCACCGCTGGAAGGCAAGACCTATCTTGGCGATTATTTATCTCCTGCTTACTTCGAGCAGGAAGCTAAGGCTCCAACGATGACTCCGCTCGAAGACGTATGGGATGAGTTTTCTTTTATGAACCAGCATGAGGTCCGGGCAGCGCTTGCCCGCTGCGGCTTGAAGAACGAGCATATTACACGCGCGCTGAATCAGCTTAGCGGCGGAGAGCAGGCAAAGGTTCGTCTCTGCAAGCTGATGATGCGCGAAAGCAACTGGATTTTATTCGATGAACCGACGAACCATTTGGACATAGTCGCCAAAGCGGAATTGAAACGGGCGCTTCAAGCCTACAAGGGTACAGTCGTACTCGTCTCTCACGAGCCTGATTTTTATGAGGATTGGGTAACGAAAACGTGGGATGTAGAAGCTTGGTCGATGCAAACCCAGAGGTGATGGATGAATGAATCGGCGAGGCTTTAGCCTGGCGGCATTGTGGGAAGTGTTTTGGACCGCATGCAAGCTTGGACTGACCTCATTCGGCGGGCCTATCGCTCATATCGGCTATTTTCGCGATGAGTATGTCGTACGGAGAAAGTGGCTTAATGAACGGGCATTTGCTGATTTGGTAGCGTTATGCCAATTTCTTCCCGGACCTGCCAGCAGCCAGCTTGGAATGGCGATCGGGGCGGGGCGTGCAGGAATAATCGGCGCGATTGCGGCGTGGATAGGTTTCACACTGCCGTCAGCCATTCTCATGACCGCTTTTGCCTTTGGTACAGATGTCATCTCACTTTCTCATGCTGGTTGGCTTCAAGGCTTAAAGCTTGCTGCCGTTGCGATTGTGGCTCAAGCGGTGTGGAGCATGTCGAGATCATTAGCGCCGGACCGTTTGAGAGGAACGCTCGCGCTTGGCGCAGCGGGCATGGCCATTTTGCTGCCCGGCATGTGGGGTCAGCTTTTGCCGCTTTTGCTATGCGCAGGAATCGGATTCTTGCTGCTTAAGCCGCAAGAGGAAACAGCAAACAGGGTGAATGATCAGAGTATGCCGCAGACGACAGGCCGCGTTGCCGCTGTATGCATGCTTGTACTGTTTTTTCTGCTCTTGTTTCTGCTGCCGCTCTTAAGCCGCTGGACCGGATCGGCGTTATTATCCTTTATCGATGGTTTTTTCCGCGCTGGCTCACTCGTATTTGGAGGCGGGCATGTCGTGCTTCCGATGCTGGAAGATGCTTTTCTTGGCACTGGCGTGAACCAGCTAACCAATGACCAATTTATGTCGGGCTATGGTGCGGTGCAAGCGGTGCCTGGTCCATTGTTTACATTCGCAGCTTATATTGGCGCTGCGGTTCAGCAGGGACCCATGCGTATTATTTATGCATGCATAGCACTGGTCGCTATTTTTCTGCCAGCGTTTCTATTATTGATTGGCGCATTGCCGTACTGGGAATCCCTCAAGCAAAATAGAGCTGCGCAGGCTGCACTTAAAGGAGTGAATGCCGGGATCGTCGGCATCCTTCTAGCGGCCCTATACGATCCAATATTTGTAGATACGGTTAAGACATCCGTTCAATTTGTGTTTGTTATTGTGATATTTATTTTTTTGCAGCTATGGAAACGTCCACCGTGGCAAGCTGTCTTACTCGCGGCAATCGCCGGTCTACTTTTTCTGTAGATCGGCTTGCTTGCATTTGTGAAACGTCTTCATTATGATAAATTTATTCGTTCTCGCGTAAAGAACGTCGTTATTCCTTAAACAGAAGGGAATATTTACAACTGGAAGCAGGTGAACCTCTAAGATGAAAGAACGCATTCTTGTCGTAGAAGATGAAGCGGGCATTTCCCGGATTTTGCAGCTTGAACTGGAGCATGAGGGCTATACGGTAGGTACGGCCGCCGACGGCCGCACCGGTTATGAAATGGCTTCTACAGGAGATTGGGAACTGGTTTTGCTTGACGTTATGCTGCCTGGGATGAGCGGCATTGAAGTGCTGAGATTGCTGCGCCAAGCAGGCAATCCGGTTCCGATTATATTATTGACTGCACGCGATACCGTGCCGGATAAGGTTAGCGGCTTCGAGCACGGCGCCAATGATTATATTACGAAGCCTTTTGCGATGGAAGAGCTGCTTGCACGCGTGCGAAACATATTGCGCATATTCCAGCAGTATCCGCGTGAAGCTGAAGGTTCTGACATGATAAAAGTAGGCGATCTGACGATTGAGCTGCGCACGCGCAAAGTCTACCGGAAAGATATATTAATCGAGCTGACGCCGCGTGAATTTGAGCTGCTTGTTTATCTTGTAGAAAACAAAAATGATGAAAAATCGCGCGAGGATATTTTATCAGAAGTTTGGGGCTATGATTTTATCGGCGAAACGAATCTGGTTGATGTTTATATCCGCTATTTGCGCCAGAAGCTGGACAAGGGCTACCGCCATAAGCTTATTCATACAGTACGCGGAGTAGGCTATATGATAAAGGAGCCGGACGCATGACACTGCGCAAACGGTTTACGCTTTTTACTATATTTTGGTTAATCTTCATTTTGATTCTGTTTAATATTTTCGTTTACTTTTACGTGATCAAAATTACAACGGAAAGCGAAGAAGAGGTTATTGCGAATAAGGTGAATCTCATGCTTGAGAATCCCCGAATTCAGAGTGGTCGAGGACTGAATTATCCGGAGCTGCTCAATGAGTATTACAACGTAAACGAAATGATTCGCATTATAGCGCCTAATAACAGGGTCGTTAATATTACGGGCTCGAACGAGCTGCTTCAGGAGCTGCCAGCTGCCTTCGAGGCACATCATCACACAGGGATGATTACGAAGGGCGGAGAGCGTATTATCTTTATGCGCGTACCGCTTTATGACGGGAATCGCGTTATCGCGATGCTTGAAGTTAATCGAATATTGGACGAGCTGGACAATTATTTGCAGGTGCTGGTTGCCGCGCTTAGCGTGACGAGCGGAGGAGCTATTTTGTTCGCTATATTTGGTACGTATTGGTTTACTTCCAGATTAACGGCCCCTATTCAGCAGATGGTTAATACGATGCGGGAAATTGACCGGAGCGGCAAACTCAGACAAATCGAGCTGAACAGCCGCGAAGAATCCGCAGAGCTGTTACAGCTTGTTCGCGCTTTTAATCAGATGATTGAGCGTCTTGACCGCACGTTTGCCAAGCAGAAGCAGTTCGTAGCGGATGCCTCTCATGAACTAAAAACGCCGCTTACGGTCATCAGCAGCTATGCCGGGATGCTGAAGCGATGGGGACGCGATGACGAGAGCTTGCGCAATGAAGCCATCGAGGCCATCGATAAGGAAGCCAACCGTTTGCAAAATTTAACGAAATCGATGCTTATGCTTGCCGAGGCCGAGCAAGAGGATTGGCTGCGTCAGGAGCTGTTCGATGTCGTCCAGGTCGTAGATGAACTAGCAACGATGCTGCAAACAACCTTCGGGCGTCCGATCAGGGTGAAAGCGATGTCCAAGGTCGTTCGAATGGTTGGCGACAAAGATAAAATCAGGCAGCTTTTGGTCATTTTGCTGGACAATGCGATTAAATATTCGAAAGAGCCGATTGATGTGACGATTTCTCTTGTAAGACATATCGTCAAAATCGAGGTCAAGGATAAAGGAATGGGCATACCGGAAAATGAAATTCCGCATCTGTTCGAGCGCTTTTACCGTGTAGATGGCGCTAGAAGCCGCGCAACCGGCGGCGTAGGGCTCGGATTGTCTATAGCCAAACGAATCGTTGATTTGCATGAGGGAAAGGTCGATGTATTTAGCTTGCCTGATTTAGGCACGACGATCACCCTGCAGTTCAAGCAGCGGAAATAATAACGGTTAGTAATGGAGGCTTAGGCAAATGAAGTTTCGTACGGCAGCAGTACAATATAAGCTTGCTGATATTGGCTCGTTTGAGCAATTCGCCGAGCAAGTGACGCATTATGTGCGGAATGCCCAGGAATACGGGGTGCAATTCATTTTGTTTCCCGAGTTTATGACAACGCAATTAATGTCGATTGGCGATGGGCAGGGCGTAGCGCTTCCTATTGAGCGGCTGCCCGATTTTACTGAGGACTACTTGCAATTATTTCGCTCGCTGGCAGAAGAATATGCTGTATACATAGTCGGAGGCACCCATGTTATTAAGGATACAGACGGCAAACTTCGCAATGCCGCGCATCTCTTTCATCCTGATGGCAAAATCGACGTTCAGCACAAAATCCATCTTACGCCTTCCGAGGTAGAAGGCTGGAGCATGTCGCCAGGTGAGACGATCGAGGTGTTCGACACCGCATTCGGAAAGATTGCGATGTTGACCTGCTACGATATCGAATTTCCGGAGATTGTACGGATGGCCCGCGCGAAAGGGGCGGACGTTATTTTCTGCCCTTCCTGCACGGATGACCGGCACGGGTTCTATCGCGTCAGATACTGCTGTCATGCCAGGGCCGTTGAAAATCAAGTGTATATTGTGACAACAGGGACAGTAGGCTCTCTGCGTAAAGTGGATCTTATGCGTGCGAACTTTGGTCAGGCAGCGATCATTGCTCCGAATGATATTCCTTTTCCTCCGGCAGGCATATTGAGCGAAGGGATCATTAACGATGATATGCTCGTTGTTGCCGATCTTGATTTGGCGCTGCTGGAGGATGTGAGAGCGAAGGGCTCGGTCACGACCTGGCGCGATCGCCGCACTGATTTGTATCCGGATTGGAAATAACATTCATAAAGGCAGGAACTTTTCAGAAAGGCGGGCGGCGATGCGCAAAGAGCTGTACTTGATTGTTGACGGAAAGCCGAAAAAAACCGTCATACGCAATTATAATATAGCAGATTTCGAGGCTTTGATTGACGTACAGCGGGTAAGCTTTCCCCCGCCTTTCCCGGAGGAGCTTTGGTGGAATACGGATCAGCTGACCGAGCATGTTTCACGTTTTCCAGAAGGAGCCCTGTGTGCGGAAGCGGACGGCCGCATCATTGGCTCGATGACCGGTCTTATAGTCGATATGAATGATTATAGTCATTCGCATGACTGGGAAACCATTACCGGCGGCGGATATATTCGCAATCATAATGTTAATGGAGATACGCTTTACGTTGTAGATATTTGTGTTATTCCGGCTTATCGTAAGTCTGGCATTGGCAAGTGGCTTATGCAGACGATGTATGAAACGGTTGTGCAGCTGGGCCTCCGTAATTTGCTTGGCGGAGGACGAATGCCTGGTTATGGCGCGCATGCGCATGAGATTACGCCTGAGGATTATTTGGATAAGGTGCTGGAAGGCGAATGGAAAGATCCCGTCATTACATTTTTGCTAAGGTGCGGCCGTATGCCCGTAGGTGTTGCCCATCATTATTTAGAAGACGAGCAGTCGAATAACTGCGCAGCTATCATGGAGTGGCGCAATCCATTCAAATAAAGGAGATTAGCTCTTATGCTCATTTATCATCGTATTACTTCGATTGACGACCGTTATTTTGGTCCTTTACATAAGCTTCTTCAAACGATTTTCCCGCCGGAGGAAGTGCTTGCTTACGAATTGTGGCGGGAGCCGCTTGAGGATCCTGAAATTCATGTATATGTGGCCATTCATGAAGGGGAAGTGGTCGGTTCAACTGAATACCGCTATTACCCTGAACTGCGGGTAGCCATGACTGACTTCACAATTATAGGCAAGCCTTCTCTTGGTATCGGGCGTTTTCTTCTTCGCAACCGGGAGCGGGATTTGCAAAAGCTCGCTGCACAATCAGAGACAACGCCGATTGGCATATTTGCTGAAGTATATGATCCATATCGTGCCGAAGAGCATGCGTTCGGCGGCGTATCGCCGATGAATCCTTACGTTCGCCGCGAGGTGCTGTCTCATATCGGCTACAAGCGCATTCAATTAAATTATGTTCATCCGTCATGGGATCATGAAGGACAAGCAGTGGCAGAGCTGGATTTATGCTTCCTGCCGCAGGACGAGGAGCAATCATCAATCGACGCTTCTCTAGTTGCTGAATTTATAGAGGGCTATTATTCAGCGCTCCCGAATAAGCCGGTGGAATGGATCCGCATGATGGAGAAGATTCGCGCATCGGAGACACTGGAGCTGCTGCCGCTATGACAAGACTAACCTTTAGAGGAACCGGGGATTCCATGAGTGTGCCACGAATATATTGCGACTGCGGCGTATGCATGGAAGCTAGGGATACGGGTGTCAATCGGCGTCTAAGATCATCCGTGCAAATCGAAGATCAGGATGCAGGTACGATTTGGATCGATTGCGGGACGGACTTCGCAAAGCAATTAGAAGCCGCAGGTTTGCGGACGGTAGATACGCTGCTGATTACTCACGCGCATTTCGACCATATCGGCGGATTGGTTGAATGGGCGGATGCTTGCCGCTGGCTTAAGACGAAAGGCCAAGCTTTTGCTCCGTCGGAAGTAATTCAAGCGATTTTAGACCGTTTCCCATGGCTAAGCCAGCATATTCATTTCCAATCATTCGATCAGCCGATCACGCTAGGCAAATGGCTTGTTTCCAGCTGGCGCGTCAATCATGGCAAAAACGGTTATTCTTACGCATTCCGCTTCGAGCATTTAGAAACGGGACACAAATGGGTATATTGTTCCGATTCCATTGATTTGACGGAGCAGCAGCAGCAGCCGCTGGCTAACCTTGACTTGCTTGTGCTGGGAACCAGCTTTTATCATGAACCGTTTCCTTATGAAACACGTTCCGTCTATGATGTGCTTGAAGCGATCGAGCTGGTTAAGAAATGGGGACCAAAGCGGACTATTCTCACGCATATGTCGCATGATATCGATCTTAGAAAAGATTACGAGCTGCCGGAGCAGCTTGGATTTGCCTATACAGGCATGAGGATAAATATTTAAGCATAACTGATAGCGTGAACAATGCTTGACAATACGCTTGTCTTTTTTGTACATTAATGAAGTAACCTTTAAATTATCCATATCAAGGCTAAAAGGGGAAATTTTAATGTTTGCTGGTGTCCTTAACTCATAAATTGGATATGGTCAGATGAACGATGGTCTTGCGGTCAAGTCCGGTGCCAATGCGCCGAGCGGCAAGGCTTTATTTCGTGATCTGACGCCAAGAGTTATGGACATGAGGATTTCCGCCTGAAGCTATTCGACAGCGGCCCAATCACCGTGCTCTCGCAGCACGGTTTTTTTATATCCGTTTTCATATTAACGAGTCACGTTAATATGAAAACGGTATTGGAGCATGTGTCGATTAAGACAGGAATGGAACGCGCCCGCGTTCTGTTCCTGTCTTTTTTTATACCCAAAATCAGAGGAGGCTGTAAAGATGAATGAAGCATCATGGAGAAGGTTGGAATTTGACAAAATAAAGGCTGTTGTTGTGAGCTTTACCGTATCGCCTGCCGGCCGGTTGCTAGCAGAGCGGCTTGTTCCCAGCACGAATTATCGTCAAGTTGAATCCTGGCTGCAGGAAACGGCGGAGGCTGCCGAATTGCTGGTGAGCGGCGCAAGCATCCCGTTATCCGCAATGGAGGGAATCGATCCGTTCCTGGCGCTGCTCGGTAAAGGGAGAATTTATACCGAGCAGGAGCTTGAACAATTGTCTGTATGGCTAATGTCTGTTATGCAGATGAAAAAGTATATGAACAGTAAGCGCCATATTGCGCCTACGATCGCGGCATATGCCGAATCAATGTATGATTGTCCTGCGCTTAGGGAGGAGTTGAACCGCTGTATCCGGTATGGGCTGATTACGGATCAAGCAAGCGCCGATCTTGCCTACATTCGCAGACATATTTACGCTAGTGAAGATAAAATTCAAAAGAAAATGGAGCAAGCGTTGAACAAATATCGATCTTCTCTGCAGGAGCCGGTTATCAGCAAGCGGCGCGGCAGATTTGTAATCGCCGTGAAAAGGGAACTGCGCAAACAAGTGCCTGGAACCGTCTGGGATGAATCCGCAAGCGGGCAGACCTTGTTCGTCGAGCCCGCCGATGCAGCAGAGCTTCAAGTAGAGCTTCAGCAATGGAAGGCCGCGGAGGAGCGGGAACGCACCGTTATATTGGCCCGATTGTCCGAGCTTGCGGGATCGTTTTCCATCGAGCTGAACCGAAACGTGGAGGCGATGGCCTCGTTCGATTTCATTACCGCACGTGCGAAGCTGTCCCGTTCTTATGATGGTAACAAAATCAAGCTGTCAGAGCAGCCGGTCATTCGCCTCGTAGGCGCTCTCCATCCTTTACTCGGGCCAAACAGCGTACCGCTGCATGTTGAACTTGGCTATGGCTGGAAACAACTAATTATTACGGGTCCGAATACCGGAGGCAAAACAGTGACTTTGAAGATTATTGGCTTGTTTGTTCTAATGGTGCAATCAGGACTGCTTGTGCCAGCCGGGAAGGGCAGCGAGATCGGCGTGTTTGAGCATGTAATCGCGGATGTTGGCGACGGCCAAAGCTTGGAACAATCGCTCAGTACGTTCTCCTCTCATATAACGGTACTCAAGCACATGCTTCAATCTGCCGGCCCTAGAGCGCTGCTTCTGCTGGATGAATTGGCAGCAGGCACCGATCCTACAGAAGGCATCGCGCTTTCAATCGCGTTATTAGAGCAGCTGCTGAAGCGAGGGGCATTGGCGGCGGCTACGACACACTATAATGAAATCAAAGCTTTTGCCGCCCGCACAGCAGGCTGCCAAAACGGAAGAATGGCGTTTGACGCGGAAACATTAAAGCCTCTTTATCGTTTAGAGATAGGGGAAGCGGGAGATAGTCATGCATTTGCGATCGCTAGGCGCTTTGGCTTGCCGGAAGAAGTCATGCTGCGAGCGGAGCAGCTGTTAGAGCGGAAGAAGGATCATCCTTCAAATGAATTCGTAACGGATCTTCAAGCCAATAGAATGGACGGTCATGAGCTGTCATTAGCATTAAACTTAGATCTAGGGCCAGATGCTGGCGGTGCCGCAAAAGCTGAGGAAGAAGTGAAAGCAGTCAAAACCGCAGCTAAGCCGTTTGAAAAAGGTGATGCCGTATGGATCTACCCGTTAAAGAGAATGGGTGTCGTGTATCGCCCTGCGGATGAACGAGGAAACGTTATTGTCCAGGTGCAGGGCCGGAAGCTTACCTTTAACCGTAAAAGGATCAAGCTGTATATTGCCAAAACAGAGCTATATCCGGATGATCAGTATGATTTGGATATCGTATTTGAATCAAAGGAAAATAGAAAAGCCCGCAAGCTGATGAATCGCAAGCATGTGGAAGGTCTGACGATTGTTACGCCGGAGAAAGATCTTTATTAGCTGCTGTATGTAAAGCTCCTTATAAAAAATAAGAAACAGCCCAGGTACAATTACCCCGGCTGTTTCTGCTATTGAAGCTGTAACAAACTAATCGCGGCTTTGGATGACCAGCAATAAGCCCTCGCGTATTTCAATCTTTCCGGTAGGGGCAAGCAATACATTGCTAATGCCAAGCGATTGGCCAATCGTTAATTCCTCATCGTTAAGCGGATATTGGAAGCCGGTCAGCGTAATGCCTTCTACCCGCATCGAAAGCGGAAGCAAAGAAACATTAGGGTAGCTTTGCTGCTCGATGGTCGCTTGGTCGGTCACGAGCGAAATTTTGTTATGAGCATCAAATATTGTTGCGCGAACCTGCTGCTTGGCCGCAAGCGCGAGCAGGTGAACATTCGCAAGTGAATGATCAAACCTGGTTCCCAGAGCGCCGAGAATTACGATTTCACGAGGCTGCAAATCAAGTGCGAGCCGCACGGCCATTTCAGTATCCGTGTAGTTTTTGTCGATAGGATCGCAGGAGATCGTTTGACCGCTTCTTTTACGAATGACAAGCAGCTCATCCTCAGACACGGAATCGAAATCGCCGATTGCGATATCTGGTTGTAATCCCTGCGAGATTAGATATCGGGCGCCGCTATCTGCTCCAATGAGCATATCATCGGCATTTATATGTGCTAAAGCCCAAGCGCCTAGCTGGCCGCCCGTGCAAATAACGATGCGAGGCTGCATAACGTATTATCCTTTCTCAATAAGGGGAGTCTGTTTCAATAATCTCAAGTATAATGCCCAGTGTTCTATAAAAACTAGAGGTATCCGGGTAACTTTCTTAATCAGGTAAAAAAACCGCGAAATTTGTCGTTGCGAAACGACATGCTCCCAGCTAAAATGGTGAAGGAAGTACCGACGAAAAGTGTCGGCTCATGGACGGGAAGCGAGGAGTTATTGCAGTGAGTATGGACATTTTTGGGATTTTCAGTATTATCGGTACGATAGCTTTCGCAGTCAGCGGAGCGATTGTTGCCATGGAGGAAGAGTACGATATATTAGGCGTATTCGTGCTTGGCTTGGTTACGGCGTTCGGCGGAGGCGTCGTGCGCAATCTCTTGATCGGCATGCCGGTAACGACGCTCTGGAGTCAGGGCTACCTGCTGAAAATAGCGATGATCGCGATGACGATTGCCTTTTTGCTGCCGGTCGTCTGGATTCAGCGGTGGCGGCGGAGCGAAGCTTTTTTTGATGCGATCGGCTTATCCGCCTTTGCCATTCAGGGGGCGCTTTATGCGACACAAATGAAGCATCCGCTTAGTGCTGTCCTCGTTGCAGCCATGCTGACGGGAATTGGCGGCGGAATTATCCGCGATGTGCTGGCTGGACGCAAGCCGCTAGTGCTCAAGGATGAAATTTATGCGGTATGGGCGATGCTTGCGGGTCTTGTCATCGGACTCGGCTGGATTAAATCGACCTTGGAGCTATTGTTTTTATTCGTCGTTATCATCAGCTTCCGGATGCTGTCCGTTTATTTCAAATGGAAGCTGCCGCGCCGTTCCCTTCAAATCGATACGGCTCAAGAACAGCAGAAAAGAGGAAACTAATGAAAGCTCGTATTTTGTTCGTTTGTCTCGGTAATATTTGCCGGTCCCCGATGGCAGAAGCGGTTATGCGCCATCAAGTGGAGCTAGCGCATTTGTCAGATCGCATCGAGGTTGATTCTGCAGGAACCGGCGACTGGCATTTGGGCCATCCGCCGCATGAGGGAACCCGGAAGCAATTGGATCAGCACCTTATTTCATATCAAGGCATGAAGGCTCGATTAGTGACTGCGGGTGACTTCGAAGCTTTCGATTATATTGTTTGCATGGATACGAACAATTTGCGCGATGTACGCAAGCTGCTGAGCAAGGCGCAGGGAGAAGGGGAGCGAACGCGACTATTCACCTTTATGGAGCTTCTGCCGGACAAAGGAATGGCCGATGTGCCTGATCCTTATTATGACGGCAATTTCTCCTTCGTCTATGAGCTGGTGGAAAGTGGCTGCAAGGAGCTGCTGAAGCGGGTTCGGGCTGATTTGAAACTGGTTTAAACAAGCCGATAAGAGTAAAGAAGCTGTCCAAGGTTCCTCGTGGAGCCAGCTGGACAGCTTCTTTTTTCATATTATTCAACCTCGATAAAATAGGCGAGCGCTTGATCGAGCTCCTTCTGCCAAAAGCCCCACTGATGCTTGCCATCCTTCTCTTCGTAGAAGATGTCTGCTTGCTTCAGCGCGAGGAGCGCCCTCGCATTGCGGTTCAAAGCGACGAAGTCGAATACGCCGCGATCGGTTTCATAGGCATCCTCCTGCAGGCCGACAATCATGTAAATCGACAACCAGCTAAGGTCGCCGGCTTCAGATATAATATTTTGCGATGAGCTATAAAAAGCACCGGATAAGGACATGACTCGGGTAAAGAGATGGGGATAGGACAGCGCCAAATGCAGAGAAACCGATCCGCCAAGTGAATCGCCAGCCAGTAACCGGTGTTCAGGCTCTTGTCTTACGGCATAACGTTCCTCAACGAACGGAATCAGCTCTTCTGCAAAAAAACGAATATATGCTTGATGTCGGTTGCCGTCAGGCGCATATTCCTCCGTGCGCAGCTTTTTGTCGACGTCGACACCTACGATAATGAATGGCTCAAGTCCCTCATCCAAAATCAGACGGGTAGCGGTAGTCGCAATCCGGCCGAAATTGAAAAAGTCCTCGCCATCCTGGCAATATACGACAGGGTAACTAAGCACTTCATTATAGCCGGGCGGCAAAAAGATCCGCAAATTGCGCGATTGCTCCGGCAAATAACGGCTTGGCACCGTTTCTTTTACAATCGTTCTCTTTAAATATCGTTCATCTGTCATTTCTTTCTCTCCTAACGGATTGGTTTATTGAATGGAATGGTTCTGATGTGGGTAAACAATAGAAAGGTAATCATGGGAATCGCATCTATTTCTGTGCTGTTGTATTATGCTGTTATACTAAAAAAATAACGCTGTAGCATATACAATTTCTTAAAAGAATGATGAGAATCAGCGAAAAAACAACGGTTTTTTTGTTTTTTGCTTTGACCATTTTAGTTAAACAGGTTTATAATAATTCTATAACAGAGGTAAACGATTTTCAAATATTTCGATTGAGGTGAGCGTTCAAAATGAGCAAATTGCCATACGAAGTTCAAACGGAACCGGTAACACCGCTATCTGTCTTGTCACTCGACGGAGAAGTTGTTAATCCGGATTTAGTGCCGGCATTGTCCGATGATCAATTAAAAGAAGTTATGTACCGCATGGTATTTACCCGTACGTGGGATGAGCGCGCTGTTAATCTTGGACGTCAAGGCAGACTCGGCTTCTACGCTCCGGTTTCCGGTCAAGAAGCATCGATGGTCGGCAGCGAATATGCACTAAACAAAGATGATTTCATTTGCCCGGGCTACCGTGATATGCCGCAGCTAGTATGGCACGGCTTGCCGCTGTATCAGGCTTTCCTATATTCACGCGGTCACCAGCATGGCGGACAAATTCCGCAGGACGTACACGTGCTTATGCCGCAAATTATTATCGGCGCGCAAATTTTGCATGCAACCGGCGTTGCAATGGCATTTAAGAAAAAGAACGAAAAGCGCGTAGCAATTACGTATACTGGCGACGGCGGTTCGTCTGAAGGCGATTTCTATGAAGGCATGAACTTTGCAGGTGCTTTCAAGCTTCCTGTCATTTACGTTGTTCAAAATAACGGCTATGCGATCACGACACCTTATGCGAAACAAACAGCTGCTCTTTCCGTTGCCCACAAAGCTGTTGCTGCTGGAATCAAGGGCGTGCAGGTAGACGGGATGGACGTGCTTGCGGTTATTAAAGCGGTACAAGAAGCTGCAGAACGCGGCCGCAACGGCGAAGGCGCAACATTGATCGAGCTTATCACATACCGCTTCCGTCCGCATTCATTAGCGGATGACGCGACAAAATACCGGACAAAAGACGAAGAAGCGGAATGGGCGCTTAAAGATCCGCTCGTTCGTTTCGGAAAATATTTGGAGAAAAAAGGTTTGTGGTCGGAAGAAGATACAAACCGCGTGAAAGACGAAGCGAAAGCGACGGTAACAGAACACATCAAAAAAGCCGAAGCAGTTGAGAAAATGACTGTAGCAGGCTTGATCGATTCGATGTTTGAAACAACACCGCAACAACTGGAAGAGCAAAAGGCCGATTTTCAATAGTAGAGGAGGAACAGACGATCATGGCTCAAATGAATATGTTGGAAGCAATTCGCGATGCGATGCGCGTAGAACTTAAACGCGATTCGAACGTTGTCATCTTCGGTGAGGACGTAGGTAAGGTCGGCGGAGTATTCCGTGTGACAGAAGGTTTGCAGGAAGAGTTTGGTGAAGATCGCATATTCGATACGCCTCTTGCCGAATCGGCAATCGGAGGTTTGGCAGTCGGGATGGGTCTGCAGGGCTTCCGTCCGATCGCCGAAATTCAATTTGTAGGCTTTATATACGAAGCGCTTGACCAAATGTTTGTCCAAGCTGCGCGTATGCGCTACCGCTCCGGCGGACGCTACAACTCGCCGATCGTATTCCGTACGCCGTTTGGCGGCGGCGTTAAAGCGGCCGAGCTGCATACGGACTCCCTTGAAGGCCTTGCTATTCAAACGCCGGGTATCAAAGTAATCATTCCTTCAAATCCATACGATGCAAAGGGCTTGATGATTTCCGCAATCCGCGACAACGACCCTGTGTTCTTCATGGAGCATTTGAATTTGTACCGTGCGTTCAAGGCTGAAGTGCCGGAAGGCGAATACACGGTTGAGATCGGCAAAGCGAAAGTTGTTCGCGAAGGTACTGATGTAACGATCCTTGCATACGGTCTTATGGTTCATACGGCTGTTAAGGCAGCAGAAGAACTGGAGAAAACAGGCGTAAAAGCAGAGGTTATCGATCTTCGTACGCTGCTTCCGCTTGATATCGATACAATTGTTGCTTCGATCCAAAAAACGAACCGTGCGATCATAGTTCAAGAAGCTCAAAAAACTTCCGGCGTTGCAGCGGAAGTCATTGCACAAATCAATGAAAAAGCAATCTTGCACCTAGAAGCCCCAGTCCTGCGCGTTGCTGGACCGGATACTGTATATCCATTTGCTCTAATTGAGGATGCGTGGCTTCCTTCGGTAGCGCGTATCTCTGCAGCCGTTCAAAAAGTTCTGAATTTTTAAAGGAGGTTACAATCGGTGGCTAAATTCGAATATCGTTTCCCGGAGCTCGGCGAAGGATTGCACGAAGGCGAAATTATTAAAGTGCATATCAAAGTCGGCGACACGGTTACAGATGATGATATTATTATGGAAGTTCAAAACGACAAAGCGATCGTGGAAGTACCTTGCCCAGTTAACGGTAAAGTACTTGAAGTGCTCGTAAAAGACGGCCAAGTGTGTCACGTTGGCGAGATTGTTGCGTTGATCGACGCGGAAGGCGATTTGCCGGAGCAAGCAGCACCTGCTGCTGAAGCGCCTAAAGCTGAAGCACCAGCGGCAGCTGCACCAGCAGTTGAGGCGCCTGCAGCGCAAGCGGCAGCGCCAGCAGCGGCTCCAAAAGCAGCTGGCGGCCCTGTACTTGCAACGCCTAGCGTTCGCAAATTCGCGCGTGAGAAAGGCGTAGACCTCGCTCAAGTTGGCGGCACTGGCAAAAACGGACGCATCACTCGTGATGACGTTAATGGCTTTGGCGGAGCGCCTGCAGCTGCTGCTGCTGCGGAAACAGCTGCTCCTGCAGCTGAGCAACAAAGCAATGCGGCGGTCGAGTCTAAAGGGGCTGGCGAAGCGAAACCTGCACAGATCGTTTCTGGATCGCCATACCGTCCTGAAGAGCGCGTACCTTTCAAAGGTATTCGCAAAATTATCGCAAATGCAATGTCGAAATCGGTTTACACAGCGCCGCACGTTACCATTATGGATGAGGTTGACGTAACTGAGCTTGTTGCACTCCGTTCTAAATATAAGCCTTACGCCGAGAAAAAAGGCTCCAAGCTTACGTACCTGCCGTTCATCGTCAAAGCGCTTGTGGCAGCTTGCCGTGAGTTCCCGATCATGAACGCAACGCTGGACGAAGCAAGTCAAGAAATCGTTCTGCGCAAATACTACAATATCGGTATCGCTACAGACACAGATAACGGTCTAATCGTTCCTGTTATCGAAGATGCCGATCGTAAAAATCTGTTCAAAATTGCGGATTCGATTCGCGATCTAGCTGTCCGCGGACGTGACGGCAAGCTTGCTGCGAACGAATTGAAAGGCAGTACCATTACGATTTCTAATATCGGTTCTGCTGGCGGAATGTTCTTCACTCCAGTCATCAACTTCCCTGAGGTTGCGATTCTTGGAACTGGAAGAATTTCGGAGAAAGCGATCGTTCGTAACGGCGAAATCGTCGCTGCTCCTGTAATGGCACTTTCACTCAGCTTTGATCACCGCCTTATCGACGGTGCAACGGCTCAAAACTTTATGAATTACATCAAAACACTTCTGGGTCAACCGGAACTGTTCATAATGGAGGTATAAGACATGGTCGTAGGTGATGCTTCCCTTGATATTGACACTCTAGTTATTGGTGCTGGTCCAGGCGGATACGTAGCAGCGATCCGCGCTGCTCAGCTTGGTCAAAACGTACTCATCGTGGATAAGGAATATGTAGGCGGCGTATGTTTGAACGTGGGCTGTATTCCGTCGAAGGCGCTTATTTCAGCGTCGCATCAATATGAATCGATCAGCCACGCTTCCGCTTTCGGTATCGAAGTAGGCGAAGCTAAGGTTGACTTCAGCAAAGTACAAGCGTTCAAAAACGGTATCGTCAAAAAATTGACGGGCGGCGTTGCTTCACTGTTGAAAGCAAACAAAGTCCAATATTTCCAAGGCGAAGTTATGTTCATTAACGAAAACGAAGCGCGCGTATTCAACGATCAAGAAGCGCCCCGCTACCGTTTTAAAAACTGCATTATCGCTACAGGTTCACGTCCGATTGAACTGAAAGCATTCCCTTACGGCGGCCGTATTGTTTCGTCTACAGGCGCATTGTCCCTGCCGGAAATTCCGAAAAGCCTCGTCGTTATCGGCGGCGGCTACATCGGTATCGAGCTTGGTCAAATGTATTCGAAATTCGGCACAAAAGTAACGGTAATTGAAGGCTCCGACGCTATTTTGCCGGGCTTTGACAAAGATATGTCATCGATCGTTGCTAAGAAACTGAAAAGCACGAACGTTGATATCATTACCGGCGCACAAGCAAAAGGCGCTGAGCAAACGGATAAAGATGTTACGGTAACTTACACCGTTGGCGATAAGGAAGAAAAAGTAACGGCTGATTACTTGCTCGTAACGGTTGGACGTCGTCCAAATACGGACGGAGAGCTTGGACTTGACCTAATCAACGTGAAGATGTCCGATCGCGGTCTAGTTGAGGTTGACGAGCAATGCCGCACGAACATTCCGCATATTTATGCCATTGGCGATATCATTGCAGGACCTGCGCTTGCGCATAAAGCAATGTACGAGGGCCGCGTCGCTGCTGAAGCTATCTCGGGTCACTCAAGCGTTATTGACTATAAATGTGTACCGGCAGTATGCTTCTCTGATCCTGAATGCGCAAGCGTTGGCTTCAGCGAGAAGGAAGCGAAGGATAAAGGTTATAACGTGAAGGTTGGCAAATTCCCGTTTGCAATCAATGGACGCGCAATGTCGCTAAATGCAAACGAAGGCTTTGTTAAGCTTGTATCCGACGCAGAATCCGGTCTTGTACTCGGGGCACAAATTATCGGTCTTGAAGCTTCCAATATGATTGCTGAGCTTGCTCTTGCAATCGAAATGGGCGCGACACTTGAGGATATCGCGCTTACGATTCATGCGCATCCTACACTTGGCGAGATCGTGCTTGATGCAGCAGAGGTTGCTCTAGGCCACCCGATTCATACTTTCATCAAATAAATCGCACTAATGCTGTCGTTTAGCGATATTAGAGGTCACGCGGCTTTTCAGCCGACGGGGCCTCTTTGCGCATCAAGAGCTACCATTCAATAATAAAGGGGCATATGCTAACATGGAGGAAACGACTAAGCCGGCGAGCGAATCGAGAACAATCATGACGCAGCTTATTTTCCCGCTGGATACGAACCATCACGATACGATGTTTGGCGGCAAGCTGATGGAGTATATGGATAAGGCAGCCGCAATTGCAGCTATGCGGCATGCCCGCATGCAGGTTGTTACAGCATCGACAGACAGTCTTGATTTTTTGGCGCCAATTCAGGTCGGGGAAGTCATTGAAGTTGAAGCATTCGTGACGTGGACAAACCGCAGCTCCATGGAAATTTATGTGTCCGTGAATTCAGAAAATTTGTACAGCGGCGTCCGCAAGACGACCGTCACCGCTTTTTTTACATTCGTTGCGCTGGATGATAACGGAAAGCCTGCTAGCGTCCCGGCTGTTATACCTGAAACGGAAGAGGAGAAGCAGCTCCACGCAACGGCTCCTGAACGGTATATGCTAAGAACGAAACGAAAACAGGACAGACAACGCGGTTAGTTAATGATATAATTAATTGTTATTTTTCTGATTTTTGTTTCATGATTGGGGGCGACATCCATATGAGTAATAGCGAACAAACCTATTTGCAATTGTTGAAATACGTTTTGGAGAACGGCACGAAGAAGGAGGACCGTACCGGTACGGGGACGATCTCTGCCTTTGGTTATCAAATGCGTTTCGATCTAAGCGCCGGTTTCCCTTTGCTTACAACTAAGCGCGTGCCGTTTCGTTTAATAGCAAGTGAGCTCATTTGGTTTATTCAAGGAGATACGAATATTCGGTACCTTCTACAGCACAAAAATAACATTTGGAATGAATGGGCGTTCAAAAGATGGATCGAGAGCGCGTCCTACACCGGTCCTGACATGACGAACTTCGGTCTTCGGGCACAAACAGACCCTGATTTCGCGCAAGCCTATGAGGAGCAAATGGAGCTCTTTAAGCAGCGTATTTTAACGGATGATCAGTTTGCTGCGGCTTACGGAGAGCTCGGCAACGTGTATGGCAAGCAATGGCGTGAATGGAAGACGTCTCAAGGTGAAACCATTGATCAGCTGAAGGATGTCATAGAGACGATCAAGAAAAACCCGGATTCGAGAAGGCTGATTGTAACCGCGTGGAATCCGGAGGACGTGCCTAGCAATATGGCGCTGCCGCCTTGTCATACGATGTTCCAATTTTATGTAACAAACGGCAAGTTATCGTGCCAGCTTTATCAGCGCAGCGCAGATATTTTTCTGGGCATTCCGTTTAATATTGCTAGCTATGCGCTGTTAACCCATATGATTGCTCATGAGTGCGGGCTTGAGGTAGGGGATTTCATCCATACGCTCGGCGATGCGCATATTTATACGAATCATGTGGAGCAAATTAACATTCAGCTTGGCCGAGAGCCGAAGGAGCTGCCTAAGTTAAAGCTAAACGCTGACAAAAAGTCGATCTTCGACTTTACGGTGGAAGATCTGACGATTGAGAATTACGAGCCGCATCCGACTATAAAAGCACCGGTTGCCGTATAGCGGTTTATGCTTATCGAAAGAAAGGTGCAGACGACTATGTCTATTACGTTAATTGCGGCAATGGACCGTAACCGTACGATTGGAATCGGTAACAAGATGCCATGGCGCCTGCCGGCGGAAATGGCTTATTTCAAGAAGATGACGCTAGGAAAAACGGTGCTGATGGGCCGTAAGACGTTTGAGTCCATACGTAAGCCGCTTAACGACCGCCGAAATATTGTTTTGACGCGCCAGTATGATTTTCAGCCTGAAGGCTGTGAAGTTGTGCATTCGCTGGAGGAAGCGCTTGAGCTTTGCAAAGCCGATGAGCTGATGGTAATGGGAGGCGCAGATATTTATGCGCAGCTTCTGCCTTTCGCAGATACTATATTGCTTACGGATGTAGATACGGTCATTGAAGGTGGCGATGCGTTTTTTCCAGCGTTCTCCGATTCGGAATGGCAGCTCGTGGAAAGCGAAAGCAGAGACCGGGACGAGAAAAATATTTATGCTTTTACGTTTCAAACGTTTAAACGGCGTTCTGTTTAGCTTTTTACGCTAGAAACGAACATTTGACGAACGATATGTCATAAAGTGCAAATGATTGTGCGGATAATCCATTAACGATATAAGTACTTGAATGCTAGGATGTTGTAAAATAGAAATCGAGCGCTTTTGACAAAATATTCGTTTTTGAGAAAGTTTGTTATTGAATATTTGATGGATTCCCGATATAGTTTGAAAGAGAATCGAAACATAGGTTAACGGGAAATATGGATGGAGGAAATGCGATCATGTCTACACCTACTGGTTTTATGGAATATCAGCGCGAACTGCCGGCCGATCGCGACCCGCTGGAGCGCATTAAAGACTGGCAAGAATTTCATAAGCATTTTTCGGATGAGCAGTTAAAGACGCAGGGAGCTCGCTGCATGGACTGTGGTACGCCATATTGCCATACAGGAATCGAGCTTGCAGGCTCTGTTTCGGGCTGTCCGGTTAACAATCTGATTCCCGAGTGGAATAACCTGATCTACCGCGGGTTATGGCGCGAAGCGCTTGACCGTCTGCATAAAACGAATAACTTCCCTGAATTTACAGGCCGTGTTTGTCCTGCACCTTGTGAGGGATCTTGTACCGTTGGTTTGATCGGTGATGCGGTTACGATTAAAACAATCGAACAAGCGATCATTGATCGCGGGTTTGAAGAAGGCTGGGTCGTTCCTCAACCGCCGAAAGTGCGCACAGGCAAACGTGTGGCTGTAGTAGGCTCTGGGCCTGCTGGTATGGCAACGGCTGCTCAATTGAACAAAGCAGGACATACCGTAACGGTGTACGAGCGTGCAGACCGCATTGGCGGCTTGCTTACTTACGGCATTCCTACGATGAAGCTTGAGAAGCATGTTGTTCAGCGCCGCGTTGATTTGATGGCAGCAGAGGGCGTTGAATTTGTAACGAATACAGAAATCGGCAAAGACATTTCCGCTAACGAGCTTGTTGACAACTTTGACGCAGTCGTTCTTTGCGGCGGTGCGACAAGAGCGCGTGACGTAGAAATGGAAGGCCGCGATTTGAACGGCGTTCACATGGCTATGGATTACCTGAATGGCACGATTAAGAGCTATCTGGATTCCAACCTGGAGGACGGAAACTACATCTCCGCGAAAGACAAGGACGTTATCGTCATTGGCGGCGGCGATACAGGAACGGACTGCGTAGCTACTGCACTGCGTCATGGATGTAAATCAGTCACACAATTCGGTACGCATGCGAAGGCACCGCTTGTGCGTGACAACGCGAGCAATCCTTGGCCGCAATTCCCGAATGTATATACACTTGATTATGCGCAAGAAGAAGCGAAAGCTTTGTTTGGCGAAGACCCAAGAGCTTTCTCCGTTCTGACGAAGAAATTTGTCGGCGACGGCAACGGAAACCTGAAGGAGCTTCACACGGTTCAAATTGAGCGTACGGTTGATGAAACTGGACGTAAAATTTATAAAGAAATTCCAGGAACAGAGAAAGTTTGGCCGGCAGATCTTGTGTTCATCGCGGTTGGCTTTGAAGGTCCTGAATCGACGGTAATCGAGCAACTTGGTCTTGCACAAGACCGCCGTACGAACGTGAAAGCAGCTTACGGCAAGTATACGACAAATGTCGACAAAGTATTTGCAGCTGGTGATATGCGCCGTGGACAGAGCTTAGTCGTTTGGGCAATCAACGAAGGACGCGAAGCTGCGCGTGAAGTAGATAAGTATTTGATGGGCTCGTCGATGCTGCCTTAATGTCCGGACAAGAATTGAGAAACGTAAGCAAAGCTTAATATACGCGAAGAGAAGCGCCCTCGGGCGCTTTTCTTGCTGAGGATAGCGTTACTGGATCAAAGCAGAAGGAGGCATCGCATGATTAAATATGGATTAGACCGAATAACAGAGCTTTCATTTCGTTCCTTTCGGCCTGCTATTGAGCTGAGGGATGAGCAGTGGGTAGATATCATGCTGCGTTTCGAGCTTTCTCCGGAGTCGGAGATGCCTGATGATCTGATTGATTTGACGGCACTCGTCATTTGTACTGCAAACGGAACGATCGCGCAAATCGTACCGCACGATGAGGGCTGCGATTGTGAGTATCAGTTTACGGTGGGTGAAAAGGAACAAATTACTGCTTTTATCATGCAGCCGCACATTCAATCGGAAATCCAAAAACTAAGCTCACCATCATAAGGAAAGTTGTGGTAAAATCGGTTTGAGATGACGCGAAGGGGCGATTCGTCATGCCAGCCGAAGAAGCATACGTTCTGTCGCCGACAGACGTTCGGAACATCCGAAGCTACGTTCAGCACAAATACGCTGCGATGCCGCAAGAGAAGCGGGCGGAGATCGTAGCGGACGCGGTCAAGCGGCTCATACATAAGCAGCTGCCGAATTTCGATGGAAGCGTAAAGCAGCGTGTAACGGAGACGTTGATTAGAACGACCGTGTTGGACCGTGTTGGACCGGTTAGAGCCGAAGATATTTTTCAGGCCTGTTTAGCGCTCGACCGATCTGATCCCTGCCTGTACGACCCGTTTCATTTGTGGGTAGAGGAGCAGTTGTATGTGAGCTGCGAGAAGCCTGTCATGCGGCGTTTAATGGACGAGCTGTCATTGACCGGGGAACAAACAGACTTCGTAACGGACGAGGTTGAGAGCGGCCTCTTAACGCGTCTGAGGGGATTGCTGGTTGCAGAGGGCGTCGAGCAGCGTAATGAAGCGCCAGCTGCGAGTGCTGCGGTCTTTGTTTTCCCTATACCCGTACCAAAGTGGTGGACTGCATTATCGTATAGATTAAGCTCTAGAACCATTATGTACAGTGCGCTATGTACGCTGTTAATTGCTTCTTCCTTATTGTATGGCTGGTCCATGAGCAAGCCTTCGCTCCATAAGCTTCAGCCGCCGGTCGTCATGAAGCCCGTACAACCGGTTGCCGTCCCATCAGACGGGCTGCCCGCCGAGCTCCGTTATCAAGAAATTGATCAAGCGCGGATGGTTAAATATTTGAAGTCGAAATCATCTATTTTAGCTGAGCAGCCTTACTTTGACGCTATCGTATCCGCCGCACAAGCATTCAATATTCACCCTGCCGTCTTGTTCGCCATTACCGGTCAAGAACAGGGCTTTGTGCCGAAGACGAATAAGCAGTACAAGCGAATCGCGAATAATCCGTTTAATGTTTTTCATAGCTGGCAGGACTTCAATACGAATATTGGGCAATCCTCGGAAATCGCGGCACGGACTGTATATAATTTAAGCAAACACAGACCTGAAGATATGGACCCGTTCAAATGGATTAACCGGAAGTATGCGGAGGATCCGAAGTGGTCGGACGGCGTCCGTTCTATTTTTGATAAGATCATTGCATATTTGGACAGCCCGGCATCAAGTAAATAGCTGGCTTGCAATAATTTAATAACGGCTCGGCAGAACATGCCGCAAAGCCTTTAAACAATGAACCCGACTTGGGACAACCGTCCCGTTGGGTTTTATTTTTTAAAGTGGTTTCCATACTCTGATAGGGTGAAAAGGATTCCATTTTTAACGAGAAGTTTGTAAAATGTTTGTGAGGCACTGCCTTGCAGGGCGAGCTATTGCCATGTTCGTTGGCGTTAGCGGTTATTCTTGCGAAATGCTTAATGAAGGAGCGATAATCTTTTGAAGACACTAATCATTGCGGAAAAACCCGATATGGGACGAAACATAGCAGCCGCAATCGATCCCAAAGCAAAAAATCACCGTTCCTACATAGAAGGCGAACAATATATTATTACGTGGGCAATCGGGCATTTGATCGGGCTCGCGGAGCCCGATGCTTATGACGATCGATATAAGAAATGGAATATTAACGATCTTCCGATCATTCCGGCGCAATTCAAGCTCGTGCCAAATAAAAAAACGATTGATCAGCTCAAAGTAATCGGCGACCTGGCAAAGCGCAGCAATCTTCTCGTAAACTCCTGCGATGCGGGGCGGGAGGGGCAATATATTTTTTCGCTTATTCAGCGGCATCTAAAGCTTAGCCAGCCTGTGAAGCGGCTTTGGATTTCGGACCTTACGCCGGAGACGATTCGCAAGGGCTTCGCGGAGCTGAGGGAAGGGGCCGATTACGAGAATTTGACGCGCGCCGCTACTGCAAGAAGCGAGGCGGATTGGCTTATAGGGATGAACGGATCTCGCGCATTTACGACGAAGCATAATGTGCTGCTATCTGTAGGCAGAGTACAGACACCAGTCCTGGCGCTCATTTATGACCGCCAGAAGCAGATCGAGGCGTTCTCGTCTTTGAAGTTTTTTGAACTCGAGGGGCATTTCACTCAAAATGAGCTGACGTATCTAGGCATGTGGCAGGGCGAGAGAATGACCGATCAAGCTAAGGTTGAAGCACTGGCTGCCAAGGTTAAAGGAAAGCAGGGCAGGATCGCTTCCTACGAGGTTAAGGAAACGAAGGAGTATCCGTTTAAGCTGTACGATCTTACGCTCCTTCAACGGGAAGCGAACGGCAAGTATGCTTTTTCCGCGAAAAAAACGTTAGATACGGCACAAGCGCTTTATGAGAAGCATAAGGTGATTTCTTATCCGAGAACGAATTCGAACTATGTCACCGAGCAGAACATACCGGAGATGCACAAAACGTTGAATGCGCTGCAGGGAACGGTGTACGATGATCTCGTTAAGGGGGCAAACCGGAGTCTTGTCCATAAGGGGAACAAGTCTATTTGCAACCCTTCGAAGGTAGAGGATCATCATGCTATTTTGCCTACGAACCGTAAAGCAAGCGGGCTAAGTGCCGACGAGCAAAAGCTTTATGATTTGATTGTTAGGCGATTTCTGTCCCAGTTTTATCCTGCAGCTGAATATAAGGTGCACACGGTTATGACCGAGGTTGAGAACGAAATGTTCAAAACAAATGTTAAGGAGCTGCTAAGCTTAGGCTGGAAGGTCATCTATGCGGATCAGAAGAAGGAGAAGGCGAAGTCGACGTCCAAGAGCAAAGATAAGGAAGATGCCGAGGAAGAAGAAATCGAGGTTAACGAGCCTTTCTCGATTTCGGCAGAAGTGGCTGTCACCTGCGCAGATGCGGTTGTGAAAGAAAAGGATACACAGCCTCCAAAGCATTATACGGAAGGCACGCTGCTGAAGGCAATGGAAAGCGCGGGCAAGCAAATTGAGGACGAGGACGTTCGCGATGCGATGAAGGACTCGGGTCTCGGAACACCGGCCACGCGGGCAGCAACGATAGAGCGTTTGAAAAACGTTGGTTATATCGATATGCAGGGGAAAAAAATACAAGTAACGCAAAAAGGACGAACCGCCATCGAGCTGATCCGCGGAGCGGGAATCGATCTTCTTACCTCTCCGGAAATGACTGGTCTATGGGAAAGGCGCTTGAATGAAATATCCAGAGGAGCGGCTTCTGACGGACAATTTATGGAAAATGTGAAGAAGTTCGCGACAATGATTGTCGACAAGGTTCGCGTTCAGTCGCGCGCGGCGAAAACGTCTTTTGAAAGCGAAGCGCCGGCAAAGAGCAAAGGAGCAGCGGGCAAGACGGCAGCCGCGCCTCGCAGTCGGGCAACGAAAGCGAAAGCTGCGGGCACAACACAGAAAAGCGCGGCTGCGGACGATGCTGCTTCAAGCGGCCCAACGATCATTACGACCTGTCCGCGTGAAGGCTGCGGAGGCTCGATTTTTATGGGACGCAAAGGCTACGGCTGCTCTCATTATAAGGAAGGCTGTAAGTTCGTCATTTGGAAGCAAAGCTTCGGACGGAGTCTGACCGATTCGCAGGTTAAAGCGCTTGTCGAGAAGGGGAAGACGGCAAAGCTGAAGCTTGAATTAGAAGATGGTACGCCTGGAGAAGGCAGAATTGTAATTAAAAATTTAGATACAGGGGAGTTGGCCATCGAGCAGTAGAAGGCAAGCTGGAGCCAACAAGAATAGACCCGAATCCGTCTCATTCTCCATGAGACAGATTCGGGTCTAATTTGGTTCGTATTCGAATTAGCGGTTAACGTAACCGTGAATCGCGTCGGGTACGTCCTTAAGGTGATCTAAGGTTAGGAAGGCGCCTTTCGGTTCGACTTCGATCTGAACGACATTATATTCCCATTCTGTCACTGCGCGCATATGAATGGCATGAATACCAGCCGTTAATGCGGGAACAACATCTGTGCGAATGGAGTTGCCTACCATCCATGTGCTGCTGCGATCGAATTGACCTGTGGACAAAATATTTTCCAAAGCGTCACTATTTTTCAGTCTGCGAATGTAGATACGGGAATCAAAGTAGCGCTCCAAATTTAATTTTTCAATTTTTCGGCGTTGAATCGGCAGTTCGCCGCCTGTGTACAGGTGAAGCTCATGCCCGGATTCCGCTAGCGAGAAGAGCGTTTGCTCCATATTTGGATATGGCTCGGTATCATGTTCATAGACGCTCAGACCAAGCTTCCATAGAAAGTTTTCTTCATTGGTGGAACGCTTGCGACCTGTTAAGTGGGAGAAGTGAATATAGGTATCGACAAAGGATTGTGGAAAATGCTCGCTCTTAAAACCGAATACAGCTACACCTGCAATGTCGATCTCCATTTGCTTATCCCGGATTGCTTGAACCGTGACAAGGGAAGAGCTGCCGAACCAAGTGGTCATCGCGTCAATAAATTGATCGATTACCAGGTAAAAATATTTATTACAGTGAATTAAAGTATCGTCGAGGTCAAACATAATTTGCTGCTTCATGTAGGTGATCTCCTTTGCGGAACTTGAAACTGTATGATCAATCTACCGCAAATGGAGGGGTTGAGTCAATGTAAAGGAGCACAAGTTGATGTTTTTTACATAGTTATCCAATAAAATAGGCATAATGATAATGGAGGTGAATGGAATGGTATTTAACAAGAGGAATAAAACCGATAATCGACAAAATCATTCTGGACTTCACGGAATGTCGGGTAAACTCAAAACCGATAAATTCGCAAAGCGACCGTCAAGCTTAAACGGCATTAACAAACAGCTTCCTTAGCCACAAAGTCATTAATTGAATAAAGGAAAGGAGAGCGTGCGTGGCATCTGCTCTCCTTTAAACAATATTTACGCATATTTGAGCTGCGAGGCAATTAATTGATTCTTAATGAAAGCGATTCGCCTGCGAACATAGAAGTCTCTGCTCGCGCCCTTCAAATCTTTCGGGGTGATCACCTCCTCTGCAACGTTATCAATAATGATAAGCCGTCCATCGGCGTAAAACTTAAAGGTTAAGTCGCGTCCAGGACGAGTATTCTCTACATAACGGAAATTTTCGCAGATGTTATTCATGGTGATCAGGCCTCCTTCAATAATTTGAATTCGATGATCGACGGAACATTTGTTCTTGTTTTTATTATACCAAACATTTGTTCGTATGGAAACTGTTTTTTGTTTAACGTAAACTAGATTCATAGAGGCAGTTGCTGCAAAAAGAAGGAGCGCGGAAAATGATCAGAATAAAGAACCTATCCAGACGTATTCCCGGTGGGCCGAAGGTGCTTGATGATATTAGCTTTGAGGCCTATCCAGGTGACTTTATCGCAATAAAAGGAGACAGCGGAAGCGGGAAATCGACGCTGCTTCGTTGTCTTGCTCTGCAAGAAAAATGGAACGAGGGCTCCTACCAGTTCGATGGCAAGGATATTCTAAAACAGGGCTTCTCCGGCAAGTTGAAAGTGAAGCAGGAGGTTGCTTACATAGAAGAAAAGCCGTTTTTGTTCCCTAATAAGACGGGACTCAAAAATGTTATCATCGGCTCGGTTTCACAAACACCGGCTTGGCGCAGATGGACAGGCATGGTACGCAATGACGATTATATGGGCGCGATGGATATGATCGAGAAGCGCGGACTTATAGATAAAGCGCATCAAAAGGCGAGCACGCTCAGCGGCGGTGAACGGCAGCGTATGGCAATCGCCAGAGCGCTTGTTCACGGCGCCAAAGTTATCGCAGCAGACGAGCCGGTATCGGGTCTAGACCCGCATACGGCCGATCAAGTATTAACCGACTTGAAAGCGCTATGCAAGGAGCAGGGAGTCATTGTCATTGCTGTCATGCATCAGGGCGACTGGGCAGAGCGATTCGCCGATCGCATTCTCGGCCTGAAAAAAGGAAAGCTTGTACTTGACGTAACCGGCAGGAGACTGACCGAACGCGAGAAGGCGCTGCTGTGAATGGCATTGAACTGCGGATCATAGCAGAGGGCGAGCTGGATGCAGCTATCAAGCTTGAGCAGAGCTGCTACGCGCCGGAAGCGGCGGCAACGCTGAGAAGCTTCCAATATCGATATGAGCATTATCGGCCCTATTTCTGGTCGGCTTGGCTCGGAAATAAATTAGTAGGAATAACGAATGGTATACGTACTTCTCAGAGCGCATGCGGAGATGAGATGAAGGGCGCTCAAGCCGATCTTCATAATGGGAACAACTTTTGCATCCTCACTGTAGCGGTAGATGAGGGACATCGCCTTCAAGGCATCGGTGCCTTATTGCTCCGGAAGTTGATCGGGCAGTGCGAGTCAAGCGGCATCAAAACGATCATTTTGATGTGCGAGCAGCATCTTATTCCGTTCTACGAAGCAGAACAATTCGAGCTGCGCGGCGTATCGTCCTCGACGCATGGCGGCATCATTTGGCATGAAATGAGCCGGAATCTGCATACAATGGAGCATCTTACCGAATAGGAAGGTGTCTTCAACATGCCATTTCATTCACCTGTCGTCGTGCAAACTGCGAAGACTGATTTTCCGAAAGCAGAGCTGTCACTGCCTTATGTAAGCGGAGGTAGAAGTGAAGCCGCGGATATGAAGATAAATCAAATCATTCATCAAACGGTACAGCAGCAGGTTCATAATCAGGGTCCCCTCGACGACCCGAGGGCGCAGATGATTGGCTATTTCGAGCAAAAGACAAATGAAAAGGATTACCTCAGCTTGTCGTTGTTTAATTATGCCTATACCGGCGGAGCACATGGCTTAACGCTGCAGCAATCGCTGACTTTCAAGCAAACGACCGGTCAAACCTACACGCTGGCCCAGCTGTTTAAACCGGGATCGGATTATGTGGGGCGGATAAGCGCTATCGTCAACGCTCAAATCAAGGCAAGAAAGATTGATACGCTGGAGCCCTTTAAGGCTATTCGGCCCGACCAGGATTATTATGTGGCGGACCGTTCTCTTGTCATTTATTTTCAACTATACGAACTGGCTGCGTATGTATTTGGTTTTTTATATTTTCCGATATCCGATTACGAGCTGCAGGATATTATTAACGAGGATGGTCCTCTAGGGCCTATGCTCGTTAACGACTAATAGCCGTTTAAATCTTGATGAACAGCGCTCTTTGCATGCTGGCTTACCAACATGCCGCCACGTAGCTTCGCATCTAAAGATAGATGCGAAGCTATTTTTTTGTTCAAAATCAACCTGCTTCTCTCTTACATGACGTTCGAATCCGATTCATACAGTTACGTATGATGGTGATCAGGTGATTCAAGCTATTGCCGGAGTAATAATAATGGCTGCAGTATGCGCTGCCTTTCTGTTCGGGTCAGCGATAGAGGAGGGGGGAGGGGGCGAGCTCGTGTCGTCCATACTGCTTTTACTCCTGCCGGTAATCGAATTGGAGATCAGGCAATAACAATTATGAAGAAAGCAAAGCAGGATCCGACGCCCCTCGTAAGGCGCTTTATGCATGGAACGAAAGTATACAGTTGCATCAATAATCAAAAATGATTTCGGGAAATAGAGTTGCGCAATTTTAGGAAATATTCGGACTATTCAAAAAACATTTCCCGGGGAAACGCAATAAGCTACACGAAAGAAAGCTTTTCGACATGTTACGGGAGCAGTTGTTGAAAACCTGTCGAAAGCGATTTCAACATATTTAACTATATTAAATATTAATGTAGTTATATCTCTTTGCCAACTTCTCCCTCCCAAGATTATAATAGTCAAATAACAGAAGCGCTTAGGAGGAACATGAAAAAATGAAGCATGATCTGGAGGCGGCTTGCCTCGTATCACTTAATATTGGCGAGCCGGTAACTATCGCTCATGGCGCCAAGGAAGTTTTAACAGGCATATTCAAACAGTCTTCGCAGCTGTCTCATTTGCTAACGATGACCGGGCTGCAAGGCGACGGGCAAGGCGATACGGTTCATCACGGCGGACCGGACAAGGCGGTATGTGTATATTTCGAGAAGCGGTATGCTTACTGGAATGAGCAGCAAGTCAAACCGTTCGAGTATGGAGCCTTCGGCGAAAATTTCACGTTGTCGAATTGGACCGAGGACGATTTGTGCATAGGCGATATTATTCAGGCTGGAGAAGTCATCCTTCAAGTAAGCCAGCCTAGGCAGCCATGCTATAAGCTTGGACTAAGACATAAACAGCCGGAATTGCCCGAGCATGTTCAGCGAATGGGATATACAGGGTTTTATTTCCGGGTGCTTCAAGAGGGCAGCATAGAGGCTGGTACGGCTTTCACGGTTAAGCATAGGCATCCCGCCCGTAAGTCGATTACAGAGGCTAACCGCCTAATGTATAAGGATAAAGAAGACTTAGAGGGCATCCGTGAGCTGCTAGACGTACAGGAACTTGCAGCAAGCTGGCAGGAACAGCTGGGAAATCGGCTGAACCGGCTGCTGAATGAAGATCAAGGAGGATAACGGCTTGAACGACACCATAGATTTTACATCCTATCTGAATGAATATGAGTTCCATTATCCTTGCGAGGTTGAGCACCGCGAAAGCGGTATGAACAATACGACCCGAATGATTTCTTCGGGTAATGAACGGTTTGTTCTGCGTATATATAATAATCATCAGGATGCGGATATTGTAAGGCTGGAGCATGAAGTACTGGAAGAATTGAAGAAGCAGGAGCTTCCGTTTCAGGTGCCTGTCCCGATACGCAATAAACGGGGAGATACGGTCAGCATCGCCCAGGATGGCTCATTATCCTCATTATTTCATTATATTGAAGGCGACAGACCATCCGTCACGAACCCGGCTCATGTATACGCGCTTGGA
This sequence comes from Paenibacillus sp. J2L1-98, assembly GCF_056269405.1. Taxonomy (NCBI): domain Bacteria; kingdom Bacillati; phylum Bacillota; class Bacilli; order Caryophanales; family Paenibacillaceae; genus Paenibacillus; species Paenibacillus sp. J2L1-98. The sequence continues at coordinate 207,022 of NZ_JBWDNW010000002.1, read as the reverse complement.
CGTACGGCTGCAGAGCTTTCCCGTGCATTAGGAAGCATCCGGCCTGCTCGGAAGCCATTGTATAGTCCCTATTACTTATTGGAAGATACGTATGCATCAATGGATGGGACAGCATTTCTATCGATGGCTGAGCGGTCTGAGGCGCTTGCGGCAAGAAGATCTTTCTTTGAAGCCCTGCAGGAGGAACGCTTAAAGCTTGAAGAAGAATGCAAGCAGCTCGCCCTTCTGCCTAAGCAATGGATACACGGTGATCTGGTTTTTAATAATACGGTCGCACAGAATGAAGCGATTATCGGCGTGCTTGATTTTGAATTCACGACGGTTGACGTAAGAGCAATGGAGCTTGCTGTAATCGTCGTCGATCTGATCAAGGAAGGCGATACAGCCTTTCTCGAAAAGATAAAGCATCTGCTGCAAGGGTATAAGGATTCATATCCTCTATCCGATCAGGAGCTGGAAAAATTACCTTCATTAATGAAATTGCGGCTGCTTGATGTAGCGCTGCATTTTGCGGTCCGCTTAAGAGAGCAGTTAGACAGCGAGGATGTACTTTGCAAAATAATCGATCAATCGGCATTTGGCTGCAAATGGATTAATGAGCATTGGGGAGGATGAAAACGGATGAACTTAGCTAAAGCGCTTGGATATGATGAAGGAGAAAAGCTTCTTCTAATAAACGCGGACGATTACGGATTATGTCATTCGGTTAATAGCGGGATCCAGCAGCTTCTTCTTGATAATACAGTTAGCTCGGCCACCTTAATGATGCCCTGCGGATGGGCAAGGGAAGCGGCGCTCTGGAGCGCGAGGCATCCAGAGGCCGATGTCGGCGTACATTTTACTTTTACGAGTGAATGGGATCTTTATCGCTGGGGACCGGTCAACCGCAAAGGAAATACGGACTCGCTTGTTACAAATGAAAATTATTTCCCGAAGGACAGCAAAACCTTTGAGCAGCAAGCTGATCCGGAGCAGGTAAAAGAGGAATTGATCGCACAAATCGAAATGGCTTTGGCAATGGGAATGAGACCATCGCATGCCGATAATCATATGGGCAGCCTGTACGGATTAGCGACGGGACGTCATTTTCTGCCGATTGTGTTTGATGTATGCGCCTCCTACGGACTGCCGTTCCGCTTGCCTCGTTATCTGCTGCAGGAGAATGGACAGGTAGCGCCGCCTGAGCTTGCCGATCAAGCCAAGCAGCTTGCACAGCTTGCCGATTCGAAAGGTGTTGTTATTCTGGATTACTTAGTGGGGCTTCCGTTCCAATTGCAGGATGGCGAAACTTTCGATTCTCTAAAAACAAATATGCAGCAGCTATTGAAAAGTTTGCATCCCGGAGTAACCGAGCTCATTATCCATCCTTCTCTCGTTACAGATGAGCTGAATGCCTTTCACGGTCAGCCTGTCAAGCGCGGACTGGAGCTGGAGCTGTTCCGTGATGCAGAAGTCAGGCAGACGCTGCAGGATGAAGGCATCCGCATGATCCGATGGCGGGAACTGCAAAAGCTTCAGCGCGACCGTACCGGCTATACAACCTAATCGAGGAGCTGACCTATGCCTTTTGAAGCCATAAAGCAATTAGCAGAGCAGGTTAAAGCGAATATTGGACGTGTAATCGTCGGGAAAGAGGAAGTCATCGATTTATTGCTGATTGGACTTATCACTTCAGGGCATGTGCTGCTGGAGGATGTTCCTGGTACGGGCAAGACATTGCTGGCAAAATCGCTCGCGAGATCATTGTCTTTGACTTTTAAACGCATCCAATTTACGCCGGACCTGCTTCCGTCGGATTTGAGCGGCATTCATTTCTATAATCAAAAAATAAGCGAGTTCGAATTTCGAGCGGGTCCTTTATTTACGAATTTGCTGCTGGCTGATGAAATCAACCGCGCAACGCCGCGCACGCAATCGAGTTTGCTCGAATGCATGGAGGAGCGGCAAATAAGCATCGACGGAGAAACTAAGCTTTTGGAGCGTCCGTTTATGGTTATTGCAACGCAAAATCCGGTAGAGCATCAAGGCACGTTCCCTCTGCCCGAGGCACAGCTTGACCGGTTTCTGTTTAAAATCAAAATGGGTTATCCGACGACTGAGGAGGGCTTGCAGCTTTTAAAAAGATTCAAAGATCAGGACCCTCTCTCCAAGCTGGAGCCCGTTGCGGGATCAGAAGTCATCCAGAATGCGCAGCAAAGTTATACAGCAGTAAGGGTGACGGACGATGTTCTTTACTATTTGCTGCAAATCGTTGAACAGACACGTAAGCGGGATGAAGTTTCGGTCGGGGTTAGCCCGCGCGGCAGTCAAGCGCTCCTGCGTGCTTCACAGGTTCATGCCATATTGCGCGGACGAGATTTCGTTACGCCGGATGATGTGAAGGCGATGGCTAAGCCTGTGCTGTCCCATCGATTAGCGATTCGGGGCATGCATCGTACGGCTAAACAGGCGGATTCCATCATTGATGATATTATTCGTGTGACGGCCGTGCCTGCGGAAGCCGCCATACCGGCAAGGTAGGCGGCCAGCCGATGATCTTATTCTGGTTTATCGTTGAGGCGGTCGGAATATTGTACTTACAGGGTCAATTATTTCAACGATTGGTGCTGCGGCACATCAAATACGAGCGACGCTTTCAGGCAAAGGCTTGCTATAGCGGCGAACAAATAGAACTGATCGAGGAAATAGCTAATGCCAAGTGGCTGCCGGTTCCATGGCTGCGCGTGGAGTCACAGCTGCCTGTGCATCTGCACTTTCAGCAGCTTGATAATTTCTCTGTTAGCAGCGGACAGCTTTATCAGAACCATAAGAGCTTCTTCAGCCTCGCACCCTATACCAAAATTACGCGAACACATCGTATCATATGTGCAAAGCGCGGCTGGTACAAGCTTCACACCGTTACGTTGACCGGAGGGGATTTGCTGGGGCTATCCCATGCGTCTGAGCAAATTGCGCTCTTAGGGGAGCTTCTTGTTTACCCCAAGCCCGCCTCGGTGCCCATCCATGAGCTGCCGTATCATAGCTGGCAGGGCGATCAATCGGTTCGCCGCTGGATTGTCAGCGATCCATTCATTCTTGCAGGCGTTCGAGGCTATCAAGCCGGTGACACGTTTAAGCAGATCAATTGGAAAGCAACAGCAAAGACGGGAACACTTCAAGTGCATCAGCATGATTTTACGGCGGATCGCAGGCTGATGATTTATTTGAATGTCGATGATGCGGAGGGCATGTGGCGAAGCGTGTCCGAATTTGCACTTATTGAACGCGGCATCGAGTGGGCGGCTGGTGCGGCTGAGGCCGTCATTCAGCAAGGCATGGAGGTTGGATTCGCGGCAAATATGCCACTAGCGGGCAATAGCAACAAGGAAAGCGCTCACATTGAACCGCGGGCCGGACACGAGCATTTGATTGGGATTTTCGAGCTAATGGCAAAGCTTGAAATTGAACGAACGGAGCTATTTCATCTCATGCTTGAGAGAGAAGCCTTGAGCGGCTACAGTGAGCGGGATGTTCTAATCATTACCACATACTGGAATGATGCGCTTGAGCTGCAAGCTGAGCAGCTTCGTTATAACGGTAATGCCGTAGCGGTTTGGCTGTTGTCAAATAAGGCGCTGGCTGCGGACGGTGACGGACAAGCTCCTTCTGAAGAAAGCAGAGACGGGGTGAGCGCGTGAATGATGCTGTAAAGCGAGCTTTTTCATTGAAGGCCTTTGGACAAGGCGTCATTGAATTATTTTTTTATTTGCCTATCTTCATGATTGCAGCTGTGTACGTACTGCCTGCCACGGACATTTGGGTATGGATAGCCACGTTACCTTTTTGTTATTGGGCTGCATCGGTTATAACCGGGATATTTAACAAGCTGCGTTACGGTGTTAGTCTGCTGCTAGCCATAGGGATTGGGGCCTTACATGGTTTATTAGTCATTGTCGCAGGAGCAGGAGAGGCGAGATTTGTTCCATTCGTTGTATGCGGCTTTGCGGCAGCTATCTTCGCAATGAGAGGGATTTCAGTGCAATTAAGCGGCTGGGCTGTCTCGTTTCCCAATTCACGAATGCTAACCGCCGTGATTATCTACTTGGCTATACAGCCGATGAAGCTGATTTTGTTCAAAAGGCTGGTTGATTATAACGGAGTGCTGATCATCTGCGGAATTGCCTCCGTTATTTTATTTTTCTTTTTTGCCAATGAACGGCATTTGAACAATGAGACGATAGAATCGGGAAAAACATCGGCTACTTTAGCCTTTAAACGACAAAATCGGCTAATGATCATTATAATTGTCGGCTTGATCAGCATACTTGCGTTGTTCCGGCAAATTCAACAGGCGATTGAACGTTTTTTTCATTCTGTGCTCGACCGGATCATGAGCTGGCTAAACCAGACAGAGAAGCAAGCGCCCTTAGATGAACAGCCTATTAACAATCCCCAGCTCGAGATGCTGCCGGTTGAAGAGGTGAAGCCGCCACCCGACTGGATGCTGCTGCTGGAGAAAATGTTGAAAATGATCGGAATAGTGCTCATCATCATCTTCGTATGCATCATATTGTTTATTCTTTTCAAAAAGCTGTATCAATGGGCGAGGCTGATCGCGGCTAAGCTTCTGGAACGGGGCGCGGATAGCCGAAGCAGCGCAGCCGGCTTTACGGATGAGATTGAGTCTTTAATGACATTAACGAATTGGCGCGAGCAAATGGGAAATAAGCTGAAAATGCTGCTTTCTAATAAACGTTCATTTCCCAAAGAATGGAGCGGACTCGCCTCGAATGCGGACAAAATCAGATTTTTGTATTCGCGTATGCTGTGGGCGGAAGCCGAGCGGGGCTATTCGGTTAAAGCTCATTTGACGCCTCGCGAAACGGCAGACGATATGGTGAAATGGAAGGAAGGCAAGCATAAGCAAGGCGGCATGCACCATTTTATTGATGTATATGAGGAGGTTCGGTACGGCGATAAGCTGCCCGATAATCAGCAGGTTGCCGCTATCAAACAGCAGCTCGACAAGGAATTGAAATAGTGCTGCATCTTACAAAAAGACATAACGGCTTAGTTAGCCGCTATGTCTTTTTTGCTTAAAATATGTTCTGCTATTTTTCGTCCATGATATCGGCCGGATTCGATGAAAATTTCATTTGCTTCATGCCGGGAAGCAACGACACCAGCTAGATAAATACCTTGAACGTTCGTTTCCATCGTCTCTTCATGGAAAGTAGGATAGCCTTCCTCCTCCATCGAAACCCCGCTTGAAGTAAGGAAATTGCGGTCAGGATGGAACCCGGTAAGCGCCAGAACGAAATCATTCGGAAGACGAGTTTCGCCTTCAGGGCTGCGAACGGTTATGTCGTTGTTTGCGATAGCAATAACAGTAGATTGAAAGAGCATGCGGATCGAGCCTTTTGCCACTTTGCTCTGGAAGCCTGGCTTGACCCATGGCTTAATGCTGGTGGAGTAATCCTGGCCGCGATATACGACCGTTACTTCCGCGCCCACTCGCTCTAATTCCAGCGCCGCGTCGATCGCCGAGTTGCTGCCTCCAATGATGGCGACCTTCATGCCGACATAAGGATGCGATTCGCGGAAAAAATGGCTGACCTTGTTCAGCTGCTCGCCCGGAATACCAAGCTCGTTCGGATGATCGAAGTAGCCCGTTGCAATGACGACATACCGGCTTTTATAGATGCTTTTTTGCCCAAAGCGGTCCTCGCCGTGCAGGATGAATGCGTCATCCTCAGGCGTAATGCTCGTTATTGCTTCATAAGCTTGAACGCGGATCTGATGACGCTGGGCAGCTGTCCGGTAATAATTCAAGGCTTCGAGCCGAGATGGCTTATCATTGGCGGTTGTAAAGGGGATGCCGCCTATTTCTAGCAATTCCGGCGTGCTGAAAAAATGCATATAGGTCGGATATTGCGAGATGGAGTGAACGATATTTCGTTTTTCTATGACAAGTGGATGAAGGCCGATTCTCTCAAGCTCGATTGCTGCAGCCAAGCCGCAGGGGCCTGCTCCGATAATGATCGCTTCTTCTATTTGCATGCGTAGTATCCTCCTAAAAAAAATGACGAAGCTATAGCAGCTTCTCGTATATCGCTTAACGCTCATTTTACTGCGAGGCGCACATATTGTGCAAATTGGTTTTTTGACTCTCTTGTACAGGCAAGGGAATATTGTATAATAATGTGGAACCGTTTTTACCAAGTAAATCAAGTTATATGAAACTAGCTTTTTTACACAAATTGATTGGAGGAGATCACATGCGGCGACGTTTTGTAATTGAAGCAGTATTGGTGGCAACGTATGGGCATCTTCTTGTACCGAGCCGTCCAATTGATTATGTCGTGCCTTATTCATCCATAGCCGAGCTGTACGAAATGAGAGACGGTGCTGATCCCGTCATGGACGATCCTGAAGATGATGGGCACGTGAAAAACAAAATAAACGAGCTGATCGCTTTTTTTGAGGACTCGCTCAACCGTAAAAAAATTGAAAAGGCTATGCAGATGCCGTGGAGAGAAAGCTCGCCCTTGCTCCTAAATGACACGATTCAATTTACCGTCGTGCATGCTGTCGATAACGCGCATTATGGCGAAATGTTCGACCCGATAGAAACGGAGCTTCTCCTCACAGGCTTGAAGCTGAAATTGCCATTGCTTTCGGATCAGTTTGAGTTTCAGGATAAACTAATAGAGGCAGAGGTACCGGTACAAATTTATGATATTGAGGATTTTGAATTCGCGGTTGAGGAAGGCATTTCCACAAGCGATATGGATCTTCCGCATGAGTCGGACAGGTTTTAAATATTTATTTCAAATGACCTCTTGCGCAAAGACAGATACAGGTGTTAAGATTTGGATGGGTTAGGAAATAATGAACAATCGGAAAACGAAAAGGGGGGCTCTAGGATGTTGAACAATTGGATTGAATTAAATGTTGGCGGCGCGCAGTCTAACATGAAATTCCATAAATCTAATCTAACATGCCGACCGGCCTGCCTTCGTGCACTGGTGTCAACGTAGCGTTTTTTCGCTGTTGCCCGCCATCATACGAAGATCTCAAGCCAAATTTGGCTTGAGGTCTTTTTTTGTTTTCAACAGGGAAAGGGGTTGTCTTATGAGAACGCTTTTACGATTAATGATTTATGTAAGACCAAGCGCTAAATGGGTTTTTACAGCCATTACGATCATGCTTTTGGCGACGATATTCGATTTGGTCGCACCTTGGATTTTAGGTCAAATATTTGACGAAGGAATTGGAAAACGCGATATGTCCGTAGTGCTCGGACTAACGCTGACTCTTGTGGGCATTCAAGCGCTAAAGAGCGCAGGGATGTTCGTGCAGGGCTATTCGCAAGAGCTGGTCGGGCAAAATGTTGTGTTCAAGCTTCGGAAGGAGCTTTACGAGCATTTGCAGCGCTTGTCGTTCTCGTATTACGATCGCGCGCAGACCGGCCAGTTGATGTCAAGAATGACAGGCGATATTGAAGCGGTAAAAAACTTTGTCGGGTTTGGAGCCATGAATTTAATTACCGGCATGCTTACTTTTCTTGGCACGACCATCTTCATGATGATGATGCAGTGGAAGGTGACCGTAATCTGCTTAATTACGATCCCGTTTATCTTATTTGTATTATTTCGCTTTAATCATAAGGTTGGACCCGCTTGGTCGAATATTCGCGAGCAAATGGGCCGGTTGACGACGACGCTGCAAGAAAATATTTCTGGAATCCGCGTCGTCAAATCGTTTGCGACCGAGACGGTCGAGCAGCGGAAATTCGCTGAGCGCAACGAACAAAACTTCGAGACCAATATGGAACGCGCGAAGCTTGAGGCTAAAGCCTTTCCGTTAATGGGCTTCTACGGCGGTCTTACCTTCGTTATGATGATCTGGATCGGGGCGGTCTTCGTCGTGCGAGGCGAAATGTCGATCGGCACCTTTATGGCCTTCCAATGGTACACTTGGGGCATTATTTGGCCGCTCAATATGCTTGGCTGGCAAATTAATATTTTACAGCAAGCGATTAAGGCAGCTCCGCGCGTTTTCGAAGTGCTCGATACGCCGATCGACATCGAGAACCCTGTTCAGGGAATATGCACTGCCAATATGAGCGGTAATGTGGTTTTCGACCGCGTATCCTTCCATTTTGCCGATCAGGATGCAGCGAAAGATAAACCAATATTGGACGGTGTTTCCTTTCAGGTGAAGCAAGGCGAAGTCATCGGCGTGCTGGGGGCTACCGGCTCAGGCAAGAGCAGTCTCATAGGATTGCTTTCGCGCTTTTACGATGTTTCAGGCGGCCGTCTTCTCATCGATGGGGTAGATGTGCGGGATTATGACCTTGACGGTTTGCGCAGGAGCATCGGCATCGTGCCGCAGGAAACCTTCCTGTTCTCGGCGTCGATTCGTGATAATATCGCGTATGGGCAACCCAGTGCAACGCAGGAGCAAATTGAGGATGCCGCACGCAAATCACAAATTCATTCGTTCATAGAAAGTATGCCAAGCGGCTACGATACCCGCATCGGTGAGCGTGGAGTCGGCTTATCCGGCGGTCAACGTCAGCGTGTGGCGCTAGCGCGCGCTATCTTAATGGATCCTCCGATCCTCGTGCTCGATGAAGCAACGGCAAGCGTGGACACGGCGACAGAGTCGGCGATTCACGAAGCGCTGCTCGAAGTCATGAAGGGCCGGACGACGTTCATTATCGCGCAGCGTCTATCCTCCATCCAGCACGCAGACCGCATAATTGTGCTAGAAAACGGTCGATTGACCGAGCAGGGGACGCACAAGGAATTGAATGAAAGCAATGGCTTCTTCCGTCAATTATTCGATAGGCAGAAGCAAATCGCTCATCAATAGAAATGAGGTGAAACTATGAGCCAGATTGAGTGGGATATGGATGAAGAGGTGGAAGAGAAGCCGTTTAATGGCCAATATATGCGGCGTATGCTTCAGTATTTAGTTCCTTATCGTAAATTAATGATGTGGGTCGTTATCATCGTACTGATTAATATGCTGCTGAGCCTGTCAGAGCCGATCATTCTCGCTTATTTGATCGATAAAGGGATAGGAGAGAAGGATTTTAGCGTTATCTATGTGCTTGGTGCCGTACTGCTTGGCATTAAACTGGTGGGCTGGTTATTCAGCTGGATGCATACGAAATGGATCAATTTTACCGGTCAACGTATTTTGTTTGATTTGCGTCAGCAATTGTTCAATCATCTGCAATCCTTATCATTTCGGTTTTTTGACGGACGTCCGGCAGGCAAGATCATGTCCAGAATTACGAACGATACAAATGCGATTGGCGAGCTGATCAACGGCGGATTAATTACGATGGTCATGGAAGTTACGCATCTTCTCGGTATCGTCGTTATTTTGGTCTGGATGGATTGGCAGCTTGCGCTGCTGTCCTTTATCATGATGCCGCTGCTATATTTCATCGTCGCAAAGCTGCGTCCGAAAATCGAGGGCTCATGGTCGCGTTCACGGTCAACGATGTCATCCATTAACGGCAATTTGAACGAGACAATCCAAGGGATACGCGTCATTCAAGCCTTTTCTCGCCAGCGGACGAACAATGAGCGATTTAATAGTATCAATACTCGAAACAAGCAGGCGTTCATGCGTGCGATTACGCTGGAATCCACCGTATATCCGCTGGTTGAATTGATCGGAATGCTCGGAACCTGTATCGTCGTATGGTTTGGCGCGGTACGGGTTATGGAAGGCGCGATCACGCTTGGCTTTATTATGGCGTTTATTAACTATCTTTGGCGCTTCTGGGGACCGCTCAGTGCGCTGTCCAAGGTATATAGTCAGCTGCTGTCAGCAATGGCCTCCGCAGAGCGGATTTTTGAAGTGCTGGATACAGATCCGGAAGTCAAAAACAGCAGCGAAGCCCGCGAACTGCCGCAGGTTCACGGTGAGGTTGCCTTCGAGAGTGTATCCTTCCGTTATGAGGAGAATAAGCCTGACGTGCTGCATGATGTAACCTTCCACGTGAAGCCGGGACAGAAGGTTGCACTAGTTGGGCCGACCGGGGCAGGGAAAAGTACAATCGTCAATTTATTGATGCGTTTCTATGATGCATCGGGGGGAACCGTCCGCATTGATGGAATCGATGTAAAGGAGGTTACGCTTGCATCATTGCGCAAGCAGATGGGGATCGTGCTGCAGGATTCCTTTATTTTCGCGGGAACACTTGAGCAGAACATGCGATACGGCAACGAGAACGCTACAGATGAGCAGCTGCGCAGTGCAGGGGCAAGCGTTAGATTGGACCGCGTCGTCGCCAAGCTCCAAGGCGGCTATCAGACGGAACTGGAGGAACGGGGCTCGAAGCTCTCAGTTGGTCAGAGGCAATTGCTCGCTTTCGGACGCGTGCTTCTATCCGATCCTAGAATACTAATCCTCGACGAGGCGACTTCAAGTGTCGATACGGAGACCGAGCAGCATATTCAAGAGGCTTTGCAGACGCTTCTGGCGGGTAGAACGGCATTTATTATTGCGCATCGCTTGTCGACGATTAAAGACGCAGACTTAATTCTAGTCGTGGAGAATGGCCGGATCGCTGAGCAGGGCTCACATGCGGCGTTAATGAAGCAAGGCGGAATCTATGCCAATCTCGTCATGACACAGCTTTCCATGCAGGAGTCGGTTATTTTGCAAACGAGCACTTAAGCGGCCGGAACAAAAGAAAAGAGGGCGGGCCAGGCAAGCGCACTGTAAGCGCTAGCTCGGCTCGTCCTCTTTTTTCAACCGGTCGATTGCCTGGGCCATCGTCTTATCGGTCAAATGAGCATAGATTTGTGTCGTTTCCGGAGAAGCGTGTCCAAGCTGCTCCTGCGTCTTGTAAATATCATTTCGCAAGTAGTAGTCCGTGGCGAAGCTATGTCTTAATTTATGAACAGATAAATATGGCTTGCCGAAGCGCTTCGCATATTTGATGACCATTTCTTGAATCGCCCGCTTTGTCATGCGTGAGCCTTCACTCTTCCCGTTGGCAATGGCGAGAAATAATGCCTTTTCACGCTTTGGAGCCTTGTAGCGCACCTCGCGCAGCGTCAGGTAAGCTTGTAAATCTTCAACCGCTTCCTGGCGGAAATAAACGGGCGTCTTGAACGTATCGTCATTTTTACCTTTGCGGTACACGTAAGCAAGTTTTTTCTTAACATCAATATCATCGACGTTCAAATTCACAAGCTCAGAAACCCGCAGCCCCGAATGTAAAATAAAGCTTATGATACATGCATCTCGCGTCATATTTAAGTCATAAGCATAGAGCGCTTGCTTGTTCGAGGCTATATCCGTCCCATAATGCTGCTTAATGTAGTCCATGAACTCCGATATTTCTTCTTCCTGAAGCAGCTTGCCCTCCAGCTTTGCTGCTGTATCCTTCGGCTTGTGCGTACGTTTGATCGCAACCTTCGCCATCACATTCCGCTTCAGAAGCGGATAAAACTCCTCATCCTCGGCAATTTGGCTCAAATAATGGAACAATGACCTCAGGGAAGAGAGCTTGCGTGAAATTGTAGTTTTGCTGTTTCGCTCCTCCTTGTACGTCGATAAGTACATGCGGAAACCGTCTATGCTGTCCATATGCAGCTTTTCCAGCTCCAATAGCGCTACATCTCTCATATTAGCCGCTTCTGACAGCCCTTCCGCCATCAGCCAGTTCAGAAACGTTTCATAGTCTCTCATATATTCGACGAGTGAAGAGGGCGATAAGTCCGGAAGCTTATAATTAATAAATTTTTCGATATACCAGGGCATGGCAGGGAGTTTCTTGTCGAGCTCCTCGCGATCCTTCTGCTTCAAGATATTGATAAGCAATCATCTCCTGTAATTAATGGCGTTATTATTTAACGGCATAAAAAGAACATAATAATAATTATGTAAACTAAATTGATCGAAAACGAAAGTAATAGCTATATTGTAACAAGTCAAGTAGAGGGGGACAATGGGAAAGGGAAATGCAGGCAAAAAAACAAGCCTCTTAAACAGAGACTTGTTTTTGAAATCTAACTTATACGTTTATAGCTGTGAATCGGCGATTTGTAAATTGCGGATTTTCGATCTCATCGAGCAGCACGGACGCATAGTCTTCCATGCTGATTTTGCTCTCTTGCTTGTCGTTCAGAAGGAAATGATCATTGCCGAGCTGTACTTTTCCTGTTTTCTCACCCGGCTCAAACAGAGCTGCAGGGCTGAAGTATGTCCATTTCAGCTCTTTTTCACCGCGCAGCACGTCAAGCTGGTCGCTTTGCGCTTTAGCTGTTGCGTAGTACAAGGCTGGGAATTCAGGCGTCTCCAGCAATCTCGTACCCTTATCATCCACTTGCAAGCTGCCCGCGCCGCCAACATTATATAGGGTCGTGTCAGGTGCTTCTTTCAGGGCGGAGATCAAATGTTTGATTACGTCTACGTGCAGATGTTCCTCGCCCGGTTTAGCGGAAAAAGAATTAATGACTGCATCGAATTGGCTCAGATCTGCACCTGTTTGGAACACATCCTTGACGAGTACTTCGATTCCTTCCGTGCTTGCAAGCTTAGACGAATTACGAACGATGGCGGTTACTTGATGCCCACGGCTTTTTGCTTCCTCAACGATACGGCTTCCTGCGCGTCCAGCTGCTCCGATAACGGCTATTTTCATCTGAAAAAACTCCTTTTTTTTCTGATTTTTTTTGGATAATAATGATGCTTCTTCATGTAACTATAATTGTTACATTAGATTTAAAAATAAAGAGCGATAACGCCCGTCATTTGTAACTATTATAGTTACAAGTTAATCATTTTGTCAACTTTCTGTTTCAGATTTTTGCGAAGTTGTAAATTAGTAAATGTATGTAATTTCTAGATATCAGTTACATTTACGATGTAACTGTGCTAAACTCGAACAAACCAGTCGACAAGTTACCAAACTTATTCCATTTCGCGAATGAATCGTGCACGCGCAAAAGAAAAGGGAGGTTCATTTCTAACAATGAACATGAAATTCATACAACATAGTATGGCGATTATTATCGTATTTATGACAGCATTTGGCGTTCCGTTACAAGCGGCGCACGCTGCTTCGCCAGCGACGCTCAAGGTCGGAAGCACTGGACCCGATGTTCCGGATTTACAGTTCCGATTAAAAACGCTCGGTTATTTTAACACGGATGTGACAACCTATTTTGGTACAAAAACGCTGGAATCGCTAAGGCGCTTCCAGAAGGAATACGGCATAGCGGCTGATGGCGTCGCAGGTACCCAGACATGGGAAACGCTGAAGAAGGTTTCGGTAAACAAAGCGGAGCTCGATATGCTGGCCAGAATCATTTATGCGGAAGCGCGCGGTGAATCTTATAAAGGTCAGGTCGCGGTAGGGGCAGTGGTTATGAACCGATTGGCTTCTCCAAGCTTTCCGGATACGATAAAAGGGGTCATCGAGCAGCCGCTGGCTTTCACGGCTGTTGCTGACGGACAATATAAACTTACGCCTGACAAAACGGCCTACCAAGCCGCGGAGGATGCGGTGAGAGGTTATGATCCGACGGGCGGGGCGCTTTATTATTTTAATCCTGATACGGCAACGTCCGAATGGATCTGGACACGCCAGCAAACCATTAAGATCGGTCGCCATATTTTTGCAGTCTAACAGAAAAGCGATTTTTATCGACAAGTATTTTTACTTGCGGTAGAAATCGTTTTTTTTTGTTGAAGTTCCGTTTTCAAACTCGTAACTAATCATGTTACAATAAGAAATAAAGTATCATACTTTTTATGAAATTAATCGGAGGTGTCAGTGATGAAAGTGGAAATTTGGTCGGATTACGTCTGTCCGTTCTGTTATATAGGCAAAAGAAAGTTTGAGCTCGCGCTTGAGCGCTTCTCGCATAAGGGAAGAATCGAAACCGTATTCCGCAGCTTTGAGCTGGACCCGTCTGCTGATCCTAACTCCAACGTAAGCACTTATCACATGCTTGCAGCAAAGTACGGGATGAGCTTGGAGAAAGCGAAAGAAACAACGGTAAATGTGGCGGAGCAAGCGGCTGCCGTTGGATTAACCTTTAATTTTGACGGTACGGTTTCCACCAATACGTTTGACGCGCATCGCGTCGTTCACTTTGCGGCACAGCACGGCAAGGAAAAGGCGGTATCCGAGCGGCTGTTCAAGGCATACTTCACGGATGGAGAAAATATCGGAAATCGCGGGCGGCTTGCCGCGCTTGCCGCAGATGCAGGTCTGGATGCTGCTTCAGTATCCGAAATGCTGGAGACGAACCAATTCGCAGACGCGGTGCGGGGAGAAGAAGAGGAAGGCCGCCAGATAGGCATACGCGGCGTTCCATTCTATGTCGTTGACCGCAAATATGCCGTATCGGGCGCTCAATCACCGGAAGTATTTCTGGATACACTGAACAAGGCGTGGTCAGAGAAGCATCCTGATCTTATTCAAGTAAATGAAGGAGATTCGGATGCGCTTTGCACGGATGGCTACTGCGTTCCGGACTCGGCAAAGTCCTGATAAACGATGAAGGGGTGGTCTGCTCATGGATGATTCAACGTTCAAGAGCAGCTGCCAAATCGAGCGGATAGGCGAGATCGTCAAGCTGGATGAGCAGACTGCTGTTATTTTGATAAACGGGAAAACGATTAAAGTTCCGATCGCAAAGATTGCCGGAGAAGTTTGTTACGGCGACCGTGTATTCTGGACAGGCAATAGCTGGAGACGTAAACTGGAATCATAAACTATATTTTTAATGATCATAAAAAAGGGAGTAGGACAAGTATGGGGACAAACGCAAAAATCGGTGGCGGCGGATTTCATCATATCGCGATTCGTGTATATGATTTTGACAAAACGGTATCCTTTTATACAGAAGTGCTGGGATTTACAGAGCGCGTGCGTTGGGGCGAAGGCGATAGCCGCGCAATTATGCTTGATACGGGCGATGGTAATTATTTGGAGGTTTTTGCTGGCGGAACGGAAGGGCAGAAAGAGGAAGGCTCATTTTTGCATCTAGCTCTCCGTTCTGATAACGTAACGGAAGCCATAGAGCTGGCTAGAGCTGCAGGCATGGAAGTGACGGTTGAGCCGAAGGATGCAGTGCTTGGCGGGATTCCTGTACGTATTGCTTTCTTCAAAGGTCCGGATGGCGAAATTATCGAGTTATTTGAGAGTACGGGCGAACATCAGCTTTAACAAAGAACTTATTTGTCTGGAATGCGATCACGACTTATAATAGATAATGGTATGAAAGTCAGACGCTTAAAAATGAGCGCTGGCATGCAAATGTTTAGGGGGAATTAATTGTGACAGTTGAACAGCAACGTCTGCTCGTGTTCGCTGGATCTTATGCGGAAGCAGAGGAGAGCGGCGTTAACGTGTATACATTCGATGAAGAGTCGGGCACATTAACGTTGACAGATGAATTTGCCGGACTTAAAAATCCGACGTTTCTTAATGTAGACGAGGATCGCAAGCTTTTGTACGCCATTTCCGAAACCGTTAATGAAACAGGACAGAAGGTTGGCGAAGCAGCCGCTTTTTCGATTGACGCAGCTAAAGGCTCGGTTCGTATCATGAACCGCAAAATTACGGTCGATTCGACAATCTGCCACATTCAGCGCGATGCTGAAAGCCGCTTTTTGACGGTAACCAGCTATCATGGTGGAATGATTGGTCTATTTAGCATTACCGAAGAAGGCGCAATTGGAAATAAGCTTGATGTGCAGCAGCATGTTGGCAGCAGTCAGCATCCTGAGCGTCAGGATCGCCCGCATCCGCATTCCACTTTCTACAGCCCTGATGGCCGGTATTTGCTCGTACCGGATTTGGGACTTGATCGCATCGTTACATATTCGCTTGATGCAGCTGGCGGGAAGCTGGTTCATCATGGCGAGGCTGCGCTGCATCCGGGAGCAGGGCCGCGTCATCTGTCATTTCATCCAAATGGAAGGTTTGTCTACGTTATTAATGAGGTGGATTCGACAATTACTTCGTTTACATACGATAATGAGACAGGCCAGCTAACAACCAAGGAAACGGTAAGCACGCTGCCGGCCGATTTCAAGGATGAAAATTCTTGTGCCGAAATAAAGGTTTCAGCAGACGGCAACTATTTGTACGGGTCGAACCGTGGCCATGACAGCATCGTCGTATTCGCTATCGATGAGCAGACAGGCCTACTATCGCTTGTTCAGCATATATCTGTAGAAGGCGGTCATCCACGTCATTTTGCATTGACGCCAAACGGCCGTTATTTGCTTGCTGCTAACCGGGATACGAACAATATCGTAACGTTTAAGGTTGATCAAGCAAGCGGGAAATTAGCGTTCACAGGCAACAGCGTTACCGTATCTAAACCTGTTTGTGTAGTTCCAGTTTATTTAACGACATAAATAATTAACATCATTAGTGCAGAGATGAAAAGGGGAATACAAGAGCGTGGCTATCAGCGAAGATGAAAAACCGAAATTAAAGGCAACAAAAATTTTCAAATGCAAAAACCCGGAATGCAAGGCGTGGGTAAGAGACGAGTTTGCCGCTACCGAGCAAACCTGCCCAATCTGTAAAGGTCCGATGCTCAGAAGCATGCGCCATCTGCCCGCCGTACAGAACAAGCCGAAGCCTCAGCCTCGAAAACCGAAATCAGACTACTAAATCAAAAAATCCCAATCCGTTTGTATGAACGTGATTGGGATTTTTTCTTTTTTTACTTTGGATATCTGGGGTTAGCAAGGAGCCAAATATGATACGATAGACGTACCAAATGATGACAGGACGGTATCGCAGTATGCTGTATTATTTCTTAGCTTTGTTTTCGGCAGCCGTTATTGTAATGTTAAACAACCGCACAAACGAATCGAATCGCTGGGCGGCGTATTTCTTGTGCAGCGCGTCGATCGGAGGGCTTTCTGATTTATTCATGCGTAATGGGCTTTCGATACTGGCTGAAATCTTACAATTTCTCAACTACACGTTAACGCCATATGGTGTTTTTGTTTTTAGCCTTATTTACTCAGGAGCCTTGAACGCTAAGCAAACGAGAAGGAAGATTAAATTGTTATTGGCGGTTCCAATATTATTGATGGCCGGAATTATTTTGACTACCTCGAACAAGCAATGGTTTTTCAGCCTGCTGCTCGTTTGGTGCGCGCCTTATTATTTGATTTCCTGCTATTTATTAGCCGCTTCGTTTTGGAAAGAGCAGGATGTGCGGTTAAAGCGAAGCCGATTCATTACGACGATCATTATTGTGCCGACGCTGCTCGCCGTTCTTTTTTTCATCTACGCTGCAAAGGTTGTTTCTCCTGACTTTGAATTTTTTAACTATATATCCGTTTTTATCATTTACTCACTCGCGGTTGCGCTGCTTTGCACGTTCATTTACGGCGTCCTTGGCGTGAAGCTCCGCTTCGAGCATGACCCGCTGGAGGGCACGATCCGGGCTGTCAGTTTGGGAGCCGCGATGCTTAATCATACGATTAAGAATGAGATAGGTAAAATTGTGATCAGCACCGAAAACTTAAAGAGCATGTTTCCCAAATCTAATCAGCAATCTACGCAGCAAATGCAGATCATCATGAATGCTTCCAACCATATGCTAGAGATGATGAACCGCATTCACAGCCAAATGAAAGATTTTACGCTAAAGGAAGCCCCCGTTCAGCTTGACAGGTTAATTGAACAATGCCTCGTCCAGCATGAGTGGTTGTTGAAAAAGCAAGGTATTTCTCTGAATGCGGTGTATGAGCTCCGTCCCATCGTTTTATGCGATGCTGTTCACATTAGCGAGGCACTAGGTAACGTACTGATGAATGCTTGTGAAGCGATGCCAAGTGGAGGTAATATCACGGTTAGGCTGGATGCGCGCAAGCGTGATATCGAGCTGTCCGTTAAAGATAATGGAGTAGGAATCCGAGCGGATCGACTTGGACAAGTGTTCGATCCGTTCTATAGCAGCGGCAAGACAGGACGGAATTTCGGTCTGGGATTATCTTATGTATATAACGTCATGTATAAGAGCGGGGCAAAGGTCGAACTTGCTAGCCGTGAAGGACTCGGAACGCGTGTGTCCTCTGTTTGGCCTCGGAAAAAGGTTCTATAATAATAGTGGAGGGAATCGGTTTGAGCCATATTAAAGTGTTTATTGTGGAGGATGACGCAGATTGGATTAAAGCCCTCACCTCGTTTATCAATCGGGAACCGGATATGCTTGTCGTCGGCGCTGCGACGAATTCGAGTGAAGCGCTCAGCATGGCGCATAATATCGCTATCGATGTTGTTCTTATGGATATCCAGCTGGATGGCAGCAGGCTTGATGGCATTCATACAGCGATGATGATGCAGGAGTATTCGAATGTCAAAATAATCATGTTAACGTCGATAAGTGATGAGCAATCGATGAAGCAGGCTTTTACCGCAGGCGCCGTGCAATACTTAGAGAAGCTGCGTTTTCAGGAGCTTCCGCAATCGATTCGTACAGCATATCATCATTCCGCTCCAATGGAGGTTTTACTTAAGGAGCTGGCAAGGCTGAAGCGCGAGGAGCAGCTAAAGGAATTAACAGGCGCCGAACGCGAAGTGTTCGAGCTCATCGAAGCGGGTTATTCGCAATCGCAAATCGAGCAAAGGCTGTTCAAAGCAGAAAGCACGCTTAAAAATCAAGTGAACAAAATGCTGAAAAAGTTAGGTGTACGCAGCAGTAAAGAAGCGGTTGAAAAGGTTAGAAGAAGAGGGCTTTTCCAGCGGGATGAGCAGGAGTAGTACAGCGGCAATAGGCTAAATGGCAAAGGGGTACTACGTTACGTAGTACCCCTTTGCATGTCGTTCTACGAAAGATGGAACTGCCTGAAGGACTGTTCTACGCTTAAAATGATAGGGAGAGGAAGCGGTCGAGAATGGATAAAACTAAATTAAAGAAGAATGAACCTGCTGTACTGCTCGTTGATGGACAATGTTTGCTCTGTATTAGAATCACTCATTTTGTAGCGAAAAGGGATAAAGCGAGAGCTTTTCAGTTCGCGATGCTGCAATCGCTGGTAGGGCAGCAGCTGCTAGTTGAAGGGAATTTTCCTTTTAATGATATCGGTACGTTTGTAATGGTACAGGGGGGGCAGTATTATACGAAATCGGATGCAGCACTGCGCGTTTTTCGCAAACTCGATGGATGGTGGAGCATATTGTATTTGTTTATCGTTGTTCCGCTTGCTTGGAGAAACCGGGTTTATGATCTCATTGCCCGAAATCGATACCGCATGTTTGGGAGGGCAGACGTTTGCTTTTTGCCGACGCCGGAGCTAATGGGAAGATTTATGGAGCATGGTACTCAAGCTGCTAGCATGGGGGAGATCGCGGGTGAAAATTAAACCGATCTATGTTGAGCTGGATATCGATGCGACAATTGACGAACTGTGGGAGCATACGCAATCGCCTCAGCTGCATAATCAGTGGGATCTTCGTTTTTCGGAAATACAATATTTTCCGAAATTGAATGAGACAGATGGACAAAAATTTTTATATGAAACGAGAATAGGCTTTGGGTTGAAAATATCAGGCACGGGTGAAACGAGCAATACTTTTGACAATCAGAAGGCAGAGCGTTTGTCCACCTTATCCTTCGCCTCAGAGCAGCATATTTCCTTAATTCGTCAAGGCGGCGGCTACTGGAGATATAAGGAGAACGGTGACAAGCTTACGTTTATTACATTATATGATTATAAAACTAGGTATGGGTTCGCTGGACGCATGCTGGATCACTTTGTGTTCCGACCCCTGTTCGGATACGCCACCGC
Organism: Paenibacillus sp. J2L1-98; assembly: GCF_056269405.1. Taxonomy (NCBI): domain Bacteria; kingdom Bacillati; phylum Bacillota; class Bacilli; order Caryophanales; family Paenibacillaceae; genus Paenibacillus; species Paenibacillus sp. J2L1-98. Next base: position 187,234 of record NZ_JBWDNW010000002.1, on the reverse strand, counting down.
ATGGAGCTTTGATCGGTTGCGCATTTGGCTGGAGGAGCGTATTCCGCCTTCCGTTATTGCCGAGCGAGCACTTATTCATTATTTGAGCGTCATTTTCGTAATGCTGCTTTGGTGCTACGAGGGACTTGTACCGAAGCTTCTTTTTCCGGAAGCAGGAGAGCTGCAAATGCTGAAGCAAATAGGCTGGTTTGAGGGGATGGAGCTGCAAACGGTTCAGCTGATAGGCGCCATAGAAATTGGTTTTGGAGTGATAACAGCATTCCTGCACAGGAAAAACTGGATTCTAAAGGTTCAACTTTTCGCGCTTCTTGTATTAACCGCTCCAGTGATTGTATGTACCCCAGAACTGCTTAGATCGCCTTTTAACCCGATTACGCTCGCTATTCCGATGATTGGATTATGTTTGACTGCCAATTGGAGCCGAAGGCATTTACCGCAGGCAAGCCGATGCAAACGTGAGTACATACCGTCTTATACGGCTAGGGGGAGTTTACGATGAGATCGATCTATGAGCAAGCGCTAGGTGCGGACTTTCAGAAACTTCATCCTCGGATTCAGCAGCGATTTGGTTTTAGCAGCCATGATCGGGTAGCATCGATAGGCCACGGTGTGATGCAGCGGATTTGGTATAACAAGCTCGTTACGTTGCCGTTATTTATTGGAACATTCCGCCACATTATGTTTCCTCAGGGCGGTAAGAACATTCCGTTTTCGATTGAGAACTTTGCGTATCTCGACAGATTCGGTCGCGAGACAGTCACTTGGATTCGAAAATTCAAGTTTCCCCGATCGGTAAGACATTTTGATGCAACGATGGTGTACAGCGGTAAGAGGGAGATTATCGTTGACTATTTAGGCAATAAACAACATTTAGCGGTAGATTTACAAATCTCCGTTACAGAAAACGGTGGTATTCGGATACGCTCAGGAGAGCAGCGGTTCTACGAGGGAGTACTCCAGTTCCGATTTCCAAGGCTGCTTACCGGCACTGCCGAGGTAAACGAGTGGTATGATGACCATGAAGGCTGTTACAAAATTACTGTCGACGTTCGAAATCCGATTTTTGGACTAATTTTTCGTTATGAGGGCTCCTTTCAAGCAAATTTCATTCAGGCTTCGCCAGAAGCCATTCCGGTCGGGATTCGTCCATTGCGCGACGAGAAACGGGAATAACTGGCTGCTGCCGTTTATTCCTTTTTTGTCACAAGTTAGCTCCGCGTTGTATAATAGATTAGCAATCGAAAAGCAAAATTCATGCTATCGTCTCTTAGGCAGCTGAGCAATGGAGAATGGGGTACAAGACGAATGAAAAAATTCAAAAAGTTTTATATAGAAACGACGAGCATATGCAATTTATCATGCAGCTTCTGTCCTCCTACGCTTCGTGCGAAAGGGTTTATTCAAGTGGAGGATTTCAAAAAAACGCTAGATCAAATTAAACCGCACACCGATTATATCTACTTTCACGTGAAGGGCGAGCCGATGCTTCATCCTAAGATGGATGAGCTGCTCGATATTAGCCATGAGAAGGGCTTTAAAGTAAATATTACGTCCAATGGTACGCTTATAACGAAAAATAAACATAAGCTGTTAAACAAACCGGCGCTGCGCCAGATCAATTTTTCGCTCCATAGCTTTGACGGTCATGCGGGATCGACCAATAAGGAAGGCTATCTGGCGGAAATTTTGTCCTTTGTGAAGGAAGCGGTTGTCACCAGCAATATCATTATTTCGTTTCGCTTATGGAATCTCGACATGGATAATGAAAAAAATCAGCAGAAGAACAAAAATCGTGAGCTGCTCGGCATGATCGAGAAGGCGTTTAATCTCGACTATAAAATCGAGGAAAAGTTCATTCCGGGGTCAGGCGTAAAAATCGCAGAGCGTATTTACTTAAACCAAGATCCGGAATTCAAATGGCCGGATTTGAAGGAGCCTGAATATAATGGCAAGGGCTTCTGTCATGCGCTGCGCAATCAAGCAGGCATTCTGATTGACGGTACGGTCATCCCGTGCTGCTTGGACGGTGAAGGCGTCATTAATCTGGGGAACATCCATCAAACTCATTTTTCGGAAATTATCGAGAATGAGCGGGCAACGAAACTATATGAGGGCTTCTCCAGACGGGAAGCAGTCGAGGAGCTTTGCCGGAAATGCGGCTACCGCCAGCGGTTTGGTTGACGAAATGAGTGATATCATCATATCAGTTTGCGAAGGTAGAGTTGATAAAAAAACCGTTTCACTAAAAGTGAAACGGTTTTTTTATTGGCCTCTAATTGGTTTACTAAACTCGCGCATCTTGTCGATTTTAAGCTTATGTTGTACAAAGAGAACATATTATGACAGCATTGATTTGTTGGCTGAAGCCTTTTTATGGTATGATTTGTACGATACTGTTCTTTATCGTCTTATATCATACAGAGAGTTAGGAGAGAAAACCACAAATGGACTTTTTCATGATTTTAAAAGCGATTATTTTGGGATTGGTGGAAGGCGTGACGGAGTTTGCGCCCGTATCTTCGACGGGACATATGATCATCGTTGACGGTATGTGGCTCCAATCGGAACAGTATTTGACGAAATATGTAGCGAATACATTCAAAATCGTCATTCAGCTGGGTTCGATTTTAGCCGTGGTCATTATTTTCCGAAACCGGTTTATTGAACTGCTAGGTTTGCGCCAAGGCAAACAGGATGCAGGGCAGCTGCCGACCGGCCCCAAAAGCAAGCTAAAACTTACGCATGTTATTGTCGGTCTGCTTCCTGCGGGTATATTAGGTCTTTTGTTTGATGACTACATCGATGAGTATTTATTTTCGATTAAGACCGTGCTGTTCGGTCTCGTCATCGGCGCCGTACTTATGATTATTGCGGACCGCTTTAGACCGGCGAAGACAAAGGTGGAGACGGTCGACCAAATTACATACAAGCAGGCTCTTTCGGTCGGACTGATCCAATGCTTATCGCTCTGGCCGGGCTTCTCGCGTTCCGGCTCTACTATTTCAGGCGGGGTACTGCTAGGGATGAGTCACCGCGCTGCGGCAGACTTCACGTTCATTATGGCGGTACCGATTATGGCTGGAGCGAGCATGCTATCGTTGGCGAAAAACTGGCAGTACTTCACGTTAGAGACTTTGCCGTTTTTCATTGCGGGATTCTTGAGCGCTTTCGTATTTGCACTGCTTTCTATTCGTTTCTTCTTGAAGCTGATTAACAAAATCAAGCTTGTACCTTTCGCAATTTACCGGATTGTGCTCGCTGCGATCATCTATATCGTTTATTTCTAAAAAAAGAGAAGCGGCCTGCTTCCCGTATGGGGAAGCAGGCCATTTTTATGCGCAGTGGAGGTGTCATCTCGGCTTTTGCGCTTCGTAAATACCGATCCGACCTGAGCAGAGAAAAGCGATCACGCAGCCTATAAACAAATAGACAGCCGCTTCGGAGCCAAATAGCTCGATCCCCATTATATAGCAGGCGATCGGCGTTTTGGCAGCTCCGCTAAATACGGAGACGAACCCGATAGCTGTGAGTAACGGAATTGGCACTGCGAGCAAGCCAGCGAGCGCACTGCCCAGCGTTGAGCCGATGACGAACAGCGGCGTCACTTCGCCGCCTTGAAAGCCAGTCCCTAAGGTAATAGCTGTGAATAATGTTTTCAGCAGGAAAACAAGCGGAGAAACCGTTTCTTGAAACGATTGCTGAATGAGCGGGATACCTAACCCTAAATATTCCCGGGTGCCGAAAACATAGACAAGTGCGATGATTATGAAACCGCCAATTACGCTTTTGAATACCGGATTGGTAATCCGTTTGCTGAATAACAGTTTGAGCCATCGGGTAAGCTGGGTGAAAAGCAGGGCAGCCAAGCCAAATAATACAGAAGCGGCAACGATCTTAACCAGTAGCAGCCATTCAAGAGCAGGAACAATCCCTATCGAATAATGAATATGGTTAACTCCCCAGACCGTAGTGACCAAATGGCCTACATAGCTGGCTATAAAGCAGGGAAGCAGCGCTTCATAGCTAATGACCCCGATTGCAAGCACTTCTAGGCCGAATATCGTACCCGCAAGCGGCGTGCCGAACACAGCGCCAAAGCCGCTGCTAATACCGCACATGAGAATGATTTTTCGGTCGGCCGGTTGTAATTTGAACAGCTTGCCTACCCATTCGGACAAGCTTCCCCCCATTTGAACGGCCGTGCCTTCCCGGCCTGCAGATCCGCCGAACAAATGTGTCGTCAGCGTACCGAATAAGACAAGCGGAGCCATTCTTAAGGGAACCGCGCCGTTACCGGAATGAATTTGCTCGATAATCAGATTATTTCCTCTTCCCGAATCTTTTCCGATCTTAAGATAGAGGAAGCTTACTAGAGCGCCGCCTGCGGGCAGCAGCCAAAGCAGCCATGGATGTTGGATTCGCGTCTCCGTTACCAGGTTGAGGCTCGTAAGGAAGAGGGCGGAGGCAGAGCCTGACAGGATGCCGACTGTGCCTGCGAGCAGGAGCCATTTCAACATAAATTTGGCAATGGCGAGCGGCGCTAATTGTCGTGCTTCAATCATGATGATAAACTCCTTTATTCTTCACTGTACAAAAGTGCTGCAGGTAAACATATATTTGTTATTATACAGCACCCGTGATAGAGGTAAAGAAAATCATCACAATGGTTTGGAGGGCGGCAAACCTTCTTATGCGACATAAGAAATCCAAATGAAGTGAAAGATGTTGACGATGAAATAGAGCAAAGCCGTAACGAGAATGCAAGGATTAAGCCACATGCGGTTGTTTGTCCTATAGTAAATCAGAATAAGAATGAGCGGCAGCAGCAGCTTCATCGCGTAATAGCCAATTATACTCCATTCGTAGAGACGCTTTACGAGCGGATTTAGCTCGTCGATAAGGAAGAGTCGAAGTCCGATGTCCGTAAAAGCGGCGTCGGCAAAGCATAGAAACAAAAGTCCGAAGAGCAGTGGTTTTAGGTCCCAATGTTTTATCGCTGCGATGGCTTCCATACCTCCGTTCTGAAAAAAATGCGAGAAGATCATGCTTATTGATACATATGCTATAGATAGTTTAACATTCATTCGGTAGTGATCGATCTTAGTCCATATTATCATATGAGAAGTAAAGGGTACGATAGCCGTACTTTTGTCACACTTTTAAAAACTTGAAAAAAGGAGTTATTTGTCATCTCGACAAATAACTCCTTTTTTCATTTGGATATGCTAATTCATTTATAAAAAAAAATAATAAATATTACTCATTATTCGAAGAAGACAGTAAAAAATCAAATAGAAGTCCATTTTCTGTTATGAACAACGAATGTGAGAATAAATCGGTTTTAATTTATAAATAAAAATTATATAACATAACTCTCCGGATTTTTGAAATATCGTTTAGCATACAATGTGGGAGGATATGGGAGGAACTAGATGAATCAGTCGGGTGACCTCATCTCTCCCAAGGTGAGCTTAATATTTGCTGAATTATCACGCAATTCTGGAAATGACCTCGCTGGAAATAGATGTTAGCCTTATAGGAGTTCGAAAATAAATGTAGAGGATGTGGAAGTACGTGAGTAAAGCTTTAGCTGTTTTAATGGCGATACCGATGTTGTTGTTGGCCGCTTGCGGAAACAACAGCCGGGACCAAATGGATACACTATCACAAGCTAAGGAACAGGGATACATTACAGTGGGATTCGCGAATGAGAACCCGTATGCCTATAAAAACGAGAGCGGCGAATTAACGGGTGAAGCTGTGGAAATTGCGCGGGTTATTTTGAATCGACTAGGAATTAAAGAGTTAAAAGGGGAGCTGACGGAATTTACTTCGCTGATTGCCGGGCTCCAAGCCGAGCGTTTTGACTTGATCACTGCCGGGATGTTCATAAATGAAAATCGCTGTGAAGCCGTGTTGTTTGCGGACCCGGAATACAGCATAGGAGAAGCGCTAGCAGTTAAAGCAGGCAACCCGCAAGGGTTAACCAGCTACCAAGCGATAGCGGAGCAGCCGGATTTGAAGGTAGCGGTTATGGCGGGAGCAATAGAAGTAGAATATTTGAAGGCTGCTGGTGTTTCCGATGAACAAATGCTTCAAGTGCCTGATCAGGATGCCGCGATCAGCGCACTTCAATCAGGACGCGCCGATGCGATGACCATGACAGGGCCTGCTTTGCAATCACGTCTAGAGGCTGCGAATGACAGTGGATTGGAACGCGTCATGAATTTCGAACAACCAATGATGAATGGTGAAAGCGTTCGCGGTTACGGCGCAACTGCATTTCGTTTTGGAGACGAGGCATTCCAAGAGGCATACAATGCAGAGCTTAACAAAATGAAGGAATCCGGCGAGCTGCTTGAAATATTAAAAAAATTCGGATTCACAGAGCAGGAGCTTCCGCAAGATGCAACAGCTGAACAGCTCTGCAAAGCTTGAGATAAACATGCCGTTGTACGAATGGCTGCCTTTATTGCTTGACGGGACATTGATTACCGTTCAAGTTGGCATTTTATCTGCGATTGTATCATTGTTGCTTGCCGTAGGGGCTGGTTTAGGAAGCTTATCCCGATATGCCATTATAAGAGCCATTGCGAAGGCGTACGTAGAAATATTTCGAGCCTGTTCCTTGCTTGTTCTAATGTTTTGGGTCTACTTCGCGCTGCCATTTCTTCATATTGAGCTTCCTAAGCTTATGGCGGCAGTGCTGGCTATAGGACTCAATATAGGTGCTTATGGAGCAGAGATTGTGCGCAGCAGCGTTGCAGCCGTGTCAAAGGGACAGCATGAAGCAGGTATTGCGCTGAATTTATCAGGAAACAAAAGAATGGTTCGTATTATTTTGCCTCAAGCAGCTGCGAGGATGATACCGCCATTTGGTAACTTAATGATCGAATTATTGAAGTCAACATCGCTTGTGTACTTTATCACATTATCTGATTTGACATTTGCGGCGATGATATTGCGAAACAACTATTACATTTGGACGCCGTACATATTCGGGTTGCTGCTGCTCATTTACTTTGTGCTCTCCTCCTGCATCTCCGTAACGTTCCGGTTGCTGGAGCGCAAGCTTACGGTATGGAGGTGATACAAGAAAATGTGGAAATGGGATTATGTTTTAGAGCTGCTTCCAATTTTTTTAAAAGCTTTTCCCGTCACATTAGGTTCAACTTTATTCGGCTTCGTTCTTTCGATTTTTTTCGGTCTCTTATTAGCGTTTGCAGGCCGCTCAGCGTTCCGGCCGATTAGATGGCTCTCGCGTTCGATTGTTGAATTTATTCGCAGCACACCGCTGCTCGTTCAAGTCTTTTTTCTTTATTTCAGTGTGCCTATGCTAACATCGTTCGCGATGTCTGCTTTTGTAACGGGCGTAATCGCACTTGGTCTTCATTACGGCACTTATATGTCTGAAGTATTTCGAACCGGTATCGATGCGGTACCCCGTGGTCAATGGGAAGCGTCAACGGCACTTCATTTATCGAAGAGAAAGACATGGGTAGCCGTTATTTTACCTCAAGCGCTGCCGCCTGTTATCCCGATGATGGGCAATTATTTAATTGTGATTTTCAAAGAAACACCGACTTTGATGGCTATCACGCTTGTGGAGCTTCTTCTGACGGCAAAAAGTCAAGTATCTGTTTCCTATCGCGTATTTGAGCCATACTCCATAGTTGGACTCATATTCTTAGTTGTCAGTTTAATGTTTTCATACGGGGTTGGCCGTCTGGAGAAGCGATTGTTAAAACGCGAGAATCACGAGGGAGGTGGAATACGATGAACGCACAGTTGGATAAAAGCTTCATGTCCGAGCCGGAAAGCAACCTTCGAATTGAGCCGTCATCTGCACATGATGCATTGGCAAAGCCGAAACCGATTGTTAGTTTCCAATCCATACAGAAAAGTTTCGGTGATCTGCATGTCATTAAAGGAGTTGATTTAGACATTTATCCGGGAGAAAAGATCGCTCTTATTGGTCCTAGCGGCTCCGGCAAGACTACGCTGGGACGAATGCTAATGACTCTGGAGGAACCGACATCAGGGACAATCTTGATTGATGATGAGCCGTTATGGCATACAGTGTCGAAGGGGAAACGGGTCCGCGCAAAAGAAAAGCATTTACGGAAAATGCGCAGCAAGGTGGGGATGGTATTTCAGCATTTCAATCTATTCCCGCATATGAGTGTGATAAATAACGTTTCCATGGCGCCGCGGTCTGTACTAAAGCTTACGAAGGAAGAGGCGGAGGAACGGGCGATCATGATGCTTCGAAAGGTTGGACTCGAGGAGAAGCTTCACGTCTATCCTTCACAGCTTTCCGGCGGACAAAAGCAACGGGTTGCCATTGCAAGATCGCTAGTGATGCAGCCTAAGGTCATGGTGTTCGATGAAGTAACCTCCGCACTTGATCCCGAGCTTGTTGGCGAAGTATTGACTGTAATCAAAGAAATTGCCTGCGAAGGTCAAATGGCGATGATGCTTATTACACACGAAATGGAATTTGCCCGCGAGGTAGCGGATCGCGTTATATTCGGGGCGGATGGTCTTATCGTCGAGCAAGGTACTCCCGAGGATATTTTTACTAATCCGCAGAGTGAACGGCTGCAAGCCTTTTTGAAACGATTTTTGTAAATGAATTCGTTTAAATGGGAGCTGCTGCCAAGGAGGTGAGAAGGATAAAGACTACTGCGACTGATGACATTCAAGTACGTGCAACATCCGAGAGTGACGGTTCAGCCGTTTGGCATCTCATTAAGAAATCAGGTGTGTTAGATTTGAATTCGTCTTACTGCTATATCATGCTTTGCGATATTTTTAAAGAGACTTGTGCTGTCGCTTGCAAGGGCACTGAGATTGTTGGCTTTATGTCTGCCTATCGGCGGCCCGATCAGCCAGATACCCTTTTTGTTTGGCAGGTTGCCGTTAATGAGCAGACAAGAGGACGGGGTATTGCCAAAGCCATGCTGCAGGAGCTATTGAATCGTAAGGGAAATAAGCAGCCAATACGGTATGTCGAAGCGACTGTGGGACCTCGTAATACTCCTTCCATGAGACTATTTACGGGGCTAGCCGGGATAGAGGAAACCGAATGTAAAATAGTTGAGCATTACGGGCCATGCCTTTTTCCAGATGGGATAAACCATGAACCTGAGCTGTTGTTTCGAATCGGTCCGCTTAGAGATCGAGCAAGGGCTGTTAGACTCTAACTTCAAACAGGGAGGTTTTACAATGGATCAAATACAAGAGGGAAAAGATCATTTGAATGTGTTTAATCAAATGGAATCCGAGGTGCGAAGCTACTGCCGCAGCTTTCAAACTGTATTTACTACGGCAAGCAATGCAATAATGCGGGATGTTAACGGTAAAAGCTACATCGATTTTTTTGCAGGGGCAGGAGCATTGAATTATGGGCATAATGATTCCCGCATTCGGACAAAACTCATTGAATATTTGCTGGAGGACGGGGTCACTCACAGCTTGGATATGGCTACCAAAGCGAAAGAAAATTTTCTCATAACATTTAATAAGACGATTCTGGAACCGCGCGGACTACAGTATAAGGTGATGTTTCCAGGCCCGACGGGTACAAACTCGGTGGAAAGCGCAATGAAAACGGCACGTAAAGTGACGGGTAGAACGAATATCATTTGTTTTACGAATGCGTTTCATGGCATGACGCAAGGATCCCTGTCTGCAACGGGCAATCGGTTTAAGCGAAAAGGCGCGGGCTTGTCTTTAAGCGGTACGACCTTTATGCCATTTGACGGATATTTTGGAGATTCGATCGATACATCTGCGATGCTGGAGAAACTGCTTGATGATCCCGGAAGCGGAATCGATTATCCAGCAGCGGTAATTTTGGAAACTTTGCAGGGTGAAGGCGGACTTAACAGCGCTTGCTCGTCATGGCTGCAGAATGTGGAACGAATTTGCCGAAAGCATCAAATGCTTCTCATTGTCGATGACGTACAGATGGGCTGCGGCCGAACGGGAACATTTTTCAGCTTTGAGGAGTCGGGGATAAAACCGGATATTGTATGTTTGTCGAAATCCATTGGCGGCTACGGGCTTCCGCTTGCGCTCACGTTAATTAAGCCAGAGCATGATATCTGGAATCCGGGTGAGCATAATGGAACGTTCCGCGGTAATAATCTAGGCTTTGTGGCTGCTGCCGAAGCGCTCCGATATTGGGAATCGGATGAGTTTCAAAAGGACATCAAGCGAAAGTCCGACGTCATCTATACTTGTCTGAGTAAGCAGGCGGCGGACTATCCGGAATGGATAAGCGAAATTAAAGGTACGGGATTTATACAAGGGATGAGCTTCCGAGAGCCGGAGATGGCTTCGAAAGTATGTAAAGAAGCATTCCGAAACGGCCTGATCATGGAAACCTCGGGACCGTTCGACGAAGTAGCCAAGCTAATGCCGCCTTTAACGATTGAGGACGAAGTATTGAAGCAGGGGCTCGCAGTCATTGAGCAAGCGTTGCAGAAGGTAATAGAAAGTGAAGCGCGAAGCAAAGCCAAGACGATAGCGGATAAGGTAGAAGTGAACGTTTAATGCAGCAATTAATCATTTCGGCATATTGAATAGGGCGGTGACAGAAAATGATTGTAAAACATTTGGATGATGTTATTCGAACGAAGGATGATATTGATACGCAAACATGGAATTCCCGAAGGCTGCTGCTCAAGAAGGATGGTATGGGCTTCTCTATGCATGACACGCTGATTAAAGAAGGAACAGAAACGCTTATTTGGTATCGTAATCATGTAGAAGCCGTGTATTGTGTGGAAGGCGATGGAGAAATAGAAGTTGTCGGAGGCGACACCTGCAAGATAAAAGAAGGAACGCTGTATGCGCTTAATGGTCATGAGAAGCATCTGCTTCGAGCCAATAGTCAAATGAGAATGATTTGTGTGTTCAATCCTCCGTTAACGGGCGATGAGGTGCATGATGCAGACGGTGTTTATCCTATAGTAGAAGCCAACTAAGCTAATTTACGAGGAGTGATTGCTATGAATCGAATCATGAGAGATGAGAACATGGTAAAACAAGGCCTAGAGGATAAGTATCCTTCCAGAATCAAGGAAAAGCCTGTTGTGATGAAGCGCGAGGATGACGTACTCTATTCGGAATGGACCGAGAAAAGTCCTCTGAGCAAGGAGCAATCCGATTTTTACGAGAAAAACGGCTTCTTGGTTTTGGAACGATTTTTCTCTGAGATGGAATTATCCGAATGGCGAACGGAGTTGAAAAGACTAAATAAGATATATCGCGAGCAAGAAGCGGAGCACGTCATTTTGGAACCGGAGAGCAGAGAAGTGCGGTCGGTCTTCGCTGTTCATGACAATAATGAAAAGTTCAAGCAGCTGGCTGCTCATCCAAAGCTCGTAGCAATCGCAAATTATTTGCTTGGCTCCGATTCTTATATTCATCAATCCCGCATTAATTTCAAACCAGGCTTTACGGGGAAAGAATTTTATTGGCACTCGGATTTCGAGACCTGGCATGTGGAGGATGGGATGCCTTCCATGCGGGCATTCAGCTGCTCCATCGCGCTCGAGGATAACTTTCAGCATAACGGGCCTTTGATGGTCATTCCCGGCTCCCACAAGAAATTTATTTCCTGCATAGGGAAGACGCCCGACAATCATTTCAAGCAATCACTTCGTCGTCAAGAATACGGCGTTCCTGATCCGCATAGTCTGGAAATGCTGAACAAGGAGGGCGGAATTCATACGATTACCGGAAAAGCCGGGTCCATCGTTTTGTTTGATTGTAATACGATGCACGGCTCTAATAGCAACATTACGCCAGATCCGCGAAGCAATGTATTTCTCGTTTATAATAGTACGGAAAATAAACTGCAGCAGCCTTACTCCGGTCAGAAGCCTCGGCCTCGTTACATCGCTTCACGAGAGTAGGCAATGAGCATGCTGCTCCTAGTCGGGTCGATCATCGGCATTAATATCGCTTATGTGTCTTTGTTTACGCTGCGCCTGATCTTTTCGATAAAGGGAAGGAGAGGCGCGGCTTCCCTCCTTGCGATGCTCGAGGTTTTTATTTATTTGGCAGGCTTGAACCTGGTTCTGCAGAATCTGTCCAATCCGGTTAATATGGCTGCTTATTGCCTTGGCTTCGGTGCTGGTGTCTATCTGGGGAGCCGGATCGAGGAATATATGGCGCTTGGCTATTCCGTCGTGCAGGTTATCGTCAATTCTGTTGAAACCAAGCTCCCGGACAAGCTTAGAAGCTACGGCTATGGCGTGACGTCATGGGCTGCGGATGGCCGTGAAGGCAAACGCTTGGTCATGCAAGTACTCGTCAAACGAAGCAATGAGAAAAAGCTTATGGACAGCATAGCGGCAGAAGCGCCGCGGGCGTTCGTCATTTCCCATGAACCAAGACAATTCAAAGGCGGCTTCTGGACGAAAATGATCGAGAGGTAGCTCCATTTTATTTGACTAAACATAAGTTCTAATGGTATATTAGAATGTATGCTTAGGAGATGATTTTCACAAACGGCTGCGTGCTTGCACGCAGCCGTTTGTGCCTATTATATGGAGGCCAGCAACCCGTGAATAAATATCCGTTTGATTTTGACCCGAAACAGCCCTTTATCCAGCAGGCGAGCGATTGGATTGCCGATGTTTTTTATGAGAAGCTGCCTGAGGCCGGCTTTGAAATTAGAGACGAACAAATTTATATGGCCTTTCAATTGGAACGAGCCTATGCGGACAAACAAACCATTTTTGCCGAAGCGGGTGTGGGTACTGGCAAGACATTCGTATACCTGCTTTATGCGATCAGCTATGCACGTTATACGAGAAAGCCGGCCATTATTGCATGTGCTGATGAATCGTTAATCGAACAACTTGTGAAGCCCGAAGGCGATATCGCGAAGCTAGCCCGACACTTGGATTTAACGATCGATGCCAGATTGGGGAAATCTGCAGATCAATATATTTGTTTGAATAAGCTGGACGATGCCAGAGCAGGGCAAGATGATGCAGAGTTGTTCGATAACATTTATCGCGATCTCCCCAGCTTCGTGAATAGGCCGGATTCGATGCAAAGTTTCCATCCGTACGGAAATCGCAAGGACTATCCGAGCTTAAATGACGAGCAGTGGAATGAGATAGGCTGGGATGTATTCCAGGACTGCTTGGTGTGTGATGTCAGACACCGCTGCGGCCAAACGCTGTCACGCGACCATTACCGCAAAGCGGCAGATGTCATCATATGCTCCCATGATTTCTATATGGAGCATATTTGGACTTATGAGGCTAGAAAGCGCGAAGGTCAGCTGCCTCTGCTGCCAGAGCATAGCTCGGTCGTCTTCGACGAGGGCCACTTGCTTGAAACAGCAGCACAGCAAGCTTTGACGTATAAGCTGAATCATGCTGTATTTGAAGGAATCGTTACGCGCCTGCTGCAAGAGGAGATTCGCGAATCGCTTGCTGTAGCCGTAGAGGATGCCATTACTCAAAGCGAATATTTGTTTAAAATGATGAACAAGCATAGTAAGAAGGTACCGGCCTCGGACCGTAAGGAAATCATTTGGAGCGTTGAGCTCATGCGCGAAATTAACCGTTTGCAGGATACGCTGTCGGTTATTGAAGAAGAGCTCGTATTTGAAAGCGGCTTATATACGATAGATACGTATCAGCTGAAAATTGTCGAAGAGCATTTGGAAATGATACAATTTGCGCTTTCCTTATTCAAGAAAGAAGACAAGCCCATTAGCTGGGTGTCGCAGGACAAGGAAGGAATCTCACTCGTTATTATGCCGAAATGGGTGAAGGAAGTGCTGAAGGAGCAGGTATTTTCCCGTAAAATGCCAATCGTATTTTCCTCCGCGACGTTATCGGTAGGCGGCTCGTTCGATTATATGATGGATATTTTAGGAATGGAAAGCTCTTTGTCCTTTTCGGTGCCATCTCCTTATGACTATGAGCAGCAAATGACGGTGGCAATCCCAAAGGTTAATCATTTAATGGGGTTAAACGATAAGGTGGAGGAAGCCTACCGGTTGCTAAAGCAGTCAGGCGGTAGAACGCTTATTTTATTCCCGTCCATGGAGCAATTAGAGCAATTTAAGGCGGAATCGGATAAGCATGCTGATTCATCGGCCTATACCTTCTTGTATGAGGGCTCAAGTGAAATTAGCTACCTGATTGAGCAGTTTCAACATGATGAGGCAAGTATTTTATGCGCGGTAACGCTCTGGGAAGGTTTGGATATTCCAGGGCCGTCTCTCTCGCAGGTCATCATGTGGGAGCTGCCGTTTCCGCCGAACGATCCTTTATTCGCGGCGAGACGGAATGATGCGGAATCACCCTTTGAGCAGGTGGACATGCCTTACATGCTGCTTCGTCTCAGACAAGGAATCGGGCGTTTGATTCGAACTCGGGAGGATAGCGGAAATATCGTTATTTTCGGCGAAAAAATGAATGACAGCTATGTGCGGGAACAGGTTGGGAGCGTACTGCCGAAAGGCGTATCGCTTAGTTATTGTTAATAAAAGTGAATAAAAAGATAATGCCAGAAGAAGGGATCCCCTTCTTCTTTTTTTATTTCATCGTAATTGCAATTATAGTGGTTTATAACCTTCTTTTTACGGCAAAAATGGTCGTAATTCGACAAAGCTTAGTGAGAAAAGGAGCAGATGGCCTTTGTTATACCGCGATATCATCCACATTCCTGAATGGTCCGTTTATCTGCAGGCTTTGATTTGCTTCTTGATTCCTCTCCTTATTTCTTATGTAACTAACAGGTTTCGTCAAACCGGGGATGAGTGATCCCGGTGCATGAAAATATGTTTGAGAAGCTTGCTGTCATTCGTGAACAAATGATGGACCACTCGGATGTCATGATTCGTGAGTTTTCAATTGGTAGCAAGGGCGTAGCGGCAGCTATTGTGTTTGTGAATTGCTTGGCTGATCACGAGCTTATCGATCAACATATTTTACGGACATTAATGTCCTTGCGTGACCAAGACCTGTCCCTTACAAAATCGTATATCAAGAATCAAGTATTATCCGTAAGTCATATATCGGAAACGAATGATATAGATGAGCTGATACCGAAGGTGTTAATCGGTACTACGGCGCTAATCATCGATGGCCTCCCGGAAGCCTTTATGATCAACACAGCAAAAAATAAATCAAGAAGCATAGAAGAACCGATATCCGAAGCGCTGGTTAGAGGTCCGAGGGCGGGTTTTGTGGAGACCTTGTCAGACAATACAGCTCTTCTGCGCAGACATGGTGAAAACGCCAGCTTAGCATTTATGAGTATGCAGGTCGGCGCAAGAGCCAAGAAGGAGCTGATAATTGCTTACATTAAAGATGTAGCCGATCCGGATTTAGTCGAAGAGGTTAGGCGGAGAGTCAGCAAAATCGATATCGATAATTTGCCGGAATCGGGGTATGTCGAGCAATTAATAGAGGACAATTTTTTAAGTCCATTCCCGCAGATTCAGAGCACGGAAAGACCTGATCGAGTAATCAGCGCATTGATGGAAGGGCGGGTCGCCATTCTGCTCGACGGTACGCCGTTCGCCTTAATCGCTCCTGTTACCTTTAGCATGCTGCTGCAATCGCCTGAGGATTACTACGAGCGTTGGCTGGCGGGCTCTTTGCTTAGAATATTGCGATTTTTCGCTGCATTAGTCGCATTATTGACACCAGCCATGTATATTTCCTTCATATCGTTCCACCCAGGCTTAATTCCAACCAAGCTGGCTATTACCATTGTAGGCGCTAGAGTTGGCGTTCCTTTTTCTTCGCTCGTAGAAGCTTTAATTATGGAGGTAGCCATTGAGATATTACGGGAAGCGGGACTTCGTCTACCCAAGCCTATCGGTCCGGCAATGGGCATTGTTGGCGGTTTGATCATCGGCGAAGCGGCGGTCCAAGCGGGTATCGTAAGTCCGATTCTTGTTATTGTTGTTGCTGTAACGGCGATATCCTCCTTTGCAATTCCGCAATATAGTGCAGGGATCGCATTACGTATGCTGCGTTTTGTTACGATGTTCTGCGCTGCTGTTTTCGGGTTGTTCGGCGTTGTGTTGTTTTTCTTATTGTTATGCACGCATATTGTCAAGCTGAAAAGCTTTGGGGTACCCTACGCGAGCCCGGCGGTTCCTTTTCGTGTTAGCGATTGGAAGGATTTGTTTGCTCGAATGCCTATTTTCATGATGAAACGAAGACCTGAAATGATGCATACAAAAAATCAGAGGAGAAAAACGAAATAAATATGGCGTTGAAAGAAGGCTCATCATGACAAATAGCACGAAGGATCGAATTACCACCGTCCAAACAGCTGTTATCGTATCGAATTTTATGCTCGGTTCAGGAATTCTGACGTTGCCGAGAGCGTCCGGGACAGAGGTAGGGACACCAGATGTATGGATATCCGTGCTGATTGGAGGAGTAATTGCGATTGCGGCAGGCGTGATCATGGCAGTGTTATCCAAATGGCATGTAGGCCGAACTTTATTTCAGTATAGCCAGGACCTCCTTGGAAAATGGATCGGAGGAGTCATCGGTATCGCGTTTGTTATTTATTTTTTTATGACAGCTGCGTTTCAGGTTCGTGCTCTGGCTGATGTAACAACTTTTTTCTTACTTGAAGGCACTCCGACGTGGGCAATCTTCATGGTATTTATGTGGGTAAGTCACTATTTGATGACTGGCGGCATTAATGCGATCGCACGTTTGTTTGAGATCATCCTTCCAATAACGATTGTCATCTATTTGTTAGTGATGTTAATGGCATTAAAAATTTTTGAGCTGGACAATCTGCGGCCTGTATTGGGACAAGGGATTATGCCTGTTTTAGCAGGCGTGAAAGCAACTTCGTTATCCTTTACCGGTTTTGAAATCATACTCGTACTGACTGCTTTTATGAATGAACCTAATAAATCGGTTAAAGCGGTTATTTATGGGATCGCGATCCCGCTATGTCTATATCTTCTAACCGTTGTCATCGTTATAGGATGCTTATCCTTGGATGGTGTTCTGAATAGAACATGGCCGACGCTGGATCTCGTCCGGAGCTTCGAACTTTCCGGCTTGATCTTTGAACGCTTCGAATCTTTATTGCTGGTCATTTGGATCATGCAAATTTTTTCAACCTATTCGATTGCTTTTTACGCAGCTTCCCTTGGAGTATCACAGGTTTTCAATATAACTATGAGTAAATGCCTGTACATCCTGATGCCGATTGTTTTTATCATTGCAACACTTCCACAAAATACAACGGTTTTATTTGCATACGGAGATTTTCTTGGCAACATTGCAATTTATTTATTCGTTATAGTACCTTTCCTATTGTTGCTGACGAAATGGAAGAAAAGGAGCTAAGGATGATGGTATACCTCATTATTAACCGAGGTCGTTGGTTTCTAACTTGTCTTTGCCTTCTTGCGCTGCTCGTCCAAACGGGTTGCTGGAGCAAAGATGAGATTGAAGATCAAAGTATTTATGTGGGCATGGGACTGGATATGGCGAATGAAACGGCTTTAGAAGCTAAATTGGACAAATTAGGATCAAACTACAGGAAAAAAAACTTGATGACATATACCGTGCAAATCGTTGATAAACAATCGGAAGCAAAGAGCGGAGATACCAAAAGTAATATAAACGCCAAGCCTTATTTAAATGTTTCTGTCACGGGAGATTCTCTCTTTGAAATGATTAGAGAATTTTCTATTCGTATGGAGCGTCCTGTTATTGGTCATCACCTGAAAATCATCGTCATTAATGAAGAGCTGGCACGACGTAACAATATGAATAATCTGCTCGATTTCATTTTAAGGGATAACGATATACGGCCCAATTGTCTCGTCTTTATGAGCAGCGGCTTGTCGAGAAAAGTGCTGGAGGCAAAAGGGAATTCGATTATTCCTTCCTTTCGCATTATTGGTATGGTCGATAACCGCTACCGGTCATTAAAAATATTGCCGTCCATGTCGCTGATAAAGCTTGAAGCTAAAATGAACGGCAAATCCAGTTACTTGCTGCAAAATATTATTGCTGCTGACGGTGAAGTAAAGTTTTCAGGAGCAGCGGTTATTAAAGGTAAAACACAAAAATTTAGGGGACGGTTATCAGAAGAGGAGTTGTTAGGCGTAACATGGCTAAGCGGAAACGGTAAAGGGGGAGTCGTCAAAGGCTATGAAGAAAAGACAAAGCAGGTCATGACATACGAACTGAAATCCATGAAAAGTAAAATCCATTCTTATGTGGATGGCGATAAAATAAAATTTCATGTAAACATACAATCCGAAGGGCGTTTGATCGAAGAATGGATCAACTTAAACGAACCAATCCAAGCTGATTTAAAGAAGAGAGCTGAGCAAGCAGCGGAGAAAGAGGTCAAGAGAGTAATAGAGCTAGGATTGAATAAAATACAAAAAGAATATAAAACCGACGTCGTCGGCTTCGGCACCCGATTAAGCATTGAACACCCTAAGATGTGGCAGAAGGTAAAGAAGAATTGGGATAATGTTTTTAGTGAAGTTCCAATCACCTATAGCGTAAAGCTTACCATTACAGATACAGGTGCGAAGCAGTCCCGTTAAACCGGTCGTTTTTATACGAAAATGGGCGGATTTTCGCTTCAAAAAAACTGCGTGAAATACATATTTCACGCAGTTTGCATTTATATCGGTTTTTCAGCTATGATACTAGAGTAGTTATCATATAAATAGAGTACATAGAAGCGATTTTGATGGAGGATTTGCCTTGCGAAAGAGACAATATGAGGTGACGGATTGCTATGGAATCGAAATAGAGCTCTTTTCCATTTGGATGAAAAATAAAGGGATGACCAAGTCTACGCATCAAGCCTACATAAGCGACGTAAGTGATTTTCTCCAGACTATGCATCCGAAGGAAACGAAGCATATTGCGAAAATGGATATTATGCGTTATATGGCCGTGTGCCGCGAGAAGGGAGCAGGGGATGAAGCACGCAATCGAAAGCTGTCATCCTTGCGTTCATTTTTTAAGGCGATGATTGAGATGGAGCATTTGGAAGCGAATCCTGCAGCGCTAATTGCGAAGTCAAAGCAGGAGAAAAACCGCATCCCGGTTTATTTAGAAGAAAATGAGCTGGAGGCGCTGCTTCATACGATCAAGGGCAAATATTATCTCCGTAATGTGGCCATCGTCCTATTGATGGCGTATGCCGGACTCCGCGTGGGGGAGGTACACCGGATGAACGTGCAGGACTTTCGCCAGGACGGTTCGATTCACATATTAGGCAAAGGGCGCAAGTGGCGCGTCGTTCCGCTGCCGGACGCCATACAAAGCGTTTTGAATGAAGCGCTCGCAGAACGCAAGGAATCCAGGCAGAATAAGGAGCAGCCGTTTTTTGTATCGCAATTCGGACGCAGGCTGTCGATTCGGATGATTCAGACCGTGGCCGACGATACGATTAAGCAGCTAAAGGAAACGATGCCGGCACTTGCGGATAAACGGCTGTCAAGCCATAAGCTTCGCCATTCATTCGCGACGATGCAAATTCGCAGCGGCACAGACATTCGGACATTGCAGGAGCTGCTCGGACATGCGAGCATCGAAACGACGCAAATTTATACGCATATCGACAATAAGCAGCTTCGGCATGCGATGAACAATATTTCAAGTAAGATTCCTCTGAAATTCCAAAAGAATTAACGTAATTATAATTATGTAAACAAATTAAAACGTAATGGTTTGCCATATATTCATTATGGAGAAATCGGAGATGTAAGGAAGTAAGTAACCAAGAAGCCAGAGTGAGATATTTCGCTCTGGCTTCTTTCTTGTGGATATCTGAATCGTATAAAAAACTGGAAAATAGATATGCTAAACAGATAGGTAATACATCGAACGCTTCTTTCGATGACACTATACACTTGGAGTGTTATAAGAAAATGAACAATGCATGGAAGCGGTTAACAAAAACGCAAAAAAAAAGAAAGCAGACACTACAGTATGAGGAAACAGAAATATACGCAAACAAACAGGAATTCAGTGAACACTTAGATGGAAACCTTACAAATATTAAAGAAGCTTTTGGAAACAGCAGCGATTTATTCATACGTGAATTTATAATGGGGGGAAAACCACCCCTGCATAAAGTTGCGATTGTTTATATAAATGGGTTAGCTGATAAACAGATTATTGGTAATTTTATTATAGAAAGACTAATGGGTTATGATGACAATACTGAAAGTGTTGAGCTGGAATCATCGATCCAATTATTTACATACATTAAGGAAAATATTTTAACAGTTGGGAAAGTTGAGAACATAACGGATTGGAACAAGATGCTGCACTTACTCATATCTGGACAAACGATTCTTCTGATCGATGGCTTGAATCAAGCCCTTAGCTGTGCGGCACAAGGCGGGGAATTAAGAGCCATTACAGAACCAACGATAGAACCCGCTGTCCGTGGGCCTAAAGAAAGCTTTGTTGAGTCACTTATAACAAATACAGCCATGGTTCGCCGTAGAATTAAAAGCCCTAATCTGTGGCTTGAAACCATGAAGCTGGGGAAGATCTCACAAACAGATGTGGCCATTATGTATGTAAAAGGGATTGTCAATGACAAGCTTCTTACGGAAGTCAAAGAGCGACTGGGTAAAATTGAAGTAGATGAGATTACTGGTTCCAATACGATTGAAGAATGGATTACTGACGACATATGGACACCTTGGCCAACTATGCTTACAACAGAACGACCGGATGTTGTGGCTGGAAATTTAATGGAAGGACGTGTCTCGATATTTGTTGACGGGACACCGATTCCTTTAATTGTACCAGCAACATGGAATCAGTTTCATCAAACGGCGGAAGATTATTACTTGTCTTGGCATGTTGCCAGCTTTTTGAGACTTCTGCGATTTGTTTCATTTCTAATTTCACTTTTTGGACCGGCGCTGTTCATTGCATTTATTACCTTTCACCCGGAATTGATTCCAACCTCTTTATTAGTAAGTCTGATGGCCCAGCGCCAGGGAGCTCCGTTTCCGGTATTTATAGAGGCTTTGTTAATGGAGATTACATTTGAGATTTTGCGAGAAGCCGGTGTTCGGATGCCGCGTCCGATTGGTCAGGCGGTTTCGATTGTTGGTGCGCTTGTATTGGGAGAGGCAGCTGTTGCGGCAGGAATTGTTTCAAGTTCCATGGTCATTGTGGTAGCCGGGACGGCAATCGCCAGTTTTACAATGCCCCATCATTCCCTAATGGATGCGACGCGTATACTTCGATTCGTAATGATGATATTGGCAGCTTCTTTTGGTCTGTACGGAATTGGACTCGGAGTCATTGTATTAGTGGCACACACTTGCAGTGTACGCTCCTTTGGTATCCCGTATTTGGCACCCTTTGCCCCGCTTATTATTGCTGATTGGAAAGATACCATTATGCGTATACCAAAACCGTATTTGTCAACACGTCCGCGATTAATCAATCAAACGAAAATCAAGAGGACAGGGAATATTCAGAACCGGGGGCCGTTACCGAGAGAAAATCAAACACCGGATATCGAATCAAAGAGGGACTCCAATGAAATATAGACCAATCATCATTGTTTTTATGCTTCTATCTACTGTATTGCTGTCAGGCTGTTGGGATCGTGCCGAATTGCAAGACCTTGACCTCGTAAGTGCTATCGGCATTGATGAGGGCCGGGATGATGTGAAAAACAGATATCGCGTTACGGTTCAAATTGTAAATGTAGGACAAATAGGTGCTGCGCGAGGGCAAGGAGGAAAAGCAGAAGCGGCTCCTGTTACGACCTTTTCGAATACAGGAAGCACCGTATCGGAGGCACTCCGAAAAATTACGTCAAAGACACCTAATGATCTTTTTTTCCCTCATGTCCAATTAATGGTGATAGGGGAGGAGTTGGCGAGAAAAAAAGGGATTCAAGATTTGTTTGATTGGCTTGAACGTGATTCCCAATTTCGTACTATGTTTCCCATTTTAATAGTAAGAGATGATACAGCAAGGAATGCTCTCCAAATCACTACATCTTTAGAGACCGTTCCTTCTGCCAATATTACTGGCAGCTTAGAAACTACAAAAAAAATGTGGGGTGAGTATGCAAGCACCCGCGCTGATCAAGTCATTCAACAATTAAGTGGAGATGTGTCAAATATAACGGGAGTTCAGATTATCGGCAACCCGGAAAAAGGGAACAGTTTGACAAACGTTCAACAAATATCGTCTAAAACAGCGATAGAGATAAAAGGGCTTGCCATTTTTAAAAAGGGTAAACTTATTAAATGGTTAGATGAAGACGAGGCACGCGGTGCTACATGGATTAATAACGAATTGAAAAAAACGATTGTGAATCTTAATTGTGAAAAGAAGAACCAGGGGATTGCCTTTGACATAATGCGCTCTAAAACGAAAATTAAAGTGGAAATGAATAACAAAAAACCCGTTTTTCATCTCACAATTCGATCGGAAGGTCATATCTCAGAAGCTCACTGTCCGATCGATCTCAGTAAACGTGAAACCATTGAAAAACTTCAGAAACAGATAGAGAAAGAAATAAAAGAGGAAATCATGATGGCCGTAGACGCAGCCAAAGAGCAAAAAAGCGATATTTTTCGATTTGGCGAATATGTCAACCGTGAGGACCCAAAATTGTGGAAGAAAATAAAGAATACATGGGATGATGAAATCTTTCCCGAATCAGAAGTCAACGTCAACGTACAAGTGTTTATTCGGCGGACAGGATTGCGGACGAAACCGTATATCAAATAAGGGAACACCAAGTTATAACGAAGAGAGGTTTTGAGACGATGGAGAAAGCCAAGATTAGCGTCATTCAATTATTTGCGATGATGTTTTTGTTTGACCTGGGAACCGCACTGGTCGTGAGTTATGGAATAGGTGCCAAAAAAGACTCCTGGTTGGCCATTTTATTAGGAATGGGCGGGGGGATAGTTTTATTTTCCATTTACTATTGTTTATTTCGTCAATATTCCAGCCTGCCGTTGACCGGTATTGTTAGAAAGATATTCGGTAAATACTTGGGGTGGATCATTGGTTTATTGTATATTCTATTTTTTTTATACATTTCTGCCAGGAATGTTCGTGAGTTTGGGGATTTGCTGCTTTCGTCGACCATGCCCAAAACACCTTTGTTGGC
Source organism: Paenibacillus sp. J2L1-98 (assembly GCF_056269405.1). Classification (NCBI taxonomy): domain Bacteria; kingdom Bacillati; phylum Bacillota; class Bacilli; order Caryophanales; family Paenibacillaceae; genus Paenibacillus; species Paenibacillus sp. J2L1-98. The sequence goes on along the minus strand of NZ_JBWDNW010000002.1, from coordinate 164,068 downwards.
TCTCAATATACTATTAGTTCTTGCGATTTGTTATGTACTTTATCTTGGGATTGAAGTATTAGGGAGAACTGCAGAAGTATTTATGGTCACATTGATCCTGTTTGGGGCAGCAGGAAATTTGTTTGTTCTTGTTTCAGGTAATATTGATTCTCAAAATTTGCAGCCATTTCTTGAACATGGATGGAAACCAATCGTATCGACAGCCTTTCCTGTAATTATCTCATTTCCATTTGCAGAAATGTTTGTTTTCACCATGCTGCTTCCCTACTTAAATCGGCCTGAATTAGTGAAAAGAGTTTGGCTGTCTGCCTTAATTTCAAGCGGAATAGTATTAAGTTATACATCGGCTTTAAATATTGCCGTTCTTAGTGTCGAAGAAGTGGAAAGATCTACTTTTCCTTTGTTATCAACGATCGGAAAGGTCAACCTTTTCGAGTTTATCCAACGGCTGGATGCCATTGTTGTTTTTACTATGCTAATTACCGTTTTTTTCAAAGCTTCTATTTTTTTGTATGGTGCCGTAATCGGTATGGTGGATTTGTTCAAATTAAAAAATCATCAACAAATCCTTTTACCAGTCGGAGGTATTCTCATTTACTTATCAATGATAATTGCCTCCAATTATACAGAACATTTTGAAGAATGGTTGGAAGCAGCAACCTATTACTTTGTGATTCCATTGTTCATGATTATTCCATTGTTCATGCTGATTGTTGCCCTGATCCGTAACCGTTTCCGGAAGAAAGCTAATTAGAACCATTTTTTTTGTAAGCTTTATTTTTTATGATGATTACGATTTGTTGGCCAATTGTAAGCAATAGAAAAAATCCTAACATTACATATTCTCCAGTTTCTATTACCCAAAACGGGTTTAGCAAATGGAGCAATGCTTGAGAGAGCTTTAAGCCAACAATAAGGTCCAGCAATAAGCTAAGTGAAATGGTTAAAAGAAGAATGAATATAGATATTCCTAATACTTTCATATGTTTCTCCTTTTTTATCATGAGGTATATATAGGATTAGTCAAAAAGCAATCTTCTATGTATTTGCTTATCTAAAAGTGTACCTCCCTCATCCGATTCGCTAAGTGCTTTCCGAATGTAATAACGTAATTATAATTATGTAAACAATACGTTCGCAAAATGGCCATGATAAATATAAAAAGCTGTTGACGGATACGAGGGGTATCTGTCAACAGCTTTTTTGTCATTAGTGAGCCCGATCAGCAACTAGCTTGCTTCTTTCATCACGTTGTCGCTGTGAACGGCTCTACAATGCTTTTAACTCGTTCAAGCCCTTCCCACATATCCCCTGGACCATCATAAATGAGAACATAGGCGCCGTTGTAGCCTACTTCCTGCACCTTGTTCAGGTAGGAAATAAGCTCCTCTTTGTCGGGAAATCCAGCCGCATCATAGGTAGGCTTCACATGAACCGATACACTCAGATGGGCTGTCGCACCAATTTCCGTTATTTTTCCCGCACTGTGATAATTGCCGAAATCGGTTATAAACCCTACTTCCTTACCGGCTTTAGCAAGCAGCTTGAGGCTGCTCTCGGCTGTAGAGGTAAGAGATTTGAAATTTTCCGTAATGACGTGAACGCCTTTGGAAGCAGCATAGTTCGCGAGTTCAGCCATGGATGCAGCCGAAATTTGAAGCGCATTCTCATCGGTGGGCGCAGCTTCGCCGGCAATGACACGAATTTGCTTAGCGCCGCATAGAGACGCAATTGCTATCCATTCACGGACCAGAGAAAGGTCTGCCAGTCTTTTTGTTTCATCGCCTGCCGTTAAATCGCCGTAATCGAGAAGCAGCGTGTCGAATTTGACGCCAGCCGCGTGAAAAGAGCTGCGAAGCTGCTCTAAATAAGCCGGTTCTGTTGACGGAAAATGAAAATGACATACTTCGATCGCTTGGTAGCCTCTTTCAGCTGCTTCGGCAGGCAGCTCAAGCAGTGTCACAATTTGCGGCTGTTCCTGTTCCCTTGTCTGATGGCTGCCGGTTTCCGGATCCCACACCGTCCAGCGTAGAGGACCCAGTATTCGATGCAAGCTCCATGTGCTTATAGATAGGTATGACACTATTCATCCCGCCTCTTAATATAATGATTAAACTCATCAATAGCATAGCATTTAACGAGCCGAAAAAAAGTATCGCTTTTGGCTTATCATTCCTCTTGTTGGCGATTGTTGTCCAATAAGGCTTCATGCAGTGCAAGAATTATTGCTTATCATCATGAGAAACAAGAAGCAAGGGAGTGCTGGTCGACGATGGGGTTAAAAAGAGCGATCCAGGAGAAATTACTATTTCTGTATCATTTTTTTTATAAGCCGGGACAAATCGGAAGCGTGACGCCAAGCTCTAAATATTTGGCGCAAAAGATGGTCGAGAGTGTGCCCTGGCATGAGGTTAACTATATAGCGGAGCTTGGGGCGGGAACGGGAGCAATAACGAAACATATTCGAACGGCTGCCCAGCGTAATACGAAGGTTTTGCTTTTCGAGAAGGATCCGTCTATGTTAAAAACGCTAAAAGTTGAATTTCCGAATTTTTCGTGCTATCAGAATACGACGGAGCTTCAAGCGGCCGTGTATGAGGAAGGTATCGAACAGCTGGACTGCATTATAAGCGGTCTTCCGTTTTTTAACTTTCCCCAAACGCTTAGAGATAAGCTGATCGAACAAATAACTGCCACCTTAAAAGAGAATGGTTTGTTTATCGCCTTTCAGTATTCGCAGCAAATGAAAAAACAATTTAGCTATCATTTTCATTTGGAGGAAATTAAATTTGTGCCGTTGAATGTTCCTCCTGCGTTTGTGTACGTTTGCAGGAAGAAGGAGCCAATGAACTTTTTTGATACCGGATTGAACAAGACTGAACAGTAAAATGAAACTAGAAACCGTCAGCTTTTGCTTTCAGGCAATTAACCTTATAATAAAGCGTATGGGCTGCCCGTGCGCAGCATTTAGGGAAATTGCTATGGAGGGAAAGGGAAGCATGGAAACGAAACGTATAACGACAGAAGAGCAGCTGGATGAAGCTTTCCGAATTCGAAAAGCGGTTTTTGTGAAGGAGCAGGGCGTAGCGGAGGAAGCGGAGCTGGATGAGTTCGAGGATATCGCCAGCCATGTGCTTGTTTATTATGGGAACGAACCGGTCGGAACCGGCAGAGTCAGGATCGTTGATGATATGGCGAAGCTGGAGCGGATCTGCGTGCTGGCCACACATCGCAAGCACCGCCTTGGCAAAGCGATCATGGATGAGCTGGAGGCGATCGCGCTTGAGAAAGGGATGTCGAAAGCGAAGCTGCACGGACAGGTGCAGGCAGCTGCTTTCTATGAGAAACAAGGCTATGAAATAGCATCAGACGTATTTATGGAGGAGAACATTCCTCATGTTAAGATGGTTAAAGATTTATCACATTAAATAAAATATGCGGAAAGGAGCCTGCGGCATGCAGGCTCTTTTTTTAACCGTTAGACGATTTTTTTCGGTAGTGGGAGGGGGATACGCCCTTTATTTTTTTGAACATTTTCGAGAAGAGCAGCGGATCGGTATAACCGACGGAATGGGAAATGTCCGAGATAGACAACTGTTGATTGTTCATCAAATCGCAGGCTTTATCCATCCGATAATGCAATAAATACATTTGCGGCGAAAGCTGCTCGACCTCTTTGAATAAAGAAGATAAATAAATCCGGTCAATTCCAATCAGCTTGGCCAGCTCGGATATGCTCACTTTGTTGTAGTAGTTCATTTTTATATATTCGATCGCTTTGCTAACATATAGCTCCTTAGCCTTGGGCAAATAACCGGTTTGATTGGGGGCGGTCAGCATGTCGATCCATTCCGCAATGAGGCGGTACAGTAGGCTGTGAACGATAAGTCCGCTATTTTTCTCGAGCGATTGGGCGTCTTTAAACTGATCCAACCAAGGATCAAACCAGCCTGCCGGCGCAAATTGAAAATGAGGGCTTGATTTGCTTAAGTTAACTTGTGCAAGCAGACGATCGACGCTGTTGCCTTGGAAGGCGATCCACGAATAAACCCAAGGCTCGTGCTCATCGGCTTTCATCTGGCAAATCGTGTCCGGAAACACCATGAAGCCTTGCCCTTTTTTGAGCGCATACGTACAGCCATTAATATGATAGCTGCCTTTGCCCTCGTGGATAAACAGTATTTTATAATGATCCTTAACCCCGGGGCCCCAATTATAGCCTGGCACGCAATATTGTTTGCCATGATAATAATAAATCAGTTCATAACGCTCACACATCTATGTTCAGCTCCTGCTATCAGTCCGTTGGTATATTACATTATGCCATATAAAACTTGCTTGTGGACATTCCAATTATTTGAGCTGATAAGCTATACTTTGAAAGTGTTCATGGATGGCAGAAATCATAATAGCATGCTTCCAGCGATGAATCAATCCGATATTGCAAAAGGGGAATACTGACAAATGCCTTACGTTGCTGATCAAAACCGATATTCCGATATGAAGTATATTCGCTCAGGAAAGAGCGGTATCAAGCTGCCGGCCATCTCACTTGGCTTATGGCAAAACTTTGGCGGCAATCAGCCGCTGGAAAATTCTCGTGCAATGATTTTAAAAGCGTTCGATCTTGGCATTAATCATTTTGACCTGGCGAACAATTACGGACCTCCCGCAGGCTCTGCTGAGGAAACGTTCGGAGCGGTGTACAAGAAGGATTTGACGCCGTACCGGGATGAGCTGCTTATTTCGACAAAAGCAGGCTATTATATGTGGGAAGGGCCGTACGGCGAATGGGGCTCCCGCAAAAATTTGCTTTCGAGCCTGGATCGGAGCTTAACACGGATGGGACTTGATTACGTCGATATTTTTTATTCGCATCGTCCAGATCCGGAAACGCCGCTTGAAGAAACGATGGGCGCGCTTGACCAAGCCGTCAGACAAGGCAAAGCATTGTATGTCGGCTTGTCTAATTATAGTGCGGAGCAGACAAGCGCAGCGCTCAAAATTTTGAAGCAGCTTGGGACGCCATGCCTCATTCATCAGCCGAATTACTCAATGCTGAATCGTTGGATCGAAGACGGCCTGCAGGAAGTGCTGAATGACAACGGCGTAGGCTCGATTGCCTATTGTCCGCTCGGAAGAGGACAGCTAACGAATAAATATGTGGATAAAATCGAAGCGGAGTCCCAAGCTTCCGCCAGCACGATGAAGCCGGAGGCGATCACCGCGGAGCGTATCCAGAAATTCCGCAGCCTTGAGGCGTTGGCAGCCAGAAGAGGACAAACCTTGTCCCAAATGGCGCTGTCGTGGGTGCTGCGTGAGGGCGGAGTCACCTCGGCGCTCATCGGCGTCAGCCGCGTCAGCCAGATCGAAGAAAATGTGAAGGCGCTTGAAGGCGCGCCGTTATCGGCTGAGGAATTAACTGAAATCGACGCGATTTTGCATCAAATCGGCGATCTTCCATGGTAAAATCGAACCCAGGCACTTATGCCTGGGTTTTTTATATGGGCAGATAGCGGCAGATTAACTTCAATGCAGGAAATGAAGTCGCAGGCGCGCTGCAAGGCAGGGATTTGCAGGAGCACGCAGGAGCAATCGCTGCTGCCGGTGAAAAATAGTTTGTTTATTGGGTCGCTGCCGCCGTTGTGCGCTTTTCCGTCATAAAATGCAAGTTTCGACCATAAGTATGGTAACGGGAGACGTTTGTTAGGTTAGGTAAAACGGGAGGAGAGGCCGCAGCGAAGGAGCATTACCTGCAGCTGGGAGGGATTGCAATGAGTATCGAATTGCTCATTCAACTACTCGTGCTTATCGTAATGATCATCGATATGGCCAACAGATCGAAGGATTCTTAACCAATGTAGAAGACAAAGCATCCGGTAGGGGTGTTTTGTCTTTTTTTTAGTGCTTCATCAGTATTACAGAAAAAGAAACGATAGCGAAGCAACGAATTACTTAAATCAGTGTAATCAAGTTTTAGAATTTACAGGAAAAGTACGTGTAACTAAAGCGAGAAAGGAAGATAAAAATGATTGAATGTCCTTGGTGCAGCAGCCAGGTTCTATTAGATCAAAATGTTTGTCCGGCTTGTAAGCACGAGGTTCTAGCCGAGCATTTGGAGCCAGCCCTTCGTGATCAGGATAACTCTCCTTTAGAATCTGAAATCGCTCTGGACGAGCTTGACACGGAAGCTATTATCGCCAAAGCGTATAAATGCCCCAAATGTAAGCATGATGAGTGTGACATAAATGAAATTGCCATGACAGGTGCGGGACTAAGTAAAGTGTTAAATATTCAATACCATCATTATTTATATGTTTCTTGCTTGCATTGCGGATTTGTTGAGATATATAATCCGAACCTATTAAAACGTATATGATTGCCCACGGAGGTGTAACTTTTGTGAAATACGAGGTTATTTTGTTTGATGCAGATGATACCTTATTTGATTATTCGCTGGCAGAGGCGCATGCGCTTAAAAGTGTGTTTCTGGAACACCAAATCGAGCTGATGCAGTCTCATGTTGAGCAGTATCGCTTGGTGAATCAGCAGCTATGGAATGATTATGAGAAAGGGAAGGTTACTCTCGATTTTTTGCGTCATGAACGATTTAGAAGGCTATTCGCGGACATCCGGGTAGACCTGAATGCGGGTTATTTCAGCGAGCGATATGTGCAGTATTTGGGGGAGGGCTCTTTCCTCATAGAAGGCTCAGAAGTACTTATTCAGCAGCTGCTAAGCTGCGGTCACCGTACAGCAATTATAACAAACGGGATCAAGCAGACGCAGCATAGCAGAATCGGCAGATCGAGCCTGGCTAATTCATTCGAGCATATTATTGTTTCCGAGGAAACCGGCTATTCAAAGCCGCATACGGGCATATTTGATTACGCTTTTAATAAGCTGAACATATCGGATAAGTCAATGGTGCTTATGGTAGGGGATTCGTTAACCTCTGATATCCAAGGCGGGATTAATTATGGCATCGATACCTGCTGGTTTAATCCGAAGAATAAAACGAATGAATCCGCGCTTAACCCTACTTATGAGATCCAGCGTTTAGAAGAACTTCTTCGGATTATATAAAAAGAACAAATAATGGAGTGACTTTATATTTTGAAAAGGACGATCATGCCTCGGATGCGGGCGACAAAAATGCTGGAAAAGCCTTGAATCATCGGCGATGAAAGGACTGGTTTATAAACAAAACCCGACTCTGCCCAAATGAAGGGCAGCAGTCGGGTTTTGTTTTAATTCTCGCCGCCGCCCCTATTCTACTACAAAAATCGCAGGAACAGGTGGAGTCATTCCCTCGCCGAGGAAATAGCTTGTATGCGGGGGCTGATTATAGGCCACGTTCTGCCAAGCGATGCCCAGACGGTAAACGGGATCATGCATTAGAGTAGGCAGTCGGTATCCGGTAACGTCCGTAGTCGTATAAATGCGCAGTGCCATACTGTCCGCTGTACGCCATACAACTTCCTCCCGCCAATCTCCGAACAAATCCGCCTGGAGGCTCGGGGTGCCTTTGGTATAATTATTCGAGAGTGTTCCGTCCGCAACTAATAGAGTCTCAGGCTGGCTGTTTACGTAATCCCACTTTTCGATCTTGCCGACGCCAGTGGCGGTTGTAGCGTTCCAATTATGGTCAAGCAGCTCGCGCTGAAGATCGCCATCCCACCAAATTCCGAAGTTGATGGAATTCGGCTGCGTAGCGCTGATCTTAACTCCGGCTGCACTGAAAAGCCCGTATCCGCCAGAAGCCCACACTTCCTCGCCCGGATAACCGGGATGGATGTCCGCTGACATTCCGCGTCCGGTATCTTTACCGGTGAACAGACCCCAAATGGTTTCCCCGGAATCGGCATCACGGTATTCCAAGCCGTATGCAGCCGTTTTTGATTCATGGACTTGGAAGAATTCCATCCCTGGCCTGCTCGGATCAAGATCCCCTAGATGCATCGCATCGCCATGTCCAAGCCCCGTGGTATACAAGCCTTTGCCGTTATTATCAATGGCACAGGCGCCGTATATGATTTCGTCTTTACCGTCGCCGTCCACGTCGGCCACACTCAGGTTGTGATTCCCTTGACCGGCGTATCCGGACAGTCCAAGGGTATTGGAATCGAAAGTCCACACTTCGGAAAGCTGACCTTCGCGCCAATTATATGCGGTAATCACCGTCCGTGTGTAGTACCCTCGGGCCATGATCAAGCTTGGGTGCTTTCCGTCCAGATAAGCGATGCCAGCCAGGAACCGGTCCACCCGGTTGCCGTAGCTGTCTCCCCAATCGCTGACATTGCCGCGCGGCGGGTTGTAAGGAATGGTCACAAGCTCCTTGCCGGTGGCCCCTTCGAATATGGTCAAGAATTCCGGTCCCGACAAGATGCGGCCGGATGAATTGCGGTAATCGGCATTTGGATCGCCGATTGCTTTGCCGGTCCCGTCAATGGTGCCGTCAGCCGTTTTGAAAGCCACTTCCGCTTTGCCGTCGCCATCCAAATCATAAACCATAAACTGCGTATAATGGGCACCTGCGCGAATATTTCGTCCCAAACTGATTCTCCACAGGAACGTTCCGTCCAGCTTGTAGGCATCCATATAGACGGGCCCGGTAGTCCCGTCCTGGGAATTATCTTTCGAATTAGACGGATCCCACTTGACGATCAATTCGTATTTGCCGTCTCCGTCCAAATCCCCGACGCTTGCATCGTTCGCGCTGTACGTGAAGGCTGAACCGTCAGAATTGATGCCGTCCGCTGGCTTCTGAAGAGGTACATCGCGAAAGGCTTGCCCCCATACGGAGGCCGGTTCCGACGGCTTTCGTTCCTTCCCGCTCCATATCGGCCTGACGGTATAGCTGGACTCTGTCGTACCTTCCGGATCAAGGAGGTTCGTGGAGGAAGTGATAGCCGTATCAGTCAATCTTACTCCATCACGGTATACATGGAAGGAAATACTAGCCGGATCCGTGCCGAGCAGCCGCCAGCTTACAAATACTCCGCTGTCCGTTTTAACAGCTGTAACACCGCGGTCCAGAAACTCCATCTGCCGTTTTCCCTCTGCTGTAGCCAATGTTAACGAACCTGATTCCGCAACCGCTTTCAATGGAGCGCTTACCGAGACGATTTGCAGCGATGCAAGCAGACACACTCCGGTAAGGGCAGCCTGCCGTTTCCACGACGCCTTCTGTTTTTTCTTCATCATCATTAAATCCTCCTCTATGGAATGCTGTCCTTATTGCGACAAGCTTAAAGTAAATTATGGAACCATCTTTCGTAAATAGGAGATATTTAAACGGTTTGAATTCTGTTGCTAACAAGAAAGTGCGAGTCGAGCAAAAAAATACTAAACCGTTATAGGCTGTCCATTCATTGCTTATTCGTGAGGTGCAAAAAGTTCTTATTGATGGAAAATACTTACTAGTATTAATTTGTTTAAAGAGATGCAGGGAGGTGAGAAGGCGTGTGCGATTTGGATTTGCCGATTAAGGCTTACGCATTGCAAAGGAGTGATTACGAATGAAAAAAAGAAAATGGATGAAAGCGTTAAGTACGCTTCTTATGACAGCTTTATTACTTGGAGGGATGCCGAATTTGCATGTGGAGGCGACAACGAGCGAGTTAAAGTATGATTTTGGCAGCGGAGGTGTGGAATCGGGTTATATTGGCGTCAGCGCTTCTGAAAGCTACAATCAGACAAAAGGTTATGGATTTAATACGCCGGAAAACATGCTGAATGTTACGGCGTCTGGTACAGGCGCGGCAAGTGATGCCGTACAATTTCTAACTTATGGAACGAAAAGCACAAACACGTTTAATGCAGATCTCCCGAGCGGACTCTACGAGATTAAAGTTACATTAGGAAATACCGCAAGAGCAAGCGTGGCGGCAGAAGGGGTTTACCAAGTCATCAATATGACAGGAAACTCCGCTACGGATAAATTTCAAATTCCGATTACTGACGGTCAATTAAATATACTTGTAACGGAAGGTAAGGCAGGGACGGCTTTTACCTTAAGCACTCTAAAGATTAGAAAGCTGTCGGATATTCCAGTCTCGAATAGAACCATTTATATAGGCGGGGATTCGACTGTATGTAACTACTATCCCTTAGACAGCAGTGTGCAGGCCGGATGGGGACAAATGTTTCGGGACTATGTTAGTGCAAAAACATTTCAAGTAAGAAATATGGCTTCAGGCGGACAGATTGCAAGGGGGTTCCGGGATGATGGACAACTGGAAGCCATACTGAAATACATTAAGCCAGGTGATTACTTTATACTGCAGTTAGGAATAAATGACACAAATCCCAAAAACAATACAACCGAAGCACAATTCAAAGAGATTATGCGCGATATGGTTCAACAAGTCAAAGCAACAGGGGCTGCTGTTGTCTTATCCACTCCGCAAGGCAGAGCAACAGACTTTAATTCAGAGGGCGTACACACGTCCGTGAACAGATGGTACCGACATGCCACGCTTGCGTTGGCGCAAGAAGAGAATGTTCCACTCGTTGACCTTAATGTTTTGAGTTCAACATACTTTTCATCAATCGGTCCGGAAGCTACAAGTGCGCTTTATATGACGGGAGATAGTTTACATCCTAATCGTCAAGGAGCAACGGAACTTGCACGAATGGTAGCTGAGGAGTTGCAAAAACAAGGCTTAGACGGTTTCCATTGATTTAAAGTCTAGCAAACTTCTACGATATCTATCAAAAAAATAATGGATGGTGATTGAGAAATGGTGTTAAAGAAAGCTCCACTTGCTAGAAAGATGCTAACCGGCGCTTTGGTCATTCCTCTGCTGCTTACCAGTATGGCCTTCACATCGGCTGCCGGTATGGAAAGGGAAAGTGGTCTTGCCAAAGGAGTTCAGCTTGAATATCTTGATCGAGGTTTGGCTGCTGCTTCTACATCAGAAGGTGTATTCCTAAGCTGGAGGCTTCTCGCTAATGAAGTGACTGGTTATTCGGAAACAGGTCTGACAGGAGCAAGCTTCAACGTATACCGTGATGGCACAAAGATTGCAACTATAGATAACAGCACAAATTACTTAGATAAAGAAGGAACCGCTGTCTTGAGTACTATGTAAGCGCTGTCGTTAAGGGGCAGGAAGTGGATCAAAGCTCTCCGGTTAAGCCTTGGGGGAATTCCTATTACGAATTGCCGCTTAAGAAGCCTGAAGACGGGATCACACCCGCAGGCGAAGCTTATACCTACTCTGCGAACGACATGAGCGTGGGCGATGTCGACGGCGACGGGCAGTATGAGTATTTTGTCAAGTGGGATCCATCCAATTCGAAGGACGTATCTCAAGTCGGGTATACCGGCAGCACCTATATTGACTGTTACGATTATGACGGAACGCTTCTATACCGTATTGATTTGGGTGTGAATATTCGATCGGGCGCTCATTATACGCAATTCATGGTGTATGATTTTGATGGAGACGGCAAAGCAGAATCTATGTTTAAGACCGCTCCAGGCACTAAAATTATAAATTATGATAAAGAAGGCAATGTCTCCTCCGAGAAATACATAACGATGCCTAAAGAGGATATCGAGGCTGGTTACAGCAATACGGATGATTACCGGATGAGCAGAGATGATTATTATGAGTATATGGTCGAGATGTTTATGGGCTGGTCTGAGCATGATGAAGTTAAGAATGGCCATTGGCCGGCAACCCTTGAAGAGAGCTTCGGGATAGAAAAGAAGTACCAATATCCGCTGTCCAGAGTAGATGCGGAGAGCTTAGTCGATTATTTCATGGATGTTTATGCTCCTGGCCGGAGCAGCCGTAACAATTTGAGGGCGTTCGAGGGCTTTATTGTGAAAGGGCCAGAATATTTAACCGTATTTAACGGCGCAACCGGCGATGAATTGGAAACGGTTCGTTATAAACCTGGGCGTGGGGACGATGGTCTCATGTGGGGCGATTATGCGATGGGAAGAATCGAGCCGGGTAATCGGGTAGACCGGTTCCTGGCCGGTGTGGCCTACCTTGACGGTGAGAAGCCTTATGCGGTTTTTGCCAGAGGGTATTACACGCGAACTACGCTGGTATCTTATAGCTGGGATGGCAAGCATCTTAAGGAACATTGGTACGTAGACAGCGGATGGGTTCCGATGACTAATCCGTTCAACGATGGTCCTCACGGCAGAGACGGGACGGATCCTGAGTTCGGCTCCATCACTACGCAAGGCGCCCATTCCCTAAGCGCAGCGGATGTTGACGGCGACGGCAAGCAAGAAATTGTTTACGGATCTGCTGCGATTGATCATGACGGCACTTTATTATACAGCTCGACGGATGTCATGCCTCCGCAGAGCGCAGCTCCAGGAACCACAGCCAGACTAGGGCATGGCGACGCGCTTCATGTGACGGATATCGATCCGGACAGGCCCGGGCAGGAAATCTTTATGGTGCACGAAGGCGGCGTTTGGGCTCCATACGGCTACTCCTTACGTGATGCAAAAACAGGGGAAGTCATCTATGGCGGCTATACCGGCAAAGATACAGGGCGCGGCATCGTTGGCGATGTTGATCCTAATCACAATGGTCTTGAAACATGGGCGGTTGGCTTGTGGACGGCGGCTGGAGAAAAAATCGGTACGACTGCGCCCGGTACAAATATGAATATCAAGTGGTCAGCGGATATGACGACGCAGATTGTGAACGGCGCTATTGATGCCACGCCAACGATTGAAGATTGGAAGAAAGGAACACTTCTAACAGCAGAAGGGACTAGGACAAACAACTATACGAAGGGAACGCCAGGTCGGTAGCGGATATTCTCGGTGACTGGAGAGAAGAAATGCTAGTTAGAACAACAGACAGCTCAGCTATTCGTATTTATCTCAGCACAGAGGTAACAGACCGCAAGTTATATACGTTAATGCATGACGCTCAGTACAGAGCAGAGGTTGCAAGGCAGAACACTGCGTATAATCAACCTGCATATACAAGTTTTTATTTTGCTTCCGACACCGATTGGGCAAATGTTCCGATACCGGATATCCAAACTCCGGGTGCGTTGTCAGCGATGGAGAAGCTTATGGAAGATTATATAGCTTCGGGTGAGTTGACGGGGCCTTTAGTGCCGCAGTTGAACAACACATTAAAGCAGGCCATACATCATCAAGAGAAAGACTCCGTGAAGGATGCGGTCAAGTCTATGGAGAAATTTATTTTCCAGCTCGAAAATAATTCGAATCAGAACGCGGTTTCCACACGGGCAAAGAAGAACTTGACCTATCGCGCTCAATTATTAATTGAGATGTTGCAATAGTAGAATGAGCAGGAACGGGCAGGACGCTACGTCGGTTTGCCCGTTTTGTTGTGAGGTAGGATCGAGCAACGAAATGCAGAACCTCATAATTGGTATGAACCTATAGGACACTATTGGTGGAACTAGCCACGGATACTACTACGAATACACGCGGCAGACTATCATTTTTCTTAGCCGGTTATCATATATGAATTATTCCGGGAATAATTATAAAAGATTGTGAGTTGCTCAGCGGTATGAGTGGAGGTGGCAATAATAAAACCGGGTGTATTTCTCAATTATGTCTTCAGTCGTATGTCATTTGAGGAAGCGCTGGATTTTGCCAAAATCAACGGATTAGAAGCCATTGAACTGGCTACGGGGAATTATGCTGGAGTCGGGCCGGTAGATCCGCTTGAACTATGGAGTAATGAAGGAAAGCGAAAAGCTCTGCTGCGTGCTGTTGAATCGCGCAGCTTAATCATCAGTTCTTGCAGTGCGCATGGCAATCCCCTTCACCCTAATAAGAGTCATGCCCGTCTGCATCATGAAACTTTTATGAGAACGATTGATCTTGCTTATATGCTCGGTGTTGGAGTTGTTACCGGCTTTTCAGGATGTCCCGGAGATTCTGACAACGCGATATATCCGAATTTTCCGATCAACGCATTCCTGGAAGATAGCATTAAACTATTCAACTGGCAGTGGGAGGCCAAAGTAATCCCATATTGGCTGGAAGTAGGACGCTACGCTGCCGCCCGCGGTGTAAAAATAGCAATTGAACCGTTTGTGGGTATGTCCGTATATTCCCCATATACTCTTCTTAAATTGCGGTATGCGGTGGGTGAAGTCATTGGTGTCAATCTCGATCCCAGCCAGTTGTTCTGGCAAGGCATCGATCCGGTGGAAGCTGTTAAAATTCTCGGTTATCACGGAGCAATCTTTCATTGCAGCGGTAAAGATACACAGTTGTTCCCAAATAATATCAATATGTATAGTGTTTTGGATATGCAGCCATTTAACAAAGTGGGTACTCGTTCATGGATATTTCGAACGATCGGATACGGTCATGATGCGAAGATGTGGGCCGATTTCGTGACTGCGTTGAAATTGTCAGGCTACAATCATGTCATCAGCATCGAACATGAGGATGAATTGATTGAAGGGTTGGAAGGCGTCTCAAAAGCAGCGAAACTGTTGAGGGAAGTTATCATCCGTTAATGCACGAGATGAGGTAAGGAGAGTATGAAAGAGAATGCTTTAGAAAAGGCATTCTCTTTCATAAATTGAGTACGAACCCGTCGTTGAAATCCTGGACAACAATCCGTCAATTAAGCTCCCATTCCTGCAGCAGCATAATAGCCGCGCCGGCGGTAACCGCATCCTCTGTCAGCTGTCCTTGCGTAAATTTCGGTTCATATTGCGGAGAATAATAAATATTGCTGCGGGCGACCTGTATGACCGTTTCATAAATGGACTTGTGTACATTGACGAGCGGACCGCCTAAAATAACAGCCTCGGGATGCAAAATGTTGATTAGATTCGCAATTCCAATGCCTAGGTAGGTTGCCGTTTGCAAAAATTGCTCCGTTACAAAAGCATCCTTCTGTATAAAAGCTTTCCGCAGAGCGTCAAATTGAATTTGCTCCGGCGGTATGCCTTTTAATGAACTTTCCCTACCCAGCTTCAGCTGGGAGCGAATCTTCTTCTCTAGCGCAGGAATGGAGGCAAATGCTTCAAGCGCACCGTAGTTGCCCTCATCGCCGAGCCGCGGACCGTCTGTCTGAATGATCATTTGCCCGAAGGAGCCTTCCATGTCCACGGCACCTCTCACAATTTGGCCGCCCGACATCATCGAGGTCCGTAAGCCAACGCCGGCATGTACATAAAGCATATGCTTCACTTCTTCATTTCGCAGCGCCCAATGCTCGCCAATAATAGCTGTATTCGCTCCATTATCGAGCATAGCCGGCAGTCCTAGCCTCTCCTCCAGCCAGTCACAGATCGGTACATTGCTCCAGCCTTCCGCCGGAAAATAGCGAGGCTTCAGCATAATTCCTTGTTCGCTGCTCAGCGGACCGACTGCACCGATTCCGATTCCTATCACTTTCTCGCGTTCAATCTGACATTCACTCATCATGTGCTCTGCGCGCTGCGTTATTTTGGTTAGCAGCCTCTCCGGCGTCATTCGTTCATCCATCTTCCATCTCTCGAACGCTAGGGGCCTTAGGTTTAAATCGTATAGTCCGATAGAGGAGGAGAAACGTGATATTTCCAAACCGAATACGGCGCGATGGGAGGGATTCACACAATAAAGGATCGGCTTTCGACCGCCGGTAGACCGGCCCAGTTCAGAAGCAAGGATTAAATCGTCAGTTTGCAACTCCTCGAGAAGTCTTGATAAGCTGGTGCTTGTTATCTTTAGGCGTTCCATTAAGGCAGCTTTGGATACTAAACCATTGCGGATAATAAAATCAAAAACTTGTTTTTTGATTGTCGGCTTCTTCAAGTTCATCATAAAATCTCCAATTGTCCAAGTAATTTTATCGGATATAAACCAATCTCTATTATATGCTGTAGTTGGAAGCGTGACTAGATGCTTGCAATAAATAAGTTGGACAGTTCAATAAATCAAGAATATGACGATATAAGGCGCTGAACCGGTACGGCCAGCAAGTTTGCTAAAATTCGACAATATAATCGGTTGTCTCAACGTGAATTAAGCTCTATAATAACGCTATGGAGCAAATTATCGATAATCTGAAACGGATGGGAGGTAAATAGCGCTCACTCTTTATATGAATGATGGCAACGCTTTCTTTTTTTGATCTGTATTATCGATAATCGATAATATGAAATGGAGATGTGAGTGCGATGAATGGTAACATGCCTATTTCACCAGTTAACTCGATAAGCGAGCATGTATATACCAATTTAAAGAAAGAAATTCTTGCAGGCGATTTGCAGCCGGGCGCACGCTTACTCGTACTTGAAATCGCCAAAAAATTCAATATAAGCCAGGCGCCTGTTCGCGAAGCGCTGGAGAGACTGAAGTCAGCCGGCTTTATTACAAGCATTCCGAACAAGGGGTCAGTCGTCTCCAACATTACGTCCAAGGAAATTAAAGATATTTTCGAGCTAAGGGAAATTATTGAGGGCTTTGCGGTCCGGCAGTCGATGCTGCATTTAACCGAAAGTGATTTTAGCTATTTAGAAGGAATTACCCGGCAAATGCATCTTGCTCATGAGCAAAATGATATTTTGAACATATTGGAGCTTGATATGGAGTTCCACGGCTTCTTTTATAGACGCTGCGATAATCATATGATCCTTGAGATGTGGAATCGTATGCGGATCAAAGTAATGCGGTTTATGGCCATCTCCAATCGCCATTACACAACGGATGGGCTCGCTGATTGGCATCTCCGTCTCGTTGAAGTGCTGCGCTCCGGCGATGCGGACCTGGCGGAACAAACGTTCATCGAACATATGCACTCTTACAAAATGATTCATCTTGGTTAATGTCATGCATCTCGTAAGTCATCCTTACAAAAGGGGAAATGGAGCATGCTGCAAGAGGGTTTATTGTTTAAAGAGGATGTCATCCTTACTTGGATGAGAGATCGTTTTTTGCGAAATTTGGTGTCGGATAGCGGTGCCGCGAAGTCGGATCTAAAGGAAGGCCTGGCTCGGCTGCAGCTAAATCCGTATTACACCTTTCCTGCTTTGGCTCTGCTTACGCCGACCGCTCATTTTGACGACGAGCATGAAAAAATCCTTTACTTAGAGCAAATGCGGGATTACTTGCAGAAAAATATATCAGATGGCAGCGTCGTATTCGTTGATGAGGAGGGCAGAGTCGGCCTGCTCTTCTCATGGGTGTCGAAGGCTTCGATCGAAACGATTCAGGCAATGCTAAAAGAGCAGTTTCAGCAGCCGTTCAATATCGGAGTAGGGAAGCCATGCAGCCATTTGTACGATATCGTCCATTCCTACCGGCAGGCTTCGCGCGCGCTGCAGTTTAAATTTTACCGTGGAACGGGCAAGATTATTTATTACAGCGAGCTTGGAAGGTATGAAACGCTGCAGCACTATCCTTCAGATAAGGAGAAGGAGCTGTTCGACGCTTATAAAGCAGCGGAGACGACTGCTGAGATTGAAGATTGCGTTCTGCTTTTTTACGGCGAGATGCTTCGAAAGGGGCCGCTTGATACGCAGAGCGTATACGATTTGACGGTTAGGCTGCTCGTCGGAATCGAAAAGCGGGTGCTTGCGGAGGCAGAGAATGTAAGCGCATACGAACGATTCGACGTTATGTCGATTGTAAAGCTTGAGACGCTGGAGGAAATCAAGCATTATGTCATTCACTTTCTGATCGGGCTTAAGGATGTGCTCTCGCACAGCCAGAAGGAGAGCCACCGCAGCATCATCAAAAAAACGATCCATCACATGGAGCAGGAATGCCAATTTGCCTCTCTGCAGAGCGTCGCTCAGAAGGTGTATATGACGCCGACCTATTTGAGCCTCTTATTCAAAATGAACACCGGAAAAACATTTATCGAGCATTTAACCGATATTCGCATTGATAAAGCGAAGGACATGCTGAAGAGCACCCATTTCAAAAATTATGAGGTCGCGGAAAAGGTCGGGTATCAGGACCCGCGATATTTTAGCCAAATCTTTAAGAAGAAGGTCGGATTGTCGCCCAGTGAATACCGGGAATCCGTCGGTAAATAGAATATCAATCTATTAAAGAAGGACTCTATCGGCAGGTCGTCTGCCAGCGAGAGTCCTTTTTGCGATAATCTTGATCCATACACGATGCTGCTAGCTCACTGCGAAAGTAAGCCATTGCCGTCATTTGACGGCAACGGCTCTTTTTTATAGACGAACATCGCTTTGAGGACCGTTTCGTTCCGTATTGCGCGCATTCTCAAGTTCGGCTTCCCACGTAAGATGACGGTATTCTTCCGCTGCGGCATCATTTTCGAACCAATTTAAGAAATCCGTCCAGAGCGCTACGTCCCAAGCCGCATCGATTTGTGCAGTCGAATATACGCTGTCGCGCAGTCTAACGAATCCGAACACATCGCGTACTTGCGATTTCTCCGCTTGAACGACGGTCAGCTCCGCAAGGTGAGGAGGGATGAAGATGACACCGGAAGGTGTACCGAGCACAACATCGCCGGGCATGCAAATGGCTTTGCCTATGCGCGTCGGCACGTTCATGCCTACCATCGTTACATCCGCAATGGCGGTAGGGTCGCTGCCACGATAGAACACATTGATGTTTTCGATTTCTACCACCTGCTGATTATCGCGGATACCGCCCCAGATAACCGCTCCGCCGCGCTTTGTGCGGGTGGAGATTGCCGTCGATAAATTTCCGCCTACATAGGTGCCGAGATGCACTTTATCGAACATGTCCACAACTGCGACATCATCCTCGACCAGAGCATCGATGACCCATTGATTGAAGAAGCCTTTGCGATCCTCCTGCTCGTGACCGTATTTAAGCAGAGTATCATGCAGATCGGGCCGCTTAGGTACCATCACGGCCGTTACGGCGCGGCCGACCATCACTTTATCCGGATGGATGATTTTGAAATCGCCTTCGAATTGAAAGGCATAGCCTCTGTTCCATAGAGGGCCCCATGCTTCTTCCAAAGTAATTTTACGCATGCGGCGAAGTACATCCTCAGACACTTTAGGGCGGCCATTGGGAAAGCGTTCTCCCTCCCAGTGCGGCGTAAGCTGAATCATATCTTCCGGATTATCAAATTTCATGTGAGCACCTCTTTCGCATTTGTGTTTTGCAGGCTGGCTTGACTCGGTTTCTAAGTCTTATTGTTAGGGACATCCCAATATTTGTCGATGCGACTTTCTTAAGGCGTTTTTGCGGAAATCTATGAATTTTTCACACTATATAAAATCAAACAATTTCATAATTTCTTCTCCTTCAATCATGTAACCGCTTTCGATTACAGTTAGGGAACATTATCCACGAAGGGGGAGGAGATTATTGGGGTGAAAGCGGAAACGGTGTCTATCACAGGATTGAAAAGCAAGCTGGCAAAGCCTGCGTTAAAGCAAAAAGGGGCTAATCATTTAGCAGGTTACGTTTTTATATCTCCATGGCTGATCGGTTTTTTACTACTGACGCTTTGGCCAATCGCACAATCATTTTATTTGTCATTCACCGACTATTCTTTATTAGAGGATCCGGTTTGGACGGGGACGGACAACTATACGAAAATATTCACAAGCGATGCCACCTTCACGAAGTCGCTCAGCGTCACGTTTATGTTTGTCCTGGTTTCCGTTCCGCTCAAGCTGTTTTTCTCGTTAATGGTTGCTTTGGCTCTGAGCAAGAGCATCCGGGGCATGAACATTTACCGTACGGCTATCTATTTTCCATCCTTGATCGGAGGGAGCATAGCGGTTGCGGCGCTTTGGCGCAATATGTTTGGAATCGACGGCTATATCAACCAGGTGCTGGCCTGGTTCGGGATTGAAGGAGTAGGGTGGATCTCCAATCCGGATACGTCGCTCGGTACGCTGATTTTGCTCAATACGTGGCAATTCGGCTCTACGATGGTTATTTTTCTGGCAGGGTTAAAACAGGTGCCGCAGGAACTCTATGAATCGGCATCCGTAGACGGAGCGGGCAAGGTGAGGAAGTTCATCAGCATTACGCTTCCTATGCTCTCGCCGGTCATGTTTTTTAATCTTGTGCTGGGAATTATCGGTTCATTCCAAACGTTCACGTCTGCTTTCATCATCACGAAGGGCGGACCGATTAATTCGACCTACATGTATGCGATGTTTCTATACGAGAAAGCGTTCAAGCATTATCAGATGGGCTATGCGTCGGCGCTTGCTTGGATATTGCTCTCAATCGTAGCAATCCTTACGGTCATTAACTTCATGGCTTCGAAATATTGGGTGTTTTACGAGTCGGATGGGGGGAAAACGAAATGAATTCGCTGCGTTCAAAGCTGTCGAGCCATTTGTATTTGTCGCTTTTCTCCTTTCTGATGCTGTATCCCGTCATCTGGTGGGCTGGAGCATCCTTGAAAAAGACGGAGGAGCTTAGCCTGCCGACCATTTGGCCGTCAACGCCCATGTGGAGCAATTACTGGGATGGCTGGCACTTCTCAGCCGAATATACGTTTGCCCATTTTTTCGGCAACACGCTGCTCATGGAGCTGGGCAATGTCCTCGGCGGCGTTGCCACGGCAGCAATCGTCGCTTACGGATTTGGAAGATTGCACTTTAAGCTGCGCGGTTTCTGGTTCTCCATCCTGCTCCTGACGATGATGCTTCCCGGACAGGTAACGGTCGTCCCGCAGTACATATTGTTTAATAAGCTCGGGTTTGTCGATAGCTACGTACCGTTAGTGCTTCCGCATTTTTTTGGCGGGGGAGCCTTCTTTATCTTCTTGCTCGTGCAATTCATCCGCGGCATTCCGAAGGATCTCGATGAGGCTGCAACGATAGACGGCGCGAGCGTTTACGGTATCTTTTTACGCGTGATATTGCCTTTGCTAAAGCCTGCGCTTGTAACGGTTGCAATCTTCACGTTCATCTGGAGCTGGGATGATTTCTTCGCTCAGGTGCTTTATTTAAGCTCCGTCGATAAATTTACTGTCGGCCTCGCGCTGCGTATGTTCATTGATCAGTTCGACATTCAGTGGGGGCAATTGCTTGCCATGTCTTTACTGTCGATCTTTCCTTCGGTCATTATCTTTTTCCTTGCACAGAAGCACTTTGTCGAAGGAATAGCTACTACAGGCTTAAAAGGGTAACGGCTTCACATTTTACTGACATAAAAGGGGATGTGTGGGAATGAACAACGGATGGTCGAAGAGCTTCGGATTGCTAATGCTGGCACTGCTGCTTGTGTTGACCGCATGCAGCGGAGGCGGAGGCGGCAATAACGGCAAGCAAACGAATGATGCGGCGAACAACACTGCTAAGCCGGACAATAATGGCGGTAAGGAAGCGGGAAGCGCTACTACGCTGAGCATTATGTGGTGGGGCCCGGATGCACGTCACGAGGCGACGAAGAAAGCGCTGGAGATTTATTCGCAGCAAAATGCAAACGTGACGTTTAAGCCGGAATTTATGGCATGGGATGCGTTCTGGCAAAAGCTTCCGACACTTGCCGCGTCGAAATCGATTACGGACGTGCTGCAAATGGATGCTGCCTACATTCAAGAATATGTGTCACGCGGGCAGCTGGAGGATCTCTCCGATATCGATCTAAGCGGCATCGTCGATCCGTCGGTCATCGAGAACTTGAAAATTGACGGAAAGCTCTATGGTATCCCGCTCAGCCAAAATGCGCAGGGAATCGCTTTCAACAAAGCCGAGCTGGAGCAATACGGCATTCCTCTGCCGCATAAGGATTGGACTTACGATGAGTTTTTTGAGTGGGCAAGGGATGCAAGGGCCAAGCTTCCGGAAGGGAAGTATCCAATCGGCGATACAACGACATGGGACAGCTTCAACTACTATCAGACGTCGATGGGCAAAGCTCCGGTTATGTCCGATGGCGGCAAAACGTTCACGCTCGACAAAGAGTTGTTTATGACCTTCTATCAGACGTATGAGGAGTTCCGTAAAGCAAAAATTGTACCTCCAGCTGAGAAAGCAGCCGCATTCCTGGAAAATGACCCGCAAGCCGATCCTATGGCATCCGGAGTCGTCATGACAAGAGGCGCGACAACCGGTTCCGTAAGCGCATTAGAGCAGTTAATGCCAGGAAAAGTAGGCGTCGTGAATCTGCCTGTAGGACCGGCTGGCGGCGGCTGGGCGCAATCAACGATCTTTTTGAGCGTCAGCGCCAATTCCAAAAATAAAGAAGAAGCGAAAAAATTCGTGAAATGGTTTATTACCGATAATGAAGCCGGTAAGGCGCTTGGCTTAACGCGCGGCATTCCGATTAATCCTGAAATTTATAGTGCGCTTGAGCCTACACTTGAGGCGAAGGATAAGCTGGGCAAGGAAATTTATGACCTGTCGCTGGATAAGGCTTTGCCGTTCTACCCGCCTGCAGCAGGGTTCTCGGAATGGGTCGATACGTATAAGAAGGAGATGGAGGCTGTTACGTTCGGCCAGCAATCCATCGAAGACGCCTTTAACAAGATAGAAAAAATGGGTAAGGAGCTTGCAGCTAAAGCAGGCGGCCAATAAACGAATTAGAGAGAGGTGTACTTAAATGCAGCTTGCAGAATTTTTCTCGTCTCAACCAAACCGGCTTTGGCATTTGGCCAAGCAGCTCGATGTGAATCATGCAGTTGGAGGATTACCTTGGGAGGAAAAGCAGGAGAAGCCATGGGATCTGATGCCGCTTATCCGTATGAAACAGAGATATGCCGATTCTGGGCTGGAGCTGGCGGTTATTGAATCGATGCCGCCTAGCAATGAGATTAAGCTTGGAACCGCCGGACGGGATGCCGAAATAGAAGTGTTTCAACAATTCATCAGAAATATGGGGGCAGCCGGCATTCCCGTTCTCTGCTATAACTTTATGGCACAGTTCAATTGGTTCCGGACCTCTACGACAACGCGGGCACGCGGCGGAGCGCTAGTCTCCAGCTACGATCATAGCCTGATGAAGGATGCTCCAATGACGGAAGCTGGGATCGTGAGCGAGGAGCAGCTATGGGAAAATCTCCAATACTTTATGGAGCGCATCGTTCCGGTAGCGGAGCAGGCGAGGGTGAAGCTGGCGCTTCATCCCGATGATCCTCCGATAACGCCGATCAGGGGCGTATCGCGAATTTTGACCAGCGCAGCAGCCTTGCAGCGGGCGATAGACTTAGTTCCGAGCAAGTATAACGGCATTACGCTATGCCAAGGTACATTGGCTACAGCTGGAGAAGACATTCCAAGCGTTATCCGGCATTTTGCCAAGCAGGATAAACTGTTTTTCGTACATTTCCGCGATGTAAACGGAACGCCGGAGAAGTTTGAGGAAACTTTCCATGATAACGGTAAAACGAATATGCTCGAGGCGATGCACACGTACTACGAGGTAGGCTTTAGCGGACCGGCCAGACCGGATCATGTGCCGACTATGGAAGGCGAGGACAACGCGAATCCAGGCTATGAGCTGTTGGGCCGTTTATATGGAATCGGTTATATTCGCGGCTTAATGGAAGCAGCCGCGGCTGCCCGGCTGGTGAGTGGATCTAAGGTAAGTGCCGGTATTTAAGCAGCAGGTAGTGAAGGATTGCCCAATAAGGGTACGCCCGTTTACGTTCACAACATAATTTGCAAAAGGACCTTCAAATCCACTTTAGCAGTGGAGCTGAAGGTTCTTTTTATGACCGAAGGGGACAAGAGCATACATTCATTACGTATAATTATGCTCTGTAAGGTATTATTGTTGATACTCAGCATGATTATGGCGTGTGCAACCAAATAGATAACATGCTGTCTGGATAGATGTATCAAATTTCATGATAGGAATGTAACTAGACGAGATTTTTTGATACATTTGTTCATACTCTTTATAAATCCGCCACTTGAACTTCACCGACAAACTAGAAGAAAATATTTTGAAGCATCTTCTATGTTTCCAAGATGATAATTAGCAACCGCTAAATTATTATAAGCAGTCTTGGTAGGATGGATAGAAATTGATTTTAGCAAAATCTTTTTTGCGCAGTTCCACTTTTCTTGCCTAATATAAATTTCACCTAATAAACTATATGGAAAATGTGAAGAAGAATTCATATTTATAGCTTCTTCTACTAAACCAAGAGCTTTTGTGTCATCATATTCTTCATAACAATATATCCAAGCAAGATTAGTTAAAGATTGTACATTTCTTGATTCATCTACTGCTTTTTGAAATAACTTTACTGCTTCTTCATATTTATTTTTTTCAAGAAAATCAATAGCTTTTTGATTGATATTCAATTATTTTCTCCTCTTATTTACAGTGTATATTTAAAGTTCAAAGAATGGCAGCCTTAGCTTATCATAGCTTACATCAAAACAATTATCTCAATTTAAAGAATACGTCCAGGTGTACATTTTTTGCTTTAGACGAGAGGAGATCAAGAGTTGGACATGCAATTTATTTACGAAGATGAAACACTGGCGCTAACCGTTGTACAAGCGATCCACAGTGGCGATATCACGTTGCTGAAGCAACTGCTTGCCAATAACCCGGGCTTGGCCGCGGCAAGAATTGTCAGAAGAGACCATATGAACAAAAGTGAAAGTTGCGGAATGTCCCGATCACTGTTGCATGTGGTGACCGACTGGCCTGGTCACTTTCCTAACGGTGCGGCTACTGTGGGTACGTTAGTCAAGTTCGGCGCGGAGGTGAATGCTCGTTTCACTGGTTCGCACACCGAGACACCGCTTCATTGGGCTTCGAGCTGCGATGACATTGAAGTGCTTGACGCGCTACTTGATGCTGGCGCCGATATCGAAGCATCAGGTGCAGTGATCGCCGGTGGGACACCGCTTGACGATGCAGTGGCGTTCGCACAGTGGCGGGCGGCGCATAGGTTGGTTAAACGTGGAGCTCAGATCGCACTCTGGCATGCGGCAGCGCTAGGACAGATGGATGCAATTGAAGCCTACTTCGCGGGTGCCGCACTTTCGGAGCGATACCCTTGGGGAGCAAGCTGCTCTTCACCCCCGGACACGATTACCGTCGCCTTCTGGTGCGCTTGCCACGGTGGACAGCGGCACTCTGCAGAGTACCTTCTAAACCGTGATGCTGAAATGAACTGGATATCGGTTTGGGATGGATTGACCCCACTAGACGCAGCGCAACGAAGTTCCGCTGCTGATCTGGTTCAGTGGCTGCGCAGTCAAGGCGCCAAAGCTGCCAATGAACTGGGAAGGAGGCCATGAAATCGCAACGCAAAAAGCGAAACGCAGGTTCACGTTCCGCTTTTGAACTGCTTATGTTATGTCGAGGTTCACGTTCCGCTCTTGGAGTGTATACGCTATACCTAGGTCAGCTCCAAAGCCGATCGTTGGAGTGGTAATGATTCCAGTTGTCTGTCGACTCCCACAGACCTGGAATTTGCGGATGGAGATGCTGAGCCAGCACTTCATCATTCAAATCGTCAATGCCGAGTCCGGGTGCATCGGTCATGTGGATAAAGCCCTTCTGAACGAGCTTCTCCGGAAGCTTGCTGCTGATGATGATATCATCCCACCAAGGGACTTCGCATGAGTGATACTCAAGCGCCATGAAATTCTCCGTAGCTGCGGCGACATGGGCGGCTGCGAGGCAAGCGATCGGGCTTTCCGCCATATGAATCGCCATGGCAACACCGTATTCCTGCGCCATATCACCGATTTTTTTCGTTTCCAAAATACCGCCGGTCGTCAGCACGTCAGGATGGATAACGGATACGCCGCCAGCCTGGAGAAGAGGGCGGAAGTTTTCCTTCAAATAAATATCCTCGCCCGTACATATCGGGGTGGCGACCGCACGCGACAGCTTGGCATATTGCTCAGTGTACTGCCACGGCAGCATATCCTCCATCCAGGCAAGATTGAATTTATCGACGCGTCGTCCAAGCTTAATGCAGTCCTCAAGGCCGATATGTCCGAAATGGTCGACTGCAAGCGGAACCTCGTAGCCGATAACCGCACGCACATCCGCAACGTATTGCTCAAGCATATCCAGCCCTTTTTCAGTTACATGAATCGCTGTGAAAGGATGGGGGATGTTGTAAATATCAAAATGTTGGTTGCGTATATCACGAATTTCTTCCTCCGTTAGCGTATCTGTCTTCGCTTGATAACGATTTTTCGATTTACTGCGCATTTCCTCCAAAAAACCGAGCGGGGCGCTTAACGTGCCGGGCTCGTTAATAATTTGACCAATGCCGAGATCCATTTTCAGAAAGGTGAAGCCTTCCTCCATACGCTTCTTAAGCGCTAAGCCCATGGCCGTGCCCGTATCCTTGCCGACTACCTCGGTATCGCAGTACATCCGGATTTTTTCACGGAATTTGCCGCCCAACATTTGATAGATAGGGACACCATAAGCCTTTCCTGCCAAATCCCATAATGCGATTTCGAGCCCGCTGACACCGCCGCCTTGCCGGGCATGACCGCCAAACTGCTTGATGCGGCGAAACAGCTTGTCGATATTGCAAGGATTTTCACCTAATAGCCGACCCTTCAACATTTGGGCATACACCTTATCCGCGCCGTCACGCACCTCGCCAAATCCGACCAGTCCTTGGTTGGTGTATACCTTAATTAGACTGCTATGAAACGGACCGCCAACAATATCGGTAAACCGAATATCGGTAATGCGAAGCGTAGAAGGGCTGGAAAAAGTGCTGACATGGGCAATCGTTTCTTCGTAGGACTGGCTATTAGACATGGAATATCACTCCTTGATTTTTATTGTTTTGCGTTTATATTCAACTGCTCCGGATTAGAGCAGCATGCTGCCGCCGTCAAGCCTGATGGAAGAGCCCGTCATGAACTCGCTCTCATCCGATGCGAGATAACAAACGAGCTGAGCTACATCGAGAGGACGGCCGACTCGGCCAAGCGGGAATTTGTCGCGAATAGAGCGGGTCGTTTTTTTGTTTTTCCGGGTATCTTCAGCGGTCATAATTGGCCTGGATTCCCTGGCGCTCTGTTTGCCGACATCAACAGCGCCAGGCTCGATCGTATTGACGGTAATGCCATATTGGGCGAGCTCAATTGCGCTTTCTCTGCCAAGCATACGGATGCCGCCCTTGGTCATGGAATAGACGACGTCGAAGTCGGTTGGCCGTTTACTATGAACAGAAGAAATATTTATGATGCGGCCGGATTGTTTCTGCTTCATGTAAGGGACTACGGCCTGAATGCATTGCCAATAGCCCTTCAGGTTGATGCTCATCATGCGATCGAATGAGGATTCGTCATAGTCGAAGAAATCATAGTTGAGCTGCAGGGCCGCATTATTAACGAGGATGTCAATGCCTCCGTATTGATCCGCGACTGTTCCGACCATCTGATCAATTTCCTGCTTATGCGCGACATTAGCCTGTACGATCATGGCGTCACCGCCGAAGTCATCAATTTGCTGCTTCGTATGAAGCGCCCCGGCATCGCTCTGATTGTAATGAATCGCGACCAGGACACCACGGCGCGCGAGCTCGACGGCTACACCCTTGCCAATACCCGTTCCGGCGCCGGTTACTAAAGCGATTTTGCCTCCAATACTCATGCTACACCTCCATAACGGCGGTTAAGGTCGTTTCATTTTGAAATTCATATAGTGCAGCAGAAAACCCCCGTCAAGCCTAATATCCGATCCGTTTATGCAGCGCGCTTCGTCCGAAGCGAGGAACAGGACAAGCTCGGCAAGATCTTCATTTCTGCCTAAAACAGCGTTTGGAACCTTATATTCATATTCGTTATATAACGTGGAGATCGTACTTTGAAAAAGTTGATCGTCGCCGTCCATCGGACCTAATTCAATCGTATTCACGCTGACACCGAACCGGCCCAGCACGAGGGCGGCCTCCTTCGAGAGCATTTTGACCGCGCCTTTGGAGAGGCTGTAGGTGAAGGCGGAGCCTGTCGGCTTCTCGGCGTGAATGGAGGAGACATAGATAATTTTTCCGGCCTGCTTCTCCCGCATCTGCTTGCCTACCGCCTGCGTGCAAATAAAAGCGGATTTCGCATTTACAGCTAAGCTTTGCAAAAAAAGCTCTTCTTCACCGTGTTCGACCGTGCTTGGGTAGACAGCTTTATTGTTATGTATGAGCACATCAACCTTACCTAGCTGCTGCTCCGCAAATTGAAGCATGTCTGCAACCACGGCGCTTTTGCAAAGATCAATATTGACAACGATTGCTTGTAAGCCTGCCTCACGGATAAGAGCTAACTCCCGAGTGAGCTCCACGCCTCCTGAATAACTATTCAATATAAAATGAGCGCCATTTTGAGACAACCGACTTAATACAGCTTTGCCGCTGCTGCTATCCGAATCCGTAATAAAGACAATTTTATTTTGCAGATTCATAGATCCCCTCCATAAAAGCAGACGTTGGTTGATGAAAGCCCTTGCAGCTAATTTTAGTAAGTTTGACCCTCGCATGGCGATGCCGTAAAGTTATGATTTTGTTTGTTTTTTTTCAAACCGTCATATTGACTCATAAGCCTATCATTTTAAAATATTAAAAGATTTGCGCATATGGTACTATAAATGGAGCGAAGCGGTCATTATGGGCGCGAGCTCTATTCAATCCGGCAAGTGAAGCAAGCCTGCTGAAAAGTCATACACCATAAGCCAGCTATTTAGATCGTAACGGATTCTATTGAAAAAGAGGAGCGAATGACGATGAAGGTATTGTTTATTGGTGGAACGGGTTTGATAAGCGAAGCAGTGTCCAAGCTTGCAATCGCAAGAGGAATTGAGCTCTATCTATTTAACAGAGGGAAGCGGGACGGCTTTGTACCTGAAGGCGCAAAGGTAATAACTGGCGATATCCGCGATGCCCAATCTGCGGCTGCGGCGCTCGAAGGCCATATTTTCGACGTTGTTGTCGATTGGATAGCTTTTACGCCAGAGCATGTCAGCGTTGACATCGAGCTGTTTCGCGGACGCACGAAGCAATACATATTTATAAGCTCGGCCTCTGCATACCAGAAGCCGCCAAAGCACTATATTATAACGGAGGAAGCAACGCCGCTCGAAAATCGCTACTGGCAATACTCGCGCGATAAGATTGCATGCGAGCAGCTGCTAGAGGAGCAGGCGGAAGCGGGGTTTCCTGTCACGATTGTTAGACCATCCTTTACATACGGTGACACGATGATCCCGGCCGCACTCAACAGCTGGCCGCACCCTTGGTCGCTGATCGCTAGAATGCGCGCGGGACGTCCAATTATTGTACATGGTGACGGTTCATCGCTCTGGACGATGACGCACAATACCGATTTCGCCAAAGGGTTTGTCGGGTTGCTCGGACGAGAAGAAGCGATTGGGCAAGCCTATCATATTACCTCGGATGAAGTATTAACCTGGAATCAAATTTATGAAGCGATCGGCGCTGCAGCCGGCGTGGAGCCGAAGCTCGTACATATTTCAAGCGATTTTCTCGCAGCGCACGACCCTGAGCTTGAAGGCGGCTTGCTGGGCGATAAATCAGTTACAAGTGTGTTTGATAACAGCAAGATCAAGAGCTTAGTTCCCGAATTCGAAGCAACCCTATCGTTTGCGGAAGGCATTAAACGTACGGTCGCTTGGTTTGAAGCGCATCCTGAGCGCTGCAGCGTGGACGAGGCTTGGAACGAGCAGATGGACTCAATCATTGCTGCCCATGCGGCTGGCTTTAAAAAATAAATTTATTAATCAAAAAAAGCTCTTATTCTCCAGGGAATAGGAGCTTTTTTGTGTCTAAATATGCACTCCGCAGGCTTGACTATAACCATGAGGATTTAGTTTAAAATTTTCTCATAATTAGCTTTTGCACGGAAATCCGTATAAAAACTCGTCTTTTGGAGGAGACAGCGACATATACTCATCACAGACCGTCCACTTATTACTCTTACTTATGAATTCAATCCATCTAACTTATATCGTGACAGGTATACTTCATTAACTTAAAAGGAGAGATATCTACATGCGAAAAAAGTTAAATCAGCACTTGTTCATTTATTTGCTTATTTTATCCTTAATCATTACACTAGGAATGTATGCGAAGCCTTTAAATAAAGCCGAGGAAGCCGATTTGTCAGAGGCGCCGCAGAAGTTAACGGCTGCAGCCGCAAACTTGATAATGACTGCTGCACCCAGCATAGATCCAAGCGTTTCCTCCGTCCATTTAGCGGTCCCCTCTTCCACCTCGATTCCAACATCTGCCGGTACGCCGGATATCCCGATCGAACAGCCCCCGAGCACCCTTCCAAAGAAGCAAATCCAAGCTGAAAAAGAACAGGCTATCGTCGAAAAGCCTGATACATACAAGGTAACTGCGTATTACCTTAACGTTCGTACAAAACCGAGCGCGCAATCAGAAATTATAAAGGTCGTTAAGCAAGGGACGCGGTTAAAGGTAACGGCAAAAACCGAGAATGGCTGGCTCGAGCTGCAAGGCGGCGGTTACGTTCATGGAGGCTATGCCGCGAAAATAAAAGGGGAAGTATCCGCGTTATCCTTCCCGGCTGCGAGCAAGCGTGGTCCTGCAATTGAAATTAATGATACCGGTGCGGAGAGAGCGCGGCAATCCGAAATAACAGAAGAGCCAGCAGAAGCGGAGGAGGAGCTTAACCAGCCGACTTCGATCGTTGAGTCTGATTCCGGCCTGACCGAAGCGCATATCGCAAAAATATTCGAAGGCACTGCGCTATCCGGCCACAATTTGGAACAAGCTATCCTAGAGATCGAGGAGGAGTACGGCATTAACGCTTATTTTACGATCGCCGTCATGAAGCTGGAGAGCGGCAACGGTAAAAGCTACTTAGCCAAAAAGAAAAATAATTTATTCGGCTTGAATGCGATAGATGGCAATAAATATAACAAAGCCTTCAGCTTTAAAACGAAAGGAGACAGCGTCCTGAAATTTGGACAGCTTCTTTCTAGAAACTATGTCAACAAAGGGCTGACCACAATTGAGAAGGTAGCTAGAAAATATTGTCCCGCCAATTCGAGATGGTCGAGCTTAGTTAAAAATATTATGAAAAGAGATTATAAAAAGCTTTAACATGGCATTTTCACATCAAGTATGTTATTTTCATCTCCTAAGTAACTTTTGCAAAAGATACATAGGAGGTCACCAGCATGAAGGAAACCGTTCAAAAGATGCCGTTCGGCTATGAACCGCCAAAGGATGAACGAAAGGGTACGATCGTTTATTATGATTCATTCGAGCATACGACGGAACGGGAGCTTGATCTAGCGGCTTACATTGCCAAAGAACGATTATTTCTAAAGCTTGTTCTCTATCCGCTGCATGAGCAAAGTGTAAAACGGATGACGAGGGAAGAGGTTAGTCCGTTCTATAAGCGGGAAGACCGGCTGCATGAATGGAAGCGTGATCGCCAAGAGGAGAATGTCATCGTTGAGCGGCTCGAAATTAAACGGAAAAAATATACGCCAATCGATTCTGCGCTGCGGCATTTGGCGGAAACCTATCCTAAACCGCTATTTCTGCTCATGACCGGGGAGATGGCTAATTTATTCGCGTCTTTCTCCTCTTTCGAGGAATGGATCGTGAAAATCAGATTGTTGTTGACGGAGGAACCGGCACGGCTTCATCCTCGGCTCATTCAATACCGGCATCGGTGGGAGCCTGTTATCGATAAATGATGTCAAAGCAATAGAAGTGCAAAGAGCTGCCCGCGAGAGAACCTCACGGACAGCTCTTTGCCATTACATCATCGCTGCTGCAAGCTAGCCCGTAGAAGGGCTGTTAGGCACATGGCCTTTTTGATTGCGGTTATCGTCTGTTGAAGCTGCCACGCTATTCTCCGCATCCTTGGAGCTTGCTTCAAATGCCTGATTTTTACTTGCAATCGACTTATTTTTGTTGCGAGCCATCGTATAACCTCCACAAGCTTAATTGCCCTAAACAATGAGGCAAGTATAGGTTAACCAAGTTTTATTGAATTAATCTGCCGCGTCTTATTTATTGGATAGGAAGCATACTAATGAAAAATAATAAGAGGATAACGAGTACTGCTCCGAGCCAAAAAAAAGCTGCGCTTCATTAAAGAAGCACAGCCTTGTTTCTGTTCACATTATTTTACGCTACGACATGCTCTTCGCATTCAGACGAGCAGAAGCCATGCTTCGTCTCTTCACATTCTGTACATACGATGTGCTGACGATGGCAGGAATCATCCGCACAGTTGATGTAAGTGTCCGCCGGCTGATCGCAGTGGTAGCATTTGCCGACAACGACCGCTTCATCCGTCTGATTAATGCCAACAGATGTTCTCTCATCAAATACGTAGCATTTGCCGTCGAATAGTCTGCCTTGTACATCCTCATCTTTGCCGTAGGTTACAATTCCGCCCTCTAATTGATAAACGTCACTGAAACCCTCGCTGAGCATTACACCCGTCAGCTTCTCGCAGCGAATACCGCCCGTGCAGTACGTGAGAATCGGCTTGTCTTTCAAATCGGCCATATTCTCCCGGAGCCATTCCGGAAATTCCTTGAACGTCTCCAGATTAGGTCTGATCGCATTACGGAAATGCCCAAGATCGTATTCGTAGTCGCTTCTTCCGTCAAGCACGATGACATCTTCTCTTTGCAAATATTCATGAAACTCTTTAGGAGAAAGACGTGTGCCGCTTAGCGTGTTCGGATCTAACGGCTTATCGTAACGCAGTGTAACAAGCTCTTTCTTGTAGCGGACGAATATTTTTTTGAAAGCATGCTTATCGGTCTCATCGATTTTGAACACAATGTCCGAGAATAGCGGATTGGCACGCAAGTCCGCCATGTATTGCTCGGTTTGCTCGAATGTACCGGAGAGCGTACCGTTAATGCCTTCATCGGCAATGAGAATACGGCCCTTCACGTTTAATTCCTTACAATATGCAAGATGCTCAGCAGCAAATTGCTCCGCATCGGGTACAGCTACAAATTTATAATACAATAAAACTCGAAAATGATTAGCATCGCTCATCGTAGTCTTTCCTTTCCGGTAAACAAATAAAAGCATACTATATTATAGTTGACCGAATTGTTTTTTTCAACAGATAACAAAAAATCGAATCACTTGAACTTTTCTAGGTTCATCTGATTACTTTTTGCTGTTTTATCACGCTATAAAGTAAGCCCGAAACGTTTAAGCTCAATAAGGACCGGTTCTAATTGCTTTCCTTTGTCCGTAATGGTGTATTCGACTCTTGGCGGGACCTCCGGATAGACCGTCCGGATAACGATGCCTTGATCCTCAAGTTCTTTCAAGCGGAGGGACAGCGTCTTTGGACTGATGCCATCGAGCGATTTCAACAATTCGCTGAACCGCATCGTATGTTCAATGAGCAAATCGCGAACAATGAGAAAAGTCCATTTTGTGCCGATCATATCAAGCGCCTTTCCAATCACGCAAGGAACACCAGGAGTTCCAAGCTCCAAAACGATCGGTTCTAAATCATTCAACGAAGCACCTCCTCATTCGTTTTATCGATTTTAATCAAGTATAGTACAAAAGTAACTTTTCGGAAACTATGTGAAAAAAATATCACTACTTTCAAAACTTCGCTTGCTATGGTTACAATAGGGCTAGGAATGACAAATATATATAATCAAGAGGAGAGAGATAAATGACCGTCAACCATTTAGATACGCCCTTTGCGCTTAAAAATTTGGAACTAAAAAACAGAATCGTAATGGCGCCGATGTGCCAATATTCCGTAGAGGCGAAGGATGGGGCACCGAATGATTGGCATTTTGTTCACTATGTATCGCGTGCGGTAGGCGGAGCCGGACTTATTATAATGGAGATGACAGACGTAGATCCCGATGGACGTATTACGGACCTTGATCTAGGATTGTGGTCGGACGAGCA
Organism: Paenibacillus sp. J2L1-98; assembly: GCF_056269405.1. Taxonomy (NCBI): domain Bacteria; kingdom Bacillati; phylum Bacillota; class Bacilli; order Caryophanales; family Paenibacillaceae; genus Paenibacillus; species Paenibacillus sp. J2L1-98. Next base: position 130,271 of record NZ_JBWDNW010000002.1, on the reverse strand, counting down.
AATACCTGCTTTCAAACGGATTATTTCCGAGGTCCACAATTACGGCGCCAAAATAGGCATTCAAATTGCTCATGCAGGACGTAAAGCAGAGGACGCGGACCAACCGGTTGGACCATCTGCCATTTCGGCCGGACCCAGATACAAAACGCCAAGGCCGCTCACCTCGGATGAAATTAAATTGATCGTACAGCAATTCAAAGAGGCTGCGAGAAGAGCTGTTGAAGCGGGAGTCGACACGATCGAAATTCACGGGGCGCACGGCTACTTGGTTCATCAATTCCATTCTCCCGGCATAAATATCCGCGAGGATGAGTATGGTCAAGATCCGGCGAGGTTTGGAGTGGAAGTCATTCAAGCGATCAAGAGCGTAATGCCTGCGGATATGCCGCTCATTATGCGAATTTCTGCGATTGAATATATGGATAACGGCTATGATTTGAACCACGGCATACAAATGAGCAGGCAATATCTTGCAGCAGGCGTTGACGTATTCCATGTATCAAGCGGCGGAGAAGGAGGTCCGGCCGGCAAGCTGCAGCCCGGCAACTATCCGGGCTATCAGGTGCCATTCGCGCGCGCAATTAAGGAAGCGTTAAATGTACCCGTCATTGCGGTAGGCATGCTGGACAACCCGAAGCTGGCGGAAGCCGTTGTTGCGAATGAGGATGCCGATTTGGTGGCTGTCGCGCGCGGCATGCTGCGTGACCCATACTGGGCGCTGCATGCTATTCAAGCCGTTAAAGGCGAGGCGGTTCCGCAGAAACAATACGCAAGAGCATACTAATCAACAGCATTAAGCAGATAATAGTAACAACAGCCTCTCTGTATGCAGGGAGGCTGTTTCTATGAACCGAGCAGCTGAATAAAGCGCTTTGCAATGATCGGTAAGGAGGATTCCTTTCTTGCAGCAAAGCCGACGGTACGTGCAGGAATCGGTTCAAGGGTATGTAATTGAAATAATCTCCCGTCTTCGAGCTCCTGTTCGATAAAGGATTTCGTAACGAATGCAGCACCATAGCCGCGTCCGGCCAGCTCAATCAGCATATCCATACTGCTAAGCTCCATGTCGGCTTCCGCGGAAGTGCCTTGGGAAGAAAACCAGCTCTCGACAAACTGTCTGGTACTGCTTCCTTCGGAGAGAAGCAGCAGTGGAATTTGGGATAACTCCTGCGAGGTTAAAGGTGCTCCGGCCAAATGCCGAAACGCCTCACCCACCACAAAGCAGTCCTGAATATCGGTCAAATGTGAAACGGCAAGCTCTTCATCCGAAAAAGGCAAATGGACAAGTCCAACATCGATCTGACCCGATTTTAAGCGTGTTCGAATATCGGATGTTTTTCCTTGCGAGAGACGTATGCGTACAGTCGGATGCTCCTTATGGAACGTATCGAGAAGCGGGAGCAGCAGATGTTTAATAATAGGGCCGCTTGCACCAATCCGCAGTTCACCGGCTGTTAAGTTTTTGAGGGATTGCAATTTGCTTTCACCGGCTTGCAGGATCGTGAAAGATTTCTCCACGTAATGAAGCAGTTCCACGCCCTCGGGTGTAAGCTTCACGCCTTTAGAAAGCCGGTCAAACAGCTTCACCTCCAGCTGTGCTTCCAGCTGTTTAACGGCGTAGCTGACCGAAGGCTGAGTAATATGCAGCTCCTGTGCCGCTTTCGTTAAGTTGCCTAATTTAGCCGTATGCAAAAATATGCGGTACCACTCCATATTCATCATCATGATATAGATCCTCTCTATGACATTGATCCGATATTTAAATTTCATTAATTTCACTATAGAAATTATAATGGACATATAAAGGATGCGTCAAAGCATTGACTCGGGAGGAATTGACAATGGCAGGAAATACGTACGGAAACAGCTTTAAAATTACAACCTTCGGTGAATCACACGGTGAAGCGGTAGGGGTCATTGTAGATGGCGTAACGCCAGGCATCGAGCTGGATGAGCAATATATTCAGACGCAAATGGATCGAAGGAAGCCGGGGCAATCCTCCGTTACTACGCCGCGCAAGGAATATGATGTCATTCGCATTCTTTCAGGCATGTTTGAGGGGAAGACGACGGGAACACCCCTTTTCATTATGCTTCACAACACGGATATGAAGCCCGAAGCCTATAACGATATACAGAACTCTTTCCGGCCTGGACATGCCGATTTCACCTACTTGAAGAAATATGGCATTCGCGATCACCGCGGAAGCGGCAGGGCATCGGGAAGAGAAACGGCAGCCCGCGTTGCGGGAGGGGCGGTTGCGCGAAAGCTGTTAGAAAATAGGGGAATAAGTGTTGTAGCCTATACGAAGGAAATTGGCGGCATTAAATGCGAAACGTATATCGAGGATCAGATTGAAAAAAATGCGGTTAGAGCTTGCGACCCGGAAGCGGCACTTCGCATGATCGAGAAAATCGAGCATTTAGCATCCATGGGGGATAGCTGCGGCGGTATTGTTGAATGCAGAATAAGGGGCGTGCTGCCTGGTATTGGCGAGCCCGTGTTTGATAAGCTGGATGCGGAGCTGGCAAAGGCGATGCTGTCCATCGGCGCCGTTAAAGGCATCGAATTCGGCGCAGGATTTGCGGCAGCCGAAATGCTGGGCAGCGAGCATAATGACGAGATGAGTAAGGGCGGCTTTTTAAGCAACAACGCGGGTGGAATCGTTGGCGGCATAAGCACGGGCGAAGAGATTGTATTTCGGTTGGCGGTCAAGCCGACCTCGTCGATTTCATTGCCGCAGCATACGATAGATGTCCATGGTCAGGAAAAAATGATTGAGACCATCGGCCGGCATGATCCTTGTATTTGTCCGCGTATTATACCGGTCGTAGAAGCAATGGCTTGCATCGTAGTTGAAGACCTCATTAAGCGGCAAGCAGCTATGTTCGGATAATCTAAACTTCACGATCATCGCTCCCGATGTGATATGCTATTTAATGACGATCACTGAGAGGAGAATGTATATGAAACCATCTGTATTTATTGATCGGCAGATACCGAGCGAGGTAGAAGCGTACATAGCCGAGCATTGTACTGTCGACAAATGGGAGGGCTTGACTCCGATTCCGCGCCAGTTGCTGCTCGAAAAAGTCGCGAATGCGAACGGCTTGCTGACGGCAGGCGCGAAAATCGATTCCGAACTGCTGAAGCAGGCTCCGCATTTGAAAGTTGTAAGCAGCATTAGCGTCGGATACAATCATTTTGATCTTGCCGCAATGAAAGAACGGGGCATTATCGGAACGCATACGCCGCATGTTCTGAACGATACGGTCGCGGATCTTGCATTCGCTCTATTATTAGGAACGGCAAGACGTGTAGCGGAGTTGGACCGTTATGTAAAAGACGGACAATGGAAAACTGGCGACGGCATAAAATTGTTCGGCACAGACGTGCATCATGCTAAGCTCGGGATTATCGGCATGGGACGAATCGGTGAGGCGGTGGCCCGCCGGGCGAAGTTTGGGTTTGAGATGGATGTTGTCTATTATAATCGCAGCCGCAAGCTGGAAGCGGAAGAGAAGCTTGGCGTTCGTTATGAAGAATTAAATGAGCTGCTTGCATCTTCGGATTTTGTCGTGTTGCTGGCGCCATTAACGGAGGAAACGACTAAGCTGATCGGACGCCAACAATTTCAGCTAATGAAATCAACATCGATTTTTATTAATATTTCGCGCGGTCAGACGATCGACGAAGAGGCTTTAATCGAAGCGCTTCAGGCAGGAACGATTGCAGCTGCCGGTCTTGATGTCTTTGAGAAAGAGCCGATCAATGCCGATCATCCTTTTCTAAAGATGGCGAATGTGTTGACTCTACCGCATATTGGCTCGGCTACGACAAAAACAAGGTTTGATATGGCCATGCTTGCTGCGCAAAATCTGGTTAGCGGAGTAACCGGACAAACAGCTCCAAATATTGTGGACGAGCTGAAATAATTCGAGCATGTAACAACCTTAAAAACAATATACTTGTTTCCACTCTTTCGCATCCTCGCGCAGGCAGCTTCGCGGCTCGGCGGCGCTGCCTGACACGGTTGCCCGTAAAATGAAGAATGTTGATGGCATCGGCAGTATTGGACTTTATTTGAGTGTCCAATGCCGCCGGTGCTTTTTATTTCGTTCAGTTTTAACGATACGCTTTCTTCGTGTACGATGAGGTCGTTTCATCACGAAAAAACGTGTTTCACCAGGCGAGATACGATAAACTTTCATGCAAGCAACAACCTTAAAAACAATATACTTGTTTCCACTCTTTCGCATCCTCGCGCATGCAACTTCGCGGCCCTGCGGCGCTGTCTGCCACGTTTACCCGTTACGCATTCCTATTTCGCCAGCCCGTCTGCCGATGCTTATCCATTAATACCGCATCCTGCTGCATACCACTTCCTTAGTTTCTTTCCCGCTTCCTGGACTATTATCAAATTTCGATTATGCCGCCTGCTGCCGACCGCTGACTTTGCAATCTTAGCGATTCGCACCTGGCCTGCATCGTATGTTGCACTTCGATATACATATGTATTGACTTCTACTTTGGGGTTTGGTAAGCCAGTTTCGGCCATGTTTTGATTTTGCGCAAAGCGCGCGGCGGCCCCCCCGACGAACGAAAATTGCTGCTAGATTCGGATCTAGTTGCAGAGATGATATGTGCTGCTAGAAAAAAGAAAAGCAAAAAGATAAAACCGGATAAAGCAGCAGAGAAGAAATCTGCAATCTAGGTACGAATCTAGATACAGAAGAAGTAGAAAACCGGGTAGAAAGGGGATAGATATGGAAAAATCGAAATGGTGCGCGAGCGGAAATCGAAAGAGTGGTAACAAGTATATTGATTGCAGCCTTATTTGTGGTATAATATGGATATGCGAATGTACGTTCGCGTTCTTCTTTTCAGTCGACGGCGCGCTCGGTTAAATGGGGCAGGAGGAGGAAAAGGCGTTGTCGAATTATAGTTCATACAGGTTTTCTGCCCCTCCCTCTTCTTATAAGCTGGATTTACTAGCTGCAGTCTGATCTCATTCGGAAAGCTGTTGTAACCTCAGATTCATCAATTTGAAAGGGTGAATACTATGGCTCGCAATGAACATCCCATCGAGAAAACGGAATCTCTAGGCCACGTCGTCAAAGTACAGCAGGTCATCGACTTTATTGTGTTGTCTGAGCTTCAGAACGGACAAATGTACGCAAGTGAACTAGAGCAGCGGATCGTTCAAACGCTTGGCAACCATGTAGGTGTTAATGACGCTTACCTTAGCCAGCGTCTTAAGACACTTGCTGAGCACGGTCATGTTTTTCGAAAATGGGAGGGAGACAGCCGTTATAACCGATACTACCGGATCACGGATACCGGCATGGAGTATTTCAAGGGGCTTCTCCGCGAGCTGCCTGATCGTGTCAAGAAAGCCCAGCAGGTCTACAGCAGCTTCGATAGCTACATGAGCAAGTTTGGGAAAATGAGCACGAAATAGGGAGAGGAGCAGGGGATGGAGGAATTTGACTATAAGGAAGCAATCGAACGCATCAAGGCTGCGTTTCCTCCCGGCACCGTCCAAAAACGCGGGGACAATGGCCGGGCATATATTCCGAATCAGGTCTATACGGACCGCGTCGAGGAAGCTACAGGCAGCCGCTGGAACAGAGAGATAAGAGACGTCGAAATCAATATCCCTCACGGATTTGTAAAAGTTGTGGCGCGCGTTACGATCGGGGAGCATTACAGGGACGGCATCGGGTTTTCCGAGATTGAGACGGATGCGGGTGGAAAAGGGAAGTCCGTCTCGAATAAGGTAGATCAAGCATATGCCGAAGCGGTCCGTGAAGCGCTCGATACGTGGCAAATCGGCTGGAAAAATCTAGCGCCCTATTATCAAGAAGAAAAGGATTGGGCAAGGAATCCTGCGCTTCATCATTTGCTTCAATCTCAGGCGCCTGGTGAAGCTGGCAGCAAGTCCGGGATGCAGTCACGCGCTGTCGTAGAACATTACTGCATATTCGCGAAATGCGGAAAGCAGCTGTCGCGCGACGAGTGGGATTTTCTTAGCTTGATTCCAGCTCTCAACAGAGAAAAAATGAAATTCTGTTTTGAACATGTTCCGAATCATCTTAAGAAAAAGGCTCCGGCTGACGTACTAAAAAGCTATGAAGAAAAGATTATGCCTAAATAATGATCTCTCAAATAAGAAAAAGGGGCATGCCTTGATGAAGCTGCTGCTAATTGGATCTACAGGCAAGACCGGACAATTTATCCGCCGCTTCTTGGAGGAAAAGAGCGTACAGGCCCTGCGATTCGTGCGCTCTGCTGAGCAAGTGGAGCCAGGATGCTTTCTGGGCGATATTCGAAATCGACATGATGTGTTTGAGGCGATGGAAGGCGTGGACGGAGTCATTAGTGCGTTAAATACGGAAGGAAACGGCACGCTTGCCAGCGGAATGAACCATATTATCGCCGCGATGCTGGAGTTTAAAATAAGGAGGCTCGTTACGATTGGTACCGCTGGCATCTTGCAAAGCGAGATTCAGCCCGAATTACTGAGGTATCAGTCGATCGAAAATAAACGGGTCAATCACGAGGCTGCTATGGAACATGAGCATGTATACCGGCAATTAGCTAAATCCGCTCTGGATTGGACGATCATTTGCCCGACGAGACTCGTACAGGAGGAGCGGAGAGGCAGCTATCGTGTTCAGAAGCATGTGCTGCCAACCGGCGGCTCGCATATTTCATTTGCTGATACAGCCGAGTTTGCTGTTACCGAATATTTAACACCTGCTTTTATCCGCGAACGGGTAGGAATTTGCTATTAATCGATTACTATAATAGAAAAACCTGAGTTCCCTAATAACAGGAGTTCAGGTTTTTCCTTTACAGATGGATTAATCCTGATAAACACGCAGCACTTCCACGCGGTTGGAGAAAAAGGTGGCGCCGCCGCCCATATCCGCAAGCCGCTGCGGCGTCAGGGCATTGACAGCTTGCCGGCCTCTCCGATGATCTTCCCACCACAAGCCCTGTGTAACGAGCACGCCCGGCAGTACATCGTTGCCGATTCGCAGCTTCATTTCGACTGCGCCTCGACCGTTACGAATTTTTACGCGTTCCCCGTCGATGAAGCCAAGCGCTTCTGCATCATCTGAATGCATATGAAGCAGCGGCTCTTTCTCAAGTTTCTGCAAGAGTTCTTGATTAGCGAAGGTGGAGTTGATGAAGCTGTGGTTCGGGCCGGTTATCAGCCAAAACGGATAGGAAGCAGGCTCGTGCAGCGGCGAATGACTTGGTACCGGCGCCAAGCCGTTCTGCAGCATGGACTCCGAATAAAGCTCGATTTTGCCGGATGGCGTCGGAATGATCGTCGTGAAAGGAGGCAGCTGACCGCCACCAGCCTTCATCCTCGTTTTAGCCTTTAGCTCATCGAACGTGATGCCTTTCAGGAACGGATTATGATCACTATCCAGCGCCTCGCGTATCATTTGCTCTTCGCTAATGTCAAATAGCTCTCGCTCAAAGCCTAGCCGAAGCGCCAATTCCTTAAAGAGAGTAAAGTTAGATTTGCATTCTCCCATAGGGTCCATAATCGGCTCATGAAGCTGCAAATACAGATGCCAATAAGACGTGTATAGATCCAAATTTTCAAAATGAGAGGTCGCCGGAAGCACAATATCGGAATATTTGCAGGTGTCCGTTAAAAATAAATCATGCGTAACCGTATAGAGGTCACTGCGCAGAAGTCCTTCACGCACGCGGTTCTGATCCGGCGCTACGATTGCCGGGTTGCTGTTATAGACGAACAACATCCGGACTGGAGGAGCCAAATCGAGAAGGGCATCTCCAAGCTGGTTCATGCTGATAGAACGGACATCCGGGTCCGGCAGTAAATCCGGCCGCTCGATTTTTTTGCCGTTAAGCCGCGAGTACCAGCTGTTTCCTTTCACGGCGCCTCCGCCGCGAACACCCCATTGACCGGTTAGGGCAGGCAAGCACGAAATCGTTCTAACGATCATGCCTCCGTTGTCGTGATGCTGTAACCCGTTGCCAATTCGAATAAAGGAAGGGCTGGTTGTGCCGTACAGGCGGCCGAGCTCTTCGATCTCTGCTGCAGGTACGCCGGTAATCGTTTCGACCCGCTCAGGCGTATAACCTGCTGCTTGAAGAGCCAGTTCTTTGTAGCCTATTGTGTGCTGCTCGAGAAATGCCGTATCCGCGAGTCCATCTCGAATGATGACATGCATCATACCAAGCGCAAGTGCAGCATCGGTTCCCGGCCTAACATGGATGAAGCGGTCCGCCCATGAAGAGGTGCGGTTGCGGTGAACGTCGATATGAACAACTGTTGCTCCGTTTCTTCTAGCTTCCGTTGCCAGCATTGTCTGATGCATATTGGTAGATACCAGGTTACAGCCCCAAATCAGGAATAGCTTCGTATGTACCGTATCCTCCGGATCAATACCAATGGAACCTCCCATCGTATATGAATATCCGGCAGCACCAGCCGCGTTACAAATCGTCCGATTGAGCTTACTCGCGCCAAGACGGTGGAAGAAACGGCGGTCCATGCCTTCGGCATTCAGCACGCCCATGTTGCCATAGAAGCTGTAAGGCAAAATCGCGTCGGCGCCGTGCTCCGTCATGATGCTCTGCATACGTGCCGCAATTTCCTCGTACGCCTCCTCCCAAGTGATGCGTTCGAAAGAAAGATCTCCCTTAGGCCCGGTTCGGCGCATCGGGTACAGCAGCCGCTCCGGATGGTAAACCCGGTCACTTAATTGTCTAACCTTGTTGCATATCGCGCCGCGAGTGACGGGATGTTCCGTATCGCCGTTTATTTGCGTAATTTTTCCTTCTTCAAAGGTGACGCTAAGCCCGCAAGTATCGGGACAGTCAAAAGGACATACAGAACGTACGGTTCCTTGAAATTCAGATGTGCTCATGACCCGTACCCTCCTTTCAACAGCCCATTTCATATCCTTTCTATCATAACATAGGAGAAGCAGATAATGGTTCCATTTTGCCCGCCGCGAACGAAAAGTCAAGCCGCCATTGATGTTTCCAGCTATTTATCAGTTGACAGTACCTCACTTGTCATGTAAGATTTAAACTGTTAAACATGAAGCCATACAACTAAATCATTCGTATAACCTCACAGATTTGAGCTTGAATAGGGTGAGGGTATCTACGGGAAGCCTTAACTTCCTAACTACGAATATGCGATCATTTATTATGATCCTGTATTCGTCGTTAGGATTTTTTTGTGCATTCATATGGTCATTTAATACTGCAGGAAGGAGAAATGTAAGGGATGAAATATTTATTATCGGTTTTTCTGGGTGCCGCAAGTTATGGCATTTTATCCACCATCGTCGTTCTGGCTTACGGCAACGGCTATGCGCTCGGCGAAGTGGTTGGCAGTCAGCTGCTTACGGGCTTCGTATTGGCATGGGTGCTTGCTTTATTTATGAAGTGGAGGGAGAAGCGCAGCAATGGAGACAGCAAAGAGTTAGGTGCTTTTGCTTCAGAGAGCATGACGAAGCTAACCTGGAAGCAACGTTTGCTCCTGATGGCGGCGGGAATGCCAACAGCTGTAACCGGCTTGCTCTATTATCAATCTCTTCGTTACATTCCAGCTTCATTAGCCATTATTTTATTATTCCAATTCACATGGATCGGTGTTCTCATTCAAGCGGTAAGCCAGCGGAAACGTCCTAATGGCATTATGTTTTTCACGATTGCCATCTTGTTTGGAGGAACGATGCTTGCTGCCGGCATCATGGAACAAGGCGCAGAAAAGTTCAATATATCAGGGATGATTTTGGGCCTGCTGTCCGCGGTGAGCTACTCGATGTTTATTTTATTTAGCGGAAAGGCAGTTCCCGCCGTACATCCGGCTTATCGCAGCGCTTGGATGATAACCGGCGGCATGCTGCTCGTATTTATTTTGTTTCCGCCGATGTTTTTGTTCAATGGTCTCTTTTGGAGTCATTTAATGCTTTACGGTTTTTTGCTTGGTTTGTTCGGCGCATTTATTCCGCCAGTTCTCTTCGCGGTCGGTGTGCCGCATATCGGTGAGGGGATGGCCGGCATTGTTGGCGCATCGGAGCTTCCTGTCGCGGTGCTGCTATCGTCCTTTATTCTCAATGAGCATGTGAGTATGCTGCAGTGGACTGGAGTTATCATCGTGCTGATCGGAATCGTGCTGCCAGAGCTGTTGAAGCGAAGACGAATAAGCATGCAGTAGCCTTACAGCCAGCAAGCTCTTCCCAATTGAGCTGCTGGCTTTCTTCTGTTAAGGGCATAAGCGGATCATATATTCATTGAATAACAGGTCCTCATTTCATTAATAATAAAGAATCATTTGTTATTGAATACAATTAACTGGCAGGGCAGGAGGATTTAGGGTGCAATTTGACTGTGTGATTGTAGGGGGAGGCATTGCAGGTCTGCAAGCTGCCATACAATTAGGAAGATATCGGCATCATGTGGCCGTCATTGACGGTGCCGATGGACGATCTACTCTATGCAGAAGCTACCATAACCTAATCGGCTTTCCGGATGGCATTAGCGGAGCCGAGCTTCTTGCTTCAGGAAAAAAGCAAGCAGAGCAGCTAGGCATAGAATTTATAAAAGCTACAGTCGTTCGTGCGGAGAGGGATGCCGAAGGATTGCGGCTAATTACCTCCGATGAAATGAGCTTTCGGGGTAAACGTCTGCTGCTTGCAACGGGCGTAAAGGACCGGCTCCCTAATTTCCCCAAGCTTATTCCTTGCATGGGGATTAGCGTTTACGTTTGTCCGGACTGCGACGGTTACGAAGTGTCCGGCAAGCAAACGCTTGTGCTGGGAGCCGGAAATACGGGTGCGCAAATGGCTCTAACCCTCACGCATTGGACGGCGGATCTCATTTATGTGAATCATGAACGGTCACCGGTTGATGGTGAGCTTCACCAACGTCTTGCAGACAAAGGAATCCAATACATAGAAAAGCCGGTTCAAACGGTCATTGCCGAGCAGGCTCAGTTTCAAGGCATTATATTGGAAGACGGCTCGAGCATTTACCGCGAGCGGTGCTTTGTCGCTTTCGGAGGCAACGAAGTGCGCTCAGCCATCGCCAAACAGCTTGGCGCTCAGCTGATGGATAATAAGCATGTAGTCGTTGATCCGCGTACAAAGCTCACTAGCGCCGAGCATGTATGGGCTGCGGGGGACGTCACCGCACATTCCGAAATGGTAACCATTGCGATGGGAGACGGCAGTCAAGCAGCCATTTGGATTCACAAAAGTCTAATTGCTACATAGATGTAATCACCTTGTCGATAATTCCGTATTCCAACGCTTCTTCAGATGACATATAATAATCACGATCCATATCCTTTTCGATTTTTTCCAGCGGCTGACCGGTTCTTTCGGCAGAAATTTGGTTTAATTTAGCCCGAATGTTCAAAATCCGGTTTGCACTAATCGCGATATCGCTAGCTTGCCCTTGTACACCACCGTGAGGCTGATGAATCATAATCTCGCTATTAGGCAGTGCGGATCGATGGCCCTTCTCGCCTGCAAGCAAGAGGATGGCGGCGAAGGAAGCCGCAAACCCGGTACAAATCGTATGCACAGGCGGCTTCACGAATTGCATCGTATCCAGGATAGCGAAGCCGGCAGAGGTGGAACCCCCGGGACTGTTAATATACATTGAAATTTCTTTATCCGGATCCTCCGCTGCCAGAAACAATAATTGAGCAATGATGCTGTTCGCGACATTATCGTCAATGGCAGAACCTAAGAATACAATCCGATCTTTCAAAAGTCTGGAATAAATGTCATAAGATCTTTCGCCGCGGCTTGATTGCTCGACCACATAAGGAACATAATTACTCATCATTTTAACCTCCCGATAAATTTTGCTGCTTTCCATATGTAAACGATTTGGAGCCGGTAAAGGATACGGATCTTTTTTTACGGTCTTTGCGTATCCTTTGTAATTGTCCATTCGTTTACTTAAGTAAGGATAACTCCCTTTACCTAGCGTAAGACGGGATAGAGCTGAGGAGGCTGGAATATGATTTTTGCGGATACATTAAAAAATGAGGAAACGCGCAGCGATGAAAAAAACATAGAGCAGCTGCAAGCAGCCGTATATCGTTATTGCTTGTCTCTTACAAAGTCAAGATGGGATGCCGAGGATTTAGCGCAGGAAACTTGGTTAAAAGGAATGCGGGCCGCAATAGACTCAACCCATAAAAACCGTGAAGCTTTCTTGCTGCGGATTGCCAAAAATACATGGATCGATCAATTGCGCAGACGAAATCAATACGCTCGTCTCTTATTGCAAGAGAAACAAGTGGAAGCAGCATCTAATTCGAGCAGCCTGGAGCTTGAGGAGGTTTTGTATGCGGTCATGAAGCATTTATCGCCGCTGCAACGCACCGTTTTTCTGCTTCGAGATGTTTTTGGCTACTCCATTCTGGAGACGGCGAAGCTGCTAAACTCGACGCCGGGAGCAATAAAAGCAGCGCTGCATCGTGCTCGGGAAGCCTTGCATGAGGTGAGACGGGAACTGCAAGGAGAAGCAGGCCTATCCACTATAGATGAGGATACGAGAAGCTTCATATGGGCGATGGCAATGGCGTATCAAGCTGGGGATCTGGTTCTGCTTATCGAGCTCGCTCAAAGGGAAATCGAGGGAGCCGCGATAATCACGGGAATTGTCCAAAACAACCGGCTGCAAGCGATCAGTCGTGGTCAGCATGCCCGAGTAAATTACAATAAACCGTATACGATAGAAATGGCTGCTTAAGCTGTTCTTTTTTAATAAATGGAACCCGATTATCCCGCTTCGTGTCTATAAAATAAGCTGATGCCTATTGGTGTCGGTTTATTTTGTTTTTCTCGAATGTGACGCGGACGTTCATGAAATGAGCTATAATTAAGCAAATGAAAAAATAGGATTGAGGCAGATGGTTATGACGAAAAAGCTTATTTTTTTTGATATCGATGGCACATTGGTTGATCATGAGAAAAAAATTCCGCCGTCGACAGAGCAAGCCATTGCGGAATTGAAGGAAGCTGGACATGAAGTTGTCATTGCAACAGGCAGAGGACCCTTCATGCTGAAACCGGTCAGCGAAGCGCTTAGCATCGAATCCTACGTTAGCTTTAACGGATCGTACGTCGTCTATAACGGTGAAGTGGTATACAGTCATCCGATTGATCCTGTTCGTTTAGCAGAGCTTTCCCGAATTACGATAGCGAATAAGCATCCTTTAGTCTATATGACTCCGGAAGGGATGCGAACGAGCACGCATCAAACAGCGTATACGGATGATGCTAATGAAGCCTTGAAATTAAGACTCCCGCCACTCGAGCCCGATTATTATTTAGGAAAAGAGATTTATCAATGCTTGCTTTATTGCAAGGAAGAAGACGAAGGCTACTACAAAGAAAACTTTTCGGAACTCGGGTATATCCGTTGGCATCTATACGGCAGCGATATACTCCCGCCCGGAGGCTCGAAGGCAAGAGGCATTCAAGCGCTAATCGAGCGTGCAGGTTTTAAAAATGAGGATGTTTACGCTTTTGGCGATGGTTTGAATGATCTCGAAATGCTGCAATATGTTTATCATAGCGTCGCCATGGGCAACTCGCCTGACGAAGTGAAGAACGCAGCCCGTTATGTGACGAAGGCTGTGACAGAGGATGGAATTATGCATGGTCTGAAAATGCTGGGCTTACTAAAAGATTAGATTTTTAGCGCGGTTAAGAACGTCTTTCCCATAATTGGTAAAGTTCTTTTATAAATGTTTTTGCACTTTCGCTAGTCTCCTGTGTCGATATATACTGATGAAGTCGGGCCGACAATTGATGAAGAAAGGAGCTGATCGAATTGATTAACCAAATGGAGGTGATCTCCGTTTAGACGGAGATCACCCATATGAAGGAGACCGCAGGGTCTCCTTCTTTTTCTGAACTTCATCACATAAAATTTTAATGGAAATATTGTTAAACATTTCTTGTCAACTGAAAAGGCTTACAATATACTTGTAATGTAATTATATGAAAGAGCTCGCATGAAGGACAAACCTTCATGGATTTTTTGTTTTTCAGGTTGGATTTACTTTACAAATAATCGAAGGGAGGCAGCAAAGATGTTGATAAATAACGCAACGACTAATCTTACACAGATAAGCCTGTTCGAGGAGGACGTTTATTGTGAACTACAAAAATGGGAGAGATGTGCTTCCCCCTAGTTTATTGAAAGAGCTGCAGAAATACATCCAAGGTGATTTGATTTACGTCCCAAAGGCAGCGGAGAAACGAGCAAATTGGGGAGAGGTTAGCGGAACACGGAAGCTGCTGGCCGAGCGTAATAAGGAGATATATCTCTTTTACACAAATGGGTGGTCTGTAGCCGATCTGGAACGCAAATATCATTTATCGGGCGAGAGCATCCGCAAAATTATCGTAAAAGCGCGATAACGGGATAGAAGCAAGAGGCAGGCGGCATAAAGTTGTCTGCCCTTTGCTTTTTTTAGAATTTTTAACCAGAACCAGATAAGAGCTCCGCGAGCAAAACGATATGGATGAATCAACTGGCGTTTGTCGAATGACATTATGTAGATTTACCGCGTTATTTGTCGAAAAAAATTAACATGCACCGTGCTGATGATGATTGCAAGCATTCATGCGTTTGTATAGTCATGCAGTCAAATAAGAGCAAAAACAAAAACCGCATTCCAATCGGAATACGGTTTTTTTATGTGTAACAAATCAACCCGGAATAGAAATATAATTGTTGATGGTTGCAGGTTTGAAACCTCTGGCGGAATCCTGTTAACGAATCGTTGCGGCAGGCAGTTCCACAACGGAATGCGGGTACTTATAATCATTCCGATAGCAATTAGTATCCGAATCATACGTCGATTGCGAGAGCTTATGAGAGATCGCAAATATAGATAGTTTCGGATTGACATGCAAAGCGGACTCAAAGAAAGAGCATCTTTCGAAATTGAAGTCCATGGTGGAAATGATAATTACGCAGTTCGTGAAAGTACAGCCAATAAAGCTGAATCCATCAAAAGTAATTGTCTCGTTTTTAAAATGTTCATTAGATATTCTATTCATTATCGACGCTCCTATTCTGTGATGGGACAACCTAATAAAGATATTAACAGAATTTAAATGTGATGTTTGTCGCTTATTGTTTTGAAAAATAAATAATTAACGACATAAATAGCGGTCATCCGAACTTTACCGCAGAAGAAAGGGGATACATAATGTGCTTAATAAGCAATACCATTAGGCATTCACCTAATTGATCTGCTATGAGTATCTTAGTGCTAAAGAGACCCTTAACATTGGAGGAATTAGCTTGGGATATTACGTGGCAGTGGAACCTGATGTGAAGATATATGTAGAGGACGTAAATCCGAATAGCAATAAGGTCATCTTCTTTATACATGGCTGGCCGGCTAATCATCATCTGTTCGAGTACCAATTTAATGTATTTCCTGCTTTGGGTTACCGCTGCATCGGCATCGATCTTAGAGGCTTCGGTCTATCCGATAAACCTTACAACGGCTACAATTATGACCGGTTAGCCGACGATGTTCGAGCTGTTGTTGATGCGCTTAAGCTGCAAAGCTTTACCCTTGCAGGTCATTCTGTAGGCGGTGCGATCGCCATACGTTATATGGCGCGTCATAACAGCTATGGAGCAGCTAAACTGGTGTTACTGGCTGCAGCTGCCCCAAGCTTTACACAGCGGCCGAACTACCCGCATGGGCTGCCTAAAGATGAGGTGACCAAGCTTATACAAGCTGCTCGCAACAACCGTCCTCAAATGCTCCGGGATTTCGGCGAAATGTTCTTTTTCCAAAACGTTGCCGAGCCATTCTCCGAATGGTTCTTTCAACTCGGCTTGCAGGCAGCGGGTTACTCTACTGCCGCTCTGCTCGAATCACTGAGGGATGAAAGCTTATTCGACGATCTTAGCAAAATAAAAGCTCCGGCCTTAATTTTCCAAGGAATACATGATCAGATCGTGCTCCCGCAGCTTGCTATGGCGCTGAGCAAAGGTATTCAAGGCTCAAAGCTCATATGGCTGGAATACAGCGGGCACGGCTTGTTCTGGGAACAGCGCGATAAAATCAATGAAGAGATGTCGAAGTTTATCGGCTGATACATGTGCCGTCGTTTCACTGTAATTAGCGCCGATATGAAGGGTGGAACCCATGTCTTAAAACGTGGAAGCCGCCTTTTTTTGGTATTCAATCATTTGGACGGCTGATATAATATTGGGATGGGAAATAAGTATTTTCTTTCTATCAATCGCAGCAGCATGAAAGCACGGGAGTGACAACGCTCCTTTCTTAGGTTAATGTCAAACTATGAAATTGTTGCTGAGAAGCTTTGCTGTATTCCGATGGATAATAACGGCCTTATTATTGTATTAGGCAGTAGTACGCATTATGATGATTTCTAATCAAAAGACAGAGGTGTAACGATGGAATCTAAAAGAATTGCTGCGGAAAGAGCTGTAGAATTTATTAAGGATGGCATGATTGTTGGGCTCGGGACAGGCTCGACCGCATTTTGGGCGATACAAAAAATCGGACAAAGAGTGAAGGAAGGGTTGTCGATCAAAGCGATTGCTACGTCCAATCAATCTGAGGATTTGGCGAGAGAACTTGGCATAAGCTTGCTCTCAACTGCTGAAATTGAAACTATCGATATTACGATTGATGGCGCTGATGAAGTTGATACGGATTGGAATCTAATAAAAGGCGGCGGCGGAGCGCTTTTGCGCGAAAAAATTGTCGCATCCTCCAGCAAGCAGCTAATCATCATTGTAGATGAAAGCAAGCTAGTCAAGCAATTAGGCCATTTCCCTTTGCCGGTTGAGATCGTTCGGTTTGGATATGAAATAACGGTCAATAAGCTGCGCAAGCTTGGTGCTGAGCCAACTCTAAGAAAAACCGGCGAACAGCCCTATTTAACGGATAACGGAAATTATATCGCCGATTGTCACTTTGGAAAAATAGATCGGCCAGAGGAGCTGCATCAAGCTCTGAACCTCATTCCGGGCGTTGTAGACAACGGCCTCTTTATTGGCATGGCAACGCATGTAATCGCAGGCTATCAGGATGGAACAGTCAAGGAGCTGCTGAAATAATCAAACTCAAACTTGTGCTCCTTGACGAAATATTTACTCAAAAAAACCTTGATTGACCATACTTATGGTCATCAAGGTTTTTTTGTATTTTCTGTCGGGGAGAACAAACAAATGTCCATAGGACTGATGACTAAACCAACTTAGTAATGCAAAAGATAAACGTGACTAATAGTTCCCAAATAAAAAGGAAGAAGCCGTATTATATCGATTGGCCGTTATCGACCTAAAAAGCCGCAATTCGTCCTTTTCAAAGAACGAGATTGCGGCATCATTACCAATAGCTGCACGTCATTGTGCGAATTTCATCTGGATGGTTTACAATTTTGTAAGCCCTATCGAATTATAAATTTGCGTAATGTGCGTGTCAATATAGCTCACACATAATTTTTTATTTTTCAAAAATGAGCGCATAATTGTGTTATATATATTGACATACAATACGGCATGAACTAATCTTACATTATAAGAGTAGAGCACAGCGGCGTGCCAACTCATGCGGCATTGATGCCTTTTCCCCGAATTCGGGAAAGGGCTTTTTATGTACATCTCTGCTCAAACATATCGTTGGGGGGATAATATGTCGAATATAACTGCGCTACACCCGCTGACAAACGACTTAGACAATTGCACGAGTGGATGTGAACATAGATGAGTAAGGAAAAACTAGTAGTCATTGGAAACGGTATGGCCGGCATCAAATGTGTTGACGAAATAATAAAGCTTGCACCAGAGAAATTTCAAATTACGGTAATTGGCAGTGAGCCGCATCCGAATTATAACCGAATATTGTTATCAAAAGTACTGCAGGGTGACTCCTCCATTGAAAGCATCGTGATCAATGATTGGTCCTGGTATGATGAAAGGGGAATTCACCTCTTTACGGGTGAGACTGTCACTCAGATTCATTCGGAAGCACAATATGTAACAACCTTATCCGGTATTCGTATTGATTATGATTACCTTATTATAGCAACCGGCTCCTCTGCCTTCATACCGCCTATAGCAGGCGTCCATAAGTCTGGTGTGATCTCATTCCGGAACATCGAGGATTGCCAGACAATGATGAAGTATGCGAAAAAATATAAAAAAGCGGCCGTCATCGGCGGAGGCTTGTTAGGTCTTGAAGCCGCAAGAGGCTTGCTGAACCTCGGCATGGAGACGGATGTGATCCACAATGCTCCTTATCTGATGAACCGCCAGCTCGACCGCAAGGCTGCAGAAATGCTTCGTAAGGAATTAGAAGAACAGGGCATGCGGTTTTGGCTAAGCAAAGAAACGGAAAGCATTACCGGTTTGAATCGCGCTAAAGGCATTCGCTTCACGAACGGAAGCTCATTGGAAGCTGATTTGATCGTCATCTCTGTAGGAATCCGTCCTAACATCGAGCTAGCCAAAAAAAGCGGCATCGAAACGAATAGAGCGATCGTCGTCGACGATTATATGCGCACGAGCATACCTAACGTTTATGCGGTTGGAGAATGCGCTGAGCATCGTGGAGTCGCTTACGGTCTGGTCGCGCCGTTGTATGAGCAAGGGAAGGTGCTGGCCAGCATCATTTGCGGGGAGGAATCAGAGCCCTATAAGGGTTCTGTACCATATGCACAGCTCAAGGTCTCAGGAGTAGAGGTCTTCTCGGTAGGCAATATTAACAAAGAGGAAGCAGATACAGCGATTCAGCTGTATGACGGTATTCGCGGCACTTACAAAAAAGTGACGATGATAGATGGTAAGGTTCGCGGCGCTATTTTGTTCGGCGATACGGCAGAAGGAACCTCTTTGCTTGGTTTAGTGAAAAGAGGGGCATCCATTTCTGAGCTTACCGCTCCTTCAAGCGCTGCAGACAGCGGCGGACTGGATGAGGCGGCCGCAAATATGCCGGACCGTGAGACAGTCTGTGCCTGCAACGCTGTCAATAAATCGGCTATCATGTGCGCTGTTATTGAAGACGGTATGCAAACGACTGATCAGGTTCGCGATTGCACGAAAGCGTCAAGCTCCTGCGGTGGATGTCGTCCTATGGTTGCGGCAATTGTGCAATATGCGCTTCGACACGGTAAAGAAGCTCTTGCGGCAACGGCTCCTCCCGTCTGCGGCTGCACAGATGTAAGTCATGAATTGCTAAAGGCTTCAATTGCTGACCGTTCATATTCTAATAAGCATGAGGTTAAAGTCGCATTAGGCTGGAAAAGCTTATCGGGCTGCCCGACCTGTACAGCTGCCATCCAATATTATTCGGAGCTTTATCATCCGGAGGCTGCCAAACAAAACTCGAACGGTACAGACGAAAGCTGCAGCGACCTCTCGGTTGGCGTTCATCCGGACAAGGGTGCAGGCATCGATGCAGAATTCGATTCGCGGTTGATAGGGAGAGAGCTTCAAAGCTCTTGCGGCAGCTTATCTTTCCCTTCGCCTGTGAGAGCAGCCATCACGTCCAGCCTTCGAAATCCGGCTGGGGTGCTCGTTCATGACATCGGCATAACCGGAGCACCCGCCGGCTGGGAACTCTATGCGGGAGGACATTCGGAGCTTCCGGTTAAGCAAGGTCAGCTAGTCGGAATAGCTGAGACCGATAAGGACGCGGTGATGCTTTCCGTATCGTGCCTCCAGCTCTACCGGGAAAGAGCGGAGTATGGCGAACCTCTTTGGAAGTGGATAGAGAGAGAAGGAATCGTTGAAATTAGAGAGATGTTATTTGACGGGGATTACCGGCTTGACCTTATCGATAGAGCAGAAGCATCAGCTATAACGAAAAAAAATGAGGAAAGGCTCGGTGAAAGCATATGCGGCAATTATTAAACGCTCCAGTAGGCATGGAATCGAGCTTTGTCACGGAAACGCAATGTCCGTTTTGCAGCGTGCAGTGTAAAATGCGCATAACGAAAGAGCTGCCGATACCTGGCTCACGCCGGTATTCTTATGCGGTTGAAGGCATACCAAACGCCGCTTCGGAAGGACGCTTATGCGTGAAAGGCATGAATTCCTATCAGCATGCGACAAGCACGGACCGCTTGCTTCAGCCTCTAGTAAGGAAGGACGGCCAGCTTGTCCCGGCTTCTTGGGAGGAAGCCTTAAATACGATTCATAACAAATTCCAATCTATCAGCAAGGAGCACGGCCCCGATTCGCTAGGCGTATATGGCGGGGGTTCGCTGACGAACGAGTCTGCCTATTTGCTCGGTAAATTCGCAAGGGTAGCGCTGGGAACCAAATATATAGACTATAATGGAAGATTTTGCATGTCGGCTGCCGCTTCTGCGGGCAACAAAACGTTCGGCATCGATCGTGGACTAACTTGTCGGTTAGCGGATATCCCGCTTGCACGCTGCATCATTTTGGCTGGAACGAACATAGCTGAATGCCAGCCGACTTTAATGCCTTATTTCACGAAAGCTAAGGAAAATGGTGCCATCATCATCGTCATTGATCCAAGGGCTACAGCAACCGCTGCGATAGCAGACATTCATTTGCAGATCAAGACCGGTACAGATGCCGCGCTTGCAAACGGCATGCTTAAAGTGCTGTTGGAAGAAAAGCTGATGGATGAAGCGTTTATCGCCAAAAGAACAAACGGATTTGCGGAGCTGAAAGAGCATCTGTCTTCTATCCAACTAAATGAAGTGGCCGAGTTAACGGGCTTGAATGAAGAAACGATCCGTAAGGCGGCGATCGCTTACGGGCAAGCGGAAACAGGCATTATTTTCACGGCAAGAGGCGTAGAGCAGCAGACAGACGGTCATGTGGCGGTGCGGAACTTCCTGAACATGGTTATCGCTACAGGAAAAATCGGCAAGCCCGGCTGCGGCTACGGCGCCGTTACCGGTCAAGGCAATGGGCAGGGCGGTAGAGAGCATGGACAGAAAAGTGATCAATTACCCGGCTACCGGAACATTGAAGATGAGCAGGATCGCGCTTATGTCGCTGGCGTATGGGGGATTGATCCGGCAGAACTCCCGCGTAAGGGCGTATCCGCATATGAAATGATGGAGCTTGTTCACAAGCGGGTCATTCGGTCTTTGTTCGTAATGGGTTCGAATCCCGTCGTCTCTAATCCGAATGCCGATTTGGTCGAGGAAGGACTGTCCGGATTAGAGTTCTTAGTGGTAGCAGATATGTTCATGTCCGAGACGGCGCGGATGGCCGATGTCGTATTGCCCGTTACAGCATATCTTGAGAATGATGGAACTTTAACCAATCTAGAGGGCCGCGTACTCTTGAGAGAATCTACTATTGCTCCTCCTGGCGAGACGAGGCATGACTGGAAAATTTTATGCCAAATTGCCGAAGGGCTCGGAAAACATAAATATTTTCCATTTCACACAGCTGAACAAATATTCGATGAGCTCAGAATCGCAAGCCGCGGCGGTCTTGCTGATTATTACGGCATCACCTATGATAAATTGCGGCGGACTGGCGGTGTCTATTGGCCTTGTACGTCAATCGAGGCGAACGGTAACCAGGGGATCATGTTCGAGCATGGCTTTGCCCATTCGGACGGGAAAGCGATTTTTATGCCTGTATCCAGCAAGCAGCCTCAGGAGACGCCAAACGAGGAGTTTCCGCTCACAATGACTAACGGAAGATTGCTGTCTCATTATTTGACAGGTGTCCAAACACGCAGAAGTCCTTCTCTGGCGGCGCGTAATGTAGACAATTATAT
Source organism: Paenibacillus sp. J2L1-98 (assembly GCF_056269405.1). Lineage (NCBI taxonomy): Bacteria > Bacillati > Bacillota > Bacilli > Caryophanales > Paenibacillaceae > Paenibacillus > Paenibacillus sp. J2L1-98. The sequence continues at coordinate 108,465 of NZ_JBWDNW010000002.1, read as the reverse complement.
CGAAATCCATCCGAAAACAGCCAAGAAGTATCGGGTGGAGGATGGCGAATGGGTAGAGGTTACCTCTCGCAGAGGCAGCTTCAGCGTTAGAAGCCGTTTCACGGATAAAATTAGAGAGGATACGTTATTCGTTCCGATGCATTGGGGTGGGGTACAAAACGTGAATAAGGCGACTAGTCCCGAGCTTGATCCCAATTGCAAAATGCCAGGCTTTAAAACCTCGACCGTTACCATAAGCCCTTTGCGTTTGCAGCAGCCTAGCAAGGCGCAAGCGAAGCAAGTATAGTTAATCCAAATCATAAGCGAGCCTGAATAAAAAGGACCGTTCCGAGCTGCCCATCTGGAGCCGAACGGTCCTTTGCTGTGACAAGCTTGACACAACGGCTGCGAGTGGTTTAAAACCATATACAGGGGTATACCGGCTACACGCTATTTTTTATTCAAAGCAATACGAGAATGAGCAGTGGAGATGAGCTAGTTGACGACTTTATATCAACTCAATACGATTTTTATCAGCATGGTGATGGAAGCTATTCCTTTTGTGTTAGTTGGTGTCCTTATTTCCGGATTAATACAAACCTTCGTCAAAGAGCAATGGATCGCGCGTATCATGCCGCGAAATCGTTATTTAGCCACGATATTCGGCTGCGGGATCGGCATGTTTTTTCCTTCCTGCGAATGCGGGATCGTTCCGATAACGAGAAAATTAATTAATAAAGGCATGCCTCTGCACGCCGGAATTGCCTTTATGCTAACCGGTCCGATTATTAATCCGATCGTGTTGTTCTCCACCTATATCGCCTTCGGGAATGATTGGCAAATGGTCGGCATTCGCGCAGGGCTTTCGATTGCGGTCGCTTTCGCGGTTTCGATCATCCTCTCGTTTCTGTTTAAGGAGCTGCCATTCCGTATACACGATGGGCAGACTGCTGCAGCAATCGAACTTGGAACGGAACAGAAGGCTGCCCGCATTCCGCTTAGCAAGAGGATTTATGAGGTTGTTGCGCACGCGGTTGATGAGTTTTTCTCCGTCGGAAAATATTTAGTTCTCGGAGCTTTTATCGCCGCATGCATGCAGACGTTCGTACCGACCTCGTACTTGCTGCATCTTGGCAGCAATCCGGTGACATCATCGCTCGTTATGATTGCCTTGGCCTTTATTATTTCGCTTTGCTCGGAAGCGGATGCTTTCATTGCAGCTTCCTTCAGAAGCACTTTCACGGTCGGCTCATTATCTGCTTTTCTAGTTTTTGGACCGATGATTGATATCAAAAACACACTTATGCTGCTCGGAACATACCGTGGAAAATTTGTTTTCACTTTGATTGCTTTGGTAGCGTTATTTACCTTAGCCGGATCGTTAATCGTTGGGAGGTTATTCGGATGATTCGTTTTTTCATATTGTTCGGATTTTCTTTCATGTTTTTCATGCTTCATTATACCGGAGATATTAATAAATATATCAATATGAAATATGCCTATCTATCGATTAGTGCTGTCGTCATTTTGGGTCTGTTAAGCATCTTTGAATTTGTGCGCGTCTCGCGTCTGCAGATTGCTGAGGAGAAGCAGCAGGCGGCGGCTGCCGCCTCGGCTGAGGATGATGAAGCATGCCGGCGCGGCGAGCATGCGGGTCATGAACATTGCACGAATAACAATCATGTGCATGACCATCACGCGCATAACGATCATCTACATGACCATCACGTCCATGACGATCACACGCATATTCATGCGCACGCACATGAGCATCATCATCACGATCATGGACATTCACACGGCAACGATACTAAGCTCAAGCGGTTTTTCAGCTACCTCATCTTATTTGTGCCAATTATAACGGGGCTTTTCCTGCCGGCGCATGCGCTCGACTCAAGCTTCGTGAAGGCAAAGGGCTTTTCGTTCCCGAGCTTTGAAGAAAATATAGAAAAAAATCCCGGAGCCCATCAGTTTTTGAAGCCTGATTCAAGCGTATTTTATCGTAAGGAAGATTACACTCAAGTGAAAAATAAAGAGCTTGCACAATTCATTAACCGCCAAACAATCACTCTTACCGATGCGGATTATTTAAAAGGCATGGAGGTCATTTACAATACGCCGGACGCCTTTATGGGCAAAACAATCGGCTTCGACGGCTTCGCCTACAAAGGGCAGCAGGTGGACGGCAATCATTATTTCGTCTTCCGCTTCGGCTTCATTCATTGTGTTGCGGATTCCGGTGTGTTTGGGATGCTGGTCGAATTTCCGAAAGATACGCAAATCAAGGATGATGATTGGGTGCATGTATCGGGTAAGCTGACCTGGGAGCTGTATCAGCCGTTCAAACAAACGATTCCTGTCTTAAAGGTAAACGATTGGAAGCCAATAGAAGCGCCAAAAGACCCCTATGTTTATCGATCAACTTAATTTAAAGCCGAACATGAAGTCAACCTTTGCGGGTTGGCTTTTTTTGTTTGGCATGTCCTTTTTTTAATTCATAGCTGAGTCGTATTTAAACTGGCCCGGGAAAGTCATTTTTAAGGAGACAGCATTCATATAATACGATACTAGTGAATACCGCCTTGCTTTGTCCATCTAACTTTGCCTGCCATAAGAAAGGGAGGGAGGGAGATGCTTTTTTCTATATCCGAAGAGCTGGAGATGACCCGTTCGGTCATAAGAGAATTTGCGGAAAGCAAGATTGCTCCGAATGCCGGGGAACGAGATGAGGCAGAAATTTTTGATCGTTCGATTTTCGTGAAGATGGGGGAACTCGGCATAACGGGAATTCCAATCGGCGAGCGTTACGGCGGTGCCGGAAGTGATTGGATGACGTATACCGTTGTTTTAGAAGAGCTCTCACGAGTATGCGCTTCGACGGCGGCTGCACTCGCTGCACATACCGTTTATACGGCTTGGCCGATTTACGCTTTTGGCAGCGAGGAGACAAAAGCTTCCTATCTGAAGGAGCTGGCGAGCGGTAAAAGGCTGGGAGCATGCGCACTGCCAAATGCCAAAAACGAAAAAGCGCGAATGGATGACGGCATTACCGCCCGTCTAATCGGGGGGAATTGGGAGCTGAACGGTGTATATTCCTTCGCGATCCAGGCGGAGATTGCGGATAGCTGCGTCGTGTTTGCACAAATCGGGAAAGGAAAAAAGATTTCCGGTTTCAACGCATTCCTAGTTGAAAGCGGAACGGCTGGATTCGAAATCAGCAAAAAAGTGCGAAAGCTGGGCTTGCGTTCCTTAATGACTGCAGAAATCAGATTCAAGCAGTGTATGATTCCGAAGAAAAATAGAATTGGCCAAGAAGGGCAGAGTCAAGAAATGGCTCATTCGTTAATAGACATCGGCCATATTAGTGCAGCTGCGCAAGCAGTCGGTATCGCACAGGGAGCGTTGGAGGCGGCAGCCGCATATGCCAAAGAGCGCAAGCAATTCGGCACTCCGATTGGAAAGCAGCAGGGAATTTCCTTTAAGCTCGCTGATATGTCGGCCAAAATCGAGGCCGCCCGTCTGCTCGCCTATCAGGCAGCATGGCGTAAGGACGCAGGTTTAGACTGCGGCAGGGAATCTGCAATAGCCCGTAAATTCACGGCAGATACAGCTGTCGCTGTAACGATTGAAGCTGTCCAAATATTTGGCGGCTATGGTTATATGCAGGAATATCGTATGGAGCGATATTTGCGGGATGCCAAATGCCTGGAAACCGAAATTGGAACGGGCGGTATGGAGACGGATTGCATTTACCGCGTGTTGACGGAATAGGGAGGTAGGGAGGCGATTCCATCATGCGTCATACGGTTGTTGCCGGCGGACGAAGAACGGCTTTCGGTAAATTCGGCGGGATGTTCAAGGACGTAAAGGCGGCCGAACTCGGAGCAGCCGCGATTAAGGGAGCGATGCAGCAAACAGGAATACCGGCTAATCAAGTAGATGCAGTCATGATGGGCATGGTGCTTCAAGCCGGCTGCGGACAAAATCCGGCACGCCAAGCTGCTAGGATTGCGGGGATCGATTGGAGCGTCCCGTCGGAAACGATCAATAAAGTATGCGCCTCGGGGCTGCGCGCCGTTACGATGGCGGATCAAATCATCCGCACTGGAGATGCGGATATGATTGTGGCTGGCGGGATGGAAAGCATGAGTCATGCGCCATTCGCTGTCCGGACCGCCAGATGGGGCAGCAAGCTGGGGAATGCCGAGTTAACCGATATTTTGATCCACGACGGACTTCTTTGTCCATTCGACGATGTACTGATGGCTGTTCACGGCAATCGGGTCGCTGCTGAACTAGGCATAAGCCGTTCCGAGCAGGATGAGTGGGCATTAAGAAGCCATTACCGGGCGAGTTCCGCTAGAGCCAGACTTTTTTTCGAAGAGGAAATTGTATCCTGTCTGGCGCCGGCAAGCGCTGCGATCGATATCGACGAATGTCCGCGCGCCGATACGAATGAAAAGAAGCTGGCGCAGCTTAAACCCATTCACAAGCCTAACGGAACGATTACTGCGGGAAATGCACCCGGCGTGAACGATGGCGCAGCGGCATTAATTCTGATGTCGAACGAGAAGGCGCTGCAAGAAGGATACAAACCGCTTGCCAAAATAATCGGGCACAGCACGATCGGAACGGAAGCTCCTTATCTTGCCACGGCTCCAGCACTAGCCATACGGAAGCTTTTGCAAAAAACGGGCGTTTCGTTGAAGGATATCGATGTTTTTGAAGTGAATGAAGCATTCGCATCCGTTGTTCTGACATGCGGCAAAATACTCGGATGGGATGCTGAGAAGGTTAATGTGAACGGAGGAGCTATTGCGCTTGGACATCCGATTGGGGCAAGCGGAGCAAGAATTATGCTTACCTTAATCCATGAATTGCAGCGCAGAGGCGGCGGTCTTGGAATTGCTGCCATTTGCAGCGGCGGGGCGCAAGGAGATGCCGTATTGGTTCAGGTAGATGGCTGAAGCTGGGATGGTGACCATGACTATTCGAAACGTAACGGTAATTGGAGCTGGACAAATGGGCAGCGGAATAGCCCAGACACTTGCCCATAGCGGATTACAGGTAACTCTTTACGATATTGAGATGGCAGCAGTTAACCATGGCATATCCTCGATTGGCGACAATCTGTCGCGGCTCGTCACGAAGGGGAAAATGACCGGGGAGCAGCGAGAGCTGCTATTAGCCCAAATTGCCGTTTCGACGAATTTGGAAAGTGCTGCTGAACATGCAGAGCTTGTTATTGAAGCTGCGCCAGAGCACATGGACACAAAAAAATTGTTATTTAAGCGGCTTGATCAAATATGCCGGCCGAATACGATATTAGCGACAAATACGTCATCACTGCCGATCACAGACATTGCTGCAGCGACAAAACGGCCGCAGCTCGTGATCGGTATGCATTTCATGAATCCTGTGCCTGTTATGCCGCTCGTCGAGATCATCCGAGGGCTTGCGACATCGGATGAAACCCTCGAGAGCATTCAAACGCTAGCTCAAACACTTGGAAAAACGCCAGTGGAGGTGCATGATTTTCCGGGCTTCGTCTCTAACCGCATTCTGATGCCGATGATCAATGAAGCCATTTACACGGTCTATGAAGGGGTAGCTGCACCGGAGGCTGTAGACCAGGTAATGAGGCTGGGGATGAATCATCCGATGGGACCGCTCACTCTCGCCGATTTCATTGGACTTGATACTTGCTTAGCCATTATGGAGACGCTGCACGATGGATTTGGGGATTCGAAATATAGGCCTTGTCCGCTGCTGCGCAAATATGTGCAGGCTGGCTGGCTGGGCCGAAAGAGCGGACGAGGGTTTTACATTTACGAAAAAGGGCGGGGATAAGCTCAGCAGGAAAGGGGTGCATGGCGTTGGAGCTCCGGTATACACAAGAGCAAGCAGAACGGCAGAGAGCGGTCCAACAATTTGCAGAGACAGAAGTTGCCAAATTCGTGCCGGATATGGAGCTAAAGGATGAATTTCCTCGCTCGCTAATCGCAAAAATGGCTCAATTTGGACTTATGGGCATTCCGGTTCCCAAGCAATGGGGCGGAGAAGGCGCCGATTTTATATCGTATATTGTTGCTATTAACGAGATATCGAAAGTGAGCGCCGCAGTTGGCGTCATCCTATCGGTTCATACCTCTGTCGGAACATTTCCGATTTTGCAATATGGCTCCCAGGAGCAGGTTTCTAAATATGTGCGGAGGCTGGCAGCCGGAGAGAGCTTAGGCGCTTTTGCATTAACCGAGCCGAATGCCGGATCGGATGCTTCCTCCATTCGTACGACAGCCGTACTTGACGGTGAGCATTATATTTTGAACGGGACGAAGCTGTTCATAACGAATGCCGGGGCGGCGAACATCTATGTCACCTTTGCGGTAACTGACCCTGCCAAGGGAGCCCGCGGAATTACTGCGTTTATTATCGAGAGTGATGCGGAAGGGCTAACCATCGGCAGAAAAGAGAAGAAGATGGGTCTTCATGGCTCAAACACCTGTGAATTGATCTTCGATCAGCTGAAGGTGCCTGTTTCGCAGCGGCTGGGGGAAGAAGGTAAAGGGTTTACGATCGCCAAAGGCTCGCTAGATGGCGGCCGAATCGGTATCGGAGCCCAAGCGCTAGGTATTGCTCAAGCGGCTTTGCAGGTGCTGGATAATCATTTTAACCCGCGCGTTGCCGGTAAAGTCAAACTGTTAGATAAGCTGCAGCACCAGCATGCGAAGCTTGCCGAATTGACTGCACAGGTCGAAGCAGCCAGATTGCTCGTTTATCGGGCTGCATATTTGCGTCAGCAGGGGCTGCCTTGCACGATGGAAGCCTCCACGGCGAAAATGTTCGCTTCCGATACGGCAGTCGCGGTTACAGGCGCTGCTGTTCAAATGCTCGGAACGGAAGGCTGCACGAAGGCGCTGTCCGTAGAGAGGCTGTTTCGCGATGCGAAGGTCACTCAAATCTACGAGGGCACCAATGAGATTCACCGGATCGTGATCAGCGGCCAATTGCTGAAATAAATGAATTTTATCCCCAGAAAAGGAGGTGGCGGAATGGGTCATACTCCCGGGCAGCGTCTTCGCGAAGCGCTTAACGTCGAAAAGCCTCTGCAGGTCGCAGGCGCTATACATGCCTATTCAGCCATTATGGCTGAAAGAGTTGGGTTTCGCGCTTTATATTTATCAGGAGCAGGCGTAGCTAATGCTTCCTTCGGGCTGCCCGACCTCGGAATTACAACGCTGCAGGATTGTTTGGAGGAGGTTAGAAGAATAACAAGCGTAACGGAGCTGCCTCTGCTCGTAGATGCCGATACCGGCTTCGGCGGAGCCTTTCAAATTGCGCGCATGATGAAGCAAATGAATCGTGCCGGAGCTGCCGGCGTTCATATCGAGGATCAGATTATGGCCAAAAGATGCGGGCACCGTCCCAATAAAGCGATTGTAAGCAAAGGGGAAATGGTGGATCGCATTAAAGCCGCGGCAGATGCGAGAGAAGATTCACATTTCGTTATTATGGCCCGCACGGACGCGCTTGCGTCAGAGGGATTAGAAGCTGCGATCGATCGAGCCTGTGCATGCGTCGAAGCAGGAGCGGATATGATTTTTCCGGAGGCGGTCATCAGGCTTGAGGATTACCGGTCATTTGCCGATGCCGTAAAGGTTCCCGTGCTTGCAAACATCACGGAGTTCGGTCAAACGCCGTTATTTACAGCAGAGGAGCTGGGAAATGCGGGAGTAAGTATGGCTCTGTATCCACTATCGGCGTTTCGCGCGATGAATGCAGCCGCGCTGCTCGTTTATCAGGCAATCCGGCAGGAAGGTACGCAAAAAAACGTAATTGGTTATATGCAGACAAGAGCGGAGCTCTATGATTTTCTTCACTATTTCAGTTATGAGAAAAAGTTGGATCTGCTGTATGGCAGCCGGGAGGAGGGAATTAGCGATGGCGACTAAAAAACCGGGCGGGCTCGCTGAAGTTGTAGCCGGGCAAACCGCAATCTCTACGGTCGGCAAGGAAGGGAGAGGGCTAACCTATCGCGGTTATTCGATCGACGATCTCGCAAGCTGCGCGTCCTTTGAAGAAACCGCCTATTTGTTAATTTACGGAAAACTCCCGAATCAAGCGGAATTGCAGCAGTATAAGCGCAAGCTTTCAGGTCTTAGGCGGCTGCCGGCAGGCTTGCTCACGATTTTGGAGCAGCTGCCTTCTAGCACGCATCCGATGGATGTACTGCGAACCGGCGCCTCCGCGCTTGCTGCCTTTGAGCCTGAGACAGAAGGGCATGACCAATTTGAAATTGCCGATAGGTTGATCGCATGCAGTGCATCAATGCTGCTGTACTGGCATCAATTTCACGCGAGCGGCAGCAGGATCGAAACCGAAACCGATAACGAAACCATTGCCGGTCATTTCCTCCAGCTGCTGCATGGTCATCGCCCGAACGAGCTCCATGAGAAGGGTTTGGATGTTTCTCTCATTTTGTATGCGGAGCATGAATTCAATGCTTCTACGTTCGCAGCCCGCGTAACGGCATCCACGTTATCCGATATGTATTCGGCAATTACGACCGGTATCGGGACTCTGCGGGGGCATCTTCACGGCGGCGCGAACGAGGCGGCGATGGAGCTTATCGAACAATTCGCAGGTCCAAGCGAAGCGGAGAGCGGCATAATGCAAATGCTGAGGGAAAAGAAATTAATTATGGGCTTTGGTCATCGCGTTTATTCGATCTCTGATCCAAGATCGGATATTATCAAAAAATGGTCGAGAAAACTCTCTGAGGATAGCGGCGATTTGTCGCTCTATCAAGTTTCCGAGCGAATTGAGCAGATTATGCTGCAGGAGAAAAAGCTCTTTGCGAATTTAGACTTCTACAGCGCGTCGGCATATCGGCTAATGGGCATTCCGACTTCCCTTTTCACTCCGATCTTTGTCATTTCCCGCACGAGCGGCTGGTCCGCACACATTATCGAGCAGCGCAGGCATAACCGTCTCATTCGTCCGAATGCTGACTATACAGGGCCTGATCCGCTGTCGTGGACTCCGATCGATCAACGAGCCTGATAAGAGGAGGAAGTGAATCCTATGTCTACGCCTGTCAGCAACGAAAGGCCTGAGCCCGATCAAGTCTTAGTCGATATTGCGAAGTATGCTGCGCATGATTCGATCGAAAGCGCAGAAGCATACGAGACGGCCCGGTATTGTCTCATGGATACGCTCGGCTGCGGCTTGCTCGCGCTCCGATATCCGGAATGCACGAAGCTGCTAGGTCCGATCGTTCCCGGAACGATCGTGCCGAATGGTGCTCGTGTGCCAGGCACCGCGTTCCAGCTGGATCCGGTCACAGCTGCATTCAACATCGGCTGCATGATCCGGTGGCTCGATTATAACGATACATGGCTTGCGGCGGAGTGGGGCCATCCGTCCGATAGTTTGGGAGGAATCCTTGCTGCCGCCGATTATATAAGCAGAACAAATATAGCCGGACGCAAGCCGCCATTAACGATGCGCGACGTGCTCACCGCGATGATTAAGGCGCATGAAATTCAAGGCATTATTGCGCTTGAAAACAGCTTTAATCGTGTAGGACTCGATCATGTCATTCTTGTGAAGGTCGCCTCAACCGCTGTCGTAACGGCGCTGCTCGGGGGGACGCAGGATGAAATTATCGCAGCGTTATCGAATGCCTGGATCGATGGGCATCCGCTTCGCACCTACCGGCATTCACCGAATACGGGAACGCGAAAATCATGGGCAGCCGGCGATGCGACGAGCCGCGCCGTTAGACTTGCCATGATGGCTGTAAAGGGGGAAATGGGGTATCCTTCCGCGCTGACGACGCCGGGGTGGGGATTTTATGATGTTCTCTACCGGGGTAAAGATTTCTCGATTAAACGCGTTTTTGAATCATATGTCATGGAAAATGTACTGTTTAAGATATCATTCCCCGCTGAATTTCATGGCCAAACAGCAGTCGAATGCGCGATACAGCTTCACCCGATTGTTAAAGACAGACTGCATGAGATTGATAAAATCGTACTCACGACGCATGAATCTGCCATACGCATCATCGATAAGACCGGACCGCTTCACAATCCGGCGGACCGCGATCATTGTCTCCAATACATGGTAGCAATCGGACTGCTGTTTGGCACTTTGTCTGCCGATCATTATGAAGAAGCTGCTGCAATCGACCCGCGAATAGATGCGCTCCGCCAAAAAATGATTACGGTTGAAGATAAAAGGTATTCGCATGACTACCTGGATGAGAATAAGCGTTCGATAGCTAATGCAATTCAAGTATTTTTCACGGATGGCACGACCTCGGAAAAGCTCGAGATCGAGTACCCGATCGGCCATCGGCGCAGACGGTCTGAAGCCATCCCGCTTCTGCAGCGTAAATTTGAATCCAATCTGAGAAGCCGTTTTCCAGCTAAACAAGCTCAAGCGGTTTTGGAGCTTTGCCTAGATCAAATAGCGCTGGAGCAAACTCCTGTCCATCAATTTATGGATCTGTTTGTAATCTGACAACTGCCTGCGTAAAACGCGGGTTTTTCTTTTTTTTAACAAAAAATTTATTGCAGCTTTTCTGTAACTTATTGCGCCCTGCAAACGTTATATTCTATACTTAAACCAAACAAGAATAATCCATATTAAAGGGGCGTCTGCGGTATGAAAAAATATCCAATGATCGCAGCAGTTGCAATCGCTTGTCTCACGGCCTTTAGCTTTGCGCCGACGGGCGGCCGTGAATATGTGCCGGTAGAAAAAACGCCGGACTTGGAAACAGGCTACATCGCAAACGTCCAAAAGCAAAATAATCAATTCATGCTGTCCTTTGATCCGATTGAATGGTACGAGGGTGATCAAGCCGTCGATAAATTTACCCAGCGGGAAGGGGATTCGGGTCTAGATGGCCCGCCTGATGGCTATTATATTATAAATGACGACGAAACTTTGCAAGCATTGCCTATCGATGACGATGCCGAAGTTCTCATGCAAATCTATAATCGTACAGGCAATATTGCCGAAGCAGACATCGTATGGGATGAGCATATATCCGTCGAAAAATTCATCGGTCTGATCAATAAGGAAGATGATTTGGACATAAAGAGCTTCCCTTATCACTTGACCGTGAAAGACGGCAAAATCGTTCGGATCGTGCAGCAATATATTCCTTAACTAAACAATGACGATCGACGTCGCAACCAGAAAGCAAGCTCTGCGCAGATGTGATCGTTACACTCAAAAAGTCGCGGATATAGCGGCTTTTTTTATTTGCGGCTATTCGGAATCGAGGTCAGCCTTGTTTTCATGTTTATACATTTGGATTGCAGTTGACATAAGAATCAAATGAAACTAATATAGTTACATTGAGAGGTGAGATTATGGGATCGAACAGCCATTTTACTGTAGCGCTTCACATCCTATTAAGAATATGCTTTGAGAAGGATAAGAGCCAGCCATATGTTTCTTCCGAGCAAATTGCCAAGAGCGTGAACACACACGCGGTGTTTATTCGCCGGATTCTAGGCGCCTTGAATAAAGCGGGTTTAGTTGAAGTGCGGCGCGGCGGCGTGAACGGCGGCTGGATACTCGGAAAGTCCCCGGAGGAAATAAATTTACTAGATGTTTATACCGCTGTCGTGGATGATCCGCTCAATGAAATGCATCACAGCGAGCCAAATCGCAAATGTCCGATAGGCAGAGGCATTCAACCTGCTTTAAGTCATTATTATGAGTCTGCTGAAGCTGCTTTTCGCAGTGAGCTAGCCAAGACAACATTGGCCAAGCTAATGCATGATACGCTTGATTTCGCTGCTGAAGATGAATAGCTTTTTTTGAAGTCAAATAAAACTGATTCAGTTACATTAAAGAGGTGAGAGTATGCCAAAAGAACGTCAGGCTTCAACATTTTATTACGGCTGGGTCGTCGTTGTAATTGTGTTTCTGACCTTGCTTGTGTCTGCCGCTATCAGTTCCGTACCAAGCGTGCTCATGCTGTCGCTCGAGAAGGAGTTCGGCTGGGATCGCAGCGCCATCTCGGGAGCCGTATCGATCCGAATCTTATTGTACGGATTAATGGGACCATTCTCCGCAGCGCTTATGGCTCGATACGGCATTCGAAAAATAATGGTTATAGCAATGGTGTTATTAATTGCAAGCATGTCGCTAACGCCCCTCATTACAAAAATTTGGCAATTTGTGCTTCTGTGGGGAGTTGTTGTCGGTCTGGGTACGGGCGCACTAGCCAATGTGCTTGGCGTGACGATCGCCAATCGCTGGTTCGTAAAGCATAAAGGACTTGTTATTGGCTTGCTTACGGCCAGTGCAGCTACTGGCCAATTGTTGTTTCTCCCAATCATCGCCAAGATCACGAGCGAAATGGGATGGAGATATTCCGTCTATACGGTGGTTGCCGTATTGTTATTGTTAATACCTGCAGTGGCGATTTGGATGAGAAATCATCCATACGATGTCGGAAAAGCGCCATTAGGTGAATCGGAGATCGTCAAACCTGCTCCATTTACAGGCAATCTCTTCCTAACCCCGATACTCGTACTGGTCGCAGCGAGCAAGAGCGGAACGTTCTGGCTGCTCGCAGCAACTTTTTTCCTATGCGGATTCTCGACAAACGGATTGATCGGCACTCATCTTATACCGGCATGCGGTGATTTCCAAATTCCGATTGTTATTGCAGCCGGATTGTTATCACTAATGGGGTTATTCGATTTAGTGGGCACGACGATGTCGGGCTGGCTGACCGATCGGTTTGACAGCAGATGGCTATTATTATGGTATTATGGGCTTCGCGGACTTTCTCTTATTTTCTTGCCATACGCGCTTGGAATGGGTTACACGCAGCTTTTGATCTTTTCTGTCTTCTACGGACTCGATTGGATAGCAACTGTACCGCCAACCGCAAAGCTGACGTCCGACGCATTCGGAAAAGAAAAGGCGGGGATGATATTCGGCTGGATTGTCGTTGCCCATCAAGCCGGCGCATCGTTGGCGGCATACGGAGCTGGCATGCTGCGTGATTGGCTTGGCAACTACACCGTTCCTTTCGTGCTCGCAGGTTTCTTATGCTTATTTGCGGCTGTTATGTCATTGCGAATTCGCGGAATGAGGAAGAGGACTGCTTTGAGCTATAATTGAGCATAAAACAGGGTAGGAAGCCTTAATCGGGCTTCTTACCCTGTTTCTTGCTGAGAATATCTCTTCTCGCCGACGCAAGCGTGGCATTAATTTCACCGCCAAGCATAATCATGATGGAGCTGAGATAGAGCCATATCAATAAAATGATCATACCGCCCAGGCTGCCATACGTTTTTGAATAGTTTCCGAAGCTGTTCATATAAAATTGGAACAAGAGTGAAGTAACAATCCAGCCAAACGTAGCGAACATGGCTCCCGGTAGGACCTCCCGCAAACCTAGTTTTCTGCTCGGTACGATCCAGTATAAAAAGCTGAAGGTACCGATCATTGCCGTGATAGGTACCGCATATTTAACAATTCCCCAAATCCAATGGAATCCGTCAGGTTGATCGAACAAATCAAATAAATAATGGCCGATCGCCTTCCCGAAAATGAACATGAACATCACCAGCACAATAACGGCCACAAGAAAAATCGTCGATAGAAGCGAGAGGCCCCGGATTTTCCAGAAGGGACGCATCTCCTCCAGGTCATAGGCTTTATTTAAGCCTTTTAAAATAGCATTAACGCCATTCGACGCCGACCAGAGGGTAGCAATCATCCCGAATGAGAGCAAACCGCTATTACTGTTTTTCATCACCTCCGACAATATCCCGTTTATCGTATCGCTCGCGTCAGTAGGAAGGACGCGCACAAGTTCTGTAACGACGCTATCGCCTGACAATTCAATCAATCCAAGCAGGCTGACCATGAAAATAAGAAAGGGAAAGAAGGATAATATTAAATAATAGGTAAGCTGCGCTCCAATTGCTGGAACGTCATCGTCGCGAAAGCGTCTGTACAGGCTTTTCATAAACTGCAGCGATTGAGACATGTTCGGCATCTGTAATCACCATCCTTTATGTAAAAATAAACAAAAATACGAGAATACTAAACAAGTTGGCTTCAAAATGTAGGAAAAGCTTATCTGATGTCGAATAAGTGTAAGTCAAACTTATATAAAACAAGGGAGTGGGCAGTTTGTTTTTACATTTTCTGCAATCGAAAGAACATAAAGTAGCCTTTCTTGAACTGGCGCATCTCGTGGCGAATGCTGACGGGTTCGTGAATAAGAAGGAACGCGGATTTCTGCAAACATACAAGGACGAGATGGATATCGGGCAACTGGATATTAGCTTCTCATCAGAAAAACAGCTTTCGGACATCATTGGCGACCTGAAGGATGAGCATGTGAAAAACATCTTTTTCGCAGAAATTTTGCTGCTTATATTCGCAGACGGGGATTACAACGATGACGAGAAACAAGTCACGAGGGATATGAAGCGCCTGTTCGGTTACTCAGACGAAACCTATGAAACGTTCAAAAACTGGGTCATCCGGATGGATCAGCTGAAAATTGAAGGCGTAAAGCTCATTTTGAACCCTTAATCGATTAAACGCTAAGGAGATACCTATGAAGCTGGAGCGTTTAATATCGATGATATACATGCTGCTGAACAACGAGATCCTTTCTGCTTCGGCTTTGGCAGAGAAATACAAGGTATCTCAACGGACGATTTATAGAGATATTGATGCGATCTGCGCGGCGGGAATTCCCGTCATCTCCTATCAGGGCGTAAATGGCGGTTTCGGCATTATTGACTCGTACAAAATGGACAAAAGCTTACTCGGCTCCTACGATATTGGCTCGCTTATCACGATTCTTCACAGCATGTCGACCGTATTTGAGGATGATCGTGCTTTAGAGACAATACATAAGCTGCAAACGATCCAACAAGACGAAGGCGTGCCAAGCTTAACGATGGATATTGGCGGCAAAAGGGCTTACAATGACTCACTCCGGATTCTAAGAACCGCCATTACGGAATGCCGTCTCGTCCGGTTCGAGTATATCAACGCCAAAAGCGAAAGGAAGCAGCGCAGTGTTGAGCCGATCAGCCTCCTGTATAAATATGATTCGTGGTATTTATACGGATTCTGCCGGGAACGCAAAGATTTTCGAGAATTTAAGCTGTCCCGGATAGCAAAATTGCTTGCTGCAGCTGAATATTTTCAGAAGCATAGCCACTTGCCCGAAAGAGATCGGACCTATGAACAGCAGCAATCAGAAAATGAAATGAAAGCCACTCTTCATTTCTCTATCGAATGCTTAGCTCGAGCTATGGATTTCTTCTACAGCGCGGAGAAGAGCTTCAATGATGACGGCACGCTTAACGTTACAGTAAGCATCGATCGTATCTCGGAATCGCGTTGGCTGATTCCGATTCTGTTAAGCTTCGGCGATGGGGCCGTCGTAGTTGATCCTCCCGAGCTAAGAGAAACGGTCAAAGCTAAGCTGGAAAAGATGATAAAACGATATACCGAAGTATGACACGCAGTTGTCATACTTTTTTTAATACACTGATAACAAGATAAAACGATATCAAAAAAGGAGTGTTATCAGTGAAGCAACGTCAAACAAGCAGTCTTACCGTCGTCATTGCGGGCTTGCTGCTCGGTATTTTAATGGCATCCATGGACAATACGATCGTGGCGACAGCTATGGGAAATATCGTCGGAGAGCTCGGCGGCATGGATAAATTTATATGGGTGACATCCGCATATATGGTAGCAGAGATGGCCGGCATGCCTATTTTCGGTAAGCTGTCGGATATGTACGGGCGCAAAAAGTTTTTCATCTTCGGAATTATCGTATTTATGCTTGGCTCCGCGCTTTGCGGAACGGCTGGCTCGATTACGGAGCTTGCAATCTATCGGGCCATACAAGGTATCGGCGGAGGCGCACTCATACCGATTGCGTTTACGATCATGCTTGACGCGGTGCCCTTGGAGAAACGCGGTAATTTGGGCGGAATGTTCGGAGCGGTCTTCGGTTTATCCAGCATATTCGGTCCTTTGCTCGGAGCCTATATTACAGATCATATTGCTTGGCAGTGGATATTTTACATCAATCTCCCGATAGGGGTCATTTCTTTCATTATGGTCACGGTTTTCTATAAGGAATCGCATGAGCACTCCAAGCAGCCAATCGATTGGTTAGGCGCTTCTACGCTATTAGGGGCAATTGTTTGTCTCATGTTCGCGCTGGAGCTTGGCGGTAAGCAATTCGCTTGGCACTCGGGGGTTATTTTGAGCTTATTCGGCGGATTCGCCGTTTTGCTTATCGCGTTTCTCATAACAGAGAGCAGAGCGGAGGAGCCGATTATCTCATTAGGATTGTTTAAGAATAGATTGTACACAACGAGTATCCTTGTCGCGCTTTTCAGCGGAGCGGCATTCGTAGTGGCATCGGTATACATCCCTATTTTCATCCAAGGGGTACTGGGCGGATCGGCAACTAATTCCGGTCTTGTACTGCTGCCGATGATGGTTGGATCTGTCGTTACCGCAACGCTTGGAGGCAGCTTGATGAATAAAATATCTTACCGGAATATCATGATTCCCACGCTTGCTTTATTAGCGGTCGGCATCGCGCTTGTTGCCAGTCTTTCTGCCGAATCGTCAAGATTGACGGTTACCGTCTATATGGTCCTCGTTGGACTTGGGATCGGCGCATCATTCTCTGTGCTTGGAAATGCGGCTATCCACGGCTTATCCTACCGCCAGAGAGGAACCGCAGGGGCGACCTTAAATTTTATTCGCTCGCTCGGCATGACGATTGGCATCACAACGTTTGGTCTCATTCAGAGCCACCATTTTATGAATAAAATGACGATGCTGTATGCTGCTGGCGCCAGCGAAGAAGGGCAGCTGCCAGAAGGGCTCTCCCTTCACGATCCGCATGCGCTGCTGTCACCGGATACGAGGGCACTAATCCCGTCCGACATGCTCGACGACTTGTCCACTACGCTTTCCGGTTCCATCGTCTATACCTTCGCTTGGGCGATTGTGCCGGTTGCGCTCGCGCTGCTCGCTTCATTATTCATGGGTCACAAGAAGCTGGACGATTCAGCGGAATCAGCGGAATACTCATCCGCACATTAGAGATGCGAAATGACAGTCGCGTTATCCCTATAAACCCCCGTTTTCCAAATGGAAGACGGGGATTTGTAGTTAAAAAGTGGAAATATATAGTATACTTAATTGAACTTTAAAGTGAAGGAGGAGCGAGAGTTGAAACTGCCCGTTATGAATGAAGAGCTTGCAAAACGCATCCAACAATCAGAAATCGATTATTTAACGTCAAGGATCAGCTCGATTGGCGAGCGGGAAGATAATCCCGAGGGAGTCGAAATCAATACGTTTGGCGAGACAAGGGCTTATTATATTAGAACGATGCCCTGGTTCATTTTCAATTCAGTAAAGGGCCTCTCGGATGCGGATATGAACAGGATTGAGGATATTGTCCAGTTCTACGCAGCCAAAGACCGGCTGTTTCAAGTAGATCTTAATCCCGTACAAAGCGGTTCTATGCTTTTTAAAAGACTAGCCGAGCTTGGTTTTTGCCAAAATGGCTTTCATTCCGTATTATACGGGCTGCCGAAAGAAGATAAGCAAGATTTTCAGCCAAATATCACAATCGTTGAAGTTGATAACGAAAAACAATTTGATCATTATGCAGAAATCCATTGTCTAGGTTCCGGTATGCCATTATCAGCCAAACAACACTTTGTGAATAACAATATGGGTTTACTGAATAGAGCAGGGTGGAAAATCTTTTTGGGATACTTGAACGGATTCCCGGCAGGTGTGGCCGTTATGCATATCAGCAGCGGTATCGCTTCCTTAACCTTAGCAGCCACCCATCCTGAATATAGAAATCAAGGGCTTCAAACTGCACTAATAAACAGACGGTTATTTGAAGCGTACAAAGCAGGGTGTGAGCTTGTTGCCGCTCAAGCAAGCTTTGGCTCCACAAGTCAAAATAATATGGAGCGTGCCGGCATGCGCATAGCCTGGACACGATCAACATTTATTCAAAGGAATAAGATGTAAAATTTCTTTTTTATAACTGCATTTCATGCTATTATGGGGACTATAAAAATTCAAAATGGGGGAGAGAAATTAGATGAACTATAGTCATTCAAGCGGATATGGGAAGCCCATGCAAAAATTAATGCTGACATTTTTCTTTGCCTTGCTTGTATCCATTGGCGGCATGTATATTGGAACGATGCTGCCAAGCGCTGCAAGAATTCCTCTGTATATTGTAGAGATCGGCTTAATTATTGCCATTATGCTCTTGCGCAAATCGAAAGCGATCGGGTATTCGTTAATGTATGCGTTCATGGTCGTATCCGGAGCAGTACTGCAGTATTCATTAAGCTATTACATTGCTTCGATGGGTACGAGTATTGTTATCCAAACCGTCGCAGTAGCCGTTATCGTTTATGCGGGGCTTGCCATCTATGCAACTTACACCAAAGAGGATTTCCGTTTTTTAGGCGGATTCCTATTCGCATCGTTGATTGGACTCATTGTACTCGGACTGATGCAGTTTTTCTTTCCGTTCGGAGGGATGATGGAAACGCTGTATGCAGGCTTTGGTTTGCTTGTGTTCATTGGCTACACGTTATATGACTTTAACCGGATGTCCAAAGAAGGCTTCGACGAGAGCGAAATTCCTATGATGGTCGTAAATATTTATCTGGATTTAATCAACATGATTCTTTATGCGCTCCGGTTCGTCAAATCATTGCTCGATGATTAAGATTTAGAAGCATTAGGAAAACTCCAAAAAAGGGTGCCCCTCAAGTAGATAAAACTACTAGAGGGGCACCCTTCATTTTTAAACGATAACCATTTATTTAGAAGCTTTTTGCCAGCTCAAGCGCTTGTTGAATGGCTTTGTCCTTAATGGCTGGGGCCTGATCAGATGAGGCCCCCATCCCTTCAACATAAATGACATCGACAGAAGGAATCCCGATAAATTGCGCAATTGCTGTCAGGTAACGGTGGCTGAATTCGAAGCCTTGTAGAGGACCTTCGGAAAGAACGCTTCCTGAAGCCTGAATATGCAGCATTTTTTTGTCAGCGGCTAAGCCGACAAGAGTACCAGATTCATTGAATTTAAACGTTTTTCCAGCTACGCAAATCGCGTCAATGTAAGCTTTCAGAACAGGTGGGAATAAGAAGTTCCATACCGGATTAACGATAACAATTTTATCTGCTGCAACAAATTGGTCTACAAGCTCGCCCAACCGCGCCACTTTTGATTGAGAGTCCGAGCTTAATTGATCGAAAGAGGAACCGCTTTGGAGCTGGCCCCATCCGCTGAAAACATCAGCATCGATTTGGGGAATGTCCAGCTTGTATAAATCTAAATGGATAACCTCGTCGCTCGGATTTGCTTCACGGTATGCATTTACAAATTGTTGGCCTACTGACAAGCTGTAGGATGCACTATGATCAAGCGGATGTGCGGTTACGTATAATACGGTTGACATTAGGTAGATCTCTCCTCGTTATTTGTTTTTTGAACTTAACTTTATTATAGTAAGTTAATTACAAAAGTCAATAAATAGATTGGACATATTCGTCTCAAGGCAGCGAAAAAACTCGGTGCCCTGGGATCCGCTCTAATAATGCGGTATCTCTCACCGGAAATCGAATATTGTAATAA
This sequence comes from Paenibacillus sp. J2L1-98, assembly GCF_056269405.1. Classification (NCBI taxonomy): domain Bacteria; kingdom Bacillati; phylum Bacillota; class Bacilli; order Caryophanales; family Paenibacillaceae; genus Paenibacillus; species Paenibacillus sp. J2L1-98. The sequence continues at coordinate 88,766 of NZ_JBWDNW010000002.1, read as the reverse complement.
GGAGAAGAAGTATTTCCGGTTCGCTTGAGTTTGAAAAACCGGAGCAGGATAAAAAACGATGGAAGGGCGGAATGAACATTGCAAACACAAGTTTATCGCCCGAGTTGCCATGTACGATTTGTTACGGCTGCCGCTTTATTCGATGGCCATGACGCTTCCATTAACATTATGAGACGGATTCTCCAGGCTTCCGGAGTCGAGGTCATTCACCTGGGTCATAACCGTTCCGTTCATGAAGTGGTGAGTTCGGCGATCCAGGAAGATGTACAGGGAATTGCCGTCAGCTCCTATCAGGGTGGTCATGTCGAATATTTGAAGTATATGTACGACTTGCTCCGGCAGGAGGGGGCAGGCCACATTAAGATCTTTGCTGGCGGCGGAGGGGTAATCGTTCCTGCGGAAATCAAGGAATTGCATCAATACGGGATCGCCATGATTTTCTCGCAAGGCGATGGGCGCGAGATGGGACTGCAGGGTATGATCAATCATATGATCCGGGAATGCGATTATCCTTCGCCAAAGCAGGCGGAAAGGGATATGGCGGCATTATCGGATAGAAACTGGGGAGCCATCGCCAAATTGATTTCCCTTGCGGAAGAATATGCGGCCAAGGCTGACTTGGGCGATTCCGCAGCAGCCATGCTGAAGCAATTACAAGCGGATGTTCCCGATGTTCCGGTACTCGGAATTACAGGAACCGGCGGTGCGGGCAAGAGCTCGTTAACCGACGAATTAGTGCGCCGGTATCTTGATCAATTCCCTGATCGTTCGATTGCCGTTATCTCCGTCGACCCGTCCAAGATGAAATCGGGCGGAGCGTTGCTTGGGGATCGCATCCGGATGAACGCCATTCATGATCCGAGGGTTTTCATGCGCAGCATGGCGACAAGAGGATCCAAGTCCGAGATAAGCGAGGCCACGAAGGACGCGATTCATATCGTCAAACGGGCGGGTTATGATTTTGTCGTTATCGAAACAAGCGGGATAGGACAAGGCGGCGCTGCCATCGTTGACCTGTGTGATGTGGCGATGTACGTCATGACCAGCGAATTTGGAGCGGCTACCCAGCTGGAAAAAATTGATATGATCGACTTTGCAGACGTCATCGTCATTAATAAGTTTGAACGCAGAGGATCCGAAGACGCCCTTCGGGATGTCCGCAAGCAATTCAAGCGCAGCCGTCAGTTATTTGACGTGCCCGATGAAGAACTACCCGTGTTCGGGACGATTGCCAGCCAATTTAATGATCAGGGCACGACAGTGCTCTTTGCCAATCTTATGAAAATCGTAGAGGCGAAAACTGGCGGAAGCTGGCCTGTGCAGCATGATGCAGCGCTTACGAAAGTGACGAAGAAAAAAAGGATCATTCCGCAGGATCGAGCCGGCTACCTGGGTGAAATTGTTCAAACCGTTCGTCAATATAAGAAATTTACAGAGGAACAAGTCGCGATTGCCCGGAGTCTGGCCCAATTAAGGGGAACCAGGCAGCTGGCCGAATCCGACAAAGGGCGGCTTCTGTCTGAATCCGAGTCTTCGATTTTCGTGGAGAAGATAGAGGCGATGCTCGCTTATTACGAAGCCAGCTTGCATCCAGACTGTAGGAAGCAGTTAGAGGACTGGCCGGAAATACGCGATGCGTACAAACAGGATCGGTTGGCCACGAAGGTTGGTAACAAGGTAACGATGACGGATTTGTATATCGAATCACTGTCCGGCAGCAGAATTCCGCGGGTCAGCTTGCCGAAGTTTGAAGATGCCGGCGAGATCCTGCGCTGGCTGCTTAAGGAGAATTTACCGGGTTATTTTCCGTTTACAGCGGGTGTATTCCCGTTCAAGCGGACAAATGAAGATCCGAAGCGCCAATTCGCAGGGGAAGGAACACCGGATCGAACCAACCGCCGCTTCCACTACCTCTGTCAAAATGACGAAGCCAAGCGGTTGTCTACCGCCTTCGACAGCGTAACCTTGTATGGGCAGGACCCGGACGATCGCCCTGATATTTATGGGAAAATCGGAAATAGCGGCGTGAGTGTATGTTCATTGGACGACATGAAGAAGCTTTACGACGGCTTCGACCTTTGCCACCCCTCGGTTAGCGTATCGATGACCATCAATGGTCCGGCACCGGTTATTCTGGCGATGTTCATGAATACGGCCATTCATCAGCAGGCCGATAAGTTCGCGAAGCAGAACGGACGGAGGCCGGATGAGGTCGAATACGAGACAATCAAGGCTGCAACGCTGCAAACAGTGCGCGGTACGGTCCAAGCGGATATTCTCAAAGAGGATCAAGGGCAGAATACGTGTATTTTTTCGACCGAGTTTGCCCTGAAGATGATGGGAGACATTCAGCAGTATTTTATCGATCATAAAGTGCGTAACTATTACTCGGTTAGTATTAGCGGCTATCATATTGCGGAAGCCGGAGCCAATCCCATCACCCAATTGGCCTTTACGCTTGCAAACGGATTCACCTTTGTCGAATACTATTTATCCCGCGGTATGCGGATAGATGATTTCGCGCCGAATCTGTCTTATTTTTTCAGCAACGGCTTAGATCCTGAATACAGTGTCATGGGGCGCGTCGCCCGCCGAATATGGTCTACGGTCGTTAAGCATAAATACGGGGGCAATGAACGAAGTCAAAAGCTGAAGTATCATATTCAAACCTCCGGCCGCTCTTTGCATGCGCAGGAAATGGACTTCAACGATATCCGCACGACTCTGCAGGCGCTCATTGCGATTTATGACAATTGCAATTCCTTGCATACGAATGCTTATGACGAGGCTGTAACGACACCGACAGAGGGATCCGTACGCCGGGCGATGGCGATTCAAATGATTATCAATAAGGAGTTTGGAATGGCGAAAAACGAAAATCCGCTTCAGGGCTCCTTTGTGGTGGATGAGTTGACTGACCTCGTAGAAGAAGCCGTGCTCACAGAATTCCAGCGCATTCACGATCGCGGAGGCGTGCTTGGTGCGATGGAAACCCAGTATCAACGGGGAAAAATTCAAGATGAATCGCTGCACTATGAGCTTAAGAAGCACTCCGGCGAACTGCCGATTATTGGCGTGAATACGTTCATTCATCCTGATCCGACCGAGAATCGTTACGATATTGAACTGGCCCGTTCGACGGAAGAAGAAAAACAGAAGCAAATAAATAATCTGCAATCCTTCCGGTTGAAGCATCAGGACCGGTGCGCTGGTGCGCTTGTGCGTTTAAAACAGGTCGCCCTGGAAGACGGGAATCTGTTCGAAGCGTTAATGGAAGCTGTAAAATCAGCCTCGCTTGGACAAATCACGACCGCTTTATATGAAATCGGGGGTCAGTACCGCCGAAATATGTAAGCTGGAGGGAGGATGAAATTTGTGAAAATCTATACGAAATCGGGAGACAAGGGTCAAACCAGTCTCGTTTACGGGCAGCGTGTGTCGAAGCATTCCCCTCGGGTTCATGCCTACGGGACTTGCGACGAAGCGAATTCAATGATCGGATTGGCGCTTTCCTCACTGGGGCAAGACCAAGATTGGTCTTCCTTTCGGCAGCTCTTTCATATTGTTCAAACGAAGCTGTTTCATGTAGGTGCGGAACTTTCGACTCCTCCGGGAAAGAAGGTTGCATGGCCGATTGCGAAAGAAGATGTTCGTTACCTGGAAGAGCAAATTGACGACATGGAGGCAAATTTGCCACCATTAACAAATTTTATTTTACCGGGCGGTCATGTTTGCGGCGCCTCGCTTCACGCGGCAAGAACGATCGTTCGCCGTGCGGAGAGAATGGCCGTTGAGGTTCAACAGGAAGAGGAACTTAATCCGGTTGTCCTATCGTATTTAAACCGCCTCTCCGATTTACTGTTTGTAGCCGCCCGGTATATCAATCATCGGACGGGAATTTCCGAGCCCACCTTGCATCAAGAATAACGGGAAGTCAGCATAGCCGTCTTGAATAAGAGCCTTGTCGTGAAAACGAAAGGCTCTTTTCGATTTAAAGATAATTATAAATCGCTAAGTTCAATTTCCCAATGAAGTGAATTCAAATGATGCACAATGAACGATAAATAATTGCAATGACTTATCGTTTGATGTAAAATGACTTATATCGCACGTTAAACTTTAATTTGAATCGTAATGAAAAGGGGCATTGAGCATGTTTCAAGAAGAGCGGATAAATGCGATTATTGAGCATTTGAATCAACACCAGCGAATCGATATCAAAGATATTTGTCAGCAATTTGGTGTATCCCGCGATACCGCGCGTAGGGATTTATTGAAAATGGAAGAGCTTGGCCTCATCCTCCGTACACACGGCGGAGCTGTTTTGCCGAAAAAAACAAAAGAAATATTCGAGTATAAAGAGCGTCTGGTAAGAGAATCCGACGAAAAACGTGAGATTGGGCATTTCGCAGCTTCACTTGTTAAAAACGGAGATTTTATTATGATGGATGCTTCAACCACTGTTCAATTCGCTGCGGAAAATTTATCTTCCGAAAATATCGTTGTCGTAACGAACTCGATTGATATCGCAGATGTGCTCTCCAGAAAAAAAACGGTGAGAACTTATTTATTGGGCGGGGAACTGCACTCTCAGCATCGTTTTCTATTTGGGCAATCAACGATTGATAAGTTAGCCGATTATCAGGTGGATAAATTATTTCTTGGCGCATGCGGCATTACGCCTAATGGTTTATCTTATCCTCAGGAGGAAGATGGAGTTGTTAAGCGTGAGATGATTAAACGGGCTAATCAAGTCATTGTACTCGCGGACCATACGAAGTTCGGTGATCAGATGTTTTACAAAATAGCGGGTTTAGATTCCATTGATTTGTTGATCACCAACCAGAAGCCGAACCGGGAAATGATGGAGAAGCTAGTAGAGCATCACGTAGAACTTCTAGTCGTATCGGAGGAAGATAGCAATGATTAAACTGATTGTTAGTGATTTAGATGGCACATTATTAGACCATACACGTCGAATTAATAATAGAGATCTTGAAGCCGTTCAGACAGCACTTAATAATGGATTTGAATTGTGCATTGCATCGGGAAGAATGTACTCAGAAATCAAAATAGTCATGCGAGAATTCAATGATCGTTATCATGCAATAGGCCAGAACGGGGCAACTGTTCACAAGAAGGATCTTGAGCTATTGGCATCCTCCGTTTTTGAACCTGAAGTATCCTCACGTCTGCTTCAAACTACCCGCAGCTTCGATCAATTTGTGAATTTTATACATTGTACAGATGATTCCTATTATTTGAAGGAACGAAATGAAACAGCGCTTCCGTATGAAGCGCGTATATTAACAGCTTGTTCCGTTCGTAGCGATTTGGAAGCAGCTCTAGAAGAGGACGAAATAAGATGCAGTAAACTTTCATACTTTGGCGAGCTTGAAAAATTAAATCAATTAAGGACTGATCTGAATAATCAGTTTGAAGGTAAAATAGATACGTTTATTTCCGACAAGGATTGCCTTGATGTAATGCCATTAAATGTCTCGAAAGGAATAGCAATATCGCTTTTGATCAAAGAACTGGGACTGCATCCAAACGAAATTGCATGCATAGGGGATTCATTTAATGATTTATCCATGTTTGCCCTAACAGACCATAGCTTTGCCATGAGCAGCAGCCATGCTGACATAAGAAATCAAGCGAGCACTGTCGTAAATTCCGTAGCTGAAGCAATAGATCACATCATCTCCTATAACCGCTCTTTTGCATCGGAAGGTATTGAGAGGTGCTGATTGGATGAAAAGAGTGGTTTGGTTAGGGTGTGCGGCCTATTTTCTAATCGGGCTTGCAACGGTCGTGTTTGGTGCGTTGTTACCGGAAATGCTGCAAGATTACGACCGGAATTATAGCAGCGGCGGTCAATTGGTTTTCACACAATTTGCAGGATTTTTCATCGGGGTTGTCCTTGCACCGAAAGCGTCCCGACGGCTAGGTTATCAGCGAACAATATTGCTGGGAATCCTCAGTTTAATAATCGTCCATACCGTATTATTATTCCACCCGGATTGGTACCTTGTCATGTTGCTCGCTGCTTTAAACGGGATTGGTTTTGGATTGACTCAAACCGCTATAGGCACATTCTTATTGGAATCCACTAATAATGGAGCGGTAACGATGAGTCGGTTAGAGGTTTCTTTTGGAATCGGAGCTTTGTTAATGCCGATAGTTTCCAGCTTCTTGATCGCACAATATTCTTGGATTTGGACATTTGCTATTGTCAGTTTATTCGCCATAATCAACCTGATTCTTTGGAGCAAGAAAATGGTCAGTCATGCTAATGACGGTATTGTGCCGCATCAAAAGGAGATTACGAATGTTGAATTAACCGACTCAACTGGCAAACAGCGATATAAACTTTCCAAGCTTGCTTTCTTTATCAGTTTCGTATTCCTGTATGTCGGGATTGAAACAAGTATTATTAATTTCCTTCCATCGATATTCGTGCAGCATTTCAATCTAAATTCATCAGAAGCCACACTATCGGTTACGTTTTTTTGGATCGCTATGGTTATTGGCCGGGTTTTTTCAGGAATAATCGCCGAGAAAATCAGCTATTACAGGTTTCTGATGGGCAGTTCCCTAGGTGCAATTATATTTCTCATTTTTATTGCTCTTGTCAAAAACACGATTGCCGCGTTTACACTTGTCTTAATGAACGGACTTTTTTTGTCGGGCATCTTCGCAATTGTAATCGTATTCGCCAATCGTGTATTCATAGGAAAGACGAAACAAACGACAAGCATTCTGATCGCATCGGGTGGAGTCGGAGGGGCGGTACTGCCCTTGCTGATCGGGTGGAGTATGGATCATTTTCAAGCGACAACAACAATATGGGTCATAGTCGGTTGTGCTTTACTCATGTTTCTTTTTTTGCTCAACGCACCTAAAAATAGGGCGGCACCGTCAGATACTATACTGCAGGTAACTAAGTTAAGATAATGTGCCTACTTTTCAGTTTATTATTTTATTAATACAATTAGTGACGAAGTATAACTATAAACCGAATGCTGCTGCAAAAGATTTTCGAAACCATTTAGAAAATGAAGGAGGATGTCTAAGATGGCATATTTGCCAGACGATGAAAGGTATCAATCAATAAAATACAACCGTTGCGGTAAATCGGGACTGAAGCTGCCGGCGATTTCACTTGGATTGTGGCATAACTTTGGCGGAGTCGACCAGTTTGAGAATCAGAGAGCAATGCTTCGCCGCGCGTTTGATCTTGGAATCACTCATTTTGATTTGGCTAACAACTATGGACCGCCTGCAGGCTCGGCTGAAGAAAATTTTGGACGCATCCTAAAGCTCGATTTCGCCGGCTATCGGGATGAGATGGTCATATCATCGAAGGCGGGCTATTATATGTGGCCAGGACCGTATGGCGAATGGGGATCTCGTAAATATTTGATTTCCAGTCTTGATCAGAGCTTGAATCGGATGGGGATAGACTACGTTGATATTTTTTACTCCCATCGTCCTGATCCTGAAACACCGATCGAAGAAACGATGATGGCACTCGATCAAGTCGTACGTCAGGGAAAGGCGCTTTACGTTGGTATTTCCAGTTATAACGCGGAGCAAACGGAGCAAGCGGTCAAAATTTTGAAGGAACTCGGCACACCCCTTCTTATTCACCAGCCGTCCTATAGTATGTTCAACCGTTGGATCGAAGATGGTTTACAAGACGTTCTTGAAAAAGAGGGCGTAGGAAGCATCGCATTTTGTCCGTTGGCTCAGGGACTGCTTACAAATCGCTATTTGAATGGTATTCCGAACGACTCGCGAGCGTCGAAAAACTCATGGGTTGCGAATGGCATAACAGATGACAATCTTCAAAAGATTCGTCTGCTGAACGAAATCGCCCAGCAGCGCGGACAATCTCTCGCGCAGTTGGCGCTCGCATGGGTGCTGCGTGAAGGGAAGGTGACTTCCGCTTTGATCGGGGCAAGTAAAGTAAGCCAGATCGAGGAAAATGTGTCTGCCCTCAATAATCTCGAATTCAGTACTGAGGAATTGAAGCAGATCGATGCTATATTGCAATGATATGTTTTTTAAATGAATGGGATGACTTTAATTTAAAGTAATAGAATTAAGCCGTCGATTTCATACGGAGATCTTCGAGTACTGCAGAGGCTGCCGATTCAACGGCAGCCTCTGTTATGTTAAAGCTGCAATCGGAGCATAATCCTATGCGGTTATTAAAGCCTATCTAACCAGTTCAATAAACCTGCTTGCTGCACTGGTAAGCGGCATGTTCCGCATTGTCATTATTCCCACGTGAGTGGGCGGCAGCGGCACGTCTAATTGAATCTCGTAGAGCGAGCCCTCATCCAGTTCCTTCGAAACAAATTCTCTGGTCACATAAGAAATTCCAAGTCCTCTCCGCGCAAACTCAATGAGAAGGTCCACGCTTCCAACCTCGATTTCAGGTTTGAGTGTATAGCCGTAACTTTGAAATAATTCTGTAATGGCCATTCGTGCCCGGCTATTCCGGGAGAAAAGAATGACAGGGTACTGCAGCAGCATATCAAGCGAAAGAACCTTTCCCTTAAGCTCGCCATAACGGGCACCCGCTACAAAGCAATCCTGCAGTTGAATACTTTCCCTCACTTCAAGCTGTGAATCGACGATCGGCATCCGAACGACACCCAAATCAATTCTGCCTTCTTTTAAGAAAGTGATAATTTCCGGCGTAGTCCCGTGATTCAGGTGCATCTTGATACCGGGGTGCTTCTGATGGAAGTCTTCCAAATACGGAAGCAAATAATGCTTGAACAGCGAATCGCTTCCACCGATCCGCAGCTCGCCGCTGTCCAAATTTTTAAGCGCAGACATTTTTTCTTCGGCGAGCGAAATTAGGATCTGAGCCTGCTCAATATAGGAATAAAGGATGGCGCCCTCTTGAGTCAGCGCAACGCCTTTGGAATTCCTATAAAACAAAGTGATACCAAAGCTGTCTTCTAGCTGTTTGATAGCGTGGCTCACGCTCGGTTGAGTGAGGTACAAGGCCTTGGCAGCCTGAGTCAAGCTGCCTGTTTTAGCAGCCCAATAAAATACTTTGTACAATTCGTAATTTTTGTTCATAGACGTGGTCTATAGCTCCTGTGAAATATATTAATTACTTGTATAGCTGATAAACGTATTATAGTGTAACAAAGAGAAAGAAACCAGAGCTTGCGGATGGGAAGCGGTCATGTTGCTGTAAGGGCAGCTTTCACCAATGCCGGTCGAAGAGAGTTCTGCTGGAAGGAGATAGGAAAATGGAGCCATCCACGTTTGTCTTATTTGGAGCGACTGGGGATTTAGCCAAAAGAAAAATTTACCCGGCCTTGTTTAATTTGTTCATCGAACAGAAGCTGCCTCAGTCATTCTCCTTGATTGGCCTTGGAAGAAGAGAGCTATCAGATGAATCATTCCAGGCTAATGTCGAAAAATCACTCCGTCAATTTTCTAGACGCGAAGCGAAAGATGCTGCATTAGTGAAAGATTTCTTGCGTGCATTCCGTTACTGTGTACTGGATATTGGCCGTAAAGAAGATTACCAGAAGCTGTTGCAGCTGGTTGAACAACGGGAAGAAGAGCTTCGTCTGCCGCCGAATCGCCTGTTTTATTTATCTGTCGGACCTGAATTTTTCGAACCGATCGCAGCAAACATCGGGGAAAGCGGGCTTGGTTCCGCGAATGGCTGGAAGCGTCTTGTCATCGAGAAACCGTTCGGCCATGATTTGCAATCTGCTCGGGATCTGAATGAGAAATTGAGCAAAGCTTTTGAAGAACACGAAATTTTCCGGATCGATCATTATCTCGGTAAGCCGTTGGTGCAAAATCTTGAGGCTCTGCAGCAGACCAATCCGGTCATTCAAGCATTATGGACCAATCGTGACATTGCCAATGTGCAGATTTCGGCAAATGAAACAGTCGGAGTAGAAGAAAGAGCGGGTTATTACGATCATGTTGGCGCGGTAAGAGACATGTTCCAAAACCATATGCTGCAATTGCTCATGATGCTGGCGATTCACCTTCCGCCGAGCAACACTTCCGAAAAGGTAAGCTTCAAGAAGAAGAAGGTAATGGAAGCTCTCAAGCCGCTGCAAAAGCAGGACGTTAGTGTCGATGTTATCCGCGGGCAATACAAAGAAGGAAGCATCCAAGGAAAGCCGGTTGTCGGCTATAAATCCGAACCGGGTATTGCCGCCGCATCCATGAACGATACGTTTATTGCTGCCAAATTGCAGATCGATGATTTATATTGGCGCGGAGTACCTTTTTATATTCGAACAGGCAAAAGAATGAAGGAAAAAACTACGCGGATCGTGGTTGAGTTTAAAGAGCCGTTGAAACAATCCTTCAATACAGGTAATGAAAGTAAAGTTCCTAATCTTCTCGTATTTGAAATCAGTCCTAACGAAGGCGTTACGCTGCAATTCAGTGCGAAGGATTCTGAGCATAAAGGGAATTTTGAACCCGTTCAAATCGATCTTCTTGCGAGTCGAGACGATGTTCCCGAGGCTTATGAAAATTTGATTTACGATGCTTTGAACGGAGACCCAACGTTCTTTGCGCATTGGGACGAAGTTGAATTGTCCTGGGAATGGGTTCAACCGATCTTAGACGCATTCGAAGAGAACCTGGTTCCACTACATCAGTATGCAGCGGGTTCTTACGGACCTGCCGAATCCGATGCGTTACTTGCAAAGGACGGCTACCATTGGTGGCTCGATTCTAAGCCGGAACAAGAAATTGAAACGAAGGAAGGGGAGCAATATGCTTACCAAACAATCCATTGATCAGTTAGCAATTGATACGATCCGTACTCTATCTATCGATTCCATTAACAGTGCCAATTCCGGTCATCCCGGTTTACCTATGGGTGCTGCGCCGATGGCTTACGCCCTCTGGGGTAAATTATTAAATCATAATCCAGGCAACTCCAAATGGTTTAACCGCGACCGCTTCGTTCTGTCTGCAGGCCATGGATCGGCTTTGCTGTACAGCCTTCTGCATTTGTCCGGATATCAGGTGTCGATTGATGATTTGAAACAGTTCCGCAAGCTGAACAGCAAAACACCGGGACATCCTGAATTTGGGCACACAGATGGCGTAGATGCAACAACAGGTCCTCTGGGACAAGGGATTGCAAATGCAGTCGGAATGGCAATGGCCGAAGCTCATCTCGCTTCGAAATTCAATCAAGACGGCTTCCCGGTTGTTGATCATTACACATATGCGCTTGTCGGTGACGGCTGCTTGATGGAAGGGATCTCCTACGAGGCGATGTCCATGGCAGGACATATGAAGCTTGGCAAATTAGTCGTGCTGTATGATTCGAACGATATCTCCTTGGACGGGGATCTTAACCTTTCCTTCGGCGAAAATATTCAAAAAAGAGCGGAATCCGCTAATTGGGAATATTTACGCGTTGAGGACGGAAACGACGTTTCGGGAATTGCTGAAGCAATCGCAGCAGCTAAGAAAAACCTTTCGCAGCCGACGCTTATCGAGATTCGTACAATTATCGGTTACGGCAGCAAGGCAGCCGGAACGAACAAAGTACACGGTAATCCGCTAGGCAAAGAAGAGGCGAAAGCTACTAAAGAAGTTTATGGCTGGAATTATGAGGAAGAATTCACCGTTCCTGAAGAAGTAAAAGCTCATTTCGAGGAGCTTAAAGGGAAAGGTGCAGCCAAAGAAGAAGAGTGGAAGAAATTGGTTGCTTCCTATACAGCGAAATATCCGGCGCAAGGCCAGGAGTTCGAGGAAGTTATCGACGGCTCTGTCACGATTGATGCAGCAAACATCCTGACGTTTGACACTTCCAAAGCGATTTCAACTCGCGTAGCGAGCGGTCAAGCTATCAATCATTATGTAAAAACCGTTCCTTCGATCTTCGGAGGCAGCGCCGATCTATCGCATTCGACGATGACGGATATCAGCGGAGAGCAAATGTTCGCAATCGATTCCTACTCAGGACGCAATATTTACTTTGGTGTTCGTGAGCATGCTATGGGCGCAGCCGGCAATGGCTTGGCTTTGCATGGCGGTGTAAAACCTTTCGTAAGCACATTCTTCGTATTCAGTGATTATTTGCGCCCGTCTATCCGTTTGGCTGCGCTGCAAAAGCTGCCTGTTACCTACGTATTTACGCATGATTCCATTGCTGTCGGAGAAGACGGACCTACGCATGAGCCTGTAGAGCACTTGGCTGCACTGCGCACCATTCCAGGTCTTACGGTCATCAGACCGACCGATGCCAATGAAACGGCAAGCGCATGGGCGTATGCGCTGCAGCAAAACGATGGACCGGTAGCGCTGGTACTAAGCAGACAAAATCTACCGATTTATGAAGCGACCAAAGCTAACATTGATGGGGTAGCCAAAGGAGCTTATGTCCTGGCGGAAACCAACAACAATCCGGATGTCATTCTGATCGGAACCGGTTCAGAAGTTTCTCTGGCTATGAGCGCCAAAGCGGAGCTTGAGCAGGATAACATCTCTGTACGCGTGGTTGCCATGCCGAGCAGAGAACTGTTCGAACGTCAATCCGAAGACTACAAACAAAGCGTTCTGCCTTCCTCTGTTTCGAAGCGTGTAGCTATTGAAGCAGGCATATCGTTAGGCTGGGAGCGTTACACGGGACCAGCTGGTAAAGTAGTGTCTATCGATACATTCGGCGCATCGGGACCTGGTCCTGAGGTCTTGGAATACTTTGGATTTTCCATCAATAATGTTGTTCGCCTGACGAAAGAATTGCTAAAGTAACAAGAAATAATTTAAAATAACGAATGAAGCAATAAAAATTAACTCAAAATAACGGAGGTAGTTAACTATGAAATTTTTTATCGATACTGCAAATGTGGAAGACATCAAAAAAGCGTATAAAATCGGCGTACTATCCGGTGTTACAACGAACCCATCTTTGGTTGCCAAAGAAGGCGTGAAATTCGAAGACCGCATTGCTGAAATTTTGCGTGAAGTGCCTGAAGTTGAATCCGTTTCTGCAGAAGTAACGCCTGATGCGATTACAGCGGAAGAAATGATTGCGCAAGCAAACGAACTGATCAAAATCAATGACAATGACCCTAACATCACGATCAAGCTTCCAATGACGCTTGCAGGCCTGGAGGCTTGCCGTTACCTGACTAAAAAAGGCGTAAAAACGAACGTAACTTTGATCTTCACTGTAAACCAAGCGCTTTTGGCTGCTCGCGCTGGCGCTACTTATGTATCTCCGTTCCTTGGCCGCTTGGATGACATTTCGGAAGACGGCGTTCAATTGATCGTAAAAGTTGCTGAATTGTTCCGTACGCATAATCTTGATGCGCAAATTATCGCAGCTTCCGTTCGTCACCCGGATCACGTGACTCGCGTAGCAATGGCTGGCGCTCATATTGCAACAATTCCATTCTCGGTTATCGAGCAAATCTCCAAGCATCCTCTAACTGATCAAGGTTTGGAGAAATTCGCTGCTGACTGGAAAAAAACAGTTTTGGTATAAGTTGCAATTAACTACATGCGGTTTGAAAGGACACGGTTCAGATGACGATTTCATTTGATTATTCCAATGCATTATCATTTATCCAGCAGCATGAAGTGGATTACTTCAGTGAGTTTGTAAACACGGCTCACCGTATGCTTCATGAGAAGCAGGGTCCAGGATCCGATTATCTGGGCTGGGTTGATCTGCCGCTTCAATATGATCAAGAAGAATTTGCAAGGATCAAAGAAGCTGCACAGCGCATTCGCAGTAATTCAGAAGCATTGGTCGTCATTGGTATCGGCGGTTCCTATTTGGGCGCTAGATCTGCGATCGAAGCGCTGTCCCATACGTTCCATAATCAGATGAGCGGGAATACCCAAGTGTATTTTGCCGGACAAAATATCAGCTCAACGTATATGACTCATTTGTTGGAGCTGCTTGAGGGCAAGGATATTTCCCTGAATGTCATTTCCAAGTCAGGAACGACGACTGAACCGGCAATTGCATTCCGTATTCTGAAAGACTATATGGAGAAAAAATACGGAAAAGAAGAAGCGCAAAAACGTATCTTCGCGACTACCGATTCATCTAAAGGTGCATTAAAAAAACTTGCCGATGATGAGGGCTATGAAACATTCGTCATTCCTGACGATGTTGGCGGTCGTTATTCCGTTCTTACAGCTGTAGGGCTGCTGCCTATCGCCGTTGCAGGACTCGACATCGATCAAATGATGGCGGGAGCAGCAGCAGCTGCGAAGAAATACAATAATCCTGATCTTGCTGCCAATGAAAGCTATCAATATGCGGCCGTTCGCAATGCCCTTTACCGCAAAGGAAAAACGATTGAGCTGCTGGCTAACTTTGAACCGTCCTTGCACTATGTTTCTGAATGGTGGAAGCAGCTGTTTGGCGAAAGTGAGGGCAAAGACCAGAAGGGACTTTATCCTGCATCCGTCGATTTTACGACCGATCTGCATTCGATGGGACAATATGTCCAAGAAGGCCGTCGCGATCTAATTGAGACGGTGCTAACAGTTGCGAAACCGAAAGTAGAGTGGACCATTCAAGAAGATGCGGGCAATCTGGACGGTTTGAATTTTATTGCGGGCATGACGATGGACGCAGTGAACAAGAAGGCAGCCGAAGGAACTCGGCTTGCCCATGTTGACGGCGGCGTGCCAAATCTGATTGTAGAGCTGGATGAGCTAAATGAATATACGTACGGCGAAATGGTATACTTCTTCGAGAAGGCATGCGGCATTAGCGGCTTGCTGCTTGGAGTTAACCCGTTCGATCAGCCGGGAGTAGAAGCATACAAGATCAATATGTTTGCGCTGCTTGGCAAGCCTGGTTTTGAAGCGCAAAAAGCCGAGCTCATTAAGCGTTTATCTGCAAAAGGACAGGAATAACAGGCTTTCTCATTGAAATAACTGCAAATCAATAATTTTGCAGAAGAAGCTATATACGAAGGAGCAGCATGCAGCTGCTCCTTTTTTATGTTTTTTCTTGCCGTGTTTAGACGGACAATCGGATTCCTTGAAGCGCCGCCTGTTCCTCCGCGGTCAGCGGGGTTAGAGGCTTCCGGAAATAACCTGCCGCGAGGCCTTGGCTTGCGAAGAGATGGCGGATGACCCTGATCCAGCCAATGCTGCCGAAGAGCTCCAGGCTTTATAGGGAGGAAGCATGATGGCCGAAAGTCCGGTCTGCTCAGCTTCCCGGATCAGTCATTGCCGCAGGATATATCGCATTCATTAGATGTACATCAAGGGATATGATACATTAGAATTAATGTAAGGAGGAACATTCAAGCTATCCACCTGCGGGTGAGTCTAGCAAGATGTTAGAGGGGAGTATTTCATTGACTTTACAACAATTAAAGTACGTAATTGAGGTCGCCAATCGGGGCTCAATTAATGAAGCTGCCAAGCGGTTGTTTATTTCTCAGCCAAGTCTTTCAAATGCGATTAAGGATCTAGAAGACGAAATGCAGTTTGCGATTTTTGAGAGATCAAATAAAGGAATTTCACTTTCTAAAGAAGGTGTTGAATTTTTAAGCTATGCCAGGCAGGTAGTCGAGCAGGCGGAATTGTTGGAAAGCCGTTACCTTAATGCTAAGCCATCCCCGCAGCATTTTTCGGTTTCTACTCAGCATTATGCTTTCGCGGTGAATGCATTTGTAAGTCTCGTTCAGGAATATGGCCAGGAAGAATATGAGTTAACTTTGCGTGAGACCAAAACCTATGAAATTATCGAAGATGTCAAAAGTTTGCGCAGCGAGATCGGGATCTTATATCTTAACGAGTTCAATGGGAAAGTCATCAACAAGCTGCTCAAAACCGCGAATTTGCAATTCAATAGCTTATTTACGGCTAAGCCGCATATTTTCATCAGTATTAAGAACCCTTTGGCAAAACAATCGATCGTGACAATTGATCAGCTTCAGAATTATCCGTATTTGTCCTTTGATCAAGGCGAGTATAATTCTTTTCATTTTTCAGAAGAGATTCTCAGTACGATTTCACATAAGAAAAGCATCCGTGTAAATGACCGGGCAACACTATTCAATTTATTGATCGGATTGAACGGGTATACCATATCGACTGGGGTTCTAAGCGCCGATTTAAACGGCAATGAAATTATTCCCGTACCTTTGGATTGTGAGGAAACCATTAATGTCGGTTGGATTTCCCATAAAAATGCTTCGTTATCCAAGCTCGCAATGGCATATATAGAAGCGCTCATGCGAGCGACAGCCCAATAAAAACTCTGATATAGCTTTCAGCTATAGCTGGATATAGTTTAATCCAGTTACACTATATCTGTTAATACGTGATATCTTACTTGTAACAATTTGTATAGGAGTGTTACAAGATGATAAAAAGCAGTGTTTTAGGATATCCACGTATTGGTGCGGATCGCGAATGGAAGAAAGCGCTCGAAGCGTTCTGGTCTGGCAAGCTCGAAGAATCGGAGTTTCACAGTCAGCTGCAGGAGATTCGTTTGAATCATTTGCGTAAGCAGCAGGAGAAGGGCATCGACATCATTTCGGTAAATGATTTCAGTTATTACGATCATGTTCTTGATACAGCGGCTATGTTCGGTATTATTCCGAAACGTTTTCAATATGAGGGCGGCATTGTACCATTATCTGTTTATTATGGTATCGCCCGTGGAACGAAGGATGCAACAGCAAGCGAAATGACCAAGTGGTTTAACACCAATTATCACTATATCGTACCGGAACTGGATGGGGCGGCGCCGGTGCTTACCGAAAATAAACCTCTTGCGGCGTATCGAGAAGCAAAAGAAAAGCTGGGTATTGAAGGCAAGCCGGTTATTGTAGGGCCGTTAACTTTCTTGAAGCTTTCAAAGGGATACAGCTTATCAGAGACCGATGCTTGGCTTGAGCGCTTGCTGCCGCTCTACATAAAGATCCTTCAGGAGCTTGAGAGTGAAGGGGTTCAATGGGTACAAATCGACGAGCCGATTCTGGTAACCAAATTAAGCGGCGCTGATCTACAGCGGTTGAAAACGATCTACGAGACATTTGCCGCTTCGGCGCCAAGCCTGAACATTATGCTGCAAACCTATTTTGAATCGGTAGAGAACTATAGTGACATCGTCGCACTGCCCGTTAAAGGAATTGGACTTGATTTTGTACACGGGTTCACCGGAAATTTGCAATCGATTAAAGCATCAGGATTTCCTGCGGACAAGGTGCTGGGTGCAGGCGTTATCGACGGGCGCGGTATTTGGAAGGCGTCACTCCGCGAGAAGCTGGCACTGCTTGAACAGCTCGCTGAGGCCGTAACGGAAAGCCAGCTCATCGTACAATCGTCGTGCAGCTTGCTTCATGTTCCGGTCACCGTAAAAAATGAGGCTAAGCTCTTGCCTGAGCTTAAGGGCGCGCTCGCATTTGCAGATGAGAAGCTGGATGAGCTTGTCCTTCTTGCCAAAGCCGCCACTTCAGGCGAGGCAGCCATTGCAGCAGAGTTGGAAACATGCGAGATCGCTCTGGAGGCGCTTAAGGATTCGAGCGAGCGCAATCGTAACGACATTCAGCATGCCGTAGCTGCAATTAGTACACAGAATCCGGAACGCAGTGTGCCTTTCTCCGAGCGTCATATTGCACAGCAGAAAAAATGGCAATTGCCGATTTTTCCGACGACGACTATTGGCAGCTTTCCTCAATCGGCAGAGGTGCGCAAGGCGCGTCAACAGTGGCGCAAGGGCGAGTGGAACAATCAGCAGTATGCTAACTTCATACGAGAGCAAATCGATATTTGGATCAAGCTGCAGGAAGAGATCGGACTGGATGTTCTCGTCCATGGCGAATTTGAACGAACGGACATGGTCGAATTTTTTGGTGAGAAGCTTGCGGGCTTCGCATTCACGCAGTACGGATGGGTACAGTCATACGGTTCCCGCTGCGTGAAGCCGCCGATTATATTCGGAGATGTAGCGTTCGAGGAAGCAATGACTGTAGAAGAAACAAAGTATGCGCAGTCGAAGACCGAACGTCCCGTTAAAGGAATGCTAACCGGCCCGATTACGATAATGAACTGGTCGTTCGTCCGTGAAGACATTACACGCGAACAAATCGCCTATCAGCTAGCATATGCGCTTAGACAAGAAGTAGAGGCCCTTGAGCTTGCAGGCATTGGCATGATTCAGGTTGATGAGCCTGCGGTTCGCGAAGGGCTGCCGCTTAAGGAAGAAGAACAAGCAAAGTACCTGGCTTGGGCAGTTAAAGCGTTCCGCATGACTACATGCACGGTTCAGGACACGACGCAAATTCACACACATATGTGCTATTGTGAATTCCATGACATGATTGATTCAATTGAAGCAATGGATGCGGATGTAATTTCGATCGAGACATCCCGCAGTCATGGTGAATTGATCCATAGCTTCGAGTTGAACACCTACAAACTGGGGATCGGTTTAGGCGTATACGATATCCATAGTCCGCGTATACCGCGGGTGGAGGAAATGACTAGTATGATCGAACGCGCCTTGCGTGTGCTGGATCCGAAGCTTTTCTGGATCAATCCGGACTGCGGACTAAAAACTCGCGGATTTGAAGAAACGGTCAATTCCTTGCGCAACATGGTTGAAGCGACACAGATCGCCCGTGCGAATCATTCCCAAACGGTGTAATAATTAACGAGAAGCGATAAGCGTTAGTAGTATAACAAACTTTGTTGAGCAGGCGCCCCGGCAGCCTGCTCATTTTATTTTGTCAGCGTAATAAATGCCGAACAGACAGGTACGGAAAAAATGGTCGATTTTGGCGCAAAAATGTCTTTAGAGACCTTTTTTTGTAGGGGGCACTTAGTAAATTGACGAATTATGTGAAAACGTTAATCCTATTGGCGCTATAAGCTGTGATATAATTTTGCGGAGAAGATGAATAATGGGATTTTACATAAACTTAATGTGCTAGGAGGAGCTCATGTTCAGTAAAAGTAAGCTGGTTAGCAGGCAAATACTCGTCATCGTTTTGGCGTTTCTCTTGTTCTGTATCGGGCCGATGTCCATTGTATCCGCGCAGGAAGAGGAAGCATCGGTTGCAAATGGCGTATCGATTAAGCTTGATGGCAAGATTGTGAAGATGACCGATCCGACACGCATACTGGATGGAAGGCTGTTTGTGCCTATGGCGCGCATAGCTGCCATGTTCGACGCAAACATAAGCTGGGACAAGGATAATGAAGAAGCTACCATACATACGGTATATAAAGACAAGATAGTGCTTGGAAACGGAGTTCCGGTCTTTTATTTCAACGATGGCCGCTATCGGATGGATGTGGCGCCATTCGTAACAGAAGGCAGGACGTATATACCGCTGCGCCATGTGGCGGAGCTGCTGCACGCGAAAGTGAATTTTAATCAGGAAGATAAAATCGTTGCTCTCGAAACGGTGCAGCCTGCCGTTACGACGGAAGTCGCTCAGGTAGTCATCCCTTCCATACTTGAGAACAAAGCAGAGCCGTTCTTGGAAAAGGATTTGATGCTGCTTGCCAAGATCACGCAGGTTGAAGCCGGATACGAGTCCTACGAGGGACAACTTGGCATAGCGAATGTAATTCTGAATAGAGTAAAAGATTTAAGATTTCCAGATTCAATATATGATGTTATTTATTCGGGGAACCAATTCCCGCCCGCTCACAACGGACTGCTTGATAAGAGTAAGCCAAGTGCAAGCGCTTTGCGCGCCGCCAAGGATGCCTTGAACGGGAAGAACAATATTGAGAATGCAGTCTATTTCTATAATTCCAAAGTATCCAAAGGAGCATTCTGGTCTAGTCTGAAAGTCATCGTGACGATCGGCAACCATAGCTTTGCGAAATAGAAATGACAATAAAAAACGCAGAATGTAACTTAGGTCCGTTATGGCGAGAGCCGTGACGGGCTTTTGTGCGTGTGGCAGCGTATTGAATGAAAGGAAGAAATATTGAGCGAAGTAAAAGTATTTGAATGAACATAGGAGTATGTAAGAGCACTTGGATGACCAAGCACTAATCAAAATTGCCACAGCTTCAAGGGGCTTCCCAAAGGACATTCCCTTAAAGCTATTCAGTTCAAAGTCGATCGATTCGCTGATGTTATGGACCTTTAAATCGGAGAAGGTAAGCAGCTCTATCGCTTTCTTTAATTTTATAGTCTGCAAACCTTCGGCGGGATTAAGCATAAATCACCTTCCTTTAATTCAATCATTTCGCCAGCAATAAGTTGCGTGCAATGACCCGAGTAAACATAAATCATCTCGAAAAATTCATGCTTGTGCTTGAAAATCGGCGTATATCGGTTATGTTTCAGAATTAAGATGTCGGCATTGTAGCTCGAAGAAAATAAATCTTACTCTTAATATGATTATATATAAGAAACCGGAGCGACTTCTAATTCGTTGAAAGCGTTTGACATTAGGTCAATCCGAATTAATTCCAGAAAAAGTCATTACTATCATGATCTGCTGGTGCTCTTACGATGTGCTGGATTGTGGTTAGTTTCGGAAAACTGGGATAAAATGCATGCCAGCATCTCATACTAACTATGAGATGGAGGTGAACGCTATGCCCAAAAATGATGCCGATCCCAAGCATGACCGCGAAGATAACCGAGCAGATAAGAAAAACAATCAGCAAAATAACGCTCATTTCACTGAAGAAGCGCAAACGTTATCGAGCAACAAGGCCGCTGATTACGTCCCAAGTTTAAATGGTATCCCCAAAAATCAAGTTTAAGTAACTGCAGGCTGCTCTTCTCGTCACGATATGATGGAAGAGCAACCTTTTACTTGCGCCGTTCCGGAAAATCTGCAATATAACGAATTCTTGTACAGAATTCCTATTATGGCTTTTCTGCTGAAGCTGCCGTGTAACGGATACGCTTATACAGACGAATGGATCCATACGGAAGCGATGGCGCAATTTACTGAAAACATCCAGAGTAATTTTCTAGTTTAAATGAGATTTTCGAAAAAGTAAAAAAGATCGCTCTCCTCAATTTTGTCTGTCCAGGAGGTGAGCGATCTTTTTCATGTTCAGCACGTTTGGGTGTCATTAATGCTTGCCCGGTTACATTGCATAACCCCCGTAAATGGCAATAGCGAAGCTATGTTTCCGTTGGACAGTGTCAGAAAGAAAATAAAGTATAGACTGACGGTGCATCATTAAGCTTTAGGGAAGGGTAACAAATGGTTCTAATTGCAATTCCTTTCTAACAATGTCCCCAATTGTTCTGCTAAAACTTGATGTGGGATTGGCTTTTCATTCGTAAACCACCATTCCACTACCCCTACGTATGCCGATGCAACAAACCTAACGATAACATCATCATTTAATCCCTTGTTTATTCCTTTGGTTATATCCACCTCATCCCTAAACTCTTCAATAAGAAACGCAAGGAACCGGTTTCGAAAGTAAGGGGCTCCTTTACTCGCTAACATCATCGAAAAGAATGAATAATTACTTTCAAAGTATTCGGTCCAAATCAGTGACCCGTTTATAAAATCCATTTCAGCTGCGGCTTCGCACCTTTCTCGGAGTTCGTTGATATGGGATTCTATGAGCTTATCCAGTAAATCATATTTATCCAAGTAATGAAGATAGATCGTTCCCCGGCTAACATTTGCCCTGTCGGAAAGATCCTGTATGGTAATGTCGTCAAAACTTTTTTCTGACATCAGTTCAATAACGGCTTTCTTTAACGCTTCTTGCGTTTTGAGTATTCTTCGATCCACTTTAGACATCGGAGGTCACCAGACTTTCTGAAGATAATAAACAAATATCAAATTTTCGTTCACTAATTAACAAATTTCGCTCATCTGACAATTGCATGAACTCTGTACCTGTTTATAATTATAGACAGAAGTTCAATAATACATCAAGGACTATTATTATATTTTTAACCAATAAAACCGCTTCGTATTGACTTAGAGTTAACTCCAAGTTGTAAACTCTTTAATACAACCAGAGTGAGGAGGTATTCGGGAAGAGCTAATCCAATTAAAACATAGGAGTGTATCGACAATGGACTATGTAAAACTTGGCCGAACCGGTTTGGAAGTTTCACGAATAGGCCTTGGCTGCATGAGTTATGGGGTACCCGAACGCGGAATCGCTCCATGGTCGCTCAATGAAGAGGAGAGCAGGCCATTCATTAAGAGAGCTTTAGAACTCGGCATTAACTTCTTCGATACTGCGAATGTATACTCTGACGGAACAAGCGAAGAAATCGTCGGACGTGCATTGAAGGAATTCGCGCATCGTGATGAGGTCGTTATTGCGACAAAGGTACACTTCCGCATGCATCAAGGTCCGAATGGCGCGGGTCTTTCCCGTAAGGCCATCATTCGTGAAATCGATAACAGCCTGAGACGGCTGGGGACCGATTACGTCGATTTGTACCAGATCCACCGCTTCGATAACACGACGCCTATTGAAGAGACGATGGAGGCACTCCATGACGTAGTAAAGGCAGGTAAGGCAAGGTATATCGGAGCATCCTCGATGTATGCTTGGCAGTTCTTGAAAGCGCAGCATGTCGCCGATCGTAACGGTTGGACCAAGTTTGTCTCTATGCAGAATTTATTGAATTTGCTGTATAGGGAAGAAGAGAGGGAGATGCTGCCGCTTTGCCGCGCAGAGGGCATCGGTGTTATTCCATGGAGTCCGCTTGCTAAAGGCCGGCTTACTCGAGAATGGGATGAACAGACAGCCCGTTCAGAGATAGACGAAGCCGGACAAAGACTGGTTGCAGCCATGGTTGATGCCGATCGCAATATCGTGGAGAGAGTGGCCGAACTTGCCGCCACGCGGGGCATTTCTCGCGCGCAAGTCGCGCTTGCATGGGTCCTGCAAAAGGAGCCGGTAACGGCACCGATCGTCGGCGCAACAAAGCCAAATCATCTGGAGGATGCAGTTGCTTCGTTGTCGGTGAAGTTGGATGCAAACGAAATTGCGAGCCTAGAAGAGCCTTATGTACCGCATCAGATATACGGTATCTAAACTAGAAAGACGGACCATTGAACGATCAGTGGTCTGTCTTGTCTTTCTCTACAAGAAAAATTGCGAATGTCCTGGGATCGAGAGAAGCTCGCAGAGCCTATTTTTCGCGGTTTACTCTTGACATGAAGTTAACTTCAAGTGCAATAATATCGGAAAACAGGAGGCGAACCGCATGACCATGATGATTGCAGAAGTAAGTGAAAAATTTAATGTTTCACAGGATACACTCCGCTACTATGAACGCATCGGACTGATTCCTCGTGTGAACCGCAATAAAAGCGGAATCAGAAATTATACGGAAGAAGACTGTAAGTGGGTCGATTTTATAAAATGTATGCGACAAAGAGCAGGTCTTCCGGTCGAAGTGTTGATTGAGTATGTCGGGCTGTTTCAACAGGGTGATGAAACCTTTGAGGCAAGAAAGGAACTCTTAATCGAGCAGCGTGAGCTGCTGATAACAAAAATCGAAGATATGAAGAAAACGTTGGAACGCCTGGATGATAAAATTGCAAGATATGAACAGACCTTATTGAAAAAAGAACAAACACTAAGAAGACCTGAGGATTAGTTTCGAGAGTAAAACAGTATTGGTATTATCGGGATGAGCTGGGCCGTTTCCACAACCGCTCCGCTCAGCCGGCTCTTTAAGCGGTAACGATACGTCTTGCCCGTCCAGACCGTAAAGGGGTTGCCAATGCTTCTTTATTGACTGCTACCGACCTCGGCATTGGGCTAGGTGTGATCATGCTGAGCTGGGTCTCCCAGTACATGGGCTACCAGGCTTTGTTCACGCTCAGCGCCGTGTCGGTCACGTTTTCCTTATTTATGTTTACTTTCTTTGTGAAACGTTCGTTGAAAGAAAATCGTCTAAGCCCTCTGAACAACCTCCTTTAATAAATCAGAGAAAGGAGAAAACAAATATGTTCAAAACACATGCACTTCGCATAGCAAGTGCCGGTTCTCCGCTGGAGCATACAACGATTGAACGTCGAAAACTTCGAGCGCATGACGTACTCATTGATATCAAATTCTCGGGAATTTGTCACTCCGATATTCATCAGGGTGAAGGGGACTGGGGGGCAGGGATCTTCCCAATGGTGCCCGGGCACGAAATCGTCGGTATCGTGAATGCCGTGGGTTCACACGTGTCAGAATACTCGGTCGGCGATCGAGTTGGTGTAGGTTGCTTAGTAGACTCCTGCCGTATGTGCGAATATTGTTTGTCCGGTGAAGAGCAATATTGCAAAAGGGGAGCTGTATATACCTACAATGGTCTAGATTATGAAGGGAATCCCACTTACGGCGGTTACAGTGAGCAAATCGTTGTGGACGAGGAATACGTGGTTCGTATCCCCGATTCTCTTGGACTTGACGTTGCTGCCCCGTTATTGTGTGCAGGTATCACAACGTACTCCCCGCTCAAGCATTGGAACGCTGGTTCTGGCATGAAGGTTGCCATCGTTGGGATGGGAGGGCTCGGACATCTCGCCGTCCAAATCGCTCACGAGATGGGTGCGAGCGTTACGGTGTTAAGCCAAGGTGAGAACAAGCGAGAAGAAGCTTTCCGCTTTGGTGCCGATCACTATTATGCAACTCGTAATCAGTCTACTTTCACCGAGCTTGCCGGCACGTTCGATTTAATTTTAAACACCGTTTCAGCGAATCTCGATATCGATGCTTATTTATCGTTATTAGGTGTTGGCGGATCACTTGTTAACGTCGGCTTGCCTGCAGAGCCCATATCATTCAATACGTTTTCGATCCTGGCAAGAAAAAACCTTACCGGTTCAAGTATAGGCGGTATTCGAGAGACTCAGGAGATGTTGTATTTCTGTGCTGAACATAGTATCGTTCCCCAGATTGAACTGATTCGTGCAGATGAGGTGCATCAAGCTTGGGATCGGGTTAAACAAGGGGACGTACGTTACCGATTCGTTATTGATATGGCAACGTTGAAACAATAAAGAAACTTCACCAAGTATGTCTTTACATAAAAACATTTTGTTGAAAAACAACAGCGTGTGCCTATGAATACCGCATCTCTTCACTCCGAAACAAGTTGCCGCAACTATGCGATGCGCTTCTTTCGGGTCAGAATACGATTTTGACATAATGAGGGTCACCAAACATCCCGAAAGATAATAGACATTTTAATAGATTTTATTCACTAATGAACAAACTGAGTTCAATTAACAATAGAATTATTAGTGAACTAATGTATAATATAAATCAGATGTACATTAATGAACTTATATTCATTATTTATAGGCGGCTGAATGTTGCAGAGATCCAGCGGCCTCAACTTACCAGATAGAAGGAGTAGAGAAAAACATGTGTAAAACTCGTGTTCTAAGTGTCCCAAGTGCAAAAGCACCATTTGAACAAACTACTATTGAACGGAGAGAATTACGTCCGAACGACATTTTAATCGATATTAAGTTTTGCGGTATTTGCCACTCCGACATTCACAATGCTTTCGATGAATGGGGAGGCGGGATGTTCCCAATGGTTCCTGGTCACGAAATGGCCGGAGTCGTAACAGCAGTTGGAACTGAAGTTACAAAATTTGCTGTTGGCGATCGCGTTGGCGTTGGTTGCTTTGTTGACTCCTGCGGAGAATGCGAATACTGCCTCAACGGTGAGGAGCAATTTTGTACGAAGGGCGTTGTCTTATCCTATAATTCGTTAGACTACGATGGTAATCAAACATACGGTGGATATAGCCAAAAAATCGTTGTAAAGGAAGAGTTCGTTGTCCTTATTCCAGACAGTTTGGATCTGGATGCAGCAAGCCCGCTATTGTGTGCAGGCATTACCACTTACTCCCCTTTGAAAAAATGGAACGCCGGCCAAGGTAAGAAGGTTGCCATTGTGGGGATGGGAGGGCTTGGCCACCTGGCGGTCCAATATGCACATGCCATGGGTGCTGAAGTAACGGTTTTGAGTCAGTCGATGAATAAGAAAAGTGAAGCCCTCGAATTGGGCGCAGATCATTACTTTGCCACCAGTGATCCCGCTTCATTCACCGAGTTGGCTAATCGTTTTGACCTCATCCTGAACACAGTGTCGGCAAATCTTGACGTGGATGCGTATTTATCCATGCTTCGTGTAGATGGAGCGCTTGTGAATGTCGGCGCACCAACTGCGTCGGACAAGTACAATGTGTTTTCCTTGCTTATGAGTCGTCGCAGCATTGCCGGTTCGCTCGTTGGCGGAATTCAGGAAACACAAGAGATGCTCGAGTTCTCCGCTCAACACGGCATTGCCCCTAAAATTGAAGTCATTCGTGCTGACCAAGTAGACGAAGCGTATGAGCGTGTGCTCCGTAGTGATGTGCGGTATCGATTCGTTATCGACATTTCTACCTTGTAACAGTCAAAGATGGAACTCGTGGAGTTACTCATTAACGCTGAACAATACATTGCTGGGCAGAGTCAGACTTGGGTTAAACTCAGTTCGAGTTCCTCATATGAAGACGTATTAAGCCGTTGACTTCAAATCAACGGCTTTTGCGTTACTTGTAATTAAACTATGTTAGGTTATTCTCTAACAACATTTCCAATCAAATTCAGAGTTGTTTATCTAATATCATTCTTAGCGGGTGCGTCCATTGGACGATTTCATGAATTAATGCCCCGTAAATTAAATCACTTGACTTGGAGTTAACTCCAAGGAGTAAACTGCATTTGAAGGAACTAATAACCTATTGGAAAGCGAGGATTCAATCATATGGAATATGTGAAACTTGGAAATACCGGTTTGGATGTATCCCGGCTTTGTCTTGGCTGTATGGGGTTTGGTGTAGCAGAGCGTTCGTTTCATAAATGGGTACTTGATGAAGAGGGCAGCCGTCCAATTATTAAAAAAGCACTGGAGCTTGGGATCAATTTTTTTGATACGGCAAACGTATATGCCGACGGAACAAGCGAGGAAATTGTTGGACAAGCACTCAAGGATTATGCCAATCGAGATGAAATTGTCCTCGCGACAAAAGTTAATGGCCGCATGCATGAAGGTCCCAATGGCGCCGGGCTTTCCCGAAAGGCAATCATGAGTGAGATTGATAAAAGCCTAAAGCGTCTGGGAACCGATTATGTGGATCTGTACCAGATTCACCGCTGGGATTACAATACGCCAATCGAAGAGACGATGGAAGCCTTGCATGATGTGGTGAAGGCAGGGAAGGCAAGATACATAGGCGCTTCTGCCATGTATGCATGGCAGTTTTTGAAGGCCCTACATATTGCCGAGAAAAATGGATGGACCCGGTTTGTATCGATGCAGAATCATTTAAACCTCATATACCGTGAAGAAGAGAGAGAGATGCTGCCGCTCTGTAAGGCTGAAAAAATCGGTGTGATCCCATATAGCCCGCTTGCAGGAGGAAGATTGACAAGAGATCCGCAGGAAACAACGCATCGTTCCGAAACCGATCAAATTGCGAAACAGAAATATGATGCGACTGCAGATGCCGATCGATTGATCGTGGATCAGGTTGCAGCTATCGCCGAAAAACGCGGCGTACCCCGTGTTCAAATCGCGATTGCCTGGTTGCTGCAGAAAGAACCGGTCACAGCTCCCATTATTGGTGCGACGAAAATATCTCATCTGGAGGATGCGGTAGCTGCTCTTTCGATTAGGTTAACCCCTGAAGAAATTGCGTCGTTGGAAGAACCTTATGTACCTCATCGGATAGTTGGGCATCAGTAATTGTGATACGATGAAAAGCTTGAAATATGAAAACGCCAAGAACGCCCTGTTCATTACTTAGGGCGTTCTTGTTCGGAAAGGGGCATTATAGACTCCTCTCTAATAATGTCCCAACTTGTTTTGCCATAACTTGAGGCGGATATGGCATTCCATTTCTTAACCACCATTCTACTACCCCTACGTAAGCAGTCCCAGTAAATTGTACAATAACATCTTCACTTAGATCGGTATTTCTTCCACTCGCTTTATCAATCTCATCATTGAACTCATCCATAAAAAACGCAAGCAGCCGAGTTCGAAAAGAAGGGGCTCCTTTACTCGCTAACATGGTCGAAAAGAACAAATAATTCTGCTCAAAGTATTCAAAAAAGGGCACAGTTGCATTGATAAAGTCCAACTCACATGCCCATTCACACATTTCCCTAAGCTCGTTG
Organism: Paenibacillus sp. J2L1-98; assembly: GCF_056269405.1. Lineage (NCBI taxonomy): Bacteria > Bacillati > Bacillota > Bacilli > Caryophanales > Paenibacillaceae > Paenibacillus > Paenibacillus sp. J2L1-98. The sequence continues at coordinate 60,615 of NZ_JBWDNW010000002.1, read as the reverse complement.
ATGTGTGCTTCGATGAGTTTATCCAGCAAATCAAATTTATCCTGATAATGAAGATAAATGGTCCCGCGATTTACGTTTGCCCGGTCGGCAATATCCTGAATGGTAATATCATCGAAATTTTTTTCTGTCATCAGTTCAATAACAGCTTTTTTAATCGATTCTTGCGATTTGAGTATTCTCCGATCCACTTTTGTCATCGTTATAATTCACCAAGCTCTCTTAGATAATTAACATTTTTGAATGCTGTGTTGAGTTATCAACATAAGCCGTTTTTTTAACCATTGAAAGCATCCTATTTGTTTCTATAATAATAAACATAAGTTGATTTATCAATCTGTATAGAATATTCAACATTTATTGATTTGATCAATTAAGCGAAAATTTTCGAAGGAGGGCAAGCAAATGTCGAATTCAAAGGAGCTTACTGGTGCACAGATAATGATTGGAGATTTTGCGCCAAAACTTGTCCAATTAACCGACGACGTCTTATTTGGAGATGTGTGGGAGCGAAAGGAACTTTCTCCTCGTGATCGCAGTTTAATTACCGTCTCCAGCTTGATTGCGGGTGGAAATACAGAACAACTGAAATTTCATTTAAGTAAGGCAAAGGAGAATGGTCTATCGGAAGAGGAGCTTATCGAAGTCATTACCCATCTTGCTTTTTATGCTGGTTGGCCGAAGGCGATGTCTGCGATTATGGCAGCAAAAGATCTGTTCTCAAAAGAAAGGTAGATACATCGAGGCGGCAGCAAAAGTGAAAATAGTTTAACCATTTGAAATAGTCTTACGCCACATTGATCGACAACGGCAAAAGAACAACTCGTTCGATTCGAATTAATTCAACCGATGTATAACCTGGTTAAACGTCAAACCGAGATCGAAATTTTGCCGCTCGCCATTTCCGAGCAAATTGGAGTAACGGACCACTGAAGGCAGTGGTCCGTCTCTTTCTCTTCAAGAAATAGGGTCATATACGTGGAGAGGATCCTAAAAAAATGAGCACTACCTTGAAAATTTATATGCTTGCCACCATTACTTTCTTGGTCGCGACATCGGAGTTCATCATAGCAGGCATTCTGGACAAAGTAGCTGCCAACGCAAATATCTCGGTCTCGGCGGCGGGGCAACTGATCACAGTATTCGCAATTGCCAACGCAATCGGTTCCCCGATTGTCATGATGGCCACGGCGAACCTGGAACGGCGTACACTGCTTATACTGTCGCTCGCTATCCTGGTACTCGGCAGCCTTGCGACAGTTACCCTTTCTGGTTTTGGTTTTCTCATCTTCTCTCGCGTTTTGCTTGCTGTAGGAAGCGGCGTCTTTGGCGCCATCGCCAAGACTGTCGCATCAAAACTGGCGTCACCTGAACGTCAGGCTGGAGCGATTGCTACCGTTATAACGGGATCAAGCGCAGCCCTCATTGTCGGCGTTCCCATTGGTCGTGCTGTAGCCGCATCGTATGATTGGAAGGTCATTTTTGTAGGTATCGGTATTCTTAGCCTGCTGGCGATCTTCGCTGTTTCACGAACGATTCCTTCCACAATTGAGGCAGCCGTCGTCCCTCTGAGCAGGCAGCTTTCCCTTTTCAAAAATCCGAAAATTTTAACCGCTCTTGCTGTAACGTTCTTCTGGCAGTTAGGCTATGCAGTGCTTTTCGCGTATATAGCACCGTTCCTGTTAACCGTTACATCTATGAGCGAACGGGAGATAAGTGTTGCGCTCTTTGCCTTCGGAATCGCGACCCTAATGGGTTCCAAGTTCGGCGGATTCTTGACGGATCGTATCGGCATCCCCCGGACACTTGTAGGAGGGATGGCTATCCATGTTGTTACTCTTGTGCTGCTTTCCACGATCACCGGATCAACCTTTATTGCCATTCCGTTACTTATGCTATGGGCTTTTTCGGCGTGGTCATCTGGCCCGGGTCTACAATATAACTTAGTCTTGCTCGCCCCTGAAGCTTCAGGAATCATGCTTAGCCTATTCGGTTCCATCTTACAGCTAAGCATAGCCGTGGCCGCTGGAATAGGGGGGATGGCTGCAGGAAGCTCATCGATGCAAGCGGTCAGTTGGATCGGGGCTTCATCGGTCGCGATTGCATTAGGTCTAGCGGTAGTCTCCTTTAGCCGTACACAATCGTCTCATGGCGATACGGTTAGCAGTCCAAGGTAACAGAACTTAAGAAATCTGGGACAGAAAGAGGATTATATATGATGAAATTGATCGAAAAAGGAACTTTTGCTCATTCCAGTATGTTAAAAAGGCGTTGTACGTAACTGTGTCATTACATCAAAAGATGCCTTTGGAATTCAGAGGACATTACCGTATATGATTCTGTTTTAGATGGAGAATATCAAGGGTGGTATTCCAAAAGTCTAAGACTGGTGAACTGCAAAATTATAGGAGCACAGCCTCTGTGTTATGCCGAAAACTTAATACTTGAAAATTGTGAAATGATCTAATGAGGTGTACAAGAAGAAGATAAATCGATCGCTGAATGTGAATGAGGTGGCAGAACCGAATGATTTTGGGATCGAGGCTTTGATTGCTGCCAATACTGAGGGTGAAGACTGGTTAAATCAATTATTAGCCTATTTAAAAAGGAATCGAGATTATTTCCTTTCCTTCATGAAGGAAAGGATTCCGAAGCTAAAGGTTGTGGTGCCTGAAGCTACTTATCTAATGTGGATTGATTGCAAAAGTCTTGGCATGTGTTCAAAAGAGCTCTGTAATAAACTCTATGAAGAAGCCGGCCTAAGAATTAGTGACGGCCGCACATATGGTGAAGCAGGAGAGGGGTTCATTCGTATTAATATAGCTTGTGCCAGAGCGTCGTTATTGACCGAGGGATTAGCAAGGCTGGAGAAAATCGTAAATTCAATACGATGATTTGCCCGAAGGTCTCGAAAAGGTTCACCCAAGGAGGAATGAAACATGGAACGCTTATGGACGAAGTCGTTTACTCTTATGACTATAGGAAACCTATTCTTATTTAACGCATTTTATATGCTGTATCCGACTCTGCCGCTGTTCATCAATCAGATGGGCGGCAACGAATCGCAGGTCGGTCTGGCGATGGGCGCGTTTATGCTGTCTGCCGTTATTTTCCGGCCGCTCGTCGGCGGACTGCTGGACCGGTTCGGCAGGCGCCCGTTTATCGTCTGGGGACTGCTTCTCTTCATCCTGGCAATGTATATGTATGACTGGGTCGGGGGAATTCTCGTTCTGATGGGGCTTAGAATCTTGCACGGGATGAGTTGGGCCTTTTCCACAACCGCCACGATGACGGCGATTACGGATATGATCCCGTCCACCCGCCGCGGCGAGGGAATGGGGTGGTTTAGCACGTCCATGACCCTGGCTATGGCAATCGGCCCGATGTTCGGCATTTGGGTTACACAGAACTTATCGTACAGCTCTTTGTTTTTATTCGCCGTCGTCCTCTCTGCTATAGCGCTGCTCTTGATGTTAGGTGCAAAAATGCCTTTCCGGCCGCAAACGAGCGGCAGAAGAATCGAATTGTTCGAAAAATCGGTCTTGCCCGTTGCGGCATCGGTCTTTTTTCTGTTTATCGCTTATGGCGGCATTACCACCTTTGTACCGCTGTTCGCTGAGTCGATACAGGTTAATTCCGGCGCGTTCTTTATGGCCTTTGCTGCAACACTTGCACTCAGCCGTCCCATTTCGGGAAAACTTTCTGATCGGTACGGAGAGAATTTTGTCATTGTACCGGCACTTGTGATTACGATTTGCGCATTGATTGTCTTGAGCCTCTCGACCGGTTTGATCGGCGTGCTAATATCGGCGGTACTCTATGGCACCGGCTTCGGTTCCGCGCAGCCGGCTCTTCAAGCGGCAACGATACGTCTGGCCCGTCCGGACCGTTTAGGGGTTGCCAATGCCTCTATATCGACTGCTAATGACCTTGGCATCGGACTAGGTGCGATTATGTTAGGCTGGGTCTCCCAGTACACGAGCTACCAGGCAATGTTCACGGTCAGCGCAGTGTCAGTAGCGTTTTCCTTGATGCTGTTTATTTTCTTTGTGAAACGTTTGTTGAAAAACAAAGTACCGTCCCCTCTGAATACCAATCCTCTTCCTTCGAAACAAGTTGACGCGGTTTCCAAATAAGCTCGGGCAGTCTCTTATAGATGTTCACGAAATTGTACTCAATCAGACGGAAACATTGATGTAACAATGTGTATACTCAATAGTAAATACCAATAGTCCGTTGGACTACTCTGAAAATAATGGATAACATTTACCAAAAAAAGGCAACACGAAACTAGGCGCAGCTTAAGTAATTTTAATAAGCTGCGTCTTGCTGTCAGAAGTATTGCGCTCCTAGAGATCAACGTTTTTCTATTGGCGAGTCAAAAGTTGGCAGGCGATGCACATGATGGAGTGCGCAACGATGGTGGCGGTTCACTGGTAATGGCAAACCAATTTCTTAATCCTTGCAAGAAGCTGGGTTAAGGTATTGGTTTTTGTGTGTTTCCAGGCTCTTTTGGACGGACTTCTCACTAGCTTTTAAATAGCTTATAATTATCAGAAAATCGTTGATATTTTAATCTATAAATAATTGTAATACACTATGATATTGTTATAATTGAAACAGAATAGGTGTGTGACTAGGTCGCCCCTTGGCTTAGTGTGACGCCAAAGCAGGAGCGCCTACAAATTTCAGGGTATAAGGATGGTAAAAATGAGCAGCAGAGAAGCTAAAACAGACGTCATCTTAATTGGTGCCGGAATCATGAGTGCGACTTTAGGGACACTTCTGAAAGAATTAGTACCGGAATGGAAAATTACAGTGTTTGAGAAGCTCGAGAATGCTGGAGAGGAAAGCTCTAACGAATGGAATAATGCAGGAACAGGGCACGCGGCACTGTGCGAGCTTAACTACACTGACGAAAAACCGGACGGATCTATAGATATTAGCAAAGCTATCAAAATTAATGAACAGTTTCAGCTTTCTATGCAGTTTTGGTCTTATCTTGTAAACAGCAAGCTGATACGTAATCCGCAGGACTTTATCATGCCATTGCCTCATATGAGTATGGTACAAGGAGAACAAAATGTAACATTTTTAAAGAAACGTTTTGAAGCGATGTCAGATAATCCTCTGTTTCAAGGGATGGAATTTTCCGATGACCCTAGAAAACTGATGGAGTGGATTCCGCTTATTATACAAGATCGTCCATCGAATGAACCTATAGCAGCAACAAAAATCGATTCTGGAACTGATGTCAACTTTGGTGCTTTAACGCGCATTTTGTTTGACTACTTAAAAAGTAAAAACGTCGATATCAAATACAAAAATAGCGTTGATAATATTAAACGTACTAGCGACGGCTCGTGGGAATTGAAAGTACGAAACGACAGCGGTAACGTCGAACGCCATACTGCAAAATTCGTCTTTATCGGAGGCGGGGGAGGAAGTCTGCATTTACTGCAAAAATCCGGTATTCCTGAAGGAAAACATATTGGAGGATTTCCGGTAAGCGGAATCTTTATGGTGTGTAATAATCCGGATGTTGTAGCGCAGCATCATGCAAAAGTATACGGCAAAGCTAAGGTTGGAGCTCCTCCAATGTCTGTTCCGCATCTTGACACAAGATTTATCGACAATAAAAAATCGTTGCTTTTTGGACCGTTTGCCGGCTTCTCACCAAAATTTTTAAAAACCGGATCAATGTTTGATTTGGTAACTTCCGTAAAACCGGATAATCTTATAACGATGTTGTCGGCAGGTGCAAAAAACATGTCATTGACAAAATACCTGATCGAGCAAGTTATGTTATCGAAGGAAAAGCGCATGGAAGAGTTACGAGAGTTTATCCCAAACGCCAAAATCGAGGATTGGGACTATGTAGTAGCGGGCCAACGTGTACAAGTTATCAAAGATACTGAAGCTGGCGGCAAAGGTACACTTCAATTTGGTACGGAAGTAATTAGTGCCGCTGATGGCTCGATTGCAGCATTACTAGGTGCTTCCCCAGGTGCTTCTACTGCTATTCACGTGATGCTTGAGGTAATTAATAAATGCTTCCCGCAACATATGAAAAAGTGGGAACCGAAAATTAAAGAAATGATTCCTTCTTATGGCGTGTCACTAATGGAAAATCCAGAGCTTCTGCACGAAATTCAAACTTCAACAGCAGCTACGCTTGGTCTAAGCAAAAAAGAGCGAGTCTATATTTAATTCAGGGTTATTCCGATGAAATTTTAGGGGTGTATTTAGGTGGCGACAAAAGGTCAAAACTTTAAAACGTACTCTGAAGATACAATGCATGAAACCATTCGTCTGCATGTAGAAGAGAAATGGACAAATAGCGGTCTTGAAACGGATGCTTTTGCAGCCGTAATGAGGGAATAGAATCAACGGAAAGCATTTGACTGAGATCAGTTGAATGCTTTTTTTATTCGACAGACCCATTATCACAGTGCAAAATAAATGTAATACGATAAGTAACCGGTAGCCCTCGTTTTTTTTGGGAATAATTACTGCCGTTGGATGCACTTCTTGACTAAAAACTAAATAATGGACCTTCATTAAGCTAACTGGACACGATTGTTCAATTCATCTACAGCAACGGCTGCCGAATCACTCCGGCAGCTGTTCGATTACAGTAAGAAGCTGCCGGAAGTAATGGCCCAAATATAGAGTAGCCACCGAGAAGGTTTCTTCATGTTTTGCCGTAATACGAACCAAGGAGCACAGCGATTCCTAGATTTAATTAAAACTATGATAGGTTACTGTCTAGTAAAATCCCCACTTGTTTTTCCATGACCCGAGGCGGATATGGCATTCCATTAGCAAACCACCATTCAACGAGTCCTACATAAGCAGGAGCAAAAAATTGCAAAATAAGATCTTCGTTTAATCCACGTACTTTAGCTTCTGTCATCTCCCATCCTTCACGTATATCCTCAATAACAAATTCAAGAAATCGGCTGCGAAAGAATGGAGCCCCTTTACTCGCGATCATTATCGAAAAGAAAGAATAATTCTTTTCAAAATACTCGAACCAGCTAATATTACTTTTACTTGATACGACCGATTCCGGGTAGCAGATTTCACGAAGCTCATTGATATGTTCTTCAATGAGTTTATCCAACAAATCAAATTTATCCTTGTAGTGAAGATAGATCGTTTTACGGTTAACATTTGCTCTGTCGGAGATATCCTGGATCGTAATGTGATCAAAATCCTTTTCCGTCATCAATTCAACAACAGCCTTTTTAATCGCTTCTTGTGTTTTTAGAATCCGTCGATCCACTTTAGACATGCGAAAGTCACCAACTTTCAATAAATAATCCACATTATTGTTGATTCTGTTACTTATTCCGCAAATGGCCTCCATCTGGTCATTGCGGAAATGCTGTCTCTAATATAATAATACACATATGGGGATTAAGCCATCAATGTGTAATAATTATTCAAATCATAAGGAGGGGCTCATGGTTAGACGGAAAGATTTGTTAGTATGGATTTTGACAATAGGCGTTTTCGGTATCCTCAGCACTGAAATGGGTATAATCGGCATATTGCCTCAAATTGCTGAACACTTTGATATCAGCATATCCAAAGCAGGATGGTTGGTCAGTGTCTTTGCACTCGCGGTCGCAATTTCTGGTCCAACTATGCCAGTAATGTTTTCGGGTATAAACCGAAAGAAAGTTATGCTGCTTGTTCTTGGTATTTTTATTTTAGGTAACATTGTGTCCATTTTTGCAACGAACTTTACGATTGCATTGATTGCTCGTGTGATCCCAGCCTTTTTCCATCCTATTTATTGTTCTTTGGCTTTGACCGTAGCTGCTGCCACCGTCAGCAAGGAAGAAGTTCCAAAAGCTATTTCTAAAGTCATGTTGGGTGTATCGGCAGGTATGGTACTTGGCGTACCAATCACCAGTTTTCTTGCCAATCAAGCTTCGTTAGCAATGGCGATGTCATTCTTTGCCATCGTTAACGCAGCAGCCTTCATTGCGACCATACTGTTTGTCCCATCCATTCCGGTTAAGGAAAGACTTTCTTACGGGGTTCAAACAAGTGTATTAAAAAGACCCATGCTGTGGCTGTCTATTGCTGCTGTAGTATTAATCATGTCGGGAGTATCCGGGGTCAGCAGTTACATTGCAGACTATCTTGATACGGTCAGCCATATATCCGGAACAACTTTAAGTTTCGTGTTATTTCTATATGGTTTAGCAAGTATTGTTGGAAATATTCTGGCAGGGAAACTACTTACGAAAAATGCCATGAAATCTGCAGCCTTCTATCCGATCGTTTTGGGTATTGTGTTTATCTTGGCATTCGTGGTTGGGAAGTACTCCGGTTCTATGGTCGTCTTCATTGTTTTGGTTTGGGGAGTCATATTTGCAATAGGAAATAACATTAGTCAGTATTTGATCGCGTCATCTGCGACGGAAGCTCCTGATTTCGCAAATGGATTGTTTCTGACAAGCGGCAACCTAGGGGGGACAATCGGCACGGCTGCAGGTGGATTAATAATATCAGGAATGGGTACTGAATACCTCGTTTTAGGGGGAATCCTGTTCTTGATCTTGAGTGCAGGATGCATTTTCTTTAGAAACTACCGGTATAGTGCTGCAAAAGAGCTTTCCAAATTAAATTATTAATCACCATACAACGAAAGAGAGGGCAATCAAATGAAATATGCGAAACTTGGAAATACGGGTCTAGATGTATCCCGGATTTGTTTTGGTTGTATGGGCTTCGGTGACCCTCAGGGGGCGCTTAAATGGGGGCTGGATGAGGAGCAAAGTCGCCCGGTTATTAAGAGAGCTTTAGAATTAGGTATTAATTTTTTTGATACGGCAAATGGGTACTCAAACGGCTTGAGCGAGGAAATTTTAGGACGGGCGTTAAAAGACTACGCTAATCGCGATGAGATCGTCATCGCAACCAAAGTTTTTGGCCGCATGCATCAAGGTCCAAACGGTGCCGGACTTTCCCGCAAGGCAATCATGAGTGAAATCGATAAAAGCTTAAAACGCCTGGAAACTGATTATGTAGATTTGTACCAGATTCACCGATGGGATTACAATACGCCCATCGAAGAGACAATGGAGGCCTTGCATGATGTAGTGAAGGCCGGGAAGGTTAGATACATCGGTGCTTCCGCTATGTACGCTTGGCAGTTCCAAAAAGCGCTGCATGCCGCCGAGCGAAATGGATGGACGCGGTTTGTAACCATGCAGAATCATTTAAACCTTATCTACCGTGAAGAAGAGAGAGAGATGCTGCCGCTTTGCAGGGCTGAAAAAATCGGGGTGATCCCTTATAGCCCGCTTGCAGGAGGCAGACTGACCCGTGGCCCAGAGGAAACAACGCTTCGCGGAGAAACCGATCAGATTGCCAAGCAAAAATACGATTCGACTGCAGATGCCGATCGATTGATTAAGGATCAGGTTGCGAAAATCGCAGAAATTCATGGTGCTTCCCGCTCTCAAATCGCGCTAGCCTGGCTATTGCAGAAAGAACCGGTAACGGCTCCTATTGTCGGCGCGACGAAAATATCGCATCTCGAGGATGCAGTTGGTGCTCTTTCGATCACTTTATCCCACGAAGAAGTTACGCAGTTGGAAGAACCGTATGTACCTCACCGTATCGTAGGTCATCAGTGAAAACGAGTCGGGGTAATGGAGGAAACGGTGGCCCGTTCCTGCAAAACCTTGAATAGGACGAGATAGCGGGAAGCTTACCAATGAACAAAACGCTATCGGATAGCCATAAGTCTTCTTCTCTGACTGACCATCCGGCTTGAATATCATAACAAACGAGCTGACCTTAGCAGCACACAGAAAGGACACTTGACATATGACACAAACAATTGGATTTATCGGAACCGGCCCGATCAACAGTACATTGGCGCGCTTCGCCGTTGCTGCTGGATTGGACGTCATCGTTAGCAACTCCCGTGGTCCTGAAACACTTACCGGGATTATCGCCGAACTTGGTGACCATGCACGTGCAGCTACCGTCGAAGAGACCAGTGATATCGTAGTAGTGTCGATCCCCTACACATGTATGACAAACTCCCTACCGAGGCGTTCGTCGGGAAGATCATCATTGACACCATGAATTACTACCCTCAGCGCAACGGGCGCTTCGAAGAGCTTGAAGATCGTACGCTGACATCAAGTGAAATGGTACAACGGAACCTTAAAGGCCCCCATTTACGTTCTTCCATACGTTGGTGAACCTCCTGCAGGACTGACCTAGGAGGAAAGAAGAGTTTGGTTCCGAGAAGATCGGAGTATGCGGGTGACAGCAGACAAGGTACGAGAGCTCGCTGCTCAAACGAAAAAAACCGATCGTGTGGGTGCTTACTTCGAAGATCTCCCCTCAGGTTTGATGGATTGATGAACAAAGAAAAGGTGGTATTACGCCCGGTTGGATTATATCCAGTCAGGCGTTTTTTTCGTAGAATGTGGGTACGACCATGAAGATAATAAAGAAATATTCGACAAAGTTATATCAACTTTACGTAAGCAAAGGTAGAGTAAATCAGCGGACGAATGAGAAAAGAACCTTAGTAAGAATGTACCTGTGTGTTATTGCTATTGGACGAGCAATCTTCTTGATTGAAATCAATTAGCCCTAGAGCATTGCATCCGTTTTGTACGTTCTCAAGCCGAATTGGAGAGGTGGAGAAGGCAGTTTTTTAGAACCGAATGACAATAACTAAGCAGTCCTGACACTTAACAAAACTGAGTCATCATCATAAAGCTTGGGCATTATCGCGCTGAGGCTTTTTAACATGCAGTCAAGGAACCAAATGGGGCATAATATCAATAGTTGACAAACATAGCTGACTGACAGATTTCATGTGGAGTTTAAAAAAGTTATTGACACGACACCAAACGGTGTCCTATGATCAAATCATCACCTAATGGTGTCCAATTAGGGAATCAACAAAACACTTAGGAGGGGGTGTTGTGAGCGAGAACAACCAGTTGCGGGATGTGTTTGACGCGATTGCAGATCCGACCAGGCGCCGACTGATTGCTCTGTTGGCAGAAGCGCAAGAGGTGCCGCTTCATGAGTTAACGGCACAGTTTCAAATGGGCCGTACAGCGGTATCCAAACATTTGACAATCCTTAAAGAGGCTGGACTGGTAATTGACCGAAAAGTCGGCAGAGAAACGCGATTTAGGCTAAACGCCTCTCCGCTTAGAGAAATTCAAGATTGGGTGGCTTTCTACAGCAGGTTCTGGAGTACGAATATGTTTCGCTTGAACCAACTATTAGAGGAGGAAGAAGAATGAGTTTAGCATTATCTTTGGATTTTCAGTACACGACATCGATCGAGAAGCTTTGGTCCGCCTTAACCGATTCAAGCAAACTTGCCAAATGGGTATTGGAAAATGATTTTGAGCCCTTCGTAGGTCATCGTTTTCAGTTTCGCGCTCAGCCGAACGAATATTGGGATGGAATTATTGACGGCGAAGTGCTTATCGTGGATCCGCCTACCCGTTTGTCCTATACATGGGCCGTCGGTGAGGAGAAGCACACGGTCAAATGGACACTGCAGAATTTAGGTGACGGAAAGGTTAATCTCCATCTTGAACAAACCGGATTCTCGAATGTTCAAGGACTCGAAGGCGCTAGGTATGGCTGGAGTAATTGGAGCGGCGAGCTTGAAAAGCTGTTGGCACAATAACCGTATTCGGGTCTCAAACATCTTCTTCTCCAATACTAAACGAAGGGGTACGATAGTTGCCCCCTGCTTGACCCGAATCAACATAAACCGGCTGCATGTCGTTTGCAGCCGGTTTATATCTACTTCGGACAATCTAACAAGTTCTTGTCGTTAGGGTCAAGCTCACAGTGAGTGCGTATGGATAAAGCTAGTATGTGATCGCCCTATTGTCTAAGCCTTGCTTAGGCTGAAGAGGTGCATAATGTGAAAAGGTATTCTTTACTAAGTCCAGAGTTCAGTTCACATTATTATTTAATTGATTGAAGAATGGAGAGCATGGGGGAGCCATCATTAAACATCAAAATGAGATTTTGAGAAAAGCTATCGCATCACCTCCCTGGTTAGAACATAACAGATGCAAGTTCGGGCTGCCCGACTTTCTATGTACAATGAATGGTACAATGTGAATATAAGTAGAAGTTAACACGAACGGAAGGATGTTAAGCATGAGCGAATCTAATCAGGAGCATATCGTAATCTCGGGTGCGAGGGAAAACAATCTCAAGAACGTATCCTTGCGCATTCCCAAGCGGAAGATCACGATCTTCACCGGAGTATCCGGATCCGGCAAGTCATCGATCGTCTTCGATACGATCGCCGCAGAATCCACTCGATTGCTGAATGAGAACTTCAGCATGTTCGTGCGCAATTTCTTGCCGCGCGTTCCGCAGCCGGATACGGACGCGATCGAGAACCTGAGCATGGCTGTTATTGTGGATCAGAAGCGGCTGGGCGGCGGTTCCCATTCCACGATGGGCACGATTACCGATATCTCTCCCATTCTCCGTCTTCTCTTCTCCCGAGTGGGTCAGCCTTATGTTGGACAAGCGCACATGTTCTCGTTTAACGATCCGCAAGGCATGTGTACCGAGTGCAACGGGATCGGTCGCAGGCTGGGCGTCGACATGAGCAAGGCGCTGGACATGTCAAAGTCGTTGAATGAAGGGGCAATTATGCTGTCAGACTATTCGGTGAACGGCTGGGAATGGAACATGATCGTGCAGTCGGGGGACTTCGATCTCGACAAGAAGCTGAGCGATTATTCGGATGAGGAATTGGAGCAACTGCTGTACGCCAAGGCAAGGAAAGTTAAGATGGATTTCGCCGGTAAGGCAACGAATATTACTGTGGAAGGCGTCATTGAGAAGTTCACCAACAAATACATCAAGCAGGATGTGAAAACGAAGTCCGAGCGCACACAAAAAGCTGTTGCACCGTACATTTCCGAGGGTCCCTGCTCCAGCTGCCGCGGCGCGAGACTCAGTCAGGCCGCGCTAAGCTGCAGGATTAATGGACTCAACATTGCGGAGCTGTCCTCCATGGAGGTCGGACAGCTTATTAGCGTCATTCGGGAGATTGACGACCCTGTCGCCGCGCCGGTCGTCAAATCGCTTGCGGAGCGGCTGCAGCATCTGGTGGATATCGGACTCGACTATTTGACGCTGGATCGTGAGACGGATACATTGTCCGGCGGCGAGTCGCAGCGCGTCAAGATGGTGAAGCACTTAAGCGGCAGTCTGGTGGATGTCACCTACATCTTCGATGAGCCCAGCGTTGGTTTACATCCCCGCGATGTACACCGGTTAAATGAATTGCTTCAGAAGCTGCGCAACAAGGGCAATACCGTGATTGTCGTCGAGCATGATCCTGATGTGATCAAGTTGGCGGATCATATCGTCGACGTCGGGCCTCACGCCGGCAGCCGCGGCGGTACCATCGTGTATGAAGGAAGCTTCAAAGGCCTGCTGGAGGCAGGTACACTGACAGGCAGCCATATGAACCGGCCGCTCCAGCTCAAGCAAGATTGCAGGCAGCCATCCGGCAAGCTGTCCATCAAGGATGCCACACTGCACAACCTGCGGAACGTGAGTGTAGATATTCCAACCGGAGTGCTGTCAGTCGTTACGGGTGTCGCCGGGTCGGGCAAGAGTACGCTGATTAACGAAGTATTCCTCAGCAAGCATCCGGATGCGATCGTCATTGACCAATCGGCGGTAGGCGTATCAACACGCTCGAATCCTGCGACCTACACGGGCATTATGGATGATGTGCGCAAGGCGTTTGCTTCCGCGAACAAGGTTAACCAAGGTTTGTTCAGCTTCAACTCCAAGGGGGCTTGCGAGAACTGCCAAGGGCTGGGTATTGTGTATACAGACCTTGCATTCCTCGACAGCGTGAAGCTGCCATGCGAAGTATGCGGAGGTAGACGGTTCAAGGAAGAGGTGCTCACGTACAAGCTGAACGGCAAGTCAATTGCAGAAGTGCTGGAGATGACTGTGGAGCAGGCATTGGATTTTTTTCAGCTAAAAGAGGTTGCGCGCAAGCTCCAGGCGATGAGTGATGTGGGGCTGAACTACATTACACTCGGCCAACCGCTCAGCACGCTCTCGGGCGGGGAATGCCAGCGCATCAAATTGGCAAGCGAGTTGCATAAAAAGGGCAGCATCTATGTGATGGACGAGCCGACGACCGGCCTACATATGTCAGATATCGGTCACCTTCTGGAGATCATGAACCGCCTTGTGGATGCCGGCAATACGGTGATCGTCATCGAGCACAACCTCGATGTGATCAGTCAAGCGGATTGGATCATCGATATGGGACCGGACGGAGGCAGCAAGGGCGGCCAGGTGGTGTTCGAGGGCACCCCTCCGCAGATCATCCATGCGGAGCACTCGATCACGGGAAGATACTTGATGTAATCATCAATTCCACTTTCGTAATGTATGGGTTGCGTAATTTCTTAGCATGACAAGGAGAACTTTTAGAAGGTTAGACTTACGTATGCTCAACCAGGGCTGCCAGCAGAATCGGCAGCCTTTCGCTTAAGTAACGGGCAGTTATGTGCAATTCTATGCATCCATGGGCAGATCGCCAATACATCCTTGTTCGGTGGCTGGATATCCGTTTTCCGGAGTAGGGAAATCGATAAAATGAACCGCATGAATGTGTCACAAGCCACAGAATAGAAAATGTCGGATGACAAGAACTTGAGCCGATTAAATACCGCGTAAATCGCGGTTTTTTTGTTTTATAGATACATAATCTTGTCAAAGTGGTGTGACAAGAATATGTACCTATTGCCGATTGAGGCCAAGAACGTGTACCGATCGCCGATGATGCAATAAAGAATGCTGAGAGAACCTCAGGGTATGTTTTTGCCATCCGCCCAAACTATGACATTGTCAAAAGTATGTTTCCACACAGCTACGATTTTGCTATTGGAAAGGGAAACATCTAATAATGATTACCGATTCTTAAAAAGCTTGTGCATGGCTCTCTCCCTCGAACACATCCAAAACCAATGACTGGATTCGTTACATCACTCCTATAGCATTTTCACCGGCAGCCCCTAACCTCCTTGTCTTCCACACTATCGCATGTGATACGGGAGCAATGTCTCAACAAGCCTAAACATGTTTAACAAGTAGGGGGGATAAACGGAATATCTCTCGGGATGGGGCTCTCACGGGCAGAATCGTTCGATCTTCGGCTACCGCTGTATTACGACCGCACAAAAACAAGGTCCACCAGAAAGATCCGGTGACCTCATAATACGAACGGGCAGGATAACGTAACAATTTCCATTTAAATCCGTCTAGTAAGATAGGCTTAAGTAAGAAAGGAGTGCTCTTTTGGCTGCATATGCACAATCTGGCGTCGTAATAGCATTATTGATAGGTGTCGGATGGCTATTTATCACACAAATAAAATCGGATGAGAAGCGCAGTGTGAACAGTAAAATATTGCGTTGGACAGGTTATGGACTTATTATCATGGTGATTATTCTCATTGTTGTTGGAGTACTACAGTATTTCGACGGGGAATCACATCGCCTTGGACACTAGTTGGGTTCCAGAGTAAATTGGCTGAAGAAAAGGGGTTTTATCATGCTATCGAACATAAGTTTAATAACATGAAGAGGCAACTTAGAAATGAGGTAATTCTGTTGAGCGACTACCAAGTGCCAAAACATGTGTTCATCAAAGTAATGTTGTATACTTTATGTAATAAACCATCTAAAAATAATTTTTTATTGGAGGAAATATGAAACTGGGTGCATTCTCAGTAAGTTTAAGTGTAAAGGACATTTACAAATCAAATTATTTTACGAAAATCTAGGATTTCAAATCTTAGGAGGCGAAATTACCCAAAATTGGCTCATTATGAAGAATGAAAGTTGTATAATTGGTCTATTCCAAGGAATGTTTGAAAAGAATATTCTGACCTTTAATCCAGGATGGAATGAAAATGGCGAAAATCTTAATTCGTTTACGGACATTCGAGATATTCAAAAACAGCTTAAAGCAAAAGGAATTAAAATACTGTCTGAAGCAGATGAAACAAGCGAAGGCCCTGCAAGTTTTACAATTGAAGATCCTGATGGTAATCCCATTCTTATAGATCAACACAGATGAAGTAGTGCAT
Source organism: Paenibacillus sp. J2L1-98 (assembly GCF_056269405.1). Lineage (NCBI taxonomy): Bacteria > Bacillati > Bacillota > Bacilli > Caryophanales > Paenibacillaceae > Paenibacillus > Paenibacillus sp. J2L1-98. The sequence continues at coordinate 44,453 of NZ_JBWDNW010000002.1, read as the reverse complement.
GGAATAGGTGTATACATCAGGGCTTTCAAGCAAGAAAAAGTTAAGTTAGCTGGTAACGATAGTTTATAAACACGAAGATACGGCAGCCGATATTAGTGGCTGCCGTTCTCAACTAACTGACAGGTTAGCGTGATTCGAGCAAAACTAGATAAGTGAACCTTCGGTTGTCGTCATCAATCGCTGATCTTTGCACTACTAACTGTTAACTATAGTTCGGGAGCTGCATTGAAGCAGCTCCTTTTTGATTTCATTGAAGTAACGGGCAGAATAATTCAAAAAATATTTAAAAGAGATGTTGTTATACTAACTGATTTTCCCGAGAAATTGCTAAAAAGCATGTTTGGTATTTACGGATTAGTAACTACTCTTCTTATTGCTCAATTTGAATGGGTATTCGCTCGATTCGCTCGATTTATAACAGAACCTTGAATGACTTATACGAATGAGGAACCGACAGAATTCGATTCAATTAGCGAACGCTAACCGTAAGCAGAATCTGCGAAAGAAGTCGTTATTTTGCAAAGAATAAGTCGATATTGTGGTTAGTACCTGTCTCTTGCTCACCTCATAATAGGTAATAAATTAAAAAATTATTTATTAAGGGGATTGAGCAATGATGAGTACTTCGGCCAAAGTGACGATCCATGCCGATTGCAAGTTGTTTCCGGTCAGCCCGACCTTGTATGGTCTGTTCTTCGAGGAAATTAGTCGTGCTGGTGACGGGGGGCTCTATGCTGAGCTGATTCGTAACCGCTCGTTTGAGGATATGATCGTTCCAGACCGGTGCCATGTCGACGGCTGCACGATGCATACGCCTGCAGGTTGGACAGCTCCATTCGATAATGAAGACCCGATACCGGGCTGGCAGCTGCTTCAGCAAGAAGGTACAAAAGCCCGTATGCAACTGGATGAATCCCAGTCGCTCAGTACCGCCAACCCGCTCTCACTGCGCGTCGATATCGAGCGCACGGAAGGTGGATCTGCTTCAATCTGCAATTCCGGCTTCTGGGGGATCCCCGTTCAAGCCGGTGCTCAATATGATCTTTCCTTCTTCGCAAGGAAGGATTCACGCTTTTCGGGCCAGCTGGACATCACGTTAGAGAATTTATCCGGGACAGTGGTACATGCCGCTCAAACGGTTTACATTACATCCAATCATTGGCAGAAAATAGAACTGACGCTTGAGAGCAGGAACAGCGATACTAACGCGCGACTCGTCATCTCATCCATTGCGAGCGGGACATTCTGGCTTGAACTAGTCTCGCTCTTCCCGGCTGATACGTTCCGTGGACGAAAGAACGGCCTGCGTCCCGATCTTGTGAACATGCTGCAGGGGCTTGCGCCGACCTTCCTCCGTTTTCCTGGCGGCTGCTTTGTAGAGGGCTTCTCGTTGGAAACCGCATACAGATGGAAGAGAACAATAGGTGATTTGTCCGAGCGCATATCACACTGGACGTTATGGCATTACCGGACGACTAACGGACTCGGGTATCATGAGTATTTACAAATGGCTGAAGACATGAACCTTGAAATGATGTTCGTCGTTAACTGCGGGCTGACATGCCAGGGAAGGCCTGGCGAGCTTGTACCGATGGATGAGCTCGATGAATGGGTCCAGGATATGCTCGATGCCATTGAATACGCCAATGGTCCCGTCACTAGCAAATGGGGCGCTTTGCGGGCGGAGCATGGTCACCCCGAGCCGTTCGGTCTGAAGTATATCGAGATAGGCAATGAAAATTTCGGCCCCGAGTACAACATCCGTTACAAGGTGTTCTATGACGAAGTAAAGGCGGTCTATCCCGAAATCATTACGATCTGGAACACGCATTGGGAGGTCGGTACGGAAACCAAAGGGCTTCCGGTAGAAATTGTGGACGAGCACTTTTATGCGGATAACGAATTCTATCAGCTGTATCATGATATGTACGATCATTATGACCGCAGCGGTCCGAAGATCTATGTCGGAGAATATGCGATGATCGTCGACAACAAGAACGGCAAGCTTCAAGGAGCATTAAGCGAGGCGGCCTTTATGACCGGCATGGAACGTAATCAGGATATCGTCGTTATGTCCTCATATGCACCATTGCTTGCGAATATCCACCATACAGTGTGGGATCCGAATTTAATATATTTTGACGGGACTCGGGTGTACGGAACACCATCGTATTACGTCCAGAAGTTATTTGGGGAAAACCGGGGCGAATTCGTCGTGGATAGCAAAGTCGAAGCCGACTGTCAATTACCTATTATTCATGGCGGCCTTGGATTAAGCCTGAATGAGCTTGGTTTAGTGACGGATCTCTGCATTTCCTCCGGCGTAGATACACTGCTCCAGATGGACCGGATTACTGACGAATCTCCTTCTTGCAACGTCTTCCATAACGTACTCTGGATTGGTGAACCCTCATGGCAGCAGATTGAGATCACGATGAGTGTCAAGCTGAGCGAGCAAGGACTGAAGCTCCGTTTTCTCGACCGGCATCAGCCATGGGAAAAGCAGAATTACTTCCTGTGGGAGCTGGATCCTTGCGGAGACAGCAGACTTGTCCGCATCGTCGGATGGTCGCGTGTTAAGCTGGAGGCAGATTCGAAGGTGAGGATTAAGTCCGCTGAGCCTCAGCAGATTCGTATCGTTGTTGACGGGCGAGAGGTCCGGTGTTACCTGGACGGACAGCTCGTTCATAAACATGCTTATGGTGCTATTCCGTATTTAACCTCCGTCACGACGCTTGACGAGACGAACAACGAGCTTATTGTGAAGCTGGTTAATCCGTCCGCATCTGTCATTCATACAGAGCTAGATATCCGTGGCACGAACATGATGGTTATTACAGGAGAGCAGCTGCTCTTAACAGCCGATGAGCCGGATGCGTGCAATACCATGGAACAGCCGACACGTGTTGTGCCGAGCTCTTCCCCAATCCGGTTAGACGGCAGAATGTATAATGTCCCTGCCCACGCAGTTGTGATTTTGAAAATTAAGCTGTAACTGGTAAAATTCCTGAAGCGGTCATTTGAGCTTACGGTAACGATAGTGAATACACGATTAAAACCTCCCATTACTTCTTATTAAATCATTCTTGACATTGACACTAATTTCAAATCTAATATGTACCATTTGTTTACAGAGAGAAAATCGAATCAGGATCCATAAGTTACTGAATAAATGGGGCCGCTTTCCCCAAGGAAGCGGCCCCTTCTGTCATTTCGCACGCAAAAGTTCGGTCCACAGCTCCGCCGGCTCATAGCCTAGGCGCCATACCGCAATCCCGGCAAGGTCGTATTTCTTGACAGTAGCGATCCGAGCCATTATCGTGTCCGGCGTCTCCGCCCAAAGCACATAAGTGAATCCGTCCTTGACGTAGGTGTACTTGGTCTGGCGTTGATATCGATCATACTCGGCCGTTTCCTCTACGGAAGCGAGTAGCTGCGGCAGGTCTTTCATCATCAACGCGCTATTGCCGACGAGCTTGCCGTTTTCGTCGAGCTTCCACACGCGTATATAGAATGGAATGCCCAGAATGATTTTGCTCCTCGGGATGTCGTAACTGAGGTAATTGGTGATGCCTTCCTCGAACCATGGAAAGCCGGATACCGGGCCCGGCGATGTACTTCCTTTCCAGAATTGGTCGTAAGCCATAATGACGACGGTATCGACAACACCGGCGAGCTTCTTGTAATCATAACCCGATTTATCATTCCACGAGAGATGTCCGCGCGGCAGGTCGATGGAGACTGTCAAACCTTTTTGGTGCATCGCATCCGTAAATTTTATTACGAAGGCGGTGTACGCATCGCGGTCCTGTGGGGCAATCGCTTCGAAGTCAAGGTTGACACCCCTTACTCCGAGTTCTGTCAATCTGTCGGCCAGCTTGTCGATGAACATCCGCTGCCCGGCGGGGTTCTGCAGGAATGCGCTTGCCAACTCCGAATCGTGGCTGTTAATAACGACCGGCATGACCTGCGTGCCCCGGGTTTTCAATTGCTTGACAAACGCCGGGTCCGACGTATCGGTCATCGAACCGTCGGGCGCTGACAGTACGAACCAGGTCGGGGAGTCGATGTCCAGACCTTGTGTATCCGCCACCTGAGCGAGCGCCGTTTCGTTTCTTGACGAACCGTTCCAACCCATGTACAAGAGCTTGCGGGTGTTGTCCCAGACCGGCCGGCCTTCCGCCGTATTAATGCGGGAGTTTTCAAGCGTCCCGGCATAGAGCAGCGCGGCTTTAAGGTTATGGAACGATCGGACAAGACGGTTTTTTTGATAGACTTGTAGGTAAGGAACATTCGTCCACCAAACTTCGCCACCTTTAACAACTTCCGTTCCAATGAACGCTTTGGCATACGATGCGGCATTGTCGACGCTGAAGAAGGTGCGGATCTCTTTGCCGTTCTGCCTTACGGAATACGGGGGCAGATTGGAATAAACCACCATGCCTGTGAGCATATTAACAACCTCGCTCCGGGGAACCGATGCAGAAGCGTAGATCGCATCTTGCAAGAAAGCATACTTCGTACCCCCGGCGGAAACACCGCCCACGAACAAATCGTAGACAGCTTGTTTTTTCCGCTCCGCGCTTATCCGATCCATCGTCATATTGTCCCAAACCCACTGATTGGTGACCAAATCCATAATGTGCGAGTCGGCCCAAAGCTTGGCCACCTGTTTTGCTTCGGCCAGCGTAGAGAACTGCCAGGAAGACAGTGATTTATCCCCTTGGAACACTTGAAACCTGACGTGCTGGCTGTACGCCCAGCCCGTCTGCTCCAGGTCCCAGATATGGACATCCGTCAGCGTTTTTGCCAGAGCCAACGCATCGGAATAGGCTCGAAATTCCCAGTCGGGCCGCGTCAGCCCGCTCTGATAAACCACGTAGCGGGGAAGATTGTCCCAAACCCATTGACGCGTGGAAATCTGTTCCACATGGCTGTAACGGAAGCGCTTGGCGTAGGCGACCGACTTAGACAGGGAGGCGAATTCGTAAAGTGCCTTGTCATTCTGGTAGACGCGGAATTTTGTGATGTCGGCTTCACTGACGGCTGCAGATGCCGCAATTCCGGGCACGGCGGCCTGCACGATCAACAGCAAAGCAAATAAAAGTCCCCAAGTTGATTTCATGTTGCTCTAAAGTACTCTCCTCTCGCAGTCTATTAAAATTAGACGCGAAAAGACACCATAGGTTGCGTCAGATTACGTTTGTATATTATGGAAATATTTGATTGTTGATTCCCATTCAACTTTTTTGATGCCTTAGGTTGCGATTGTGTAATTGAGAAATTTGAAAATGGATGGATGAGAAAGTGAAAAAATAACGGTAAGAATAATGAAGACTGGTACGGGTGGAACGCTGAAGTTTTTGTCTCATTTGATGGTAACGTTGAAGCCATTCATATTAACCCAAACAGTATTAACCCAGAAAGTTAATTTAGTCAAGAGCAAGTAGTATAAGGTTTTTAAGGAATGATGGTGTGAGCGGATTGTATGAATATATAAAGGATATAAATGCATCGGAAGGTGATTCTGTAAAAGCAGGGGATGAGTCGCTAGAGTGGGGAACAACGGCTATTCTAGACATCCTCACATTCATATAGGAGCATGGAAAGGAAATATACCACTTCAAATAAGATTTAATTTTAGGGAAATGGAAAAACACCGGCTGCTTTTTCATTGAAGTAACGATCAGATTAGCCCCAAAAAAGGAGAACACAAATTGGTAGCGAATTGATTTTTTGGGTATAATGCGCCATTGGAAAGGAGTGCCAAGATAAAGTTTGGCATTAATTTAGAGTACACCCCCGATGTCTCCAGTGCCTAATTCACCCTAACTTTTTCCTTGATGAACTGCCGGAGTTGCGGCTTCATCCATAATCCCATGTCTTCTCCCATATCGCATTTTTTTCGAAAAAATGGAACCGAGGTGGGAAGCGCATTGTCTAATCATTGGAGGTGAAGAGGTTGGAGGAATCCCATTGGAAACACTTGACGGGCATGGATGCCGGATTGCTGCGCGAGCTCATGATCAAGTACGGGCAGGAAGTTTGGAACTTAGCCTTTATCCTAACGAAGCGGAATGACCTGGCTGATGACATCACGCAAGAAGTGTTTTTGAGTGCCTACCGGAATATCGGACTGTTCCGCGGCGAGTCTTCAATCAAAACATGGCTGCTGTCCATTACGCGCAACACGTCCGTAAATTACTTGCGAACCGCGTTTATGCGCAAAGTGACCCTCATGGCATGGGTCAGCAGCAAAGAGACGAGTCCGTCTGCCGAACACGAGGCGCTGGAGCAATCCTTATCCGATGATATTTGGAGAATTGTCATGAAGCTGCCACTTAAGTTTAGAGAGGTCCTCATTTTATCCGGAAAATACGATCTTTCTATGAAAGAGATCGCGGGTGTGCTCGGCGTTTCGGAAGGCACGGTGAAGTCTAGATTAGCCCGTGCACGGCAGAAGATTAAGGCTTATTGGAGGGAGGAGGGTACTGCATATGAACGAGTTTGATCCTGAATGGCTGCAAAAATTGAAAACAACTGATCCGTTGCGGGCGAAAACCTTCACCCCTGAAAAAATGTCGGTAATCGAGAAGGCGGTCGAAAATATGAACAAACCATCGAGAGGACGCAAGTGGAAGGTATGGATTCCGGGCTTCGCGGCAGTTGTCGCGGCTGTTATCTTCGTAAGCGGCATCCTACCAAGCGGCCCTTATACGGGATGGCTCTCGGATCTATTCGAGAGTGAACAGATTGAAGGTACTACGGCCAAACCAAATCCGACCCCTCCGGATCAGGCGGATCCGCAGCATGAGATCGAGCCTCAGCCGCCGGCGGAAACCGTCCCGTTAACCGGAAAAATGAAAGACCAGCTCCAATTCAGCACGGAAAGTGAGATGACTATTTCGATCCATGACGCGCAGAGCGGGAAAGACTTCGAAATTCCCGCCGATCGCGAGTATGTTATTCTGCAAAGCCTGAACGGAACCGACTTAACTGCGGCTAAAGCTCCGGAGGCCGCTTCATCCGGTTCTGAAGCGAGCGTGTTCCTCCGTTTCTCGGTGGACGGGAAAATCTATCAAATTCCTTATCGCCTGAAGACGAACACGATCGAATGGAAGGGACAATCGTTCTACATGGACGACGGGATCATACTGCTGATGCACGGACTGCTGCTGCCGGAGACGAAGCTCACCAAGATCGACAGGGTCTTTGAGCAGGCGCGTAAGGAGCAGGTAAGTGGCCAGGTGATCGAGCATGAAAAACTTTATGATTGGGAAAGGCTGCAGATTGACGGGAAAGACTATGCAGCCTGGGAGAAAGAACTGAAGAACCTCCCGCTTGTCAGCGAGAAAAAATATTACAATTATTTTACCGAGAAGATGGATAGAATCAGGCAGTACGAGTCAGGCATCACCGCGTTGAATCTGGCCATCCTTTTTGAAGATCCGAAGTATGGAACGAAAGACGGCATCCGTGTCGGACTGACCGAAGCGGAGGTTATTGGGAAGCTTGGCGAGCCGAACAAAAAGTCGGCTACGGAGTGGAGCTATAAGGACGGCGATTATTCCAAATTTCATCTCTATTTCGAAGATGGAAAGGTCCTTTATATCGTAATCACGATGCCGTTGTAAGCGATAGCCTGATAATCATAGGAGTAAGCAAAACATTCTTTGCTCAACGGAAACACAAGGGCTGTCGGATCGTTCGACAGCCTTGCTGAGTCAGCAGGCAATCGGAGCTCTCAACGCTGGCTTATGTGGCCGAACAGGAGCAAAGAACGTCAGGCGGAAGGAATTGCTGCAGCTAAAGGGCGGGTGTTTACAAGGACCGTCGAAGCGGTATGGATTCAACTTCGAAGAACTATAGCTCAATAAACACGAAGAGATGGCAGCCGGTATTAGTGGCTGCCGTTTTCTCAACTGGCAGGATAACGCAGTTACATTCCAGAATTAAGAAAGAATGAACTTATACGCAAGTGGTCGTTATTTTGAAATCATGCTTCGTTCACAATCAGGTTGAACATGAAACCAATTGTCCATTTTGTAGTAAATATTATTGCACTAACTGTTTGAAGCTTGTCGGCAAGCGGAAATCAGTTATTTGTATGATGGCAGTCATTTCAGTTAACTGACAGTTTTGCGCAACATAACTTCATCGTTTCCGTCTAATTGATTGTATATAGATGCTATTGAGATTGACCAAAACTTATAAAGGATTTGTTGTTAATAAGTTAAACCTGTTAATACTCTGTCAAGATTTCCAGAGAGAATCTGATTAAAAGTATGTTATAGTGAATAGGGAACATGCGAAATAACCTACCATTTAAATGGGTGCATTACATTATTGAACCGTAGCGGTGAACATTGAAATAGTTCAGTGAATTGAACAATATCAAGCAACATAATTATGCATCATGGCACAGTTTTCAATTTATGTTTGCAGAATGATTTGAATTTCTGTCAATTGTAGGGCTACTATGTTTGAGTCTTAATAGAAGTGTATATTCCGTATCAAGCCCCAAGTGAACAGGAGAAGACCTATCCTGTTCTAATGGGGTTTTTTCTCGTATCTCAAGCCAGTACCAAGGTGGAAGCTTCTTATTACTGTTCTTCCGAGGTCACACGGAAAAAATATGAAAGTTTAATACTAATAATAACCGTTCGAGATTGCGATAAATGAGCATGACTAAGAGGAGGCTCTACATCATATGAAGAAAAGCTTCAAGTTCAAGCGCAGCGGGATTTTGACGTTCTTGTTGGCAGCATTTGTCATAACATCAGTTTTTGTCCTGATCGGTAAATTTGGAAAGGAAGACAATCTGTTAAAAACAGGGAACTATATCTATAGTCGTGCTCCTGATGGAGGGAACTCTCCTGATTTAAGTGCGGCTGGGATCCTATCCTCGGCAAATGGCGTGTTGTTCGATGGAGCCCCGTCTTACGCAGGCTGGATGGGAAGCGCGACTTCTCCCGGGACTGTGGATGTGGTCATTGATCTGTTGAAAGATTACCCCTTGGAACAGATCCGAGTAGTGCTGAATTCTCCGAACAAATATTGGGGATTTAAAGATATTACCGTAAAGTATCGTCCCGAATCGGCAACGGGTTATTACAATGCAGCCAGTCATGCAAGAACGGGAACCGGTTTGAAATATTCGGTAACCGTCCCGATGTCAAATAAGTCGGCCAGATTTATCATACTGAACATTAGTCGTACCCACTCTTATCAACATATTCCTTTGACTGAAGTTGAAATTTATAAAGGTACAGGCACCGAAGGACAAAATGATAGACCCGCTCTTACTGTGGAGAAATTGAAAGCCGAACTGAAGAAGGAAGCTCTGCTAGCGGACAAATACGGTCAATGGATGAGTGAAACCTGGCCGGGAAAGGTTACTTCCGACGGGCAGCTGCAGCAGGAATATACAGATGAGGCCGCTGCCTTAGCGAATGTTTCACTTGATCTCACAAGATATGATCAGTATGGAGGGATTAAAAGCTTAGGAAAGCACTCCAGCACCGGATATTTCAGGCTTCAAAAAAATGATGGCAAATGGTGGTTTATTACACCCGATGGATATCCCTTTATTGTAAAAGGGGTGGATGCAACAAGTATCTGGGAGTATGGATATAAGACGCCGATCCTGAAAGAGGACGGCACCCAAAAGCAGGTTTTTGAGGAACTGCCTGATCGGACTGCCTACGCTCCCGCCTACACCAGAGATGCGGGCGGCGAATACGTCAGCTTCGTCGTCGCCAATGTCATGAAAAAATACGGAAGCGGATTTGAGTCGAAATGGGAGGAGATCACGAAGAAGCGTTTGATTCAGTGGGGCTTTAACGCCTTCAGCAAATGGACCAAACCGAGAAACATCGCGTTTCCATACATTCAAGTGCTGCAAGACCCCCCGAATTTGAATAGGATACAATGGACGTACGACGTCTTTGATCCGCAGAGCAGGCCCATCATCGAGAAAGCGCTAAAGACAAAGCTTCAGAATGCGAGAAACAGCAAGTGGTTGATCGGCTATACCTACGATAATGAAGCCGGCTGGAATAAGGAAATTGTACAACAAGTGCTGACGTATTCTTCGGCATCTCCGGCGAAAAGCGCATTCGTAGATTTTCTTGCGCCGAGATACAATCGCAACCTCGGGGAGATCAACCGGATTCTGGGGACGAACGCTGTATCGTTTGACGCTTTGAAAGACATCCCGATCGATATTGTAAAAGTACCCGCGGTTGATGTGTCGGAGTATATAAGGTTGGCATCCAGAACCTATTACTCCATGATCAGGGAGATTATAAAAAAATACGATCCGAACCATCTGTTCTTGGGTACGTCTGTCGTTCCTACCTGGCGAACCAGCCTGGATTGGGATCTGGCGGCTATGGAGTTTGTCGATGCCTTCTCCGTGGACAGTTATTCAAGAGATGCGAGTTGGATTTCCAGATACGAAGATTTCGGAAAGCCCCTGTTGAATCTGGAACATTCATTCGGCTCTACCGAACGCGGACTTTCCAATATCAGGACGGATACTATGACAATAAGCATAGCGGAGCGAGGAAGAGCTTATCAAGCTTTTGCGAAAAGCCAGGCCGCACATCCGTTGTTTGTCGGCTCAGGCTGGTTTTCGTACTACGATCAGCCGGTTACCGGGCGTCCGGACGACGAGAGCTACAACGTCGGCCTGGTCAATCAGCAGGATCAGCCGTATTCGGATATGGTGAGTATCATGAAGACGGCACATGCCAGTTTGGAAGATGTCCACCGTAATGGAGGGGGTATCCTTCCTTTGCAAGTCCCAACTCCAGTCAGGATAGAAGCCGAGAAATACAGCTCGCAAATGGATGTATCGGCCCACAATTTGTCGGATATCGAGACAGAGCTGAGAATCGGTTCATTGCAGCCCGGAGACTGGGCAGCTTACAGCGACGTCAATCTGACGGGGATGCGCAGCATCGATTTCAGGGTCGCCTCCGCCAGTTCAGGTACGATGAGGATACGGCTGGGAAGCCCCACGGGTACCATTATAGGAACGTTAAAAGTCAATTCCACAGGAGGATGGCAGAACTGGATCACTTCTAATGTTCCGATCAAACCAACCGTCGGCACGCAAAATATATACTTCACCTTTGAAGGCGTTACGGGTGAGGCGATCGGAACTATCGACTATTTTGAAATCAAACCGCAATGAAACGAAATGCGAAACAAACGATTGTCCCGGAGGCAATGCCGGGGCTCTTCGGATGTCGGATGTCGCACGACAAGAACATTAGCCGATTAATATCCTTGTAAAGGATCGATTGGGAGAATGTAAGCGATTGTGGCACATCGCAAAAAAAAATCATTATAATTGCAAATTAATAAAAGAACAAGCCGCGTAGTTGCGGCTTGTTCTTTTTTATTGATAAAAGTCCAAAACTCTAGATCCCACTCTAGATCCCTTATTATTGATTTCATTTCCATTTAAGGGTGACTAATTTCGGGTATTCCTTTACGAAGTTTTTGGAATCATTCATGTCCTTCCATTAGTTACTTAAAGGTTCCTATATGATAAAAAGGTGCCTACTTTCAAAAACACTCTATTGCTTTTATTATAAATGGAACGCGATCAGTTGCAAATGTATTGGAAAGAAAAGCAAAGTTCGATTATTAACCAAATAATAGTTATCCAGTACAAAAGTGGGGAGTTAATTTGAGAAGTAGTATTGTGTGGTTGCAGATTACAGATTATTTTTCAAATAGTCTAAATGACTATTTAACTTCGACGAAAGAACATATCGTAATTAGCTTTATTGCATTGTTGTTCTCTGCATGTATTGGAATTACCTGCGGATATCTTTGTGTAAAACATAAGCAATATGAAAGATGGTTCGTCTCTATTTTTCAAGTCCTGCGTATTGTTCCAAGCTTGGCTGTTCTCCTGCTATTGATCCCCATTCTGGGAACCGGGGTTAAGCCGGCAATGATCGCACTCGTATTTTTAGCGATTCCGCCAATTCTAATGAATACTGTTGCAGGCCTAGAAGAAGTACCGCCATACTTGCTGGAAGCAGCTCACGGAGTCGGAATGTCGGATCGGCAATTGTTGTGGAAGGTCAAGTTTCCTTTAGCCGCTCCGATGATTTTGACCGGACTCAAGACAGCTGCGATTGAAATCATTGCAAGTGCGACCTTGGCTGCTAAAATCGGTGCGGGTGGACTTGGAGGCATTATTTTTACAGGTCTAGGTCTTAATCGGATGGATTTGCTTATAGTTGGTGGTATTTCGGTTGCAGTGCTGTCAATTGCGGCTGGATTATCGCTTGGTCTGGTTGATCGATTTTTGTTCAAATATAAAATCGTAAGAAAGTAGGATGAAATCATGAAGATGAGAATGAGTAAGAAAATATTTACTGTAGCTGTGACCACGTTGGTATTGGCACTAACGTTGGCAGCGTGCGGAGGTACGAATTCCAATACAGGCAATGGCACAACGATTCGTGTCGGAACTAAAGATTTCACGGAGAACTTAATTGTGGGCGAATTGTATGCTTTGGCGCTAGAAGACGCGGGATATGAAGTAGAAAGAGTTCCGAACATTGCCGGTTCAGTCATTCATACGTCACTCGTGAACAACGAAATCGATTTGTATCCCGAATACACGGGGACGGGCTTGTTAGCTGTGTTAAAAATGGATCTCATCACCGATCCTGAAGAAGTTTATAAGGCTGTGAAGGAAGAATATGAAAAAAAATTTCAAGTCACCTGGCTAAACTACTCGCAAGCCAACGACGGGGCTGGTCTTGTCATTCGTACTGAGGTTTCCAAAAAGCTTGGCATTATCACAATTTCGGAATTGCAAAAACATGCAGCTGAACTTAGATTTGCATCACAAGGCGAAGTCGATCAACGCGAAGACGGCATCCCTGCACTAGAGAAAGTGTACGGAAAATTGAATTGGAAATCATCGAAGGTATACGATAATAGCTTGAAATATGAGGTGCTTAAAAATAATGAAGCGGATGCAGCACCCGCGTACACAACGGAAGGGCAATTAGTTAATACCGATGAGTTCACCTTATTGGAAGACGACAAGCATGTGTGGCCGCCTTATAATTTGGCACCCGTCGTACGTGACAATGTATTAAACGCTAATCCTAAGATTGAAGAGATCATCAATAAGGTAAGTGCAGCACTAGATACCGGAGCCGTTACTGCTTTGAATGCTAAAGTTGATGTCGACAAAGAGGAATATGAAGATGTCGCAAAAGAGTTTTATGAATCCATTAAATAAGTGAATACATGGAGGAGAACATGTCTCTTACAGCGATCGAGTTCAATAATGTATGTAAAAGATACTCACAATCTGGAGATTACGTGGTCGATCATGTGAACTTGTTCATTCAAGAAGGGGAGTTCATCACAATTTTAGGCTCTTCTGGTTCAGGGAAAACAACATTGTTGAAAATGATCAATCGTCTTTATGAGCCAAGCGTTGGGACGATTAAACTGTTTGGTGAAGACGTCGGAACAGTTGACCCTGTGAAGGTTAGAAGACGAATTGGTTATGTCATTCAACAGGTGGGGTTGTTTCCTCACATGACAATCGCTCAGAATATTGCGACGGTACCGAAGCTTTTGAAATGGCCCCTAACTAAAATAAATGCAAGAATTGATGAGTTGTTATCTCTTGTGGGATTAGAGCCGAAGGAATTTAAAAACCGTTATCCATCACAATTATCGGGTGGTCAACAACAACGAATCGGTTTGGCTCGTGCCTTGGCGACAGATCCTAAGATCATGCTGCTTGATGAACCCTTTGGAGCCATTGATGCCATCAACCGACTGCATTTGCAGGATGAGCTTTTGCGAATTCATGGCGGGTTGAAGAAAACGTTTCTTTTTGTCACACACGATATCAACGAAGCATTTAAACTCGGGACCAGAGTCATCATTATGAACAAAGGAAGAGTTTGTCAGTTTGATACACCGCGAAATATTGTGAAAAACCCTGCAGATGATTTTGTCTCGTCATTCATTCATTCCTCAAGAAAGCAAGAGCGTTTCTGGGAGGGGTTAGATTGATCGAATATGCCATCAATCACCCAGATAAATTATGGAAGGCACTGATAGAGCATTTAGAAATGTTAGTGGCTGTGATGATGATTTCGATCTTACTGGCGGCGATCTTAACAATAGCGGCCATGTCTTCCAAAACCATTTCCAACATACTTGTTCAATTATTTTCGGTGATTTATTCCATCCCTAGTTTGGCGTTTTTTGCCATATTGATTCCGGTTACGGGACTAGGAAAAGTGACAGCTATCACAGTTTTGATTGTATATAACCAATATGTATTGCTTCGTAATTTTATCGCAGGACTAAATGAAATTGACCCATCCATTGTCGAAGCTGCAACCGGTATCGGAATGAGCCGTATGCAGGTTCTGTTTCAGATCAGGCTGCCTTTATCCATGAAAGCACTTTTTACCGGAATACGACTTGCAGTATTATCTACGATCGGGATGGCAACGATCGCAGCATTCATCAACGCTGGAGGATTAGGCAGCATTTTGTTCGATGGACTTCGTACGATGAATGTTTACAAAATTTTGTGGGGAAGCTTGCTGTCCGCTGGCTTGGCAATAGGTGCCAATGCTTTATTGATTCAAATTGAGAAGAGGATATAGAAGCTCAAGTTAGCCGGATTCTGAAAGGAGAGCTTCATCGATGAAAGCAGTTGTTCTTGAAATACCGAGTGTACCTCAGGATTTGAGCTGACCGAGAAGAAGGCCAGATATCAGCCGCAAGTCGAAAATAGATGTGAAAAGGGGATAAGAAATATGTTGAAAGAACATGGTGAACAATTACTGAAGAATTTCGCAGAGATTGCATACCCGCCAACGGTTACGGAAATTTCGAGCGGTATCTACCATGTCATGGGATACGCTCATAGTAATTCAATAATTATTGAAGCAGAGAACTCTGTCATTGTAATTGATACCTTTGAAACGGATGTAAGGGCAGAAAAATTAAAAAAGCTCATTGCGGGCATTACAGATAAACCTGTGAAAACGATTATTTACACGCATGGTCATCCCGACCATCGCGGCGGCGCAGGAGTCTTTAGAGATACGGTTGAAGAGGTTATCGCATTTGCGCCAATGAAGCCAGTGCTCGGACGTACAGATGACTTAAATGATGTGCTTAATAAACGTGGTTCGTATCAATTTGGTTATCATTTAACTGACGATGAGGTCATTACGCAAGGTATAGGAATTCGAGAGGGAATAGTTGTGGGAGAAGGCATACGAGCCTTTTTTCCTCCTACCACTGTGTACAAACAAGAAAAAGTAACTCGTACGATTGACGGCATCCAGGTTGAGTTGGTGCCGGCACTAGGCGAAACGGATGACCAGATCTTTATTTGGCTTCCAGATAGTAAGGTGCTTTGCTGTGGAGATAATTATTACGGATGTTTCCCCAACCTATATGCCATCCGTGGTGGACAATACAGAGATGTAAGTGCATGGGTTGATTCGTTAAATTTAATCTTATCCTATCCTGCGGAATATGTTTTACCAGGCCACACAAAACCCTTGATAGGAAGAGATTGTGTGCAAGAAGTACTATCGAACTTCCGAGATGCAATAGAATATATTCTTACCGAAACACTGAAAGGGATGAATAACGGGTTAACAGTAGATGAATTGGCAAGTATAGTAAAGTTGCCTGAACACCTCAAGGACCTCCCTTATTTAGGCGAATATTATGGGACTGTAGAATGGACGGTACGCAGCATCTATAACGGCTATCTCGGATGGTTTGATGGAAATCCTGCGAATCTAAATAAACTGTCGCCAAAAAAACATGCAGAAAATATGTTGAAATTAATTGGCAATCAGGAAAATATAGAAAAGAAAATAGGAAAGCAATTAAAAGCGGAAGGCTTAATGGCATTATCAAAGCAAGAAACCAGTGCAAATGGAAGGCATTATTACATTGCTTTCGCCAAAGAACTATTAGAAGAATAAAGAAACGGGGGGAGCGCAATGAGAGATCGTTATCGGTCACGAATTGACAAGCGAAAGCAGCACTGGATGAAGCCGACGCCATTTTTTAGGCGGTGGGCAGGATTAACGGCAGCTGCAGGCATCGTATATAGCAGGAGACGATTCACCGATCATTTCAAACCCTTTATTGAAAAGTATGGGTTCACCGACTTTTACACGTCCAGCTTTTATCCGTAACTGAATTGACAGAAAACCAACGAGCTGAATTAGCCGCTCCATGTTTTCAATCCTGATCATAAAAATGAGGGGGATGTAGATCCCAATGGCAGTTGAAATCAAAGATATATTATCTACGAAAATTCTCAGCGAAGCCAAAGGTTACTTAGATATAGGATTTACACATTCATTGAATCCGTATAGTGGTTGCGCATTTTCTTGCAGTTATTGTTACGTTAGAGAAATGCCGATTCAAAAGTTCAAAGAGATTCCTTGGGGAGAATGGGTAGACATCAAAACAAATGCAGCAGAAAATTACAGAAATGAAATGATCAAGCTCCGAAGAAAATACAAACCGGTGAATATTTTTATGTCATCCGCAACTGACCCATACCAACCTATTGAATGTGATGCTACAATCACACGGCGGATATTGCAAGAAATGATTGAAAGCCCTCCTGATTTACTGCAGCTTCAGACACGAAGCCCGCTAATTACAAGGGATCTTGATTTGTTGTTCAAATTGAAAGATAAATGTGAAGTCCTTGTATCGATGACGATTGAAACAGATCGGGAGGATATCAAACAAATTTTTTCTCCGTATGCGCCAGGGATCAAACTGCGCCTAAAAGCTCTAAGAGAAATACATGATGCCGGAATAGCTGCACAGGCCTCCATTTCGCCTATATTGCCGTTCACCCCTGATTTTCCTGAATTGTTGAAAGGAATCGTGGATCGTATTTGGATCGATACGTTGAATATTGGGGACGGTTCGATGGGTAAACGTTCAGAGCGGCTAGGAATGCCTCAATTGTTTGAAGTACATGGGTTATCGGAATGGTACCGGAGAGATATCCATGTCAGAGCCGAAAAGTATTTTAAGAAAAGTTTTCCTCATGAGATGATACACGTTTCGAAAAATGAAGCTTTCCCAATATTTCATAAACATCGCCCCTGATGCGATCTTCCAAGTTCCAGGAGAGGTCGAGCCGATGCAGGATCCGGCTGGCTATGTCGCAAGCATTGAAATGATGCGAGCTGTCTTCCCCGATAACCAATGGACGCTAAAGGAGATGGTCGCTGAAGGGGATTCGAAGAACATGGCCAACCCGAAATATCAAAGGTATATTGCCATAAGCAAGAAAGTTTGTTAACATGTTAACGATAACATATCTAATTCTGGAGACTGATTATGAATATCAAGATGTCGGATGTAGCAAAAGCAGCGGGGGTTTCGCTCGCAACCGTCGGCAGGGTTCTGCACAATAACGGATACGTGTCTGAGGAGAAACGCAAGGAGATTGAGCGGATCATCAAGGAGACGGGGTATATTCCAAACAAGATCGCACAGGGACTGAAAAGAAGTCGAAGCAAGATTATCGGACATTTGACGCTGTTTAACACCAATATGCAGTTTAAGGAAATCAGCTCCGCCGTCAATGCAGCTGCTTCGAACAGCGGTTATCATGTACTAACTCTTACCAGCCACCATGGCTTGGGTGAGGAAGAGCAACAGGTCAATGACTTGATCGGCCACCGGGTGGACGGTATTATTATCACCTCGTATCATTCCATTTCGGAGGAATTAATCGGCCGTTTGATCGAACAAAATATTCCCGTTGTCATGATTGAACGGACCTATGAAATGCCCATGGTGGACCGAATTGTTGTCAATGATCGCGCCAGTTCGTTAGCCGCCGTTCGTCATATGGTGCATAAGGGGCACCGACGTATCGCCTTCATCGGCGCCGAGCCGGACCACCAGGTAGAAGCGGACCGGTACATGGGTTACCTTGATGCGCTGAACGAAGCAGGAATCGTACCTCATGAGGAGTGGGTAAAGGTTATGCCCGAGTATTCGGTAGAGGCGGGCCGGAAGGCAATCGGTAATCTGCTGAATGCTAAGCAACCTCCAACGGCGATTTTTATGACCTCGGATATCTATGCCTGCGGCGTGATGCAGATTTTGTATGAACGCGGTCTTCGTGTGCCAGACGATCTGTCGCTTATCGGATACGACAATACGCTGTCAGCTTTGCTATCTCCCCCCATAACATCAGTCGGTTTACCGTTCAAAGAAATCGGTGATCATGCTTTGCAACTGCTTCTGCGACGAATGAACGACAATACAGCCTCATCCTGCACAATCGGAATAGACCCGTTTCTGATGGACCGACACACGGTGCGGAATTGGCATGGCGACTAGGCCAATTAGCGGGAAGCAGAACCCTTATGAATCGAGTATTCCCTCTGCACTTGATTCTGGTTCGCGCTTCTCCTGAATTGGCACCCAACTAGTCGACAAATTCTTTCGAGTATGGTTCAATAATTTTCTCGAATTTGTGGCTAATATGTTAACGTTACCGCATCTCGTTGATCGTTATGGTAACGTTAACATATTGACCCAATCAATAGCTGAAGGAGTGGAAGAACGATGAGTCAACCGTTACCCATGCTTACCCAGATTTGTATTGTAGTCCATGATGCGGAACAGGCCAGCGCCAATTGGGCTAAGGTACTGGGCGTTCAACAGGCACCGGTTGAGACCATGACGTCGGATGGGTTGCTTCACTATACGTATGGAAAACTTGCAGAATACAGCGGATGCAAGGTAGCCAAGTACGAATTGGAGCATCTGATCCTGGAACTTATGCAACCGGCTGAATCTCCGAGTCCTTGGAGAACCTTTCTGGATAATCACGGACAAGGTGTTTTCCATTTCTGTATGTTCGTGCATGACCGCAATTCGATGTACCAGACGCTGGCCGACATCGGAGCAGAGCTCCCGTATCATATTGGCTATTGGGCCAATGGATCTTATAGCTACTTGGACACGAAAGCTCAGCTTGGATTAGAGCTCAGTATAAACAACCTGGCTGACAACCGTCAGTTGATGCGGCTCCTTGCTCAAGGGAGTGCAAAACCTTTGGATGAAGTCAATTAAGCCTTTGGGATTCAAACTATAAATAAACGTACGTAGCAATTCAAATGCAAAGGAGAATGAAAGAAATGGATATCAACACACTTCGGGCCTTACTAAAGGAAAGGGATTCCTACAGCATTCTGGAAACGTTGGATATCATTACGGATGAACGGACTGTGTTGCATGTATTCGACGAGGTCATTGAGGCCCCGAATTGGACGAAAGACGGCCGATTTCTGGTGTATAACAGCAACGGCCTCATGTACACCTACGAGTTGGATACCAGAACAGTTAGGCAGATTGAGACTGGATTTGCTGTCGATTGCAATAACGATCATGTACTTTCTCCCGACGGCACTCAAATTGCGGTCAGCCATTTTACCGAAGTAGATGCACAGTCTAGAATTTATGTGCTGCCCTTAGAAGGAGGAGTACCGGAACTGGTAACGCCGATCGCGCCCAGCTATTTGCACGGATGGTCTCCAGACGGCTCAAACCTTGCGTACTGTGCGGAAAGAAACGGACAATATGATATCTATACCATACCAGTCAACGGTGGTGAAGAGAAGCAGCTAACATTCCTCCCTGGTTTAGATGACGGGCCTGAATTCTCGCCCTGCGGCCGCTGGATATGGTTTAATTCGACGCGAAGCGGTTTGATGCAGATTTGGCGTATGGGCTATGACGGGGAGAATCCAGAGCAAATGACATTTGATGAAGCCAACTGTTGGTTTCCGCATGTGTCCCCGGATGGCAAATGGGTGTCCTATCTGGCATACCGTATAGGAGATGTGGATCCCGGTGACCACCCGGCCAACAAACATGTGGAACTGCGTCTGATGCCTGCAGGGGGCGGAGCATCACGTACGATTGCTCGGTTGTTCGGCGGTCAGGGAACGATGAATGTCAATTCGTGGGCGCCAGATAGCCGTAAGCTGGCTTTTGTGTCGTATCGACTGAAGCAGTAGCGTTCAAGTCTTGGATAGAAGGGCGAGGTACGACGTACCTTTCCGGGGCAGGGACTACAAATATTAGAAGGGATTGATTAGTATGGCACCTGTACAACCGATAAAAGTTGCTGTAGTGGGATGTGGCATGATTAGCGACGCTTATTTAAACACAATGGTTAACCGCTTCCGTATATTGGAGGTGGTCGGCTGCTGCGATCGTAATCCCGATAAGGCCGTACGAGCAGCAGAAAAATATAACATCAAAGTGCTCACCATAGAAGAAATTATCGCAGACGATTCAATTGAAATCGTTATCAATCTAACCGCTCCGACCGCGCATTACAGTGTCGTGAAACAGCTGCTCGAAGCCGGTAAGCATGTGTATACAGAAAAGGTATTGGCAAGCGAGTTGGAGGAAGCGGCCGAACTGGTTCGGATCGCCAATGAAAAAAATCTGTATCTCGGCGTCGCTCCAGATACTTTTCTTGGAGCAAGCATCCAGACCGCCAGATACGTGGTCGAAAGCGGGATGATCGGGAAGGTCACTTCTTTCCACTGCGCATTGAATAGGGATAGTTCTCTCTTTGCGGAGCATTCTTCGTTTGCCGTTAAACCAGGTGCAGGCATTGGCTTCGATGTTGGCATTTATTATGTTACCGCTATGTTAAGCATTTTGGGGCCCGTTACGGAGGTATCCGGGATTACGAAGACGCTGAATAAGGAACGGAAGCATTATTTTATTGAAAAGCTCGATGAGCCTTATGAAATGCTGTGTGAAAATCTTATGGCCAGCACCTTGCAATTTGAGTGTGGGGCAGTCGGCAGCATGCTGTTCGACTCCAATTCCATACTCATTGTCCCAGAGAAGCCGACGCTTGTGCTGTTCGGCACCAATGGCATTATGTACATGTCCGATCCAAACCTTTTTGGCGGCGAGGTCAGAGTTATTTTAAAGGGCAACACAGAGCCAATGGTCATACAGCAATCCCATGCCTTCACTGGAGAGAGCAGAGGACTTGGCGTCGCAGAAATGGCGTGGTCCATGCGCAAGGGCAGAGTAAACCGTGCGAACAAGGAAATGGCCTATCATGCTCTGGAGATTTTACACAGTATTGTACTTAGCGGTGAGAAGAAGCAACACGTTGTATTGAAATCGACTTTTGCCAATATGCCGCCTATTCCTAGAGGCTATATGGATAGCTCGTATTTCAATTCCCAGGAAGAATCTGGACTAGTCTATTAGGCATCTATGCTTAGCCGAATTATTAGGACACGCCGACCCCAAAACAACAACAATTTACACTGACACACTGTTCTGGAGGTTGTTTCGGCAATGCTTCCGGTTTCATCAAGGGTACCGAAAATAGCGTACTTGTGATCGATGTCTCCTTAATAACATTAGAGGGCGGAAAGGAAAAGGCAGTGAAGCTGCCTCCAGAGGAAAAGCTGGGCGTGTACTATTTCTACGAAACAAACAGTGGGAGTATGTCGGAGGAAGAGCGGTTGGCGGTTAGGCATGTTGTGGATTGTAGAGAACGCGAATCCGAATTCAAAAATAGATTTGAGAAAAAAAGAACGGCTGCTCAAAAATGGGCAGCCTTGAAAATGACTAAGCAAAGCTGATTATTAACTTCTGTAGATCGATCCTTCAATACTTCGACGGAAAAGTTTCCTCGGACAAAAAAAAGAGGCGCTGGTGTTCCAACAGGGAACAATGGATTAATAAATTCGGACAGCCGCAAATCCCCAGTAGATGCATGATTGTGACACAAGCCATTGGCAGCCAGGCGGTCTATTTTGTAGTAAAACTTAAAGATATCTCGAAGATTGATGACTAGGATGGAAGTTTATTTCAAAGTACAAGTCATTCAGGATCGGTCTGAAAAGAGTAATTATCCAATACGAATGATTTGAACATTTGGGCTGGAAAGTTTAAATCCCTATTTTTATTCACAATAATTCCATGGGTGGAAAAAATCCCCAGACTTAAAGGCAACGATCTGAAATCTCCTTTATCTATTTCTTTTTCCGCTGCTATTTTAGGAATTAGTACAAAACCTATACCACACTTTACAGCTTGTTTAATCATTTCGATACTTGGATATTCAATAGCACTATTTGCATCTACTCCAGCCTCCTCTAAAACCTTGTTGGCATGAGCATGATATAAACAACTGTTCCCAAAGCTGATCACAGATTCACTGTTGAGTACTTTCAAACCATCAAAAGCTACGTTCGGATAAACAGTAGGCAACATTCACGTAAACAATCATCGTTCAGCGGTTTAACTCCAAAGCCTCATCGTGATGGATATGCCGGCAACTGCTTGATTCCACTTGTCACAATGCAGGTCTAGAATTAAAACCTTTTATTGAAACAACAACGGTCGATTCTTTATTTAATTTAGTAAGGTCCGGGACGGGTGCCACTATTCTTTCTAAAACATTAATCGAGATGTATCATTATGAGGATTTGATCATCATTCCAATCCTAAACCCAACGCTCTGCCGAGAAGTAGGGATAGTTTATCATAAAGATAAGTATTTGGGGCGAGCAGCAAGCGGATTTATCGATCTCGTTCTTTCTTACATTAAGTCAATTAAGAAAGAAGAACCTACAGTATGTTGCGATCAGGAAGCGAAAGCTTGATGGAGAGATTGTCCCGTATGGCCATTGTGACATCTGGGGATAATAAAAGCTCTAATAAGTGCAAAAGCAGCTTAATATACTAATCGATGTTATTCGAATTGTTGAATTAACCGTTTATCCGCTGGTTGAACGCGAGCTTGCACCATCTTGGAACTAACCCGTACAGGTTTGACGGCTATGACTCGTGGAGGGGGCGTAGATGATTTACAACCTTTACTTTAATGAGATGACTGACCAAATTACAAGAAAATGAGATCGGACAAGAGGTATTATGGTATGAACGATTCAGTTGTAAAAAAAATAACGAAGAGTTTAAAAAGGAAGTCATTATTTCATTTTACGAGAGTCCGAAACTTGCCTTCAATTGAGCATCTCGATGCTTTGTATTCGTGTAATAAGGTTGATCCTACTTTATCGAATGAAAGACGGTTAATGAGTAGAGAAATTCAGTTTCACGGAAATGCTTTTGTAGCAAACGCTCATCTACGTATTGCAGATCAAGTTATGGATGCAAAAACAACTCATCGACAATTTCATAATTATCTGGATCAGCACGTATTTTTTTGGCCGACGCAAAGAGATTGTCAAAAAATGCTGGAGATTTATTCAAAAAGAGAACCAGATGAAGCTTTTGCTATCCTTCAATTGGATGCACATTCGTTGCTTTATGACTTCTATGACAATGTTAAGTTGTCTAAGTACGATTCCGGAAGCTCACCTCGTTACCCAACTCGTTGTTCCTATAAAAAAAGTCTGCAAATGTTTTTGCCACTAGACCAATTCGAGATTGTGCGGGAAAATTATGTACCTTCAAACCCCTCTGAGATACGCGAGATCCTTGTGGAAGAGAAAGTAATGAACTTGTCCCGTTATTTACAGGCCGTTTATTGCAACAATATTGAAGAGATTCCCGAAAGATTGAGGAAGTATGCACAATCTTTTCAGAATTTTAAGAATCAAGTCATTATGTAAGGAAGGAAGGTCAATGAGCCAATCTAGAGAGGAATTGATGAGAAGATAGGGCGTCAATTGATTAAGTTTACGAGGAACTATAGTTCAATCATCACATGACGGCAGCCGGCACACGATCGGCTGCCGTTGTCTGTTGAAGTAACGGAGGTTAGCTCAATTAGAACCCGACGCAACTTCAGGATTTCCTTAGTCTGCATAGGACCCGCTAGGGAACTATGCAGTGACGGATCTCGGCTCGAACCATGGTTTTTGATGTGACTAATGATAGCGTGAAATCAAAAAAGAACCTGAGTAGTTTTATCAGGTTCTTTTTTATTGCATCTAAACAGACACGATGCTATAATCAGATTGCGACTTTTGAAATTTAAACGGACATAATTATTACATCTTACAATTAATTTTACCACGCCGGTGAACTCTTGTCAAATGTTTTTTCTCAATTTAATGGTTAGGAGAGATATTGAATGAGTTCTTTGGTTCTCGATTTTCAGGAAATGGAAAAAATGCAGCTTTGGCTCGTTGGCGGAAAAGGGTTGAATTTAGGGGAATTATCAAAAATTCAAGGGATACATGTACCGGAAGGATTTTGTGTTACAACAGTGGGGTACCAAAAAGCCATCGAACAAAACGAAACGTACCATGTTTTGTTGGATCGACTAACCATGCTAAAAGTAGAGGATCGAGACCAAATTGGTGAAATCAGCAGAAAGATTCGACAAATCATTACGGAAGTAGAAATCCCTTCCGATGTTGTGAAAGCAGTTGCTCACTATCTCTCCCAATTTGGTGAGGAACATGCTTATGCAGTGCGTTCTAGCGCGACTGCTGAAGATTTGCCGCATGCTTCTTTTGCCGGTCAACAAGATACCTATTTAAATATCATCGGCAAAGAAGCAATCTTGCAGTATATCAGCAAATGTTGGGCTTCCCTGTTCACGGAGCGCGCGGTAATCTACCGTATGCAGAATGGATTCGATCACAGGCAAGTTTATTTATCCGTTATCGTTCAAAAGATGGTTTTCCCGCAGGCTTCAGGGATTTTATTTACCGCTGATCCCATTACCTCTAACCGAAAATTGCTATCCATCGATGCCAGTTTTGGACTTGGAGAAGCTCTGGTCTCCGGCTTGGTATCTGCCGATTGTTATAAAGTGCGGGAAGAGGAAATCGTAGAGAAGAGGATCGCAACCAAAAAATTGGCTATCTATGGAAGGAAAGAAGGAGGAACAGAGACAAAGCAGATCGATCCTGATCAGCAGATGTCTCAAACACTCACTGAGCAACAAATTTTACAACTGGCACACATCGGAAGACAGATCGAAGCTTATTTTGGTTGCCCGCAAGATATCGAATGGTGTTTGGCTGATGATACATTTTATATTGTCCAGAGTCGGCCGATCACTACTTTATACCCGATCCCTGAAGCGAATGATCAAGAAAATCACGTCTATCTATCTGTTGGTCATCAACAAATGATGACAGATCCCATAAAACCATTGGGATTGTCTTTTTACCTGTTAATTACTCCTGCACCTATGCGTAAAGCCGGTGGGAGGTTGTTTGTTGATGTTGCACCTAGGCTGGCTACACCTGTCGGACGGGAAACTTTATTAAATACCGTGGGATCCGATCCGCTCATAAAAGGCGCACTCATGACCATAATAGAGCGAGATTTTATAAAATTGTTACCAGATGATAGAAAAGAACTGAATCCCGGTAATAGCAGTAAAGGTAGGTCGTCTGCAGGTTTTCAAGCACAAATCGAAAACGATCCGGCAATCGTTTCTAATTTGATTAAGCGTAGTCAAACATCGATAGAAGAATTAAAACAATTCATCCAAACGAAATCAGGAGCAGATTTATTTGATTTTATTCTGGAAGATCTCCAGGAATTAAAGAAGATCTTATTTGACCCACAAAGTTCAAAGGTTTTTATGACTGCTATGAATGCTTCGTCATGGATCAATGAAAAAATGTACGAGTGGTTAGGTGAAAAAAACGCAGCAGATACGCTTTCTCAATCTGTACCAAACAACATTACTTCGGAAATGGGTCTGGCGCTATTGGATGTCGCAGATGTGATTCGTCCTTATCCGGAAGTAATTGATTATTTACAACAAGTAAAAGATGATAATTTTTTGGATGAACTGGTTAAGTTTGATGGTGGACAGGAAACTCAAGACGCTATCTATGCTTATCTCAACAAATACGGAATGCGATGTGCCGGTGAAATCGATATTTCGAGAGCTCGTTGGAGTGAAAAACCAATTACACTTGTCCCCATGATTCTCAGTAATATCAAAAACTTTGAGCCTAATGCTGGCAAACAGAAATTTGAGCAAGGGCGACAGGGAGCTTTAGAAAAAGAACAAGAGTTATTAGATCGATTGAAGCAATTACCGGATGGTGAACAAAAAGCTGAAGAGACAAAACGAGTGATCAGCTTAATCCGGAATTTCATCGGTTATCGTGAATATCCAAAATACGGCATGATTAATCGCTACTTCATTTATAAGCAGGCTTTACTGAAAGAAGCCGAACAACTCGTACAAGCTGGCGTTATTCATGAAAAAGAAGATATATACTATCTCACTTTTGAAGAACTTCACGAAGTCGTACGCACAAATAAACTGGATTATCAGATCATCAGTAAACGAAAAGACGATTACAAATTTTTTGAAAAACTAACTCCCCCACGTGTAATCACGTCTGATGGTGAAATCATTGCGGGTGAGTACAAACGAGAAAATCTGCCAGACAAAGCGATTGTAGGTCTACCTGTTTCTACCGGAATTATAGAGGGACGAGCACGTGTCATCTTAAACATGGAAGATGCTGATCTGGAAGATGGAGATATTTTAGTCACCGCCTTTACTGACCCTGGCTGGACATCATTGTTTGTATCCATTAAAGGCCTGGTTACCGAAGTTGGCGGACTGATGACCCATGGAGCCGTTATCGCTCGTGAATATGGCTTGCCAGCAGTTGTCGGAGTGGAAAATGCTACCAAGCTGATAAAAGACGGGCAACGAATTCGCGTGAATGGAACAGAAGGGTATATCGAAATATTGTAGTGGCTGAATATGTCAAGTGTGAGCCTCTGTCATAATGGACGGGTTGATTTGCTGATTTGGATGGAACAGTATATTGCATATCAGAATCAGCATTAGTTGAAAAACGAATTTGAGAAATTTAAGTATGGAGTATTAAAACAAGTTCATTTACGGAAATTCATCTGCCGCTCTTCTTAATTTGAGCGGTTTTTTAAATTTGAATGATTTTATCCTGTTGACTGATGAATATGGTTACAGTAAACTGTACACAATACACTTAACTGTAATGGTTAAAAAATTTAGAATGGAGTGGTTTCATGAGCGGCTACACAGCAAAACAGGTCGCGGAGATTCTTCAACAGGATGACCCTAGAATGAATTTGAGAACGGTAAGGTACTACACACAAATAGGAATGGTACCGGCGCTGGAACTAATCGGTAATAAAAGGGTGTACACAGATTGGCACATTCACTTTTTTCGAGCCATCATTACCTTAACAAGAACCGGTGAAACCCTGGCATCTATACAAGAGAAACTAATGTCACTCACAATAGAAGAAATAAAAAAAATTGGTCAGCAGATTTATCTGTATGATCCTAACCGGGTATTGGAAAACGAAACGCTCACCATAACCGAAGATGTCGCAATAACGATAAGTCCCAGGGTTTCTGCCGAATTAAAACAAAAAGTCATTGATTCTGTTTCCCAGCTTTTAAGGGGGGATAAGAGTTGATACTAAATCTGAGAATGGCTAAATCAATCATGGAACAAGAAGAAGGGATGAATCATTTATGGATTCAGCTCTTACCTATGGAATTTTCAACAAATGAAAAAGCTGAAGTCAGCATTCAATTCCCAAATGGACTTTATCGTGCGCCCAATCTAAATGGTTATGAAGAAAGTGAATCAAATGGTATCTTCATAAATTTGTCGCAAGATAAAGATATACTCCTAGAACTGTACACTCAAACCGCAGTTGACTTTAATGAAGCCTGTGTCATTGTTACCTTAAGTTTTAAAGATACCGAGAATCGATGGAAAGAGTTCAGCAAGGATATCACCGTCCGCTTCGTCGCTGAAGAGGAGATGGGAGAAACCCTAGAGCTTGACCAACAGGTGATTGAACGCGTGAAAGAGCTAATAAACCATGCCGCAGGCGAGCCTAATTCAGATGATTTAGTGATATTACAACCCAGGACATATGAACTAAGAAACAATGAGTACGCTTATCTTGAAAAGAAGTACCGGGTGGAATAATTAAACAGCTACCTTATGCGTTGGATTGGCTGCTTCGATGGGAGCATTCTTATTGACAAACGGAGCCAAGGGAAAACGACTTGCCCTGCCTAACTGTGAGATTATGATTCACCAACCTCTCGGTGACGTGATCATATTAACCAGATATTTGCACAACAAACAGGTCAACCTATCGAGCGTATAGCAAAGGATACCGATCGAGATAATTTTATGGATGCCCATGAAGCTTTAATCTATGGGCTCATCGATCAAGTCATTAGTAAAGCTTAGAAAATTAACGGCAGGTGGCAAATATGGAAAACGAACAAACGGAATTTACGGTGGAATATCAGGATAACTATGGTGTGGTGTATTACCGAAATGTAAAAGCCATAGATGTAGCTGAAGCCAAAGTGATTATTCGTCAAATGCAGCCAGACGTTATTATACGAGCTGTTACACTTGTTCCAAATGACGAAAATGCTGACAGCGAAGATTAATGTAGTAATTCCGCTAAACCATGGCGTTTTTTTCTTTTGTGACTTGTTTTCTTATCATCATAATTTCGACGGTATCGTGTATGACACAAAATATTTTCCGCTTAACGGTAGGATCAACTTCGGATGATAATCATCTGCGGGATTACAAGGGGGATGCAAGTTTTAAACGGCGGCAAATGATGGTTGACCTTAACGGGGATGGCCGCAATGACCAGATCCAGTTGATCTCCCCGGCATCGGAATTGGAAGCCTACAAGCTGAAGGTGAACAATGTCACCATTGATGTGGATAGCGAACAGCTACCTTATTTCGATATTGTCGATCTGGATATCGATGATCCGTATTTCGAGATTGTTATTCAAATGGAGTCGCAAATGGACTTTCTAAGAGAAACGTACTTTTACTACTACAATGGTCAGACGATCAAGCTGATGGGCCAGCTTCCCGGATTCTCGGTGCTCAGCTCTATGTTTGATGGTCATGGGCGAGTGGTTAGCGCACAACAGGCCAGGTATTTCCAGACCTGATACCGTGACGCGGTATTCCGTTTGGATGCGGATCATAAGCTCCATGAACAGCAGCAGGATTTCTATACGATGACGCCGCCGACGCCTTTAACGGTCAAGAAGGTGCTAACCGTTCAGAAGAGAAAGACGGCAAGAATGGAGCCTATTCCATGAAACCCGGTGACAAAGTGAAGTTCCTCGGCGACGACGAGCGCGGCTATGTGAAGCTATAGATTTTCACAGGCGAAGACGTCTGGTACTACATGGGCGATGAGTATATGGACCTCACCGATTATTTTGACGGGCTGATCCTGTATGACTGATCTTGAACAAGACGAAGGGGCTACCGCGTGGTAGTCCCTACACTCAACTATACAAACGGGCAGGATAGCGTAATAACAAAGGAGAAATTGATTGATAGCATCATAAAAGCGAGGACCCCGCGAATTATATTGCAGAGTCCTCTTATAGTGGGAAGCGGTTTATTTCAAAAATGCACTTCTAATACTAAGTCATACTCAAAAAGTATCTAAGCAGAAATCTCGATCTTTTTATCCTTCTTCGTGTTTTCATGGTGAATCAACAACCTTTCGGAAACAAAAATTGAATTCCGTATTTCGCTGTTTTTCAATACCAATTCCCACTTATCGTATGTTTACCCTTTTCCTAATGTTTTGAATCAATAAGGGTAATATGGCTTGGGGATATATGAAGATGAAATTTGTAAAGGAACAGATATTCATTTCTGAGGTTCAACATAATTTAGTGGAAGGCTCAAATGCAATTCAAAAAGAAAAAAAATTGCTGTTTTAACCGAAGAGGATAAAGAAAATTTTGAGGAGTTGCAAGAAATACTTCGTGAAGTTGGGTTAGGGTTAAGTATTCAAGTTAGCGGTAATATGAAATACTTTATAAACCAGGCAGAGAATTAGTAGGGAAAATCGAAGTTCCCCTGCATTAGAATACCTATTTCTTATTAAGCTAACGTGAACGATAGCACAATAAACAACACCACGAGGCTGCTGAAGATAATCAGCAGCCTCGTTAAGCAATTGGGCACGTCTCAAATAGAAATGGGGGGGATATTTTGAACAAGTTAGCATTTATTCCAATACTGCTTCTTTTAGCATTAACTTTGACTGGTTGTAATTTATTTGAATCAAAAAAAGTAATGCCGATTGAGATGGTAGCATTCAGCAGCCTTACGGATGAAGAAAAGGATTTGATTCCAGCAAGCCCTAAAGATTCAATTGTAAAGAAAGTGACTGTAAATGGTGAAATAGGATCTGTAATTGATAAAAACTATAATAAAGAAGAAGTCTACTCCGTTACTTTTAATCATACTGAAACTAATTCTTCTGGAAATCTTATGGTTTTTATTGATTTGGACAAAAAAACAGTTGTTGGTAAGAGTGAACACAGCCTTGAAAAAAATGATAATCAACGCTAGATTGATGAATTGGAAGTGAACTCTGTTTCGTAATAGGATATTTTGTTGTTAAGCTAACGAAAGACGATAGCATAATAACACAACCACCAAATCGGCAGCTGTTCTTTAGCATACAAGGAGGAACTACTGTGAGATATGATTTTAATCGGGAGTGGTTAACAAAAAAGTTTGAAGAAATTCGAAGAAGAATCCTTAAAGCTATTGACAAGCTCGATGATGAGCAACTCAATTGGAGACCTGATAAAACAAGTCATAGTGTATCCACGCTAATCAAGCATATAGAAGAAAACATTCAAGAAAGAATCGCTAAAGGAATTCTAGACGAAGAAGTCAAAAGATTTCGTGAAGATGATCTTAATCAAACGTATATAAAGAAATCAGAACTGGAGACGATTATTCATACCAAACGATCCACTCGGTTATTAGCCAGAGTGTTCGAGAGCTAAGGATCAGCATAAACTACATAAATGTTAAAAAGGAGGGCGAATTTACCTATGAGATATACAGTAAGGTATTTACCTCTGGACAAAATTAAACCCGGCAGCATGTCCATCAAAATTACTCAACGGATCAAGGAATTGCGTAAAACAGCCCAGGATTGCATGAACATGCTCATTGTTCGTAAGAGCAAAGCAGAAGGTGGTTATATTGTAATAAGCGGGCACAATCATTTTGATTTCCTCAAAAAGCATACTAAGAAAAATACCGTAGCATGTCTGGTGGATGAAAGCAAGGTTTCCACTAAGCTATCTTCGCTTATTCACCATTTCCGGAAGCAAAAACTACCTGATAATGTTCCCTATGTTAAACCTGAACGGTTAGTTGGAAGCAGTTGGTCTATTATAAAAAGATTCCTCAAACAAGATCCACGTTTCAATAACTTATCTCGGTCTCAAAAAATAAAAGTTCTACGATTAGGACTCCAATATAAAAAAACGACAATAACCTCAATGAAAGCCAAAGTCGACGAGTTCCTTAAATAATTAGGTTTAAAAAGTCTTTATTTACGAATACACTCCAGAAACATCATGCATTACAACCACTGGCGACTAGAGATCGATGCATCAATGAAGGCATATAGACTAACGCGGATCTTCTTCTCAACTGATTATTCAGATAATGGGTACGATAGTTGAACAAACAAGGAGCAGTTTGCAGCTGCTCCTTGTTGTTTATTAAGCTAAAGGGCAGTATGCAGCAATAGGGAATTAGTGGTAATCTAGTTTTGTTGATTAAAAAAGGGGAGGACGATGAAGTGGCTCCAAAACATATAGTTTCTGCGGCAACAATTGTAGTTAATGAGCGTAACGAAATATTATTGATAAAAGGACCTAGACGAGGATGGGAAATGCCAGGAGGGCAGGTTGAAGAAGGTGAATCATTGAAAGATGCAGCGATAAGGGAAACAAAGGAAGAGAGCGGCATAGATATAGAAGTGACAAAGTTTTGTGGTGTTTTTCAAAATGTAAGTGGTAGTATTTGTAACACTTTATTTTTAGGCAGACCAGTCGGAGGAGAATTAACAACTACCCCTGAGTCTTTAGAAGTAGGATTTTTTCCAATCGAAACAGCATTAGAGATGGTAAATTGGGGGAATTTTAAGCAAAGAATTGAGCTTTGCTTGAATGAAAAACTTCATCCTTTTTATGTTGAATTTTCCATTCCGCTTAAGGATTGCTAGAGCGCCATAAGTACTCCATAGTCCATCATCAAACACCCACGGGACGATATAAACATTCTGCAGAAGAACAAATTGAAGCTATAAAGGAAATAGATAAAAAAGGAGCATGGATATTTAAAGGAACAGATAGAGATTCCTATCAATGTTTGTATCAAATGGCAGATACAATCATATTCCTTGATACCCCATTGTGGAAACGCAGAATTAGGATCCTAACACGATTTCTTAAGCAAAAGCTCGGTATTGAAAAGTGTCATTATAAGCCAGACCTATTGATGTTGAAGATGATGTATAAATGGACACGGGATTTTGAACAGAATAGAAGTGGTTTTGAAGCTAAGTTAAAAATTTACAATGACAAAGTGATCAGGTTAATACCGTAATGATTAAAATGGTTGTTTATTTCTTTTATGCATTGAAAACTCCCCCAGATTGTTCAATCGGGATACAGACGATTATATTGTGTTTAATCCTCCTCAAGTTCACGCGCATCCTTAAACATTAAGATTACCGCTGTTATGAATAAGACTGCGGTAATTACGCAGCATTCAACGTAAGTCATGCCAAGACCGAACCACAGTTCAAGGACTGCGTAGAGTCCCGCCGCTGAGCCCGCGAATATGCCGATGCATGCGAATAGTAATGCGATGATTACGAACATGCGACCTCCAGCGTTTGGTTTGTACAATGTTGTTTTTTTCGGATTTAGAAATAACGAGATCCGCTCCATAATCGCCAGAAGCGCGCGTGACTTGTATAGTTTTTTTCTTTTATTTGGTGACAAATTTATCTCCCCTAATATCTTGTTATATTCTATGTCGGAACTTGGACTGGTTAAGTTAAGGCCTGAAGAGATTCCATTATTGAAACCGTTCATTAAGTCGGGCGAATAGTTTTAGTTATAGAGCATTTCTTTGCAATGAGAAATGCTTTTTATATTTTACAAAATTAAAGGGATTTTACGAAACAATAATAATGAATCGCATTACAATCAAAACATATTGTAAAACGATAAGCTTTGTGATAAATTCAAATTGACAATAACTATGTGAGGTGCATTTTATGAAACAAGAAACATTCTTTTTAAAGTTCGCTGTTGTTCTTATGGGACTTCCTGTCCTTGCTTTGTGTATATTTTTGTTACCTGGGATAGCTGAATTTTTTTCAGAATTAAATCCTAAGTTAGATTTTTTGCAATATCCCTTTTTAATCGGGTTGTATGTAACAGCGATAGTATTTTTCGTTGCATTGTACCAGACTTTAAAACTTTTAAGCTATATTGACAAGAACCAGTCGTTTTCGGAATTATCTGTAAAGTCTTTAAAGAATATCAAAAACTGTGCCATTACCATCAGTGCCTTATATGTGGTATTTATGCCACTCATATATCTCATGGCAGAGGCAGACGATGCCCCAGGTATTATAGTAATCGGAATGGTCATTATTTTTGGTTGCATGGTGGTTGCAGTCTTTGCAGCTGTTCTTCAAAAGCTATTAAAAAATGCTATCGATATAAAATCAGAAAATGATTTAACGATCTGAGGTGAAAATAATGGCGATGATAATCAATATTGATGTGATGTTGGCTAAAAGGAAAATGAGCGTAACAGAACTTTCGGAGAGGGTTGGAATAACAATGGCTAACCTTTCTATATTGAAAAATGGAAAAGCAAAAGCGATTCGATTATCCACTTTAGAGGCGATTTGTAAGGCTTTAGAATGTCAGCCTGGAGATATTTTAGAATACAGAAGTGACGAAGACACTCAAGCATAATAAAGTTTGGTTAATAAACATTGTGGAGGAAAGTAGGTCTTAATATGACAATTATTAGGGGAGGGTATAACCATGGACATTAACAATCTGGTTATTGAAAATATTACTAACCCCAATGAGTTGGAGAGAATGTTTAGAAAAGATCCCGAAGCTTTTAAAAAGTCATTCTCATACGCCTGGGAACAAAACCCTGAGTCGCAGGTTCTTGCCGTTTGGTATGAAAGATTGCATTTCAAGGAGACGGCAAATACAGAAAAAGCTTCCTTGCTTCAGAAAAATTTCTTGTTCATGGGCATATTAGCAGTTCTGGCCGGGATTAGCACCAGGATAATTTTTCATTTTTCCGATCAGCAGGTAATAGCTCCTATTAACCTTGTTTTTGGTATACTTCCCTTTATTGCCACCTATTTTGTATACAATAATTCCCCAAAAAAAAATGTTCTTTACACTCTTGCATCGTTGTTCCTAATCTCCGGATTTTATCTAAATATGCTGCCACTAGAGCATAAAGACAGTATAATCCTGGCTTATCTGCACCTTCCCATTTTCTTATGGGCATTATTAGGGCTTGCATTTACAGGTAATGAATATGGCATAGGCAGAACAAGATTAGCCTATCTTAAATTTAATGGGGAATTTTGCATACTCTACGCCAGCATGGCAATTAGCGGAATGCTGCTAACAGCATTAACTATGCAGTTATTTAAATTTGTCGGCATGGATATATCTGAATTCTATTTTAAAAATGTCGTTTTATTTGGTGCTGCCGCTCTCGCAATTGTGGCTGCATACCTGGTATCAAGGAACCTTAAACTTGCTAAAAATATAGCACCCTATATAGCCAAAATTTTCAGTCCTCTTGTACTGGCAACATTGTTGGTCTATCTTATAACGGTTATTTGGGTCGGAAAAAATCCATTCTTGGACCGCAATTTCCTCATTTCCTTCAACGGAATACTACTTAGTGTATTGGCCGTCACCATATTCTCCATTACCGAAAGCGGTAAAGACGAGAAAATGAAAATTTCTGATTATATAAATTTTGTCCTAATTGTTCTTGCTCTTATCATTGACAGTGTGGCTTTATCAGCCATAGTGTTCAGGCTTTCTTCTTATGGAATTACGCCCAACAGACTTGCTGTTTTAGGCGTAAACATACTTATCTGGGCCAATCTAATTTGGATTATGCTTTCCTATATGCGTTTTCTACAAAACAAAACCGGACCTTCAACCATCCAAGATGCCGTTACTAAGTATTTGCCGGTCTACGGACTTTGGGCAGCTTTCGTTACATTTACTTTTCCTTTAATCTTTAATTAGAAAGGCTCTGTTGCCGTTCGCCTGGGCAGGGATACACTCTCTTACTTTTTTATAGGCTATGTTAAACTTTATGATTGAGGGTTATTCACTGAGAAAATGTGCAGAGCAGTTAAATGGTGAAGTCACGCACGTCACCTTGTTTTACTGGCGACATAAGATTCTTGCCGCTCTAAAGCAGATTCCAACTGAAGCGTTCCAAGGAATCGTTGAAATGGACGAAACGTATTTCTTATTCTCCGAAAAGGGCAAACGGAATGTTACTTAGACAGCAAGGAATATGAGAATACAGCATCGAATAAGAAAAATATGTTGGTGAAATCATGCCTGTTTTCTGTGACCGACACGAATGACAAACTTCGGCTTTCTGCTTATACTTGTTAAACTAACGGGCAGTTTAGGCAGTTTAGTTTAATGATCAAGAATAATAAGCAGGAGATAGTATCGTAACTCCGAATTGTTAAAGTATAAAAATATTAGGAGTTTAGAAAAGGGGTATCTACGTAATTTTATTACGTAAAACGATCTTATTACGGTAATTACGAATTGAATTTCGTAGAATAAAAGTTAGTATGACATATCCGAAAACCAAATTTCACATTTTACTATACTGTGACTTATCTTTGTTATCATGAACTGTGACAAGATGTTAATCGTTTGGAAGGAATTAGTAATTCTTGATAGAATAAATATGAAGATGATCAGGTAATAAATTTGTACACATAAGGAGATAAAACTATGGCAAAAAACAAATTACTAAGAATGGACAATGTTGGCATCGTTGTAGAATCCCTTGATGACGCAATCTCTTTCTTCGAAGAGATTGGCTTGAAGCTCGAAGGGCGAGCTACTGTCGAAGGTGAATGGGCTGGTCGCGTAACCGGGCTGGGTTCACAGTGTGTAGAGATTGCTATGATGGTTACCCCAGATGGCCACAGCCGACTTGAACTTTCGCGATTTCTCACCCCACCTACTATATCAGATCACCGAACTGCTCCTGTAAATGCCCTCGGTTATCTACGCGTCATGTTCACCGTTGAAGACATTGACGAAATGGTATCCAGACTCACTAAGTATGGTGCTCAGCTCGTTGGCGAAGTGGTTCAGTACGAGGACTCGTATCGGCTCTGCTACATTCGTGGAAATGAAGGACTTCTAATCGGTTTGGCGGAACAACTCGGTAATAAATAAGTGACGTTTAAAAGAAGACTTAACTGAAATATACATTACTAGAGTAAAAATAGAAACAGAAAAGCAGTGTGAAAGTATCTCGAAGAAGTCGGGTGCATCATATAAACACCGCATTCACGCTCCGGGTCTGGGCGACCCTCGGTCCCGGAAACAAGGAACGAGGAAATAATTGCCGGGACACATCCGCACCGACTAACCGCATCGCGGCCGGCAGCAAGCTACTTAACTCGTGGGGACTTCGTGATGCATGAACTTTAACGGAAATCAATGCAAAACCAAATTAAAGGGACGGGTACGATAGCTCAATAAGCCGCCTCTTCAACGAGGCGGTTTTCTTATCGTAAAGATCAACATTAGGATTTAACATAGCCTTTTTTATATGGGTGTGTCAGAACTTATTATTATTTATGAGGAGATGGTTAGGGTGGATCAGGTGTGACAACGAAGGAATGTTGTAAATATGATTTTTGACGGAGTAGAAGTCTTAAAGAAGTGCCAATTCAGGCTATTAATAATCTTAATGTAAATCCGAGATATAGCATTGATAATTGCCCTATCCCAGTCGATAATCTGAGGCTCCGCTATGGCGGAGCCTTTTCTATCAGATTTCGTTGACCTAAGCTTGTGGAATTTTCAGCACCGTGCCGGCTTTTACATCATCAATATTTACAATATGATTGTAACCCGCAATGAACATCACATATTTGTCGGAGCCGTAATAGATTTTGGAGATGCTGTAGAGCGTCTCGCCACTCTTTACGGTATGATCGGATGTCTCGTAATCGGGTAAAGTTTCTACTGCGCCATTTTCTTCATCCAGCTTATAATTTTTCAGGGACGGAATAAGGAGGTTGGTGCCTGCTTTCAAGCCTACATTTTTATCAAGCTTGTTTTTTTTCGCAATATAATCCACATATTCCGCCGATTTGTAAAACATTCTGGAAACCCCTGACAGAGTATCACCTGCTTGGATCAGATAGGTAGCCGGCAAATTAATTTTCGAATAGTCTTTGGTTCCCTGCTGGCTGCCATCTATCGAGCCGGCTGTTGATGACAATACTGGGATCTTAAGCGTATCTCCGGCTTTCATATCATTAATAAACACGATATGGTTATACTCTGCAACCAGCGCATAATGCTCCTTAGATTGATAGAACTTCTCGGATATCATTCTTAGCGTATCGCCTTTTTGGACAACATAGGTGGTTGGAAGCTTCACCGTTTTAGTAGGGGCTTCAATTGATTTATTGCCATAATCCTTTTTTTCTTGCGTTGGTTGTTCTTTCTGTGCAGGCTTAGGAGTCTCACTCGGCTTATCACCTTCTTTGACCGTTGTGTTGGATGCAGTAGGAGCAGGCTCTTCCGTCACATCTTTGTATTCCTCTGTAGACTCTTGTTCCTCTCCACTGTCAAGGGCTCTGGCGGGGATGTGGTCATCTGCCAATGGCTCGTTCCCGCTATTCCCATTATTAAGGGAATCCGAATCAGAGGGCCCCCCAATTCTGTTCAGCCCACTGGCTCGCTCGGTATTCGAAGCAGCAAGCGGAAGTTTAGAATCAACTTTTTTCGTATATTTACCGTACAATGCTCCGCAAATAGCAACAAAAATGATGACTATCGCCAGATAGATGATGAGATTTGTTTGCTTTAAAGATGCTAGGCGGCCTTTGGAAAGGTTACTTCTGCGTGTGCTTCTCTTATTCAAAACGTAATCTTCTCCTTTTTTCCTCAACTTAATCCTATTCTATCGGACTTATTGAGCCCTGTGGAATGGGCCTAAACAGCCAATTCATTAGTACCCAAAGTATTCCGTATGTAATGGCGCTGCAGTGGACTGCTCATTTTATTAAGCTAACGGGCAGTCTAGTTCGATGGTCTAACTGGTTCAATTGCTTCCTTCCATTTATTTTCATCAAGACAGTAGGTATGCGACATAATATTTGCCGGAGTAAATTTTAAGATATCAGAACCTAAAATCACCTCTGGAGTTGGTGCATCAAAAATGGCTAAAAGATGAGTGTATCAGCAGTAGCTACTTCATAATGCCACCATCCTTGTGGAACGTTTACTACTTGACCGGGGGTAATAGAGTAACTGAGAATTTTGTTTTGTAAATGGGTTTAGCATCGATACAGTTACAGCACCAGAAATACAGTAGACTAACTCGGCCGCATTCTGGTGATAGTGCGGTTCCACAACTTTATTAGCACTTAAATAAATGTCTAACATGGATATTATCTATTTTTCGTCTAAATTTACGATTAATACGATTAAACCAATTATTGTGCTATAAGTTTCGCTGAAGACGTGATTTGCTCTCTAACTAGGAGGATAGTAATCATGAAAAAAGTTTTTGTGCTACTGGTGCTTCTGTCAATGATGTTGTGCGCGTGTACTGAATCCAACTCATCAATGAAGACTGATCCAACTCAATCCAAAACTACACCTTCACCATCGCCGTCACCTGTGAAAAGCATACCAAATCCCGAAACAAGCGTGCCAGTTTTAGCGGTATTAACCGAACAAGAAATATATGATTTTGAATTACTACGCTCGGATTGGACCAAAGAGCAAATGGTGGAGTTCGGACTTAAAAAAGAGGTAAATGACCCTGGCAGTGAAACGTATTTTTCCAATGATGTGGTTAAATATATCTATTTTGACTACGTTGAGGAAACAACACCGGCTGTAGTCGATGTGTTTGGGGAATGTGTTGGGCCAAGAGGTATTAGTATTGGTGATACTTTTGATGATGTAATGGCACTGTTTCCTCAAGACGAGGATTGGCGAAGCAATGCCAATGGGGTATTTTATGGACAATTCGATAAGTATAAAGAACGTCCTATTGGATTGACTGGATATGTTAGTAGTGATGATAATAAAGCTAAAAAAATTACATTTACCACGGAAAAGAATCCGTGGATGAGGATATTTTTTCAAGGGGATGTAGTGACACACTATACTATCTATCTGATAAGAAGGGATTGATATTAGGTAGCAAATGTCCCTTATAGAGGGAAAATAAGCCAAGAGTATAAAACCTGAAGTCGATAAAGGAACAGTTAGGTTACATATCCAAAAGCAGATTTCTACGGAAATAAAGGACTTAGATATTTTAAAAGTATACTAAAGAGTAATAAGTCTCATTGGTTAAACTAAACGAGCGACGGGTAACTAGAGCATAATAAACACAGGAAAGGCTGCCGAGACCAAAGCCTTCTGGATGGCTTCATGTTTCGTTAAGCAAACGGGTCACGATAGTAATAGCGAGTGTCTTGCATTATAAAGCGATGAAAAGTGAGGGAAGAGCTATGAAGGATGAACTAGGCTCTCTATTAGATTCATTAAGTTGGGAATGTTCAGAAGAAGAACAAAATGAGGCAATAGAAAAACTGATCCCACATAAGCATCACTTATTTAATTCGTTAATTACCGATACTGGCAAGAAGCAATGGGATAGCGCAATAAGCTTAGTTGGAAAACTCAAATACACCGATCAAGTTCAGATGTTACCTCAATTGTTATTTTTATTAAAGGATATGAATTGGCCAGGTGCCCAAGCGGCTGTAGATATAATGTCCAAGATGGATCGATTTGACTTGGAGCCGTTTATTATTGATGCCCTTATAACGGCGAATAGAGAAAATGATTCAGTTTGGATAGCATGGCTGAAAAGTTTTATTAGAGATATTGGGATGGAGAATCTCATTGTGAGCCACCAAGAGATATTTGAAAAGTCTGAATGGTGATATTACGTTATTAACTGATAAGTTTAACTCCCTCAGAGAATAAGGTTTTTCTCACGAATACTCGCGGCTAGGCAGTTCCGTTTGAGGACATGCGGGAATAGAAGGTGTCGGTCTATTTACAACATCTTCCACAGAAAGTTTTGCTGCACATCTTTCTCCACAAGGTCCTTGGGATTCACTCTCCCAAATCTCAACGGGTCTAAGCCTTTACATTCCTTCGTCCTATCTAACCAAGGTGTGGAGTCCGATCAACGTTAACGGAACGGGTCTAAGCCCTAAAGCGTAAAAATCTAGGTACTCCGTGCTTTCTTTGTGAAATCCTGCGAACGAGCTAATCTACGTGTTTGGGTTGCGATTTTAGTTGTTAAGCTGCTAGTGGCGGTTGAGCTTTATCCGCGGAGAAACCCGCGGCTCACTGCATCGGCAATGACCAAAGCGTCCTTTGGGTCATTTTTTGATGGGGAGTTGTCTCTGTTT
Source organism: Paenibacillus sp. J2L1-98 (assembly GCF_056269405.1). Lineage (NCBI taxonomy): Bacteria > Bacillati > Bacillota > Bacilli > Caryophanales > Paenibacillaceae > Paenibacillus > Paenibacillus sp. J2L1-98. Next base: position 3,807 of record NZ_JBWDNW010000002.1, on the reverse strand, counting down.
TCCTTATTGCGTTTGGTCGTCATTGGATTAACAAGGACAACAGAAATCCCTGTTTCTCCTTGGCAATGTCGATGCCAATGACAAGAGTAGAAGCGGAAACACGTTCTACACATTGAGTTTGAGCTTTAAATAGTCTAGACTTCATAATAACGCCTCCTAAGGTGAGTTCTGAGGGCTCCAACCCAGTACATACTCATCCTAGCGAGGCGTTCGTTCTTCTGCAAATCGGATCTACTAACACCTACAGGAATGTTAACGGGTACGATAGTTCGATCAGATCAAGGAGCAGATTGCCGCGGCAGCTGCTCCTATTTCATTGTAGTAACTGGCAGGATAGTTCGATAATCGGTTGGGCAAAATAACCAAAAAAGATGGAGGTTATTTCTCATGTGGTGGAGAGGTCTAATTTTGATTTGGGTAATAGGGGTAACCAACTCTACAGTAATGGATTGTGCTGAAGCTTACAACGAGGAGTCACCAACTAAATATAATGTCGACATTCAACGTAAGGGCTTGGAAGAGGTCCTTATTTTCGAACTTCGTCTTAAGATTATGAGCGTACTTGAAAAGGAATATGGTAATAACTTTCTCATCGGCGGCGCTCATATCATACCAATCAGGAAATCGGATTCTTATCCTCAACAAGAGTTTATACTTGAAGGGGAAGTTACGACATACGATTCTAACTCGGATATAGTTCAAATTACTTTCAAAGCTAGTACAGATGGATACAAAGCGAGTAATTTCCGTGTTATCCGTAGCGAAAAAAACAATGTTCCATTGAGCTAAAGGTACGCGATAGTTTAATAACACACTTGATGGGCTGAAGCTGCGGTAGCTTGCTCATATTATTAAGCTACGCAGAAAACTGATTAAATATAGCTAAAATAGTAGAGAGAAAGAAGCACGATTCCCGCATGTTCATAATATATTGAACTAAGACAAGTGTGGGAGGTACTTATATAATGCCTAGTATTCTAGTTCAAATAGCTTTTTTAATTATTTTCATATGGTCGATCATAATGTTGATTCAAGATTTAAAGGTATCCCGAAAGGTTTGGATGAACGTTTTACTTCATGCTTCTGTTGCTGTTGTATCACTTCATTTTTTTCTAGCTTTCTAAATTGTAAAAATAAATCCTCATCCGTGCATGTCTCTGCGCCGGGTTGGTGGATTGTCAAGAATAGTTGATCAACAAGAGGGCTGGCTCGAGGAATTTTTGTTAGGCTTGTATATCATAATCGCTATTCTAACTACGTGTACGGATTTATAAACGCGCTTTTTTCAATATCAAAGGGAATGGTAAGTAGGAAAGACAGTTGGAAAAGAAAAATAATACAAGGCTGCCTATGGTGCATGAATCGGCAGCCTAATTTTTTTGCTCGATTTTTTGCAGGACTATTAACATTTCAGATTTCTGCCCGTTATACCTATGAAAGGTGGTGAAGCATGGACGTCGGACAGATCTACGAACTACTGCAGCCAAAGCTGAATGAAATCCGGAATTACCTCATTCGACTAGGCGCTTCTCCATCAGATGCGGAGGATATTTTGCAGGAGACCCTGTATAAAGCTTTTCTATACATAGACTCAATAGAAAACGGGAAGTTCAGCGCATGGCTGTATAAAGTAGCTATTAACCACTATTACGATCTCTGCCGCCGAAAAAAGTGGATTACGGTTCCGATCGACACAATGGAAATATCGGATTCTAATCTGCCTGAAGACCAACTGCTGCTGCAGGAAAAGAAAGAAGAAGTAGAAATTGTTCTCAGTCAGCTTTCGCCGCTGCATAAACAGCTTCTCATCATGAAGTATGAGATGGAACTGCCGTACAAGGAGATAGCGAAGCTGCTGGGGATGCGAATGGAACATGTCAAAGCGGCGCTGTATCAGGCAAGACAGCAGTTCAAAAAAAGGTATGGGAGTGAAGTTAGATGAACGGACCTCGCAAAGAGGAAGATACGGAGAATTTAACAAAAATTATCAAGAAAGCGAAGCGAAAATCTACGATTCGCACGGCTGTCATTTCGCTGCTTGTATCTGTAATCGCTCTTTTCGGAGTGATGCTCGGCAATCTCCATTTGACAAGCTGGAGTTATAGCCGTGCGATGAACAATGAGCAAATCATGAAGCTGATCAGTGGACCTAATCAAGTGGAAACAGGACATGTCAACGACAGCGGTTTTTTGAACGGTACCTTTCAGTTTTATACAGTTAAAGTGATTGAAGGAGTACCTATACCTTGGTCAAATAAAAAAACTAATTATCAAGTTGTTCCCTTTTTTGCTTTTACAACCTTGACGGGAAGTCTCGTGCAAACTGTTTCATTATCCGATGCGGCCATGGAAAAACAAGGATATGAGTATACACGCAGCTATAACGGTTTAAACGGGCAAAGAAAAATGTTGTTTTACATTCCAAAAGTGAATTATAACGGAAAAATCCTTAATGATCTTCCCTTGCTCCAGGAAATGGATCAAGACAAGCTGGTGGAAATGGCAGTATCTTTCGACAAAGATTATTCTTTAAGCGAAGTGAAACAGATGACTCCTCCCGGGTTAACCCAGACTTGGTATTGGGTGGATACGTATGACAACAAACAATTCTATGATCCTTATATAGACGGAAATGGAAATAAGAGTTATGCAATACCTGATGATGAAGATTGGGTTAAAGGCTTTGGCATCTTCCATTCGGATCCGATTGAAGTGACGGAGAAAAAATTCCTGGATGCTTTGGAACAGGGAGTTCAACTGAAAGGACAGTATCATTATGAGTTCAACCGAATTTACAATTATTTAAAAAAGGATAAAGCCAAACCTGATGTGAGTGATATTCGTATTCTGGGTGTGGTAGTTACTGGGACAGCGAAAGAACTTCAATTGCTAAGTGGCCAGCCTTACGTTAGAGGAGTAACTTTGGGCGCTGTAGTAAATAAATACTAACTAGTCCTTTGTTGAACTAAAGGGTAACGATAGTTGAACGCACCAAGGGAGCAGGCCATCACGGCAGTTGCTCCCTTTCTGCATTGAAGTAACGGGCAGAATTGCGCAACAATACTAGGCTAGTTTCGTCTAATTACATGTGGGGATTTCCACCATTTCGATGAGGTGATAAAAATGTGGAAAAGAACAACAAAGGTCTTACTGAGTTATTTGTTCGTGTTCGGTACGTGGTTTGTGGTCGAGCCTTTAACTGTCAATGCATGCTCTTGTGGTCTTCCGCAGATCCTGTAAAAGCTCAATTCGAAGTGAAAACGGTATGGAAAGGAGAATTGAGTTCTCAAGCGACTGTTTATACAGCATTGAGTTCGGCAAGTTGTGGATATGAGGGATTCGAAGTGAATGAAGAATATATCGTTCTTGCTTACGGTAATCCAGATCGACTTGAAACAGGACTTTGTAAAGGAACTAAGACTCTTGCATCCGCACATGAAGAACTTAAAGCATTGGGAGCAGGATATGAACCCTCTAAGATAACAATCCCTCAAGAGGTTTCGTTAGAAAAATCTTCCATTAATAAAGAAACAGATAACCGATTTGTCATAATCGTTTTAGTTCTTGCAATTTCTCTAACATTGTTTATCTTGCTGGTCATATCCTTAAAAGGGCGACGCCGATGATAGCATCTGTTGCGGCTGCCCTTTACTTACTACAGGGGCATATTTGCGTTTGAGCGTTAAACTAACGGATACGATAGCATTCCTGTAGAGCGTTAAATTTCCGCTTTGCAAAAAAACGAGCGCCTCGGTACGATGGAAGTACGCAACGGGTCATAGCCCTAAAAATTCCATCATCCAGGAG